>NZ_JASLER010000080.1 GCF_030151085.1 Bacteroides sp. | reverse complement strand
CCGTGTATACTCATTCTAAGATAGATAGCCATAACCTGCATGGTACCGGTTGCACACTTTCATCTGCTATTGCCACTTATTTGGCATGTAATAAAAGTCTAGAAGTAGCTGTTAGTCAGTCAAAAGCCTATATAAGCACTGCCATTAGTAATGGTAAAGATCTGCAAATAGGACATGGAAATGGTCCTTTGTGGCACTTCCCTCTATCAAAATAGGAATAATGTTACATGCCCTTCTTTACTCCTAACTTAATGAGCAATGCATTCATTGGGTAGGCACAAACAAAACCGATAAGCATAGCAACTTGCATCATAAACCAGAAATTCCAAGAATCTTTAGCTAATGGGGCATCTTTAAACAGAACGAAATAAGTAATCGCCATCCATCCGTACATACCTACCTGCCAGGAAGTCAAAGAAAAGAAATCCGCCTTGAAGGCACGGGTAAGACCTGCGGATACAGATATCTTTTCCATCTCGCGGATTGCATAAAACTGGAAATATACTCCGATAATCAATGCTAAAATAAAATCGAACACCCAGCTACCTATGAGCAAGCTACCACCAATGCTAATAGGGTAATAGTGAGTAAACCATTCTCCAATAATATCCGCCAGTGTACAGCCCGCACCGCAATGTAAAGCAGACAATGCAATAGACTGCCAATGAGGGCGGCTCATATCGCCCATTGTCATATTCATTGGCATATCCATCGCATCCATTTTCATACCGGGCGTCATTTTCATCTCTTTATCATCATCTTGCATCATCATGCCATATTCTCTTCCAAACTTAAAATAAGCCCAAAGAGCCAAATAGTTGGCCCACAGTCCGGTTAATACCCATACCACATTCATAATCTTCATAGATTGCTTATGCTTTGTCAAATCATTGGCAATTATAAAGGATATTACAATACCCGAACAAATGAAAAATAAAGAGATTGTTGTTAGCATACCTATACTGTTTTTAGAATGAATCACAAAGAAACATTCTGAAATAGAAAAGGTTGGTTAGTACTACAACATTTAATGTTTTAGTTCTTTATTCTTAATAACTTCTTGGCATCATCTCTCTTGAATAAGGAATCCAGGACGTTCAGAATCTCTTCATAGTTTTCCCGATCAGCAATACGGGGAGCAAATAACTTAAGTACCCTCATTTTGTCGTCATCAAAAGGATAGATTGACATCAAACGTGCACATTGATTACAACTTAATCGGTTATTTGCCCCTATTTCCATCAGCTCAAATTGATCGTCTTTGAATGGACGTGATTTTACCTTGTCATAGAAACCCTGAAATTCTACTTCTGGCATTCCTTTCGTATAAATAGTGTGCGGTGGAGAAACTACTACTTCATTAGGAGCAACTGTTACAGATTGAACCGGACGGTTATCATAGGTTGCAAAGGAATCCATACCAACTACCTTGCCATCCTCAAAACTAACAATAATCGT
The DNA here is from genome assembly GCF_030151085.1 of Bacteroides sp. Classification (GTDB taxonomy): domain Bacteria; phylum Bacteroidota; class Bacteroidia; order Bacteroidales; family Bacteroidaceae; genus Bacteroides. The sequence goes on along the minus strand of NZ_JASLER010000080.1, from coordinate 80,705 downwards.
AGTATACCCATTTCCGGATATACACTTAGAATACTCCCATTCATCAAAATCACGGTCAAAGCGCCGGTATTGCGGCTCACCTAATAATTTACTCACTTCTTGCTTGCTCATTCCTTTCTGGATGTTTTGCAACACATCTGATTTCAGATCATAAAATAAGCCGGAACAACTTGTTAATCCTATAGCAAGCACCAACCAAATAATAGTTCGTCTAATAATGTCCATCTTAATTTAGTTTTATAGTTTACTGCAAAGATAAACGGAGAAGTGAAACAGTTCCCTTCTTTTACCCTATTAATCAAAAGGGATATCCCTACTTTTTTTATCCATATACCTACAATTATTTAATTTTATCTATTATTTTTGCAGGAACAATCACTATTAATAGGTATAAACATGGAAAAAGCAAAAGTATACTACTCTGATTTGCGTACCTCTCCTACCTCTAATCTTTTAGATAAAATGGAACGTCTATTAAAACGGGCCGGTATTGAGCAACTCCCTTTGAAAGATAATTTCGTAGCCATAAAAATACATTTTGGAGAACCGGGTAATCTGGCATATATCCGCCCAAACTATGCCGCACGTATGGCCAATCTGCTTCGCGGACTAGGTGCAAGACCCTTCTTGACTGACTGTAATACCCTATATTCCGGTCGTCGTTCCAATGCAGTAGATCATTTGCAAAGTGCAATGGAGAATGGATTCAATCCAATATCCGCCCAGTGCCAGGTTATTATAGGCGATGGACTGAAAGGTACGGACTATCGGGAGATACCTATAGATGGTGAATATTGTCCAGCTCCTAAAATCGGTACAGCTATTGCAGATGCAGATATCATCATCAGCATGAACCACTTTAAAGGTCACGAGCAAGCGGGCTTTGGTGGAGCTCTGAAAAACCTGGGAATGGGATGCGCCAGTGTAGGTGGTAAACTGGAACTTCATGCTTCCTCCCAACCCAAAATAGCCGAAGAGAATTGCATAGGTTGCAACATCTGCGTAAAAAATTGTGCCCATGATGCTATTCACCTGAATGTTCAACGCAAAGCCGAAATAGATTACGTAAAATGTGTAGGTTGCGGCCAGTGTGTAGCCCTTTGCCAGCATGATGCTGCCGTAGTGGCAGATTGGGACACCTCAGAGCGTCTGAATTATAAAATCGCAGAATATACGCTCGCTGTATTGAAAGATAAGCCTCATTTCCATATCAGTTTTATCATGAATGTTTCACCTGAATGCGATTGTTGGAACCATAATGATGCAGCTATTATTCCGGATTTAGGGATATTAGCTTCGGCAGATCCTGTGGCCTTGGATAAAGCTTGCGCGGATATGGTCACCCAAGCACCGATACTGCATAGCAGCAATGTACTTTTCAAGGAACATGAGCATGATGACTTATGTGGTTGTGACAAATTCCATATCATGCACCCCGACACAGATTGGCTGGCCGGATTACGCCATGCAGAGAAGTTGGGAATAGGAACTATGGAATATGATTTGGTTAAGATTTAAACCTTTTCCCATTTTAATAGTCATACTTTAAATAGATTTATCAATTCACTTTTAATATTATACAAATGGAAACATCCGCTAAACTTTACTCCTTGTCTTTCGGAAATGTAAAGACCTATTTATTCGCTCTTTTATTTGTTGTAGGAAACATTGCTTTACCACAAATCTGCCATTTGGTTCCCGCCGGTGGTCCTACACTACTTCCTATTTACTTTTTCACTTTGATAGCTGCTTATAAATATGGTTTCCGGGTTGGTCTGCTGACCGCTATATTATCTCCTGTTATCAATCATCTGCTTTTCGCTATGCCTGCTGCTGCCGTATTACCGGCTATTTTGATTAAATCAGGCTTATTGGCAGGAGCTGCTGCACTTGCTGCCCGCTATGCCAAAAGTGTATCTTTATTGGCATTACTAGGTGTTGTTCTTGCTTATCAGGTTGTAGGTACTGCCTTTGAATGGGCGTTAACCGGTAACCTCTTACTTGCCGTACAAGATTTCCGCATGGGTATCCCCGGTATGCTGATTCAATGGTTCGGCGGATATGCTTTATTGAAAGCGATTGCTAAGATCTAAGAAACGATTTAAAACTTAAAGTTAACCTTATGGACAGAAGAGATTTTCTAAAGACACTCGCAGTAACCGGAGCTGTTATGACGGTGCAGAGTTCGGAAGCCATGGATGTATTGGCACAGACTTTTACCAATGCAGGGGGTAATAAAGTAGACCTTGTAGCTGTAATGGGTGGCGAACCGGAAGCAATGTTCCGACGTGGTATTGCAGAAATGGGCGGAATGAAGAACTTTATCAAACCCGGACAAAAGGTTGTGGTTAAGCCTAATATCGGCTGGGATAAATCCCCTGAACTGGCAGGAAATACAAATCCCAAACTCATCACAGAAATTGTAAAACAATGCTTTGCCGCCGGTGCTAAAGAAGTTACTGTTTTCGACCATACTTGTGACGATTGGCAGAAGTGTTATAAAACTAGTGGCATTGAAGCTGCTGCTAAAGCCGCCGGTGCTAAAGTAATGCCTGCCCATTTGGAAAGCTACTACCGGAATGTTTCTTTGCCTCAAGGTAAGAAATTGAAGAGTGCCAAGATTCATGAAGCCATCTTGAATTGTGATGTATGGATCAATGTTCCTATTCTCAAAAATCATGGAGGTGCCCAGTTGACAATCTCCATGAAAAATCACATGGGTATTGTGTGGGATCGGGGATTCTTCCATCAGAATGACTTACAGCAGTGCATCGCCGACATTTGTACACTTCAGAAGAAAGCCGTACTTAACGTCGTAGATGCTTATCGCATCATGAAGACCAACGGCCCGCAAGGACGTTCGGCATCGGATGTTGTTCTGACCAAAGGACTTTTCATCTCACAAGATATTGTTGCTGTGGATACGGCGGCTGCCAAATTCTTTAATCAAGTACGTGAAATGCCCCTCGATGCTGTAGGACATCTCGCAAACGGGGAAGCGCTGAGAATAGGAACGATGGATTTGGATAAATTGAATATCAAGCGCATTAAGATCTAGAACAACCTATTTTCAAAATAAAACAGACTCATGTTGAGAAAAACAAGAATAGTATTATCTGTCTTATTATTCGGATTGATAACCTTTTACTTTCTGGATTTTGCAGAAATACTACCTAATAAATTTCATGTATTAGCACATATCCAATTTGTGCCTGCATTAATGTCGCTCAGTATTTTTATATTGGTTGCATTGATTGCCATTACATTGATATTTGGTCGTATTTACTGCTCTGTGATCTGCCCTATGGGAGTCTTTCAGGATTTAGTGAACTGGATTTCCAAGAGAACGGCAAAAAAGAAAAAGCGTTTTCGTTACTCTCCTGCCAAAAATATTCTAAGATGGACGGTTTTGGCAGTTACGATCCTTACCTTTTTATGCGGATTTACAGCACTACTTGGTTTTTTAGATCCTTATAGTGCTTTTGGACGTATGGTAACCAATGTATTTAAGCCGGTATATATGTCGGGAAACAATTTGTTGGAATCCATTGTTTCCCGTTTCGACAATTATACATTCTATCAGGTAGATGCCTCTCTGCTTAGCATCTCTTCTTTTATAATTGGATTGGTAACTTTTCTGCTTATAGGCTTTCTTGCTTGGAAACATGGGCGTACATGGTGTAATACCATGTGTCCGGTAGGTACGTTATTGGGATTTTTAAGCCGTTATTCCTTTTTTAAAATACGCATTGACGAGAATAAATGTACGCATTGTATGATTTGCGGTACAAAATGTAAGGCTTCTTGCATTGATAGTAAGAACCAACGAATAGACTATTCCCGTTGTGTGGATTGCTTTGATTGTCTGGGCAGTTGCAAGGAAAAAGCTTTGGTATACTCATTACCATCTGCTGCATTAAAGAAACATACAGATGAGAAAGCTTCAGCATCGGATACATCAAAACGTCGTTTTTTAATTGCCGGACTAACCACTGCAAGTGCCGCCACAGAAGTAATGGCACAAACTAAAGCTGCAATAGCCACAGCCGCCGGACAAAAAAGTGATAAACGCCAAACTCCGATAACTCCTCCGGGTTCTATCAGTCTGGCACATTTCCAGGCAAACTGTACATCATGTCATTTATGTGTAAGTAAATGTCCTTCACATGTATTAAAGCCATCATTTATGGAATATGGCCTGCAAGGCATCATGCAGCCTACCGTATCTTTCGAAAAAGGTTTCTGTAACTTTGGGTGTACTGTTTGCGGTGAGGTTTGTCCGAATGGAGCTATTAAGCCTTTAACTGTAGAGCAAAAGCATCTGACACAAATAGGACAAGTGGTATTCATTATAGAGAATTGCATTGTGTATACCGACGGCACCAGTTGCGGTGCATGCTCGGAGCATTGTCCTACCCAAGCATTGTCTATGGTTCCTTATAAAGATGGTCTTACTATTCCACATGTAAATACTGATATTTGTGTAGGTTGCGGTGGCTGTGAGTATATTTGTCCATCCCGCCCCTTCCGTGCAGTGCATATAGAGGGACATAAGGTACAACAAGAAGCACATCCATTTGTAGAAAAGGAACAGGAAAAGATAAAAGTTGATGATTTTGGTTTCTAAATATAGACATTTTTTTATCATTATATATATAGAATGGGCATGTAAACGAATTACATGCCCATCTTTTTCTATCAGTCTTTGAACATTTTTCTTATATTTTCATTCTCCCTTCAATAAAATAACTAAATTCGTGCCGAACAATAGAGTGTATTTTTAACATGGAGGTAACTACAAACAATTGGTTTACTAAAAAATATCCGGTAGGTTTTGCTTTAAGCGGTGGTTTTATTAAAGGATTTGCCCATTTAGGTGCAATGCAAGCTTTACTGGAGCATGATATTAAACCAGACATACTTTCCGGTGTCAGTGCGGGTGCTCTGGCAGGAGTGTTTTATGCAGATGGAAACGAACCACACAAAGTACTGGACTTCTTTCGCGGACATAAATTTCAAGATTTAACCAAGATGGTGATTCCCAAGGTAGGTTTATTTGAATTAGGTGAATTTGTCGACTTCTTGAAAAGCAATTTGAAAGCCAAAAAGTTAGAAGACCTACAGATACCTCTTATCATTACTGCAACAGATCTAGACCACGGTCGTTTGGCACATTTCCACAAGGGAAACATTGCTGAACGTGTAGCTGCCTCATGTTGTATGCCTGTGTTGTTTGCTCCGGTAAAAATAGAAGGTACTCATTATGTTGACGGTGGACTTCTGATGAATTTACCGGTTTCTACCATCCGGCGTATTTGTGGAAAAGTAGTGGCGGTCAATGTCAGTCCGCTTATGGCTCCTGAATATAAAATGAACATTGTCAGCATCGCCTTACGCTCTTATAACTTTATGTTCCGCTCCAATTCATTTCCTGAACGTGAAAAGGCTGACTTGCTGATAGAACCCTATAATTTGGATGGCTACAGCAATACGGAGTTAGAAAAAGCGGAAGAAATATTCATGCAAGGATATAATACTGCTAATGATATATTAGAAGGCTTGTTAGTTGACAAAGGAAATATCTGGAAAGAAGAACTTAAATAACCATTCTCTAAATATTAATGAAATGAATGAAGATAACAAATTGATTATTTACCAAGTATTTACCCGATTATTTGGGAATGACAATAATCACTGCATCAATAATGGCAGCATCACAGAAAACGGATGCGGTAAAATGGCAGACTTTACAACCAAAGCTTTGAATGAGATAAAGAAGCTAGGCGCTACCCATATCTGGTATACAGGCATTATTGAACACGCCACACAAACCGATTACCGTCGTTACAACATCCGTCCCGATCATCCTGCAATCGTGAAAGGAAAGGCCGGATCGCCGTATGCTATCAAGGATTACTACGATGTAGATCCCGATTTAGCTAAGGATGTTCCGGAACGAATGAAAGAATTCGAACAGCTGGTGCAACGTACTCACCGTAGTAACTTGAAAGTTATCATCGACTTTGTACCTAACCACGTAGCTCGTCAGTATCACTCGGACGCACAACCCGATGGAACTTCTCAATTAGGAGCTAATGACGATACAAACTATGCTTTCAGTCCTTACAATAATTTCTATTATATCCCCCAAGCTGAGTTGCACGGACAATTTGACATGAAAGGTGCAGCTGCCGAACCTTATAAGGAGTTTCCTGCCAAAGCAACCGGCAACAATCGTTTTGATGCCTATCCTAATATCAACGATTGGTATGAAACCGTAAAGCTGAATTATGGTGTCGATTATCAGAATGGCGGTACCCGCCACTTCAATCCGATTCCTGATACTTGGGCTAAGATGTTAGACATTTTAATGTTTTGGGCAGGAAAGGATATTGACGGATTCCGTTGTGATATGGCAGAAATGGTGCCTGTTGAGTTTTGGGAATGGGTTATTCCACAAGTAAAGGCTCAATATCCTTCCCTACTCTTTATTGCTGAAGTTTATAATCCGAAGGAATATAATAACTACTTGCTACGTGGTAAATTCGACTATTTATATGATAAAGTAGGATTGTATGATACACTTCGCAACATCGTTTGTGGAGGGGAATCGGCAACCGCCATCACTCATTCTTGGCAAAGCCTGGGCGGAATGGAAAAACGAATGCTGAACTTCCTCGAAAATCATGATGAACAACGTATAGCTTCTGACTTTTTTGCCAGCAATCCACGCAAAGCAATTCCGGCACTTATCGTTTCGGCTTGCATAAATACGAATCCGATGATGGTATACTTCGGACAGGAATTCGGAGAATTAGGCATGGATAGTGAAGGATTCAGTGGTAGAGATGGTCGTACAACTATCTTTGATTATTGGAGTGTAGATACCATTCGTCGTTGGCGTAATGGTGGTAAATTCGATGGCAAGATGTTGACTGAAGACCAAAAACATCTGCACAGCATTTATCAGCGGATATTAACGTTATGTAATGAAGAAAAGGTAATCTCCCAAGGTGCATTTTTTGATTTGATGTATGCTAATCTTAACGGGTGGCGCTTCAATGAGCATAAACAATACGCTTTCATACGCAAGTTCGAAAAAGATCTGTTGTTATTCGTAGTAAACTTCGATCATGTTTCAGTGGATTTGGCTATCAACATACCTTCGCATGCTTTTGACTTTCTACAAATACCACAGATGGATCAATATAAAGCTGTAGACTTGCTTAGTAAAAAAGAGGAGAAGATTAGTTTGTTGCCCTATAAAGCAACGGATGTATCTGTTGAGGGATGTAGCGGGAAAATATTGAAAATAAAACTATAGCGCAGTCCTTAATATTTTTAACGCATTATACAATTTTACGGGATGAACTTACCGAAATAGACATAGGTAAGTTCATCCCGTAATTTTTCACTCTTATCAATGCAAGGCAACGCACTTATATGTGTAAGGCGATACACTTATATGCGTAAGCCTACGCACTTAGGTGTGTAAAAACCGGCAATTATTGCTATTCTTCCAGTTTTTCTTTCAACTGATATAACCTGGTTATAGACGGATTGTAAAAAGCATCCGGATAATGTGCAGCGATATCACTCAAATTAGCCTGCACATATCTCTTTACATCAAAAATATTTTCTGCTTCACTCAATTTTACTGTTTTAGGAAAAGTAGTCGTTTTTGCCCACTCTATCAGCGTGTTAACGCTTTCTTCATCATATTTATACTCAGCCATAAGTTCTATATTTTAGTGCAAAGATATAATATTTGCAAAATCTACACATACTCTATCGAACAAAATGTAGATTTGGTGTGTTAACTATATGTGTTTTTCATAGTATTAGATATAAGATTAATTAAAGGAGACGTACCCGCTTGTGATAAGTAAGTACATCAAAAAACAGAAGCGTCTGTTTGATTGATAAATGTGTAAGGAGCATCGGTTTACCAGAGCCGATGCTTTTTTTTACCTTTCTTTGTCGTATGTTAGAAAATAATCCGTAAATTTGGCAGATAATAAGGAAAGAATACAATATGAATATCCCTGTTATTTTTCAATTTTTAAAAGAACTATCCGCAAATAACAACCGTGAATGGTTCAATGCCCATCGGGAACAATATGAAATAGCCCGTAATGAGTTCGAAAACTTGCTCACAGTACTCATTTCCCGTATCTCTCTATTTGATGAAAGTATTCGAGGAGTACAAGCTAAAGATTGTACTTACCGCATCTATCGTGATACACGTTTCAGCGAAGACAAGACGCCTTACAAAAACCATTTTGGAGGTTATATTAATGCTAAAGGGAAAAAATCAGACCACTGTGGCTATTACGTCCACATACAGCCTGACAACTGCCTCCTGGCTGGTGGAAGCTACTGCCCTCCTCCTCCATTGCTTAAAGCATTGCGTCAAGCAGTATTTGATAATATGGACGAATTCCGGGAAATTGTAGAAGATAAGAATTTCAATCAATATTTTCCTGTTATAGGAGAAAACTTCCTGAAGACTGCTCCGAAAGGTTTTCCAAAAGATTATCCCTATTTGAAATACTTGCAATGCAAAGAATACACCGTCTGCTGCAACCAGCCTGACAGCTTTTTCCTTGCTGCTGATTTCTTGGATCGTACTGACGAAATCTTCAAGCAAATGAAGCGCTTCTCTGATTTCGTTAATTATACTATCGACGAATTTGAATAATTACCTATATATCAACTTAAAACATTTGAATTATGGTTATAGACAAACTTGAAAATTTAGAAAAATATGCTTCATTAAATCCCTTGTTAGCTCAAGGTATTGATTTTTTGAAATCAAACGACTTAAATGCATTGGAAATTGGCAAAATAGAGCTTATTAGCAAAGATTTATATGTAAATGTAGCACAGACCCATCCGAAGACTAAGGAAGAAGCAAAACTTGAAACTCATATTGATTTCATCGATATTCAAGTTCCTCTTACCGGTACGGAAATCATGGGTTATATGCCTGCCAAAGACTGCGTCCCCGCTGACGCCCCCTACAATGCAGAAAAAGATATTACTTTCTATGAAGGATTAGCCGAAAATTATGTCGCCGTAAAACCCGGAATGTTTGCAATATTCTTTCCTCAAGACGGACATGCTCCAGGAATTACTCCCGATGGCGTAAAGAAAGTAATCGTGAAAGTTAAAGCCTAATATAAACTCGTAACTCATATTTAACCCTATGGAAACATTGAAATTGATTAAAAATGACCCGTGGCTAGAGCCATATTCTGATGCCATCAATGGGCGTCATCAACATGCCATAGAAAAAGAAGCCGAGTTAACCAATAAAGGTAAACAAACGCTTTCGGATTTTGCATCCGGTTATCTATACTTTGGACTGCACCGCACTAACGACGGTTGGATCTTTCGTGAATGGGCGCCTAATGCAACTCAGATCTATTTAATTGGAACGTTCAACGACTGGAAAGAAGAAAAGAAATACAGCCTGAAACGCAAAGCAAATGGTAACTGGGAAATAAAACTGCCAGTGGATGCCATTAACCACGGTGATTTGTATAAACTAATGGTACACTGGGAAGGCGGCCAAGGTGAACGTATTCCAGCATGGGCAACACGCGTAGTGCAAGATGAACAAACCAAGATTTTCAGTGCACAAGTTTGGTCACCGGATAAACCGTATAAAATAAAAAAACATGCCTTTAAACCGTCTACTGATCCTTTACTGATCTACGAATGCCATATCGGTATGGCTCAGCAAGAAGAAAAAGTAGGCAGTTATAAAGAGTTTCAGGAGAAAATTCTGCCACGTATTGCCAATGACGGATATAACTGCATACAAATTATGGCTATTCAGGAGCACCCTTATTATGGTAGCTTCGGATATCATGTTTCCAGTTTCTTTGCCGCTTCTTCACGCTTTGGTACTCCGGAAGAACTGAAAGAATTGATCGATACTGCACACGAAATGGGAATTGCCGTTATTATGGACATCGTTCATTCGCATGCAGTAAAGAATGAAGTAGAAGGATTGGGTAACTTTGCAGGTGATCCGAACCAATATTTCTATCCAGGTGAACGTCGTGAACATCCGGCATGGGATTCACTCTGCTTTGACTATGGAAAAAATGAAGTAATTCATTTCTTGTTATCCAATTGTAAATATTGGTTGGAAGAATACCATTTCGATGGTTTCCGCTTCGATGGAGTAACATCAATGTTGTATTTCAGCCATGGTTTGGGAGAAGCATTCTGTAACTATGGAGATTATTTCAACGGACATCAGGATGATAACGCTATCTGCTACCTGACACTAGCCAACCGTCTAATCCATCAAGTGAATGCCAAAGCTATCACTATAGCTGAAGAAGTTTCCGGTATGCCAGGTCTGGCTGCCAAATACGAAGAAGGAGGTTATGGATTTGATTACCGCATGGCTATGAATATTCCTGATTACTGGATTAAAACTATTAAGGAAAAGATAGATGAAGATTGGAAACCATCCAGCATGTTCTGGGAAGTAATCAATCGCCGTAAAGACGAAAAAACAATCTCTTATACTGAAAGCCATGATCAGGCCTTGGTGGGTGATAAAACAATTATTTTCCGTCTGATTGATGCCGATATGTATTGGCACATGCAAAAGGGAGATGAGAATTACACTGTAAACCGTGGTATTGCTCTTCATAAGATGATACGTCTATTGACGGTCAGTACAATAAACGGTGGTTATCTTAACTTCATGGGTAATGAATTCGGGCATCCTGAATGGATTGACTTCCCACGTGAAGGTAATGGATGGTCTTGTAAATATGCTCGCCGTCAATGGGACTTGGTGGATAAAAAGAATCTGACGTACCATTATATGGGAGATTTTGATACTGCCATGTTGGGTGTTGTGAAAAGTATAAAGAACTTCCAAGATACACCGGTTCAGGAAATCTGGCATAATGACGGAGATCAGATACTGGTGTACATGCGAAAGGATTTAATCTTTGTATTCAATTTTAATCCGAAACAATCGTTTACTGATTACGGTTTCCTGGTTCCAGCTGGTTCTTACGAAGTAATTCTGAATACGGATAATCCTGAATATGGTGGCCAAGGACTAACGGATGATACAATTAAACACTTTACTATCTTCGACCCGCTATATGCAAAGGAAAAGAAAGAGTGGCTGAAACTCTATGTTCCCGCACGCACAGCTATGGTTTTGAAAAAGACTAAGTAATTTATAAAAAAAGAGAGCAGGTATCATTGCAATACCTGCTCTCTTTTTTTATTATAACTTAAAATTTTCTTATTGCAACTGAGAATCTATAAAGTTGAGCATTGTCTTTGCATTATCCATCATTTTCTTTTGTGCCGGTTTATCTGCCGAAAGTAATGGGATCAGTTTTTCTAAATACCCTTTAGCTTCTTTAAATTCAACTTTAGCTTTTTCCGCATCGGTCTTTAATGTAGTAGCACCTTGACTGTAGTACAATGAACCTAGACTATTGAGTGCATTGAGATTATCAGGCTGAATGGCTATTGCTTGTTTGTAAGCATCTTCTGCAGCCTCAATCTTTTTGGCTTTTTGTGCCATGATTCCTTCATTTACATAATAAGTAGCATACAGTTTAGTCAATGTTTTATTGTCGGGGTTAGCTTCCAACCCTTCTTTCAAAGTAGCTACATATTCATCATTTTTCTTTAGATCTTTCAATGCACCAGCCTTGCCGATATAAGCGTTAGCTAAATTGTATTTCTTTTGAACGGCAATATCAAAATACTTCAATGCTTCTGCCGGTTTTTTAATCTTATCGGCACAAACACCACAATTGAATGCTATAACAGAATCCTGATTGTTGGTTTGTGTCAAATAAGTACTGAATTTAGTAAATGCTTCCTGGTAATTTTTAGCTTCAAGTGCAGCTTTTCCATCGTTCACTAACTGTGCAGGATCAGCATTCTGCGCAAAGAAATTAGTAGCTGCACAACAAAGTGCGAGAGATAAGATTAATTTTTTCATATTGCTTTATAATTTTAGTTGATATCCCAAAATTACAAGCCTAAACCTAAGGAACAAAACCTTTTTACATTTTTTGAGGATTTTACGAGAGCTGTAACATGTGTTATTTTACGTAAACACGCATTGATATTATTATTTACACTTCATGTGATTCTTACATTTTCAAGTAAAAATCTTTGGTCAGAGCAATATATTCAGGGGTATAATTGTTACGTTCTACTTCAATACAAAGGCTTTCTTCGATGTATTCTTTATATTGAAATCTAAACGTAAACAACACTCGCCGACATGGTTTGCCGGGTTTAGTGAAAATTCGCATACAGTTTGAAGGAAAAAGTTTATTATCCCAAGCTGCGTCTATGACTGCTCTTTCGGCTTCGACCGGAATAATAACACTCACGCCCCCCTCCTCTTCTAGTAAATGCGCTGCATGATGGAATAACAAATCATAATTTAATCCTCCTGTATGTCGTGCTATGTTACGCTGTTCGTTCGGACAATTTAAAGCATCTATAAAATATGGAGGATTGGAAACAATCAGATCAAATTTAATTTTTGACTGAAAACTTCGAAAATCACTACAGATAACATCTATTCTATCTGCCCATGGAGAGCATTGTACATTCTCTTTGGCTTGTGCGGCAGCCGAAGGATCTATTTCAATAGCGGTTATCGCTGCTTTTTGATTACGTTGAGCTATCTGTAAGGCTATCAATCCGGTGCCGGTACCGACATCGAGTATATGTTTGGCATTAGCTACCGATGCCCACGCTCCTAATAATACACCATCCGTACCTACTTTCATAGCGCACTTGTCGTGATTTACTGTAAATTGTTTAAATGTAAAAGAGGTATTTGACATAGATATATTTCTAATTAAGCCTCAAAAATAGTCAAAGATGATAGAACTAGTGCAAATTTGGCACTGTTTTTGTCTTTTTAAAGGGAGAAGAACTTCTAATTAAGAAGAAATAGCTTAACTTTGCAGGCGCTTTATCGGCCTGTCATTATGACATAAACTAAAAAGAATGAAATGAAGAAAAGAGATTACCTGAGTGATATCGAAGATAGAAATGGAAACGCTTTCTCTGTAATTGCTGATTTTGAGGGAAATGAAGAACAATTAATGGATATTGAAGTAGCTGAAATCCTTCCCATACTCCCTCTTCGAAATATGGTATTATTTCCGGGTGTGTTTATGCCTGTATCTGTAGGAAGAAAATCTTCCCTGAAACTGGTGCGTGAAGCAGAAAAGAAAAATACATATATAGCCGTAGTATGCCAGAAAGTTGCGGAAACAGAAGATCCCCAATTTGAAGATTTGCATACGATTGGAACAGTTGCGAAAATAGTTCGTGTATTAGAAATGCCCGATCAGACTACAACTGTTATTTTACAAGGTTCCAAACGTATGGAACTTAGTGAAATTGTGAATACTACCCCTTATCTAAAAGGACGTGTGGTTACTTTGAATGAAGAGATCCCTGATAAAAAAGATAAGGAGTTTCAAGCATTAGTGGAAGCATGTAAGGATTTAACTATAAGATATGTGAAATCCTCGGATATGTTTCCGCAAGATTCTGCATTTGCCATCAAGAACATTACTAACCCGATGTTTTTGGTAGACTTTATCTGCACGAATCTCCCCTTGAAGAAAGATGAAAAAATAGAATTACTGCGTATTGATTCCTTGAGAGCACGTACTTACCGTTTATTAGAAATGCTAAACCGTGAAGTACAACTTGCCGAAATCAAGGAGTCTATTCAAATGCGTGCACGGGAAGATATAGACCAACAGCAACGTGAATATTTCTTGCAACAACAAATCAAGACCATTCAGGATGAATTAGGTGGCGGTGGCCAAGAGCAAGAAATAGAAGAGATGCGGAAAAAGGCTAATTCTTTAAAATGGAGTGCTGAAATTAGAGACACGTTCATGAAAGAACTTGATAAGTTGGAACGTACTCATCCCCAGTCTCCTGATTATAGTATCCAGTTGAACTATTTGCAGACAATGCTTAGTTTACCTTGGGGGATTTATACTTCAGATAACCTGAATCTGGTAAATGCGGAAAAGACTTTGAATAAAGACCACTATGGTCTGGAAAAGGTAAAAGAGAGAATATTAGAACACCTTGCCGTATTAAAACTCAAGGGGGATATGAAGTCGCCTATTATTTGTCTTTACGGCCCTCCGGGAGTTGGTAAAACATCTTTGGGACGTTCCATTGCCGCTGCATTAAAGCGGAAATACATTCGTATGTCTTTGGGTGGTGTTCATGATGAAGCAGAAATTCGTGGACATCGTAAAACATATATTGGTGCAATGCCGGGACGTATTATCAAAAGTTTGATAAAAGGAGGCTCTTCGAACCCTGTCTTTATATTGGATGAAATTGATAAAGTAAGTGCCGACCGTCAGGGAGACCCCTCTTCTGCCCTTCTCGAAGTACTCGATCCGGAGCAAAACACAACCTTCCATGACAACTTCCTTGATGTGGATTTCGATTTATCCAAGGTTATGTTCATAGCTACTGCTAACAATCTGAATACTATTCCGGGTCCATTGTTGGACCGTATGGAGTTAATCGAAGTAAGCGGATATATAACAGAAGAGAAAATAGAAATAGCTCGCCGGCATTTGCTTCCGAAAGAATTGGAAGCCAACGGTATGAAGAAAAATGATATTAAGATTCCTAAGAATACGCTGGAAGCTATTATCGAAAACTACACCCGTGAAAGTGGTGTGCGTGAACTAGAAAAGAAAATCGGAAAGATTCTTCGTAAGTCAGCACGTCAATATGCCACTGATGGCTATTTTGCAAAATCCGAAATCAAACCGACGGACTTATATGATTTTCTAGGTGCTCCGGAATATACTCGCGATAAGTATCAAGGTAATGACTATGCCGGTGTAGTAACAGGCTTGGCATGGACTGCTGTAGGTGGTGAGATATTATTTGTAGAAACCAGTCTGAGCCGGGGAAAAGGCGGACGTTTAACGTTGACCGGAAACTTGGGAGATGTAATGAAGGAGTCAGCAATGTTGGCACTGGAATACATTAAAGCACATGCTTCTTTACTGAATCTTGATGAAGATATCTTTGAAAACTGGAATATCCATGTACATGTGCCGGAAGGTGCTATACCGAAGGACGGTCCGTCCGCTGGTATCACAATGGCTACTTCTCTCGCTTCTGCCCTTACCCAACGGAAGGTAAAAGCAAACCTTGCCATGACAGGTGAAATTACGCTTCGTGGCAAAGTACTTCCTGTAGGTGGAATCAAGGAGAAAATATTAGCAGCCAAACGTGCAGGTATCAAAGAAATTATCTTAAGCGACGAAAATCGCAAGAATATAGATGAGATTCAGGAAATCTATCTGCAAGGACTCACCTTCCATTATGTGAAAGATGTAAGAGAAGTTTTTGCCATAGCCCTGACTAACGAGAAGGTGACTGATGCCATTGATTTGACTGTTAAAAAAGAAAAGACCGAAAAGAAAGAAGAATGACATTTGAGTTACAATATACAGACAGCAAGACTAATGCACGTGCCGGACTGATAACTACCGACCACGGACAGATTGAAACACCTATCTTCATGCCGGTTGGTACACTGGGAACAGTGAAAGGTGTACATTTGCCTGAGTTGAAAGAAGATATTAAAGCACAGATTATATTAGGTAATACCTATCATCTTTATTTGCGTCCGGGACTGGATGTAATAGAAAAAGCTGGTGGACTGCACAAGTTCAACGGCTTTGACCGTCCTATGCTGACAGATAGTGGTGGTTTCCAGGTATTTTCTTTGTCCGGCATCCGCAAATTGCGGGAAGAAGGTGCTGAATTCCGCTCGCACATTGATGGCAGCAAACATATCTTCACTCCTGAAAAGGTGATGGATATTGAGCGAACGATTGGTGCGGATATTATGATGGCTTTCGATGAGTGCCCCCCGGGAGATTCGGATTATGAATATGCCAAGAAGTCTATGGGATTGACACATCGCTGGTTAGATCGTTGTATAAAACGCTTCAATGAAACAGAACCTAAATATGGTTACCAGCAATCATTATTTCCTATTGTACAAGGCTGTGTTTACAGAGATCTTCGTACACAATCTGCTGAGTTTATCGCTTCTAAGGGAGCAGATGGAAATGCAATTGGTGGATTAGCGGTTGGTGAACCGGCAGAGAAAATGTACGAAATGATTGAGTTGGTCAATGAAATACTTCCCAAAGATAAGCCACGTTATCTGATGGGCGTTGGTACACCTGTAAATATTCTGGAGGGCATTGAACGTGGTGTGGATATGTTCGACTGCGTAATGCCTACCCGTAATGGACGCAATGGGATGCTGTTTACTAAAGACGGTATAATCAACATGCGCAACAAGAAGTGGGAAATGGATTTCTCTCCAATTGAGTCAGACGGAGCATCATACGTAGATGTAATGTATAGCAAAGCTTATTTGCGTCATCTATTTCATGCCCAGGAATTGCTTGCCATGCAAATCGCATCCATTCATAATTTGGCATTCTATTTATGGTTAGTGGGCGAAGCCCGCAAACATATCATTGCGGGAGACTTCGCGATATGGAAACCGATGATGGTGAAACGTGTATCCACAAGATTATGAGAAAAATTAACTGGAAGATACTGAAAAACATGAAGCTACCGGGAGGTAAATTCCTGAAGCTGCTGGACTGGTACATCATTAAAAAGTTCCTGGGAACGTATGTTTTTGCAATCGCTTTGATTATTTCTATTGCGGTTGTATTCGACTTTAATGAAAAGATGGACCGTTTTATGTCGCACGATGCGCCATGGAAAGCCATTGTTTTTGATTATTACCTGAACTTCATTCCCTATTTCGCCAATTTGTTCAGCCCACTATTCGTATTTATTGCGGTTATTTTCTTTACTTCCAAACTAGCGGAGAATTCGGAAATCATAGCCATGTTCTCCACGGGTATGAGCTTCAAGCGAATGCTACGTCCATATATGGTATCAGCAGCAGTAATTGCCATTGTCACCTTCTGTTTGGGCTCTTATATCATACCAAAAGGCAGTGTAACACGTATTAATTTCGAAGATAAATATTACAAGCAGCGTAAGCAAAATACAGCACGTAATATTCAGTTAGAAGTAGACTCGGGTGTAATTGCCTATATTGAGCGTTTTGAAGACTACAGCAAAACCGGATATCGTTTTTCTTTGGATAAGTTCAAGGACAAGCAATTAATTTCCCATCTTACAGCACGTTCCATTACATACGATACTACAGCAGTTCATAAGTGGACCATCAAAGATTATATGATACGTGAGATGGATGGAATGAAAGAAAGCATTACGAAAGGTGATCGGATTGATACGACACTCTTTATGGAGCCAGCGGATTTTCTAATAATGAAAAACCAGCAAGAAATGTTGACCAGTCCTCAATTGAGTGAATATATCGACCGGCAAAGGCAACGAGGATTTGCCAATATCAAGGAGTTTGAAATTGAGTATCATAAACGTATAGCTATGTCGTTTGCCTCCTTTATCTTGACGATAATTGGCGTTTCTTTATCATCCAAGAAAACCAAAGGAGGAATGGGACTTCATCTTGGCATCGGCTTGGCACTTAGTTTCTCGTATATTCTTTTCCAAACGATTGCATCTACTTTTGCTGTTACCGGCAATATGCCTCCTATGATAGCTATGTGGATTCCTAATGTACTTTACGCATTTATCGCATTCTATCTGTACAGGAAAGCGCCTAAGTAAAAGACGAAGAAATAGTATAAAATAAGAAGCCCCTCCTGCTCTCGTGTTACCACAAGTGCTGGAGGGGCTTTTTGTTGTATTCATTTTCCTCTTTTGTTCTGTCCTTTCTCAGTTTAATTTAAATAAGCTGAAAGTTCTGAAGCAGAGATGTTTTTGGCAATAATAACACCATTATCATCCAGTAAATAGTTAGTAAATCCACGGCCTAAACGATACTTTTTAAATAAGCCTGAAGATTCGCCTTTAGTTTCCACGAAACAAGTGGGCGTAACTATTTGGTCCTTACGAACGGTTTCATCAAAAATAGACTTGTATTCGTCAAATGAGATGGAAACCATTTCTACATTGTTGCGGGAAGTAGATTGAAGCGCATTGTTCAAACTTGCGTTTTGCATCCGGGATTGCGCATCATAACTTGCCCAAAAGCTAAGCAACACATATTTTCCTTTCAATTTAGAAAGATCAGTTGCCGGTTGCTCGGCTGACATAGATTCGATTAAAAAATCCGGGGCTATGTCGCCCACGCTCAAACCACCGGTGGGTTTGTCTTTTTCTACAAAAGAAGTCAAGGAACTTATGAGTAATACAACAAAAATCCATTTTACATATTTCATGCAATATGATTTTGGTTAGTACTATCCGGGACTGTCCTTCAACAGTGGTTTCTTCCCGGAATATTTCTTATCAGGTTTGAAAAAAGCGGGGAATCCGTTGATATTCAAAGCCTTTAATTCTGAAACCGAGTGCAAAGGTAAGTAATTCTTAATTTAACTTCCAAATAAACAAGTAAAATTCTCACTTTTGTAGTGTAGTTTTTTATGTTATTTAGCATAAATCGAAAGTTTTTCCCTACTTTTGTAGCAATAATAACGATAGATTATGCAACCATTAAACACTGAACTCATTCTTATCCGTATTACGGGTGAAGACCGTCCGGGACTGACAGCTTCTGTTACTGAAATACTGGCTAAATATGATGCCACCATACTTGATATTGGTCAGGCTGATATTCATAATACGCTCTCATTGGGTATTTTATGTATGACGGAGGAGCAGCATTCGGGTTTCATTATGAAGGAATTGTTGTTCAAAGCATCTTCTTTGGGTGTTACGGTTCGTTTTTATCCTATTACTACCAAGGAGTATGAAGACTGGGTAGGTATGCAGGGCAAGAACCGCTATATTCTTACTTTATTGGGACGTCAGTTATCTGCCCGTCAGATTGCTGCTGTAACCCGTATTCTTTCAGAACAAGGCATGAATATTGATGCTATTAAACGTTTGACAGGTCGTATCCCTTTAAATGAGTGTGAAGCGCGTACACGAGCTTGCATCGAGTTTTCTGTTCGTGGAACTCCCAAAGATCGTATTGGCATGCAGGAACAACTGATGAAGCTGGCTACTGATTTGGAAATGGATTTCTCTTTCCAATTAGATAATATGTACCGACGGATGCGACGTTTGATTTGCTTCGATATGGATTCCACTCTGATTGAGACTGAAGTTATTGATGAACTTGCCATCCGTGCAGGCGTAGGTGACCAGGTAAAAGCCATTACTGAACGTGCTATGCGTGGTGAAATTGATTTTATAGAAAGCTTCCGCGAGAGAGTGGCTTTACTGAAAGGTCTGGATGAATCGGTCATGCAGGAAATAGCAGAGAAGTTACCTATTACAGAAGGTGTAGACCGATTAATGTATGTCTTGAAAAAGTACGGTTACAAAATAGCGATCCTCTCGGGAGGTTTCACCTATTTTGGAGAATATTTACAGAAGAAATACGGCATCGACTATGTATATGCCAACGAGCTTGAAATTGAAAACGGTAAATTAACCGGTCGCTACCTAGGTGATGTGGTAGATGGTAAACGCAAAGCCGAACTCCTGAGATTGATTGCCCAAGTAGAGAAAGTAGACATTGCCCAAACTATTGCCGTCGGTGACGGCGCTAATGATTTGCCTATGCTCGGTATTGCCGGATTGGGAATTGCTTTCCATGCTAAGCCTAAAGTAGTAGCTAACGCCAAGCAATCTATTAATACAATTGGATTGGATGGAGTACTATATTTCTTAGGGTTCAAAGACTCATACATCGATATACCGAAATAAGATTCTTTATTGTTGTATTACACCCAATTTGCATTATCTTTGTCGACAAATAAAAAGAAACATGAAGTTTTCCGAATTAGAATTAAACAGTCAAGTGCTGGATGCGCTCGACGCCATGCGCTTTGATGAGTGCACCCCCATTCAAGGAGAGTCTATTCCCGTTATTCTCGAAGGTCGAGATTTGATAGCCGTGGCACAGACCGGAACGGGAAAAACTGCCGCCTATTTATTGCCTGTCCTTAACGAACTTTCGGAAGGCAGACATCCTGAAGATGCCATTAATTGTATCATAATGGCGCCCACCCGGGAACTAGCTCAACAGATTGACCAGCAAATGGAAGGCTTCTCCTACTTTATGCCTGTCAGCAGTGTTGCCGTGTACGGTGGAAACGACGGAATACTATTTGAGCAACAGAAGAAAGGATTGGCTTTGGGAGCCGATGTTGTAATTGCTACTCCGGGACGTTTGATTGCCCACCTCAGTCTTGGTTACGTAGACTTGTCTCGTGTTTCTTATTTTATTTTGGATGAAGCAGACCGAATGCTGGATATGGGATTTTATGACGATATTATGCAAATAGTCAAATTCCTGCCCAAAGAACGGCAAACAATTATGTTCTCGGCTACTATGCCCGCCAAGATACAGCAATTAGCCAAGAATATCCTCAACAACCCGGCTGAAGTCAAACTGGCAGTATCCAAACCCGCAGAGAAGATTATCCAAGCTGCATACGTCTGCTATGAGAATCAAAAGTTAGGTATCATCCGTAATCTCTTTACCGAACAACAACCCGAACGTGTTATCGTATTCGCCTCTTCTAAAATAAAAGTGAAAGAAGTAGCAAAGGCCTTGAAACAAATGAAGTTGAATGTAGGTGAAATGCATTCTGATTTGGAGCAAGCACAGCGCGAAGCGGTTATGTATGAGTTTAAGGCTGGACGAATTAATATCTTGGTGGCTACAGATATTGTAGCAAGAGGTATTGACATTGATGACATTCGGTTGGTGATAAACTATGATGTGCCTCATGATAGCGAAGACTACGTGCACCGCATCGGACGTACAGCCCGTGCCAATAACGACGGAGTTGCTCTAACCTTTGTTAGCGAGAAAGAACAGACCAACTTCAAAAACATTGAAAACTTTTTAGAAAAGGAGATATACAAAATCCCTGTTCCTGAAGAATTAGGTGAAGCACCCGAATACGCCCCTCGTTCTTTTAATGGCCAGAGGCGGAATAACTACAATAACGGACGCAAGAAAGTTAATAGGAATAACCGGAACAATAATAATAAAACTAAGCCACAGCAATATTCACAGAAAAGGGAAACAAAATAAAAAAGCGGATTTACTCCGCTTTTTTTATGCTTACATTATTGTTAAAGTCAATCGTTATATTTATCAGGTTGTATACCGAACTTTCGGGAATACCGAGCGTAGCTTGATAATGATACCCCTTACTATCTACACCTACAAAATTCATATCGGCAAGAATCGTTTGATTTAAAAAATCTTCGGAGAATACATCCTTGAACATCTGCTTGGTAATATCTTGCCCATACAGCATTTTTTTACCTTCATAGACGCAGATATGTATTATATTATCATAGTATACATTGTCTACACTATATCCATTTTCCGAATAAGATGTTTTGAATACTTTCATTTTAGACGGGTTGATATACACATATCCCCTGTATCGAGTACCCTTGTACATCACTACACTATCCTTTTTGAGAATCTCAGGAGTTGTAGGAATTATTTCTACTTCACGATTGGCAAACGCTAAAGAGTCTTCAGCATTTTCCGATTTATGCAGTTTTACAATTTCATCTGCCAAGGAATGAAACCAAAAACTATAGTCAGCCTGTTTGTCTATTTTATAGGCAACTGTTTCGTTGCCATAAACATACAGTGAGTCATCTATTACTTTAAAAGTAACGGGTACACTTAGCGGATCAGCATAATAGATAGTATCTCCCATAATACGCATTAAGGGCATTTCCGTATCATCATCCACCCAGATACCCTGCAATAATTCCTTGGCAGTAAGATTCTCTGTCGACTTTGCATCCTGCTTACCACCACATGCAGCGAACAGAACAATAGAACATACTCCAATGACAAACCCTCTCATGCACAATTTCTCCTCTCTTATTTACCAATACAACGATAAACAAACCCTTGTTCTTCCATTTCTTTTTTGTCGTAGATATTACGACCATCCAAAACGATAGGCTGATTCATTGTTTTCTTGATAACAGCCCACGAAGGAAGACGGAATTCTTTCCATTCTGTTACCAACATTAATACGTCTGCATCCAATGCGGCATCATACATATCGCCGGCATAATAAATGCTCTCCCCTATTCTGCGGCGACATTCAGTCATAGCAGCAGGGTCGTATGCACGTATTTTACATCCGGCCTTCAATAATTTGCCGATGAGCACCAAAGCCGGAGCTTCGCGCATATCGTCGGTTTCAGGTTTGAAAGCTAATCCCCACAAAGCAACAGTTTTACCCTGCAAGTTGTTGTCGAAAAGTTTTAATAATTTCTCGAACAATATACTTTTTTGAATTTCGTTCACTTCCTCCACTGCTTGCAGCACACGCATCTGATAACCATTCTGTTCGGCAGTCTTAATTAAAGCCTTCACATCTTTGGGGAAACAAGAACCACCATAACCTATGCCGGGATATAAAAACTTGCGTCCGATGCGGGTATCAGAACCGATTCCACTACGTACCATATTTACATCTGCACCAACTATTTCACACAGATTGGCAATGTCGTTCATAAAGCTGATACGGGTGGCAAGCATTGAATTAGCAGCATATTTAGTCATTTCTGCTGAAGGAATATCCATAAAGATAACCCGGAAGTTATTCAGCAAAAATGGTTTGTAAAGCTTGCTCATTATCTTTTGTGCACGTTCTGATTCCACTCCTACCACAACACGGTCGGGACTCATAAAGTCGCTAACAGCATTACCTTCTTTCAAGAATTCCGGATTGGAAGCTACATCGAAAACGATATTGACACCTCTTTTATCTAATTCTTCCTGAATGGTAGCACGTACTTTCTTAGCAGTACCTACGGGCACTGTACTCTTAGTAACTACCAATACATATTTCTGCATATTACGCCCAATAGTACGGGCAACTTCCAGCACATAGCTGAGATCAGCGCTCCCATCTTCATCAGGCGGTGTACCTACGGCACTAAATATAACATCCACCTCATTGAGACAACCTTCTAAAGAAGTAGTAAATTTCAATCGTCCGGCTTTCGCATTGCGGTTGACCATTTCTTCCAATCCGGTTTCATAGATGGGAATAATACCTTTCTTCAGAGATTCAATTTTCTCACTGTTCGTGTCTATGCAGGTAACGTTGACACCAATTTCTGCAAAACAGGTGCCGGTTACCAAACCGACGTATCCTGTACCGACGATGGCTATTTTCATAGTTTATTTATAATATTCCGCATCTTTGAAGGATACGGCATCTCCATCTTTTCCTGATAATAAAAGTTGTTCTTCTACAATAGGCCATTCAATACCTATCGTTTCGTCGTTAAACCGAATAGAAGCTTCGGCTTGAGGAGCGTATACATTATCCACCTTATAAGTAAAGACCGCTTCATCACTCAATACCAAAAAGCCATGGGCAAATCCACGCGGGATAAAGAATTGGCGTTTGTTTTCTTCGCTCAGTTCCACACTGACATATTTACCGAATGTGGGAGAAGACTGACGCAAATCAACGGCAACATCCAATACCTTACCTTTAAGGACACGCACCAGTTTGGCCTGACTGCAATCACCTTTCTGATAATGCAATCCACGAAGTACTCCGAAAGAAGATTTCGATTCATTGTCTTGAATAAAATGTACGTCTCCGATATGTGCACGGAATTCGTCTTCTTTAAATGCTTCCATAAAGTAGCCACGCGCATCATTAAAAACTTTGGGTTCAATCAACCAAACGCCGTCAATTTCTGTTTGTATATAGTTCATTTTCAAAATGTTTTATAAATCGCTTCCCATCAATTATCAGGAGGCCGGTAAAACTATGCAAAAGTAGGAAAAAATTCTAATATATTGGGCATAGTATGCTGAGGAGTTTATTATCTTTGCAAAAGTTACCCATCTCAATAAATCGTATAGTATGAATATATGTAAAGTAGGAATCATTGGTGCAGGAAGCATTGCACAGAAAATGGCTGATACATTAAATAGAATGGAGAATGCCATAGCGTACGGCATCGCATCGCGTCAATTGGAAAAAGCCTGTTCGTTTGCCGACAAATTCAACATCCCGCATGCATACGGATCATACGAAGAGTTGGTTGCCGACAAAGAAATCGATTTAGTTTACATTGCCACTCCACACTCCCTGCATTATGAACATGCCCGGCTTTGCATAGAACATGGCAAACCCGTCTTGTGCGAGAAGGCATTCACAGCTAACGTCCGCCAGGCAAAAGCCCTGTTGAAACTGGCAAAAGAGAAAAAAGTATTTATCACCGAAGCCATTTGGACTCGCTTTATGCCTTTTTCCAAAACGATCCGGCAATTACTGGACGATGGAATAATAGGAACCCCGTCGATGCTCACGGCCGGATTAAGCTATGCCGTTGCACATAAAGAACGTTTATTCAAACCGGAATTAGCAGGAGGTGCATTGCTCGATTTAGGGGTTTATCCTATTAACTTCGCTCTGATGGCATTCGGCAATGATATAGAAAATATAACATCTGCTTGCGTGAAAAATGAATATGGCGTTGATGCACAAAACAGTATTACCTTCCGCTTTAAAGATGGAAAAATGGCGGTCATGCAAAGTAGCATGCTTTGTGCCGGAGACAGACATGGTGTCATATCAGGAGATGAAGGATATATTATTGTAGATAACATAAACAATCCGCAGCAAGCTACCGTTTATTCAAAAGGACATGAGATTATAAAGCAACTTCACTGCCCTGCTCAGATTACCGGTTACGAATACGAAGTGGAAGCCTCCATCAGAGCTTTACAGGAAGGTGTACTCGAAACTAAAGATATGCCCCATGAAGAAACGTTGCGTATCATGCAGATACTAGATGAGTTACGCAGTGAGTGGGGGGTACAATATCCTATGGATTTCGAATAGGACGTAATGGTTGTTGATAATTTGTTAATAAGAAAAAAGCCCTGAAACTGGCGTATATCCGATATTTCAGCTACTTTTGCAGCATGATTGAATTAGCAAAACATATTGAAGTCTTATTACTGGAGAATGATTGTGTCATTGTTCCGGGTTTGGGTGGATTTGTTGCCCATTACACCCCGGCAATGAGAGTGGCGAAAGAAAACATATTCTTGCCTCCCACCCGGATAATAGGTTTTAATTCTCAGCTAAAGATGAATGATGGTTTGCTGGTACAGTCTTACATGGCGGTATATGGCACCAATTTTTCGGATGCAACGAAAATCATTGATAAGGAAGTTAGCGAACTATTTGTTACGCTTCACGAAGAAGGCAAAGTCGATTTGGTCAATGTTGGCGAATTGCGATATTCCGTTCATGGTACCTACGACTTCGTACCTTATGATAATAAGATCACGACTCCTTATTTATATGGCTTGGATAGCTTTGAAATGCAAGAATTAACAGCTTTAGGGAAAACTACTCCCGAAAAGGTTGCTGCCTCCTTGCCTGCTATTAAAGAGGAAAAACGGAAGTTCGAAATAAAGATCAATTACTCTTATCTGTCTAATGCAGCAGCTATGATAGCGGTAATCGCTCTCTTTTTCTTCCTATCTGCTCCGATAGAAAATACGGAAGTGGTTGAAGGTAATTATGCACAGTTGCTACCCGGCGAACTTTTCGAGATAATTGAAAGCAAATCGCTCGCTATTACACCAATTATTGTTCGTCAAGCAGACGAGACTCCCAAAGGTTCGGCTCAATCCAAGCCTGCGCAATCTAAAAAGAAAACAATAACTCCTGTTGCCGTAAGAGAAGTAAAAGTGAGACAAACTAATGCTACGACCTCTACTCCTGCGGCTCAACCCAAGAATACAGAAGAGACTTCACAGCCTGCAACTACTCCGAAAGTAGAAACTAAAACAGTTTCTTCTAAACAATATCATATCATTATTGCCAGTGTCGGTACCGAAAAAGATGCTGAAACTATGGCTAAACAATTGATTGAAAAAGGTTTTTTCGGTGCAAAAGCTATTGTAGGTAATGGTAAGATGCGCGTCAGCATTGAATCTTGCGGTACAGAGGTAGAAGCATATCAGGCTTTGAATAAGATCCGCCAAAACGGAACATATGAGAATGCATGGGTGCTGAAAAATTAATTATTAATCTTCTTAATCCTGATGAAAAGAATCCGTTGTCCCAAATGTGAGAATTACTTAACGTTCGATGAAACCAAATACACCGAAGGACAGTCTTTGGTTTTTGTATGCGAACAGTGTAAGAAACAGTTCAGCATACGTTTGGGCAAGACAAAAATGAAAGTTCCTCAGAAAGAAGAACAACTGGACGAGACGGAATTCAAAGAAGCTTTTGGTAGCATTACGGTGATAGAGAATGTATTTGGCTTCAAACAAGTATTGCCGTTGGAAGAAGGTGATAATGTCATTGGACGTCGTTGTGTAGGAACAGTTATTAATGCTCCGATTGAAAGCTCTGACATGAGTATGGATCGCCGCCATTGCATAATCAACGTAAAGCGTAATAAGCAAGGCAGTTTAGTATACACTCTCCGCGATGCTCCCAGTTTGACGGGTACCTTCTTGAATAATGAAATTTTAGGAGATAAAGACCGTATACGCATTGAAGATGGTGCTATTGTTACCATTGGAGCAACTACTTTTATTCTGCGTGGTGCTGAATGAATCGATTTGTCAAGAGTAGATTTACGAAAGATTAACGGACGGGAGGTTAAAGCCTCCCGTTTTTGTTATCAGAACGTATGATGTGTTTCACCTGAACAGACCATCTGTTTACCTTAAACACATCATCCGTTTGCCCTGAACGCATCATCTGTTTTGCCACACCTCAACATCTGGAATACCGGGGCTTTTCGCCAAAATCACAGAGGTTTTCAGAGCAAATGCCAGCCATTTCACCTGCTAAGGTGTGGCATTTCGGGAGTTAAAGTGTGGCATTGGGGGAGCAAACATGCGGCATTTAAAATGAGAAGCCGTGAGGAGAAAAAAGAAACGGAGAAGCAATGCCCCTCCGTCTATCCTAATTTAAAATTGAAGTATCTATAAATTCACTTTACAAATATACAACATCACAAAAGCGATGTCAAGTGTTTCGGCAATTATTTCAATTGAATTCCATCAAATATTTCACAGTTGCTAACATGCCTTGAGATTGGATGGAATCTAAATCGGCTTTTACGGCAGCTGTAAGCCCCGGAACAGTATTCAAGTCTTCGCCCCAAATAGTGGTCGTGCCAAGAACACCTTCTGTGATCTTCTGAGTATCACCCGTTGCCCATAGATCTTTCAGTAATTGCATGATTTCCGGAGCATCGTTTGGTGTGATTTCCGTACCATCTTCACGAACACCACCCTTGTAGTACGTGATGATAGCTGCCAATCCAAGAACTAATCCTTTAGGCAGTTCACCCTTACGTTGCAAATAAGTCTTCAGACCGGGCAAATCGCGAGTTTGGTATTTTGGGAAAGAATTCAGCATGATACTAGTCACAGCATGGTCAACAAATGGATTATTGAAACGTTCCAATACATCTTCTGCAAACTTCTTCAGTTCATCCTTCGGCAAGTTTAGTGTTTCCATCAGCTCTTCGAACATCACTTTGTGGATATATTTGCCAATTACGGGATGTTGGCAAGCATCACGAACGATATTCACACCTGATAGATAGGCTACGGGAGACAATACGGTATGCGGACCGTTCAGGAGTGTTACTTTTCTTTCGTGATACGGGGCTTCGGAAGGTACAAACAATACGTTCAGACCGGCTTTATCAGCGGGGAATTCTTTAGCAACTTCCTGCGGAGCTTCAATAACCCACAAGTGGAATATCTCTGCTTGTACAACCAAGTTATCATCATATTGTAGTTTTTCTTTAATGGCAGCGATGTCTTTTCGTGGAAATCCCGGTACAATACGATCAACCAAAGTGGCGTAAACGCCACAGGCTTCTTCAAACCATGTTTTGAATTCATTACCCAATTGCCATAATTCGATATATTGGTAGATGGTTTCTTTCAGTTTATGTCCATTCAAGAAGATAAGTTCACAAGGGAAAATAATCAAACCTTTGGTTTTGTCGCCATGAAAGGTTTTGAAACGGTGATAAAGTAGCTGGGTGAGTTTTCCGGGATATGAGGAAGCGGGAGCATCTGTCAGTTTGCATGAAGGATCGAATGCAATTCCGGCTTCTGTTGTATTAGAAATCACAAAACGCATCTCAGGTTGTTCGGCAAGTTTCATGAATTCTGAGTTCTGGGAATAAGGATTCAGCGAACGGCTGATAACATCAATCATTGTCAAGCTGTTTGTCGTTTCACCCTTATCCAAGCCTTGCAGATTTACGTGATAGAGATTGTCTTGGGCATTCAGCATGTCTACCATACCTTTATCAATGGGCTGTACGACGACAACACTGCTATTGAAGTCAGTTTTTTGGTTCATGTTGTAGATAATCCAGTCAACAAATGCGCGCAGGAAATTCCCTTCACCGAACTGGATAATTCGCTCCGGACGTTGTGCTTTAGGAGCCGTTTCTTTGTTTAATGCTTTCATTTCAAAATGAGTTAAATGATTGATATGATTCTGGTTTATTCAAATTCAAAATAGAAGTCGATATTCTCTTTCATTAGAATGTCAATAGGCATGAACTTTACAGGGGTTACTGCTTTTTTGAATACTGTGTGATTGCATAAAGCTTTTACACCACAATATCCTTGCAGTCCCGGTCGCTGTCCGATAAGGTAATTTACTACGTCCTTTTGCAAATAATCCACATTCTTCTGCAAAAGGTCATACCCCACTAAACCTTCCATCCGTTTGCCTTTTTCATTCAAATAGTTTGCCACTTCATACACGCGTGAATTGAAAACAGCACCTAGCAGAGCTTGCGGATGGTCAGCAAAAAAACGGTCTAACAATAATTTATTACCTTCAGCATCTTCCTTTTGGAGGACAATATCATGAATTACCAAGTCGTCATGTTCGTCGGATAAGTATTGCATGAAGCCTTCCATGCGACGTTGCATCTGGATTTCAGCCGGACTGTTCTTTTGATTATTCAGAAATAGAATAACCTCCTGCCCTTTTTTATAGTATTGCATCAAAATCTTTGCAGCCATATAACCGCTAATCATTGAATCCTGACCGATATAGCACAACGGATGTGTTTGCTCTATGTTGAAATCAATAAATACATAAGGAATATGTTTTTCTTCCAGAGAAACAGTTAGTTGCATGGTTTCATCGCGAAAGTTGGGGGCTATTAGTACAGCATCTACCATCTCCTTTTGCACAGTAGCACAGGCCGCTTCGTATGAAGATTTATCGGCATGATGATAGTACAAATAATCTATGCCCACATTGAACGGGCGTAATTCCTGAGCTGCACGTTCAATGCCTTGTACCACTGAATGCCAATAGTCGTGCTCAACATAATAAGGAATAATACAAACTATGTGGTAACGCTTTTTAGCCGCCAAGCCTATGGCAAACATATTAGGTTGATAATCTATTTCATCGAGGACTTTCTTTACTTTCTCCATGCTGGCAGTAGAAACATCTCCGCGATTGTGCAATACGCGGTCTACAGTTCCGGCAGAAACACCAGCCATGCGTGCTATATCTTTAATAGTATAGTTATTGCTTTCCATCTTTTTTGTGATAAAGGTCCTGTGTTTTAATGCTTAAATATTATAAATATTTGCGGCAAAGATACGAATTCTTTTGTTTCTCCAAGTAAAATATCTACTTTTGTGTTCGATAACGGTTAATAAAAGAAAAAAGAATTATCAATCCTATTGCATTTAAAATCAGCACTATATAGATGCATTAAAAGAATAGTAATATTTATAGATACTTAAAACACAAGAAGATGAAAAACTTTATGGACGATAACTTTCTGTTGCAAACAGAAACTGCACAGAAGTTGTACCACGAACATGCGGCCAAAATGCCGATTATCGACTATCACTGTCACTTGAATCCTCAAATGGTAGCGGATGATTATCAGTTCAAATCTTTAACGGAAATTTGGCTGGGTGGTGACCATTATAAATGGCGTGCCATGCGTACCAATGGCGTGGACGAACGTTTCTGCACCGGCAAAGATACTACAGACTGGGAAAAGTTTGAGAAGTGGGCTGAAACCGTACCTTATACATTCCGTAACCCTCTGTATCACTGGACTCATCTGGAGTTGAAGACCGCCTTTGGTATCGATAAAATATTGAACCCGAAAACTGCTCGTGAGATATTTGATGAATGTAACGAGAAATTGAAACAGCCCGAATATTCTGCTCGTGGCATGATGCGCCGTTACCATGTGGAAGCTGTTTGTACTACAGATGATCCGATAGATTCCCTGGAATATCACATCAAAACTCGTGAAAGCGGTTTTGAAGTGAAAATGCTTCCAACCTGGCGTCCAGATAAAGCTATGGCTGTAGAAGTTCCTGCGGATTTCCGTGCATACATTGAAAAATTAGCAGAAGTGAGTGGCGTTACTATCTCTAATTTCGATGATATGATTGCTGCCTTGCGTAAGCGTCACGACTTCTTTGCTGCTCAAGGTTGTAAATTGTCCGACCACGGTATTGAAGAGTTCTATGCCGAAGATTATACGGATGCTGAAATCAAAGCTATTTTTAATAAGGTATATGGTGGTACTGCACTTAGTAAAGAAGAAATTCTGAAATTCAAGTCTGCCATGTTGGTGGTATTTGGTGAAATGGATTGGGAAAAGGGTTGGACGCAGCAATTCCACTACGGTGCAATCCGCAACAATAACAGTAAGATGTTCAAATTGATTGGTGCTGATACCGGTTTTGATTCTATCGGTGAGTTTTCTACTGCCAAAGCTTTGTCCAAGTTCCTCGATCATCTGAATTCCGAAGGTAAACTGACAAAAACTATTCTTTACAATTTGAACCCGTGTGCCAATGAAGTCATTGCTACGATGCTGGGTAACTTCCAGGATGGCACGGTTGCCGGAAAAATACAGTTCGGTTCAGGTTGGTGGTTCCTCGATCAGAAAGACGGTATGGAAAAGCAGATGAATGCACTCTCTGTACTTGGTCTGCTGAGCCGTTTTGTGGGTATGCTGACCGATTCTCGTTCTTTCCTCTCCTATCCGCGTCATGAATACTTCCGCCGTAACTTGTGTAACCTCGTAGGTCGTGATGTAGAAAACGGTGAGATCCCGTATAGCGAAATGGAACGTGTAAATCAGATGATTGAAGATATCAGCTATAATAATGCTAAGAACTTCTTCCAATTCTAAAAAAGATAGAACAAGATTTTACTAAAAAGCGAGGGGTGCAGCAATATAACTTTGCTGCGCCCCTCGCTTTTAATGACTGGTATAAAATGGGTATATACCTGTACATTCTTAATGATTAAAGTATAGTCAGAATCTCACTGATATTATCCAACATAATACAATTCGGATGATTTATTTTTCCTTCAAACTGCTCATGCGCCCATGTTATATGATGTGGGACATGGGCAGCACATCCACCAAGTTCCAATACAGGAAGAATATCCGATTTAGCAGAGTTACCTACCATCAGGAAGTTTTCTGACTTACAATCTAAATGGGCTAGTAGTTTCTGATAATCAGCACATTTCTTATCAGACATTATCTCTATATGGCAAAAATAGTCCTGCAACCCTGAACTGACAACTTTTCTCTTCTGATCAAACAGATCACCTTTGGTTGCCAATACCAGTTTATACTTTCCTTGAAGTTGCAAAAGCACCTCTTTTACGCCGTCTAATAGTGTAATGGGCCTTTGCAGAAGCTCCTGCCCATATCTTATAATCTCCTCAATACAATGTATTTCCACATTATGAGCTGAAACCCGACAGGCAGTCTCAATCATACTGAGCATCATACTTTTCAGCCCGTAACCATACATATACAGGTTTTTCATTTCTGTATTGAATAACTCTTCCGTTATTGAGGCAGCAGGCAAGTACTTACTCAGAAGCTTACAAAACTCTTGTTCAAACTCCTGGAAATAAAGTTCATTCTCCCAAAGTGTATCGTCTGCATCAAAAGCTACAAATTCTATTTTATCTTTCATACATTGCTCTTTTTTACTGTTATTTCATATCTTTGGTGCAAAGTTACGTCAGTATTTAATTACTTAAAAGGACAAATGTCCCAAAATAGCAAAATGTCACGAACAAATCTTCTACTTTTATCATTCATTGAAAAGGCATACAATGAAGATCCTAAAAAAGGAGTTACTCTGAAGGACTATTCTAAAGGGACTTTATTGTGTAAGCAAGATGAGCAACCATACAAAATAGCGATCGTCAGAAATGGATTTGCCAAATGCTTTTACAGTGAAGATAATGGCAAAGATTTTATATTAGAATTTCTAGGTAAAGGAGAAATTATAGGCGAAATAGAAGCACTACGCAATATAAAATGTTTATGCAATGTAGAAGCGGTTACCGATGTACAAGTGTATGTATTCTCCACCTCCTACTTCAAATCATTATTGGATAATAACCACCAATTCAGTCGAATATTACTTGAAGAATTGGCAGAACGTATTATTAATACCAGTTGCAGAGCGGCTCATCAGCAGCTATACACAATAAAATACGGTCTCTCTAAATTGCTTGACCTACAAGATAAACAAGGTATTAAATTATCCAAAACCGATATGGCTTCCTATTTAGGAATAGAAATCAGGAGTTTGAACAGATTTTTAAAAGAACTGGATCATTGATTGTTTTCATCATTTCATTTGAAACGTTTCAAATCTCTTTTTTCAAATGTCCATTCAGGTGTATATAGTTTACCACTATCTGTTTCAGCCTGTTCATACCAAGGAGAAAGTTTACTGTTCAAAGGATTTACAAGAATATGAATAAAGCCTCACCCCCGTTCAGAAAAGAACCAATTGTCCGGCACCAGAGGAAAGATCGCTCCTCGGCGGCAAACGCTTTGTTCCTCGGTAGCGAAGATCTTGTATCTTACAAGCTACTTATGTCCGAAAAGGTACTATGAATGAAATATATCCGCTTCGCTATTCCTCCGCTATTTCTCCGCTTATGAATACCCGCAAGCGGAGAAATAGCAGAGTTGTAGCGGAGAAGGTAAGGTGCAGGTATTCTCCGTGTCGATATGAATTAACTTTAGTGCGATTGCCCTGATTTTTTTTGTAGAAATATCAATATTGTAGAGATGAAATATATAGGCTATTTGCATCTTATGCTCTAAAACCGTATTTTTGCAATCATTTATCATTTAACACATAATAATTAATTTAGTAAAGGATGACTCAATCACCCCAAACTACCTCCAGAGGTTTTAGTAAAGCCTTTTGGGTAAGTAACACAGTAGAACTGTTTGAACGCATGGCATATTATGCCGTATTTATTGTCCTCACCATTTATCTTTCCAGTATTTTAGGTTTCAACGATTTTGAAGCGAGTATGATATCCGGTTTATTCTCGGGAGGACTCTATTTGTTGCCCATCTTTACCGGAGCGTATGCCGATAAAATAGGCTTCCGCAAATCAATGATGATTGCCTTCTCTTTGCTTTCCGTCGGATACCTGGGATTAGGACTACTCCCCACTCTGCTGGAAGCTGCAGGATTGGTACAATATGGAGAAACAACCCGTTTCACCGGACTGCCCAGCAGCAATGACCGCTGGATGATTGTACCTGTTCTATTTGTTCTCATGGTGGGCGGTTCGTTTATAAAATCTATTATTTCCGCATCAGTTGCTAAAGAAACTACGGAAGCTACCCGTGCACGTGGGTATTCCATCTTCTATATGATGGTGAATGTAGGTGCTTTCACCGGAAAAACCATCATTGACCCTTTGCGTAATGCCATTGGTGACCAAGCTTATATTTACATCAATTTCTTCTCAGGAACAATGACGATTTTAGCCTTGCTTGCTGTTATCTTTTTGTATAAATCGACCCATACAGCAGGCGAAGGAAAAAGTATGCGCGAAATCGGGCAAGGCTTTCTCCGTATCATTACAAATTGGCGTTTGTTGATTCTAATTCTGATTGTAACAGGCTTTTGGATGGTGCAGCAACAATTGTACGCCACTATGCCCAAATATGTTATACGTATGGCAGGTGAAACTGCAAAGCCGGGCTGGATAGCCAACGTTAATCCGTTCGTTGTTGTCTGCTTGGTAAGCCTTATCACTAAATGGATGGCTAAACGCACGGCCATTACTTCCATGAATATTGGAATGTTCCTGATTCCGATTTCGGCCTTGCTGATGGCATGCGGGAATCTGCTGGGTAATGATCTGATAACCGGCATGAGTAACATTACATTAATGATGGTGCTGGGCATTGTAGTGCAAGCACTGGCCGAATGCTTCATTTCTCCCCGTTATCTGGAATATTTCTCTTTCCAAGCTCCCAAAGGAGAAGAAGGCATGTATCTTGGTTTCAGCCATCTCCACTCCTTTTTGTCCTCCATTTTCGGGTTCGGTATAGCTGGTGTATTGCTTACTAAATATTGCCCGGATCCAGCCTTGTTCGACACACGTGAAGCATGGGAAGCAGCCAGTGTTAATGCACATTACATCTGGTATTACTTCGCTGGTATCGGGCTAATTGCAGCTATTGCTTTATTGATTTTTGCTAAAACAACCGAATTCATCGACAAAAAGAAGAAAGCATAAGACCGTATATTGCATATTTTATGTATATTTGCGACCCAATGCGAAGATAGGTTGCACTATCTTTGCCGTCACTTTGTTTAAAAGTGGCGGCTTTGTGTAATTAAGGAAATCAAGATGAAAGTAAAATTTATAAGCCTTGCAAGCGGAAGTAGTGGCAACTGCTATTATATAGGAACGGAAAAATACGGAATACTCATTGATGCCGGTATTGCAGTGCGCACTATTAAGAAAGGACTGAAAGATGTTGGCGTCAATATAGAAATGATACGTGCCGTGTTTGTTACCCACGACCATGCAGACCATATAAAGGCTGTAGGTGGATTGGGCGAGAAGCTAAATATACCTATCTATACCACTGCCCGAATCCACGAAGGAATCAATAAAAGCTATTGTATGACAGAAAAGTTATACACTTCTGTTCGTTACCTGGAAAAGCAGCAAGCAATGCAGTTGGAAGACTTTCGTATCGAATCTTTTGAGGTACCTCATGACGGTACCGATAACGTAGGATATTGTATCGAAATAGATGGAAAGGTATTTTCTTTCCTCACCGACCTTGGTGAAATCACTCCAACCGCTGCCGAATATATTTGCAAAGCAAACTATTTGATTCTCGAAGCAAATTATGATGAGGAAATGTTACGTATGGGCACTTATCCTCAATATCTAAAAGAACGTATCATCAGCCGCACCGGACATATGAGTAATATTGCTACTGCGGAGTTTTTAGCTGATAACGTTACGGAGCATCTGCAATATATTTGGCTTTGTCATTTAAGCAAAGACAATAACCATCCTGAACTGGCATATAAAACTGTTGAATGGAAATTGAGGGAGAAAGGTATCATTGTAGGTAAAGATCTACAGTTATGCGCATTAAAGCGTACCACTCCTTCTGATTTATATGAATTTGAATAAAAAAGCCGATTTCATCGAAAAAATACAGTCTTTTGTTTGGCTGGATAAATAAAAAGGACTACTTTTGCACCCGCAAACAAGAAACAGTATGCACTCTTAGCTCAGCTGGTAGAGCAATTGACTCTTAATCAATGGGTCCAGGGTTCGAGTCCCTGAGGGTGTACCAAAGGAAGAGTGATACAGGTCGCTCTTTTTTGATTACAGAACTGCATTACAATAAATATTTTAGATACAAATATTTGCAGTTTTCACAAAAAAGCGTACCTTTGCACCGCAATTAAGGATGGTTCCGTAGCTCAGCTGGATAGAGCAACGCCCTTCTAAGGCGTGGGTCTTGCGTTCGAATCGCAACGGAATCACATAAAGAAACCGCAAATAGCTAACAATAAAGCTTTTTGCGGTTTTCTTATATAAGTATCAGAGATGATGTAGTATCCAAAAAGAATTCAGGCAACACAAATAAGCATGATAAGAATTAGCTCTTCCTGCAAAATCAATTGGTTATTTTAAACCAACTTACTTTTTGACTGTTATTAGGATTTATAACCTAATTCAGAATTAGCAATGAAGAGATTTTCTATTTTTATTTGTGTTTTACTACTATTAGCAGGATGTGCAAAGAATGAGACTTATATCTATGGTTGGTCACCAGATAATGATCCGGGCAAGGATAATCCTGAAGAAGAGAATGTACTTATTTCTTTTTCAGCATCACTGGAAAGCCGTCATATGACACGTGCTATGTCTCCTATGCCCAAAGGAGTAATAAGCCAGGTCTATTCTTTCAAGGCTACGGATACCAGGCTTAATGATCCTTTTGCCGATGGTTATTATATAACATCTTCAGTAGGAATGCTTACCGGAGTAAAAGGCTACAAAATGTATTTAAACAATGGTATTTATGATATGTATGCACTTTCAAGCAATTCACTGGTCGCCCCTCCTGAAATTAATAATGGAGAGACAGAACCATTAAAGAATGGTATAGATTATCTATGGTGGGAAAACCTTGATCAAGATGTTATTACTTCGCAAGTACATATTCCTATTGTCTTTCAACATGTATCCACTCAAGTCGTTATTGAAGTATCTGCCGGAGATAATTTGAAACTGGATAGTTTGATTTCAGCTACCATTCTGCCACCGACTCCAGGTGCCAGCCTTCATTTACAAATAGGTATTATTGATCCCGCTCGTACCTACGATAAAACGCCTTTTAGTATGGGAATTAATAAATTCCTGGCTCAAGCTATCATATTACCGATTACAAGCGATGATCCAATGCCATTGACTTTGAAAATTCTGGCAAATGGAGAAACTGTACCCAGAACTTATACTGCAAACATTCCGATACACGGCAAACTAGCCGGAGGTTTCTCATACGTTTTCAGTGCTGTTATTGATGGAAATACAATATCATTTTCAGATGCCAGCATTAAAGACTGGATAGATGTAGATGAAACTGGAAATCCGATATATCCAAACCAGTAATAGTCCTATAAGCCCAATGGCAAGCCACTTACATACCAAAGTATAAACAATGCCGTCCAAGCAACGAGAATTACCAAAGTATACCTCCAAGTGTATTTAAATAGTGAGCCGTATGTGGTCTGTTTATCGTATTGCTGCATATACGTCAACACCAATGGCATATAGAACATAAAAGGAGTTATGGCATTCGTCGCACTATCACCTATGCGGAAGGCACACTGAGTGATATCCGGCGAAATGCCCATATTTGCCAGTACCGGTACAAAGATAAAGGACATAAAAGTCCACTTAGCCGTGGCAGAAACCATAATCAGATTGACAAGTGCCGAGAATATAATAAATAGAATCAGTGTCCACAAGCTGCCTAAATGGACTGATGAAAGCATATCCGCTCCCATTATTGCCAAGCACTTATTCAAGCGGGAATATTCAAAGCATGCAAACAATTGCGATGCAAAAAAAGCTATTACAAAATAAACTCCCAGCAAGTTCATCGGTTGCGTGAATCCTTCAATCACATCTCCGTCTTTACGGTAACGTCCCGAAGCGAAACCATATACCATTCCCATTAATCCGATGCCGAAAGACAGTATAAACAAAATTCCAATGATGAAAGGAGAACGAATCAGACTTCCATTAACCCCTCGCAATATGCCCCACGATGAAAAAGTAGCCCACAGAATAACAGCCATATAAATCGCTCCTACTATGACCGCACTCAGCATTGCTCTACGCTCCTTGCGTGATAATTGCTTATAACCGTCGAAACTAACATTTCCCGCATACTCCCCCAGCATGGGCAATAAACTCTTACGGGTAATATAATAGACAATGACTGCCAGAATGAAAGTAGAAACCGCGAAAAAATAGTAGTTACACAATGGCCCTGTTTGTACAGGAGTAATATTAGCCATATCTGCGGCTTCTTGGGTCATAGCAGATAACATGGGGTCTAGTGTACTCAAAAATATATTGGCACTATATCCACAAGCAGTAGAGACGTATGAAGTGATAATGCCCCCAATAGGATGCAATCCCACAGATTGGAACAAAGTAGCAGCTATAGGTATCATAATAACATAGCCCACATCCCCTATCACGTTAGATAATAGTCCTGATATAATTACCCAAAGAATAATACGCCATTGATCACGATGCTTTCTCACCCCCCTACGAATACAAGCATCAATAAAACCGGAATGCTGGGCTACCCCTATGCCAAACATAGCCACAATAACCAATCCCAACGGTGCAAAACCAGTAAAATTGGTTATTACATGACGTAACAGCCAGCGGATACCTTCCGGACTTAACAAGCTTTGTACGTGTATCGCCTCCCCTGTGTCAGGCTGAATCACACTGATTCCATAGATATCAAATATCCATGATAAAAAGATGACTGCCAGCGTTAACAGGAAGAACATCGTTGCAGGATGCGGCATGTGCCATTTATTCCTCATAGTACCTTACTTAACGAAAGATTTATTCTTCGTCAGCTTCCAGATTATCAATATCTAAAACACGGAGTTCCAATGCCCGAACTGCCAAACGCGTGGCATTCACTCCTACCCGTTCGCTGGCAGGGAAAAGACGACCGACCAAATCATTCTGGCGTTTCTCCAAAGATTTTACTCCAAAGGGCATTCCCTTTAAATTGGCTATCATTTCTTTAGTATAGCCTAAAGCTAAATGACGAAGAAAACGCTCATCATACTCATCAATATCGTAACTAATGATAGCTTCCTGACGCTTGGCGTCATTCAGCACAGACTTACGGAAACGTTCTACTATTTTTTCCAGGATCGGGTAATTGAAAACAAGTTTTTTCCCATCCATAACAGCTTGTACATCTGTTTTCGTCAAGAGTTCTCCTGTTTTCAAGATAATTCCGTCGGCACCGGCATCAAGAACATCGACCCATAACTTTTCATTCAAAATCTCGCCGGTGAATATAAGGACATGAACACCGGGATAACGTTTGAATATATTACGGCAGATATCCACACCTATTGTTGTAGAACCACCCAGACCTAAATCAAGCAAAACTAAATCAGGGACATTCGCTTCAATCAAGGGCCAGAATTCCTTTTCCGTCATGGCAGTGCCAATCACTTCGGCATCGAGTATTTCATGACGAAAGATCTCTTCTGTACCTTTCAATTCCAATTTGACATCTTCAACGATGATAACTTTAAATTTATTTCCTTCCATATTATGTATATAATCCTATTTAGAAACAACCTGAAATATAAAGTATTCTGCACATATATCTGCTTGATGCAACGCACTTATCTGTGTAAGCTTACGCACTTATCTGCATACGGTCACGCAGCTATCTGCGTAAAAAAGCGCTTTTCTATATCTACCGGCCACGTCGGGGTATAGTAAAATAAACCGTATAACCACCATTTTCACCCGGTTCTGCATTGATACGGCAACCACGGCGTCCGGCAAACTCATCGTGGTCGCGGATGATTTGTTTGCAAACTAAATATTCCGTTCCATGTAATTTACCTTTCTCACCGGCGGTCATACGTGTCAGATTCGGATAAAATAGTTGATTCAATTCTTCACGCGATTTCTCCCGACGCATATCCGTAAATAGAAAACGTACATATTCTCCATCTACTGCACCATGCAATGAGATTTCTCCGTCAATGGGCACTGAAAGTGCTTCATCAATCAAGTTCTCCAAAAGGAAATGCAACTGGTTCTTGTCTCCGATAACATTCTCATTCAGGATTCCGGTTTCAAAGGTAATAGAGTTCGCATTACCTTTATTTACTTTACGGAAATATTTCTCAGCGGCATTCATAAGATCCGAAACCGGTATAACAGAACGCCTGAATGTTACTTCTTCCAACTGACGGGAAGCACAGGAACTGAGGATGGTAAAGATACCTTTATAATATTCAATAAGTTCTCCGATTGCTGCAATATTTTCATACTCCTCCATCTCAGTTAATTGACCTGAACGTAATTTGCCAATCAATTGCTTTATCTTGTTGGGATAATAAATGGTTTCATGTTTAATGGTTGAAAGACAATTATCCAATACCATATTCTGCACATGTAGCAAACTATCTTCCCAAGAAGCGCGACGGGTTTCATCCTGTGCTGTTTCAATGTCCCTGTATTTAGTAGCCAGTTTCACTACCGAATTAAATATAACGATGGCAACATAACGGGCAATCAGTTCCAAAAGCAAATGATCACTCTCCCGTTCAGTCCCCTCCCGACGTTCCAAGCATAGTACACCGATGCAACGGGAAACTCCACCGGCTTCTATAATAAGCGGTAGTACCTGCATGCTCTTTTCCGTCAGATACGTTTGTTCTTCAAAACATTGATGTATCTTGTCTTTCCAAAGTATATCTTCTTGTGCTTCCGGGGGATTGGATGTAAACTCAAGTCGATGAGCCGTTTCGTTATATACAGCTATTCCCAATCTGTCAATACTTAATAATTCATTTACCGCCTCAAATGCAGCATTCACTATTTGCTTCGGGATTTCTTTTAAGGTGCTTTCTTCACGTTGCAACATCTCATCTGTTTCGGGTGTTGATAGTAATGAAGTTGCGAAAACCTGCTTATTAATTTCTAAAACCTGCTCCAAATTCCATCGGTTCACCATCCGCTTACGGAAATAAAGAATATAGTACCCCAACAACAACGCAAATAACAGAGCAGCTCCTAAGATAACTCCCACCATTTTATTGTTAGTGGAGCGTTCCAATTGACGGCAATAATTCTCCAAGGACTGATCTTCCCCCAACAATTTATACAAAGAAGCGTATGCCGTATTATTATAACTGTAATTATCCCACTGTTTCAAAGCAAGAAATGCCACGGCTGCTTCATTACGGACATCCAGAATTACATGAAAATCCGAATTAAACATTTCATTCCACCATGCTAGTTCCGCAGATTGTCCGTCACCCGTTAATGTCATATAATGATGTGAAACTTGGGCATATTTTCCATAATGAGCATTCAAATAATAGATGGCAGAATCCGCATATTGCAAAGCTTGCTCATAATTTCCATCTATATTGGAATAATAAGCGTTGTTAGCAAAATCGGAAGCGATGTCTAATAAAGTCTCATATTCATTTTCTACAGCCAATGTTATGGAATCAGATGCGGTCTTATCCGAAACACTCTCCACATCTCTGCCGCAAGATGACAACCCCAAAGATAAACACAGTATCAACACAGTAAGAGTTTTGCGTATCCCCGTCGGCAACCGGAAATAGAAACGGCTACCTTTCCCTAAGGTACTTTCTACATTGAAAAGACAAACTCTAAAAAGTTCATTGGTCTTTCGGTATTTCTCAATAATACCTTTGCAGTTCATTAGTCCGAAGCCACTACCTTTATTTTTCCATAGTTCATCCCGATCCGGAGCGTCACTCATACCAATAGCTTTGGAGTCATATACTTTTTCACCAACGATGCACGAAACATCTTCAGGGGATAATCCGCAACCATTATCTTCTACAGAGATTTCCACATAGTCAGCTTCTTGACGAGCATAAACTTTCACTGTTCCTGCCTGAGGAGTATATTTGCGTGCATTCTCCGCTAATGTATTAATCATGAAAAGAGTCAAAGCTTTATCTGCTTTTACGTATGCATTAGTTGGAACCACATCCAGTTGTTGCTGCTTCATCTGAAAAGCCCGGTTACCTTTCCGTATCAGTTCAAAAAGTTCATTCAGTTCAAAGTTCTCGATATTCAAACTCAATGAACCTTGTTTCATTTTTATCCATAAGGCAAGAATATCGTTATACTCATTGATCGTGGTTACTAATTCGTCGATATATTGATACTTTTCATTTTTGATATTTTCGTCATTGATAAAGCCTTTCTGCGTTAACTTATGCACCTCATTAATGATACGGTCAATATACGGATGGATGCCATTGACGATAGACATACATGCTTTTTTAATCAAATTCTGCCGTTTATTTCCGGCTATATGTTGCTCGTAGATATATCGTTGCTTCTCCAATCTCTTGCGTTCGTCTCCCAAAGATATTGAAGTCATGCCATTGTCCAAAGCCCATTGTATATAGGGAGTTATCACCTTCACCATGGCCTGTTCATCCTTACTTAAACGCTTTGGAAATACAAGCTGCCCATTTTCTATATGAATATCACTCACCCCAAATAATTCCTCTATTTCCGGGGCTACGACCGATTGAATAGCTTCGATTACTTCTTCTTCCGTTTGAGCATCAGCCGGAATGGATGCAGTTATCTTCTGGCAAATATCCAGCATTTGTTGCAAACGCAGCAAATGCAATTTGTTTTTCACTTTTGAACGCTTATTGAAGAACCAAAAGAATAAAAGCACCCCAATAAAGCCTATAATAATAAAGAATAGTAATACATTCAACTGCCTTGCTTCATTCTCCAATGCCGTATACCGACTCTCCAATTCTTTGTCCTGACGGGTATCCTCCAGAATATCCAAATATATGTTACGGTTGTAATCAGACTTTTCTTTCATCTCCAAGCCTGCATACGATACGCTCAACTGTTCGCGAATACGTGAAATCCATTCGGGTACTGTCTTCAATTTATGCTCTATCCATGCTTTTTCAGCATAAATCGTATCCCGATTATCGTATGCTTTCAGCCAATCCAGGCTATCGTGGCAATTATAATAGAGGCGATGATGGTCGTTTACACACTCCAATGCTGTTTTCAGCGTATCTAGTGCTTCTTCATACCTGCCATGCGAATTCAGATATTTCCCGATAGAAACGTATGCTCCCGCAATCTGATATAAATCATTGTATTGCCGGAATTTCTGTAAAGCCAACTGCCC
The DNA here is from genome assembly GCF_030151085.1 of Bacteroides sp. GTDB lineage: Bacteria > Bacteroidota > Bacteroidia > Bacteroidales > Bacteroidaceae > Bacteroides. Next base: position 37,673 of record NZ_JASLER010000080.1, on the reverse strand, counting down.
CAACCGCATAGGAAGTAAAGAATCGACCGGAACACCCAACTGCTTCAAGGCATGGGATCGACGATTCTGAAAGAACTCATAATTATCCGGTGCTGCCATTAGATTGGCAAGTCCCTGTACCCCATTTCCCTCAAAATAAGGATAACCTTTCCGTGAAGCCAGAAGCCACGTCGTATAAAGCTCATCGAACTCACATAAACGTTGTTCGTCCAAGGTTTCACCTTCGCACAATGCAGCAGAACCTTTTATATAATGATAGTATAACAGTTGATTGGTATCTGTCGCCAATTCATCGTTTTCGGATACCTCATTGATGCACGCCATAGCTTCAGGACGCTGCTGCAAATAGTAATAGTAAACGGCAGAAACAATATTGAATTCAGAACGTGCATAGTTCAAACGCATCAATTCATGCTTATCTACAAATAGGTTTTTATCTTCGGCTATTCGTTTCATACGGCGCAGCGCACTATTACGGTAGTCATAAAATTCCTTATTCAGAGCAGTACGCTGATATATTTTCATCAGACCTATATCGGCAATAAGCAGTTCCAGTTCATTCTTGGTCAAGCCATAAACTTCCTGATGGTACTTCACTGCTTGTTCAAAATCCATCCGCATAAAAGCACAAAATCCAAGGTTGTTGCATGCTTCCGCTTTGCCTTGTCTATAGAGGCTTACTTCACGATAAGCCCGCGAAGCTGCATGACAGGATGAATCCAGATCCTTATAACGATAAGTGTAAGCTACTTGATTCAATGAATCAATCAGGCGCACTTCTTTCGTAGGAGCAGTGCCCACACACGAAACCATTGCTGTACAAAGACACAGCAAACTTACCGACCAGATTGAAGAAAGCCGTTTCATAAAGCAAAACTACAAATAAATCCGGGAAAGAAAAAAGATTTTTCTACAATAAGTCTTGTATTATGTAACTGGAAATTCATAACTTTGCACGCAAATTAATAAATAGGTAATATCTATTACAGAAATGAGCGAAAAAGCACCCTTTATGGTATTCTCCGGAACAAACTCGAGATACCTTGCAGAAAAAATCTGCGCTAGCCTTGATTGTCCTCTTGGAAAGATGAACATCACCCATTTTGCTGATGGTGAGTTTGCAGTTTCTTATGAAGAGTCTATTCGTGGCGCACATGTATTCTTAGTTCAATCAACTTTTCCTAATTCCGACAACTTAATGGAACTTCTGTTAATGGTTGATGCTGCAAAAAGAGCATCGGCTAAGAGCGTTGTGGCCGTTATCCCTTATTTTGGTTGGGCACGTCAGGATAGAAAAGATAAGCCTCGTGTATCAATCGGCGCAAAATTGGTTGCCGATCTGCTTTCAGTAGCAGGTATCGACCGCTTGATTACTATGGATCTTCATGCTGACCAGATTCAAGGTTTCTTCAATATTCCGGTAGATCACTTGTATGCATCAGCTGTATTCCTCCCCTATATCGAATCATTGAAACTAGAAAATTTGGTTATTGCAACTCCTGACGTAGGTGGTTCAAAACGTGCCAGCACATTCTCCAAATATCTTGGTGTACCTTTGGTGTTGTGCAATAAAACACGCGAAAAGGCCAATGTAGTTGCTACCATGCAAATCATCGGTGATGTAAAAGATAAGAATGTTGTATTGATCGACGATATTGTAGATACTGCCGGAACCATTACCAAAGCAGCTAATATCATGAAAGAAGCCGGAGCGAATTCCGTTCGTGCTATTGCCAGTCACTGTGTAATGTCCGACCCTGCCTCTTTCCGTGTGCAAGAGTCCGGTTTGACTGAGATGGTATTTACTGACAGTATTCCCTACTCTAAGAAATGCGCTAAGGTGAAACAATTGAGCATTGCCGAAATGTTTGCCGAAACGATCAAACGAGTGATGAATAACGAATCAATCAGTTCACAATATATTATCTAAACGCAGAGTGCGTTTAGAAATTAAGAATTAGAAATTAAAAATTAAAGGCTGCGCAGTTCAAACGAACATTGCGCAGCCTTTAATTTTTAATTCTCAATTTATAATTATTGATTTCCCGTTGGAAATCAATCAAGTTTTCCCATTTTATAAGTGCCTTTGCGTACTACCTTTCCATTCTTATCAGTTTCCACAAATGGACCGTGTTTCTTTCCTTGTTTGAAGAAGCCTTCGTAGCGATTACCGTTTTTATCTTCTTGTACGCCACTACCTTCTTCCAAACCATTCACAAAGCCACCTTTATATTTTGTTCCATCAGTCAGAATTAAAGTTCCCTGACCGTTGAATTTATTATTTTTCCATTCACCTTCGTATGAATCGCCTACATTCCATTTGTAAGTACCGCGTCCATCACGTTCATTATTCTTCCAGTCTCCTTCGTAAACGGCACCGCTTGCCCAAGTGAATATACCATGTCCCTCTTGCTTGCCATCTTTGAAGCCTCCTACATACTTGTTGCCACTGGCATGGTAATAGATACCTTCTCCGGTACGCTCACCTTGCACGTATGAACCCTCGTATCGATCGCCTGTATGAAAGAAGTAGATGCCTTTACCGTGTTGCATGTCATCCTGCCAATCACCTACATATTTATCGCCATTAGCATATTCAAAAGTTCCTTTGCCATCGCGGACGTCATTCTTCCATTGGCCTTCATATTTGCTCCCATCATTCCAGGTTAATGTACCTTCACCGTCCTTCTTATCTTTTTTCCATGAACCTACATACTGAGAACCATTTTTCCAGGTATATGTACCTTTACCTTCGCGTTTATCGTTTATCCAGTCACCATCGTATGTATCGCCGTTATAATAATACATGATACCTTTTCCGTGCTGGTAGTCCTGAAACCACATACCGTCGTAACGGTTATTATTCATAAAGTAATAAATACCTTTTCCGTGCTGCTGATCCTGAAACCATTGTCCTTCATACTTCTCGCCATCCGTAAACATAAAAGAGCCAAAACCCTCACGTTTACCTTTTAGATATTCTCCTTCGTATACATCACCATTCTTGAAGACGGTTTTTCCTTTTCCGCTTGGTTTACGCCCTTTTATCTCGCCGGTGTATACGGAACCATCTTTAAAAGTATAAGTACCAATTTTTATTTCAGAAGAGAATGTGTTTTTTACTTTATCAAGAAAACCCTCTTTTTTTTCTTGGGCAGTAGCTCCCCCTTGACACAAAAATGCCAGAATCAGTGCAGTATATAGATATTTCATTGACTATTCAAATTTAAAAAATTAAAAATTAAAACGATGCCGATGTATGCACCGTTTCCGTAAGGTTCACAAAAGAACAACCTGTGATTAAAAGACGTAAAAAGGGCACTAAACGTTACACCTACCTAAAGTCTTATGCACAAAGATACAATTTATCTGCTAAAACAACGTAGTAGTTTACGCTTTTTATGACATTTTTTTGCCGGACACGACTTCTTTTAAATTCTCTTTGCATAAATGTCGTTGGGCAAGTTCACGAACTTCCTGTGGAGTAACTGCTTTTACAGCATTAAGGGCATCGGTAAAATACGAATCTTTCAGCCCCGAAGTCTGAACAAAGATCCATGCGTCCGCCAGTGAAAAAGGCGATTCGTAACTACGACACATATCTCCCAACATATAATTCTTCACTGTAGAAAACTCTTCGTCGGAAACCAACTCATTCTGAAGGCGATCTATTTCATTATAGACCTCACTGATCAAAGGTTCTACAAATTCATTAGCAGTCTCGGCATTTATGGTCAGTACTCCCTGCCCCGGATAGGGCATGATGCCGGCAGAGATACCGTATGTATATCCTTTCTCCTCACGAATATTGGACATGAGACGACTTCCAAAATAGCCTCCGAACAAAGTAATCAGTACACGTGCTTTCAAATAATCGGGATGTTGGCGGTCGAGTGAAAGCATTCCCATACGTACCGCACTCTGTAATGCATCGGGACGCTCAATAAAAATCCGTTTTTCGGCAGAAGTGACAGGCGTAAAAGTCTTCTCTTCGGGAATACGGAAGTCTGTTCCGAAAGGTTCTGTTCCAAAAATAGATTCTATTCTACGGATTGAATCGCCATCGACCTTTCCCGATAGATAGATGCTGCAATTATTAGAATGATAGTTCTGAGTATAAAATTCACGCAATAGAATAGGATTGATGCGGTGGTAATCTTCCTCTTGCACCAAATGTCCACTAGGATGATGTTCGCCATAGATGGCTTTTACTAACCCACGATGCGCTAAAAAATCGACTTTAGAGGTATTTATAAGAAACTGCTGGATATTATTATTAACGATTACATCTAGTTCTTTTTCAGGAAACAAGGGCTCCTTTACAATGGATTCCAGTACGTCCAATGTCTGAGGCAAGTATTTATTTAAAGAATAGAGTGTGATAAAATCATATTCGGATGCGCTGGACAGTTCTAACCAAGCTCCATAATAATCCAGTTTTTCTGCAATTTCGGCAGCAGAATAACGACTGGTTCCTTCACGCAACATTCGGTTTGTGAACAATGCTTGTAGAGGTTGAGATTGTTGCCATCTCCCTCCTTTTATCAAGAGATCAATACGTATTACTTCATTCTCGCCGGCATTGATTATATTCAAAGATACACCGTTAGGTAATATCTGATGTTCCGGCATTTGTATAGCAAGTTGCTCCGGTTCTAAGATCTCGGGCTGGATAGTTCTGTTCACAGACAATTGACTCATAATTTATAAGGCACAAGTTTTAAGAAATTGCTCCGCCTGCTCTAAGTCCTGCGGAGTATCGATGCCAATGGTTTCAACTTCAGTTATACCGGCTTTGATCGTGTAGCCATTCTCTAACCAACGTAATTGCTCCAATGACTCGGCTAATTCCAAGGGTGATTGAGGTAAAGACGTGATTTCCTTCAATACTTCCACACGATAAGCATACAAGCCGATGTGCTTATAATAAGTATGTTTTTTCAGCCAGTCTGCTTTTTCAGCATTACGTTGATAGGGAATAATAGAACGGCTGAAATACAAGGCGTTCATATTCTTATTCAATACTACTTTCGGAGAATTTACATTTTCCAAGGCAGCAAAGCTGTTGTCAGAGGTAAAAGGTTTCACCAATGTAGCTATCTGTGTGGTAGCGTCATCAAAACATGCTTTGATGGCCTGCAACTGTGAAGGCTGGATAAATGGTTCGTCTCCCTGAATGTTTACAACGACATCAAACTTCCCGTCTATCTTGGTACAAGCTTCATAGCAACGATCCGTACCGCTTTTATGATGAACGGAAGTCATTACCACTTTACCGCCAAATGCTTTCACTGCGGCTTCTATACGCTCGTCGTCAGTAGCTACGTAAGCATCATCAAGAATGCCTGCTACCTGTTCGTAGACTCGTTGTATTACAGTTTTTCCGCCTAACATTGCCAATGGTTTAGCAGGAAAGCGCGTAGACGCATAACGGGCGGGAATGATTCCTAAAAACTTCATTATGATTACTAATTACAAATTACGATTGAATTAATTCCAGTTCTTTCAGCCCCCGGAGTATATAGTCGCGTTTCAAGTCTTCGGACTTATAAACTTGAGTGTCACAGGATAACAGGTCTATATCCAAACGAACGATTTCTTGTTTTTTTTCGTTTGGAGTTCTTCCTGCTTCTCGCTCAATTGACTTTAATTGCGCAATAACCTCCTCTGCATTACGTGCAGAAGAAAATTGTGCCACCTGATTGGAAAACAGATTCGGACGTTGAAAGAACAAAGGCTTCGTCTCTTCCTCTTTTGAGAAATGGATTCCAGGGAAAAGTTCGGATAACCTCTTACGAGCTAATGCCAAATTATCTCTCCGTTGTTCGTTACTGCCGATGCTGATAGTATAAACCACTTCTCTATTTTCAAATCAATTAAACAGTTCGTCAAGTCCCCCTATCGGTTCCTCGACGTTTGTATTTTCTTCCGGTGTATCTTTACATGGATCAAATCCTTCGGGCAATTGGAACCTTTCATTCTCATCATATCCTAAAGACTTGTCGCCAAAAACTTTTACCATATATTTAGCCCAGATAGGCAATGCCATCGAAGCGCCTTGACCATGCAACATAGTGTCAAAGTGGATATCACGGTCTTCACCTCCTACCCAGACACCTGAAACAAGCGATGGAGTGAAGCCCATAAACCAACCGTCGGCATTAAAGTTGGTAGTACCTGTTTTACCGCCCATATCTGCTTTTACACCCAGACGGCGAACACGTCCACCGGTACCTTCGTTAACAACAGCACGTAGCATTACCAGCATTTTATAAGCACTGGAAGCACTGATAACCTCTTGCATCTCGGGCGAGAAAGTGGCCAATACATTACCGTCACTATCTTCTATACGGGTAACAAACAACGGTGCCACTCTAATACCTTTATTAGGGAAGGCAGTATAAGCACTTACCATTTCACCTACTGAAATTTCACAAGGTCCTAAACTGAGTGAAACAGAAGGTACTATTTCGCGATTACGCACACCAAAGGTGTTAATCAAACGTTTAAGGTTATATGGATTCAGTTTACTCATTAAATAAGCAGTAACCCAGTTATCCGAATTAGCCAACCCCCACTTCACGGTTACCATTTCGCCATAACGTTTTTTATTGGCATTACGCGGCGTCCAAGGTTTTCCGTTCTCATCAATCAAAGTGTATTCCACATGGCGAACTTCATCACACGGAGAGAAACCGTTTTCCATAGCCAATGTGTACAGATAAGGCTTAATTGTAGAACCCACCTGGCGACGTCCTACCATGGCCATATCGTATTGGAAATAATGATAGTTCGGACCACCTACGTATGCCTTTACATGTCCGCTACGCGGGTCCATAGACATAAATCCGGCACGGAGGAAGAATTTGTAGTAACGGATAGAATCCATAGGAGTCATAATGGTATCTTTTTCTCCTTCCCAACTGAACACGGACATTTGTTCCGGAGTATCGAACGCTTTCTTGATTTGAGCATCCGAAGCACCTGCACTTTTCATAGAACGGTAACGATCAGATTGCTTCATGGCACGTCCTAAGATCTCATCCACTTGTTCCTGAGTTAACCTGAAAGTATAAGGTGCCTTCTTTGCTCCTTTCTTTTCTTTAAAGAAATAACCTTGAAGTTCCTTCAGATGCTCGGTTACGGCATCTTCGGCATACTTCTGCATACGAGAGTCGATTGTAGTATAAATTTTCAAACCATCTGTATAGAGGTTGTATTTGCTGCCGTCCTTTTTGGTATTCTTTTCACACCAGCCATACAATGGATTATTCACCCAGTCGAGAGAATCTTCGTAATATTTCTGCATTTGCCAGCCGCGATAATCAGACTTATTAGGCTCCTTAGCAGTCAATACACCACGCAAATATTCACGGAAATAAGTGGCCATGCCTTCTTTATGGTCTACACGGTTATAAACCAACTTCAGCGGCAACGCTTGCAATGAATCGCATTCTTCGGAAGTGATATATCCTGCCTTACGCATCTGGTCGAGTACCACATTGCGGCGTCCACGCGAACGTTCGTTAAAGCGAACAGGATTATAAAGTGACGGATTCTTACACATACCTATCAAAGTAGCGGCTTCCTCAATTTTCAAATCTTTCGGTTCGCTACCGAAATAAGTGAAGGCAGCAGTCTTTATACCTACTGCATTATTCAGGAAGTCAAATTTATTCAGATACATAGTAAGTATCTCCTCTTTGGTATAATAGCGCTCCAACTTCACAGCAATTACCCACTCGATAGGTTTCTGGAAAAGACGTTCTATTATATTATCGGCACTAGGCGAATAAAGCTGTTTGGAAAGCTGTTGGGTAATGGTACTACCTCCACCTGCATTTTTCTGCATAAAAACACCACGTTTCACTAAAGCACGAAACAGAGCTTTGGCGTCAATACCCGAATGTTCGGTGAAACGTACGTCCTCAGTAGCAATCAATGCGTTGATAATATTAGGAGATAAATCTCCATAGCCTATGTAAACACGGTTCTCCTTGCTATAAGAATAAGTTCCAAGGACTTTTCCATCTTCAGAAAGGACTTCCGTAGCAAACTTATAGTTAGGGTTTTCCAAATCTTCTACCGGAGGCATATAACCCACCCAACCTTTTGAAATAGAGAAGAATATAATGACACACACCAGCGCAATGAGTGCGATGAAAATCCAGAGGATTTTTACGATTTTCTTTATCATGCTCAATTCTTAAAAATCATTCTTTAATATTAGGACAAAGGTACGGAAATATATTGAATGTGTCCCTGTTTTTCTTTATCTTTTTCGAATGTTAACAAATGTTTTATGGCAAAAATTAGCTCGTATTTAGGTGTTGAAATAAGCCGATTCCTCGACGCTTTTTGTCGTTTTTCGTCTTTTTTTGCTTAGGAATCGGCGGTATTAACACTGTTTTAACATTGGGTAAGCAGTTGAAAATCAAAGAAAACACCATTAAATGCCATGTATTTATACTATATATATTATTATAACAACATCAACAAAAGAAAAAAAGAAATACACTGATGTTGTTGCTTCTATTCTTCACTTCCTGACAAGCGGAGAATGACGCAACATCTCGTTCCGAATGACGCAGCTTACCGAGACAAACCACGCAGCTTAACAAAGCAAATGACACAGCTCGCGCTACTTGAGCTGCGTCATCTAGGACGATTGGCTGCGTGGTTTGTCTCGGTAAGCTGCGTCATTCGGAAAAACAATAATTTTCCATGAAAAAAAGTCCCGTAGATTTTCTGAGCCCATGTATTTTCCGTAACTTTACACTCTCGAAAAGTATAAAAAGAATTCAACGATATGGAAAACAGAAGTTTAGTTACCATTGCCGAACATTCTAAGGAGAAAATTCTCTATATGATCGAAATGGCCAAAGAGTTTGAAGCACATCCTAACCGGCACTTACTGGACGGGAAAGTAGTCGCCACCCTATTTTTCGAGCCATCTACCCGTACCCGGCTTAGTTTTGAGACAGCTGCCAACCGGCTTGGAGCACGTGTCATCGGTTTCAGCGATCCGAAAGCTACCAGTTCATCGAAAGGTGAAACGCTAAAAGATACCATCAAGATGGTGAGCAGCTATGCCGATATCATCGTGATGCGCCACCATCTCGAAGGAGCCGCACGCTATGCCAGTGAAGTAACCCATATCCCCATTGTCAACGCCGGAGACGGAGCCAACCAGCATCCTTCACAAACGATGCTTGACCTTTACTCCATCTACAAAACCCAAGGTACTTTGGAGAATCTGAATATCTTCTTGGTAGGCGATTTGAAATATGGACGTACCGTCCACTCCCTACTGATGGCAATGCGCCACTTCAACCCTACCTTCCACTTCATTGCTCCTGATGAGTTAAAAATGCCGGAAGAATACAAGATTTATTGCCGCGAACATAACATCAAGTACGTGGAACACACTGAGTTCACCGAAGAAGTTATTGCTGATGCCGACATTCTCTACATGACCCGTGTACAACGTGAACGTTTCACCGATCTCATGGAATACGAACGCGTGAAGAATGTGTATATCCTGCGCCACAGGATGTTGGAACACACCCGCCCCAACTTGAGTATTCTGCATCCGCTACCACGCGTCAACGAGATAGCATACGATGTGGATGATAGTCCGAAAGCCTACTATTTCCAACAGGCACAAAACGGCTTGTATGCCCGCGAAGCAATTCTTTGCGATGTACTGGGTATTACACTGGAGGAAGTGAGAATCAGTGATTAGTGGTTAGTGATTAAATACAATCAAAATGAACGAAAAGAAACAAGAATTACAGGTTGCCGCACTCGAAAACGGTACTGTTATCGACCATATCCCTTCCGAGAATTTGTTTACGGTAGTCTCTTTACTGGGATTGGAACACATGAAGAATAACATCACCATCGGCTTTAATCTTAAGAGTAAGAAGTTGGGGATGAAAGGCATCATCAAAATTGCCGATAAGTTTTTCTGCGATGATGAAATTAACCGTATTGCCGTTGTAGCTCCTAACGTAAAGCTGAATATTATCCGCGATTACGAAGTAGTAGAGAAGCGCGAAGTTAGTCTGCCGGAAGAATTACGTGGTATCGTAAAATGTGCCAACCCCAAGTGTATCACAAACAATGAGCCGATGCCGACCTTATTCCATGTAGTAGACAAGGATAATTGCACAATCAGATGCCATTATTGCGAGAAGGAACAAACAAGAGAGGATATCGAAATTATATAGGCTGAGTTTTTACTTATGAAAGAAGATTGGAAACCCGGAACAATGATTTATCCGTTACCTGCTGTCCTGGTAAGTTGCGGAAGCACTCCGGAGGAATTTAACATACTGACTGTAGCATGGACGGGGACGATTTGTACGAACCCGCCCATGTGCTATATTTCCGTACGCCCTGAACGCCATTCCTACGACATTATCAAACGGAATATGGAGTTCGTCATCAATCTTACCACCAAAGATATGGCTCGTGCTACTGACTGGTGCGGTGTTCGCTCCGGAAAGGATTACAATAAGTTTGAAGAAATGAACCTCACCCCGGGTAAATGTACCGTAGTTAGTGCACCCCTCATCGAAGAATCACCGCTTTGCATCGAATGTCGGGTGAAGGAGATTGTAGCCCTTGGTTCACACGACATGTTCATAGCCGACGTGGTGAATGTTCGTGCCGATACAAACAATCTGAATCCGGAAAACGGAAAACTGGAATTGGCAGAAACCAATCCTTTGGTATATGTGCACGGTGGATATTATGAATTAGGTGAGAAAATCGGCAAATTCGGCTGGTCAGTGGAAAAAAGAAATAATAAGGCAGCAAGACTATAAATAAGGATGGGACGTAAACTAATTATTATCTGTATGGGGTTGTTGACATTCTCTGCAATGATGTGGGGACAGCATCCTTCAGTCCCCGGTACTTACGATGATGACCACCCTAAAACACGGAAAGAACGCTCTGCAAATTTTGGCGTCAAAGGTGGTTTTACTTCTTCCTTATTCCTGGTTTCCAATTTCAGTGTAAATGGTGTTGCCATCGAGGAAGTACAGAATAATTATAAGATAGGTTATTTCGGTTCCGTTTTTATGCGGATAAACGTTGAACGTCATTTCTTGCAACCGGAGGTATCTTATAATATCAACCGTTGCAATATCACCTTCGAAAAGCCTCTGCCGGATGATGCCCCTGTTGGCGCTATACCGGCAGAAGCCTCCATTACTTCGTCTATCCATAGTATTGATGTTCCTGTAATCTACGGTTATAACATTATCAAGGAAGGTCCTTACAGCCTTGCTATATTTGGCGGTCCTAAGATACGTTATATTTGGGCACAAAAAAGTAAAGTGACTTTTGAGAACTTCGATCAGCAGAATATCAAAGAACAGTTACGTCCGCTGAACCTCAGTATTACGGCGGGTGTTGCAGTAACCATATCACGTATCTTTTTTGATTTCCGCTACGACATCGGTTTGCATAATATCTCCAAGCAGGTTTCATACGATGTTCCTTCAAGCGGGAATACCATCAACGAGGCCGACACCAACAACGAAATCCGATTCCACCGGCATGACAATGTACTTAGCTTTTCTTTAGGGGTATTCTTCTAAAGCTTCGACACAGCAAATTGTTAACCAAAAAAACAGATTTTCTTTCAATTTATTCATTTATTTCCTTTAAATTTGTACGCTTAATAAGGAAACACAGATTAATCAAACTTATCTAAGTAAGCAATAATGAAAAGAGACGATTTAATTTTCGACATCATCGAAAAAGAACATCAACGTCAGCTCAAAGGCATTGAACTGATTGCATCAGAGAACTTTGTAAGTGACCAAGTTATGCAGGCTATGGGCTCCTGCCTCACCAACAAATACGCCGAAGGTTATCCCGGCAAGCGTTATTATGGTGGTTGCGAAGTAGTAGACCAAAGCGAACAAATTGCCATTGACCGCCTGAAAGAAATCTTTGGCGCTGAATGGGCAAACGTACAACCGCACTCAGGTGCACAAGCCAATGCAGCCGTATTCCTTGCAGTACTCAACCCGGGTGACAAGTTCATGGGATTGAACCTTGCACATGGCGGACACCTTTCTCATGGTTCTTTAGTAAATACTTCCGGTATTATCTATACTCCGTGCGAATATAACTTGAACCAAGAAACCGGTCGCGTAGACTACGATCAAATGGAAGAAGTTGCTTTGCGTGAGAAACCGAAAATGATTATTGGTGGTGGTTCGGCTTATTCCCGCGAATGGGATTACAAGCGCATGCGCGAAATTGCTGATAAAGTAGGTGCTTTATTGATGATCGACATGGCACATCCTGCCGGTCTTATTGCAGCCGGCGAACTGGATAACCCCGTTAAATATGCTCATATCGTAACTTCTACTACTCACAAGACATTGCGTGGTCCTCGTGGTGGTGTTATCATGATGGGTAAAGATTTTCCCAATCCATGGGGCAAGACTACTCCGAAGGGTGAAATCAAGATGATGTCTCAATTGCTCGATTCAGCCGTATTCCCCGGTATCCAAGGTGGTCCGTTGGAACACGTTATTGCTGCCAAAGCAGTAGCTTTCGGTGAAATCCTTCAACCGGAATGGAAAGAATATGCCAAGCAAGTGAAAAAGAATGCTGCTGCATTGGCACAGGCTTTGATAGACCGCGGCTTTACTATCGTTTCCGGTGGTACAGATAACCACTCTATGTTGGTTGACCTCCGTAGCAAATATCCTGATTTGACCGGTAAAGTAGCTGAAAAAGCATTGGTATCTGCTGATATCACCGTAAATAAGAATATGGTTCCGTTTGATAGCCGCTCTGCTTTCCAAACTTCAGGTATCCGTTTGGGTACTCCTGCTATCACGACTCGTGGTGCTAAAGAAGATTTAATGCAAGAGATCGCCGAAATGATTGAAACCGTTCTTTCTAACGTAGAAAACGAACAAGTAATTGCAGAAGTTCGTGCACGTGTAGGTAAGACAATGGAGAAATATCCGTTGTTTGCTTATTAAATTGAGAATTGAGAATCAAAAAATAATAGTTCTCACAAAATAAAGGCTGCGCATGATTGGTATCAATGCGCAGCCTATTTTTTTATTCTCAATTCTCAATTAACTCAGCCCTTCTATATTGCCATCTACAATGTCGATAAACTGTGCTTGCGGTACTTTAGGCAAGCCCGGCATACGAAGTATTTCACCGGCAATAGCTACTATCATTTCAGCACCATTATTGATAACGATGTCTTTGATATGGAACTCAAAGTTATCGACTGCACCATATATCTTTGGATCAGCAGAGAATGAATATTGAGTTTTAGCAATACAAACCGGATAATGGGCAATTCCCATTTTTTCGATCATCTTCATCATCTTGCGCGAAGCACTGCTATAAGTTACCACACTGGCACCATACAAATTGCAAGCTACTTTCTCTATTTTCTGCGATACAGAGTCACTCTCCGCGTATGCATATTGCAAAGGAGCAGACGGATTCTTCTCAATGGTTTCTACTACAAGATTAGCTAAATCCACAGCACCTTCACCGCCTTCTGTAAAAGCATTATTAATGGCAAAGCCTACCTGTAAGTTCTCTTCACAATGGCGACGGATTGCATCCACTTCCTCGTCCGTATCACTAGCAAAACGGTTGAATGCAACTACAATTGTCTGCCCGAACGAGCGAAGATTGCGCACATGTTTATTCAAATTATTGAAGCCCTCTCTTAAACCCTCCATATTAGGTTCTTTAATACGATCAAGGCTTACACCACCGTGCATTTTCAATCCTTGCGCAGTGGCAACAATCACAGTTAATTTAGGCTGTAAACCGCTTTTACGACATTTGATATCATAAAATTTCTCCGCACCCAAGTCGGCACCGAAACCTGCTTCTGTTATTACGTAATCGCCAAAAGTCATTGCCATCTTGGTAGCAAGTATGGAATTACAACCATGTGCTATATTTGCGAACGGTCCGCCATGAACAAAAGCAGCCGTCCCTTCGGTAGTCTGTACCAAGTTAGGATGGATGGCATCTTTCAGCAGAACAGTAATAGCTCCGGCTACACCTAAATCTTTTACAGTAAAGGGTTTATCATCGTATGTAAAACCGAGGATTATGTTCTCGATGCGACGGCGTAAGTCGTTAAGATCTTTCGAGAGACAGAGAATTGCCATGATTTCGGATGCAGGAGTAATATCAAAGCCGGACTCCTGGGTAATTCCGTTACTGCGAGGTCCTAAGCCGGTAACAATGCTACGCAAGGAGCGGTCGTTCACATCGAGCACACGTCGCCAGATAATCTCTTTCAGTCCGAAACCTTCAGCCTGATGCTGATAGAGATGATTGTCCAGCAAAGCTGAAATCATATTGTGCGCCGAAGTGATGGCATGAAAATCTCCTGTAAAGTGCAGGTTGATTTTTTCCATGGGAAGCACCTGAGCATAACCACCACCTGCCGCACCACCTTTCATACCGAAGCAAGGTCCGAGAGAAGGTTCACGCAAAGCAACAATCGCTTTTTTGCCTATCTTGTTCAATCCTAAAGCCAAACCGATGGAGACGGTTGTCTTTCCAATACCCGCTTTAGTTGCAGTAATAGCAGTTACCAGTATTAAGTTACTTTGCTTTACTTTCTCCTCATCTATCAGATACTCGGGAATCTTAGCGATATAACGTCCATAGTTTTCTACTTCATCACGTGGGATACCTACACTTTCTGCAACCTGCTTTATCTTCTTCAGCTCTATGCTACGAGCTATTTCAATGTCTGATTTCATATCTAGTCTTTTCTTAAAGTAACAACTCCGATTTTCGAAAAGTTGCAAAATTAATAAAAAAAGGTTATAACTCCTTCGTTCAACAATAATAAAAAAACAAACATTATTTTAATAGCACTACTTGTCTCTTGCTATATTCTGGTACTTTCGGTCAAAATGCACCCATCCATCATGCGGATAATGCGTTTGGCTTCACGAGCATTATCTTCGGAGTGAGTAACCATTACAACTGTGGCGCCATCGTCATTCAACTCTTTCAATAGTGACATTACCTCGTTACCATTGGTTGAATCCAGATTACCTGTAGGTTCGTCTGCAAGGATAATGTGGGGGTTAGTAACAATGGCACGGGCTATTGCCACACGTTGTTGCTGACCGCCCGATAATTGTTGAGGATAATGTTCGGTACGGTGGGCGATCTGCATTCGTTCCAAAGCTTTGTTCACACGTTCGGCTCGTTCTCGGACGGAGACTCCGGCATAGAGAAGTGGAAGCTCTACATTTTCGAAAACAGTGAGTTCGTCAATAAGGTTAAAGCTTTGGAAGACGAAACCGATGTTGCCATTTCGAAGATCGGTACGGTTGTTTTCGGAGAAACGGGATACTTCTTGATCTAAGAACCAAAGTTCTCCCGAAGTAGGATTATCGAGCAAGCCCAGTATATTTAATAAGGTGGATTTTCCGCAGCCGGATGGTCCCATAATAGCTATAAACTCGCCTTGATTGATATCGAGGCTTACTTCGTTCAAGGCAGTAGTCTGCACGCTTTCGGTGCGGAATATTTTGCTGAGTCCAATTGTCTTTATCATAATATGGATATTTAGTTTAATGATTGATTTTAATAATGAGTATATTATTTTGAATCTATTCGTAACGCAATGACTTCACTGGATTCTGCGAAGCTTTCCGCCACGTCTGGCAAATAACGGTTAATAAGGTAATTCCTCCGATAAGAACTCCTGCCAGTACAAATAACCACCAACTGATAGAAGTCTGATAAGCAAACTCAGTGAGCCAACGCTGCATGAAGAAATACCCTAAAGGACATGCTATGACGAAAGCTATGCCCACCCATTTGAGGTATTCCCGGCAGAACATCCTCACAATACAGTCGGAATGCGCACCATTTACTTTCCGGATGCCTATCTCCTTGGTTCGTTGCTCCGTAGAGAGGGAAACCAATCCGAATACTCCCATCATAGCTATTACAATGGCTAGTACTGTGAAGAAGAGCAGCATGCGACTTTGCTGTTGTTCCTTAGTATAGTTCTTGTTCAGAGCGTCGGAGAAATATTGATAACGGAACTCTTTAACAAACAAAGGTGCCATTTCCTCAAACTTATGCTGAATGAACTTCAAAGTCTCCTGCCGACGTTCGGGTGCAATCTTGATAAATAGATATTCTATCTGTTCGGGGTTATAGCAAATGAAAGCAGGTTTTATCTGCTCACGTAGAGACTGGAAATTGAAATCTTTTACAATACCTACAATACGAAAAGTAAAATCCCCGCCCCATCCTTCCGTGAACCGGAATTCCGTCCCTATGGGATCAGCCATCTTCATGGCTTTCCAAGCTGTTTCATTGATTACCACTGTACGCTGATAGCCTCCGCCTCCCCAGTAGTTATCATAATCATCATCCGGCAGTTCACCTTTAATCAGTTTCAGATCGAAAGTTTTTAAGAAGTCAGCATCTGTAAAGACTGCTAACATCTTCAAGGAGTTCTCTTTTCCGTCTATATCCGTCCAGCCTGTCATAGCTCCGTCTTTCCATTCTCCGCTTTCACAAAAGTTGCCTATAGAACTTCCCATTGCTACGCTTTTAATAACAGGATTCTTCATGAGTTCCTGTTTGAAGGCGCCGACATCATACCACAGATTGGTATATACCGCTACGATGTTTTCCTTGTCTAGCCCCAAATCTTTATTCTGCATATAATGCAGTTGTTTATAAACAGTCATTGTAACGATCATCAGGAAAATAGCGATTACAAACTGTATGCATACAAGCCCTCTTATTAATCCGCCTTTCTGACCCGTCTTTTGTCCGCCTTTAAAAGCAATGAGCGGATTGATGGACGAAAGGTAGAATGCCGGATAGCTGCCTGCAATACACCCTACTCCAATAATGCCAAAGAGGATGTAAAATAAGATACTCCAACTCAGGCTCAACGATATATTTGCATTCATTACCCTATTGAAGAATGGAAGCATCGGCTCCGTCAATGCCAAAGCCAGCATTAATGAGATAACTGCTTGTACTATACTTTCGGACAAGAATTGTGTAATCAATGTTTTCCGCTTAGCACCCGTAACTTTGCGCACGCCTATTTCTTTATAACGTAGAGAGGCCCTAGCGGTAGAAAGTGTCATAAAGTTGAATGCACCCATGAAGATGACCAAAGCAGCCAAACCGACAAACAAATAAATACTTGCCATGCTCCCGTGATTCTTTATATCTGGATCTGGAAAGTTTGTTTTCAAATGAATATCCTTGATGGGCTGGAAACGGACAAGAGTATTCTTATCCCCCAATTTGCTTAGTACCTGGCTCATCTCCTTATGCTCTTTCTGGTACATTTTACCTTCGTCACCTTGTTTCATCTTCACATATACTTGGTGATGTTCACGGTTAGCCATTGAGTTGAAATGCATTCCGTTTGTGTAAGCACACACTCCATTGATATCAAATAGTACATCAAAAAAAATATGACACTTAGGGGGAATCTTGACAACAGCAACTACCGGTCTGGGTTCAAGTTTATATAGATAATCGGAAGGTAACTTTACCTTTTTACCGATCGCCGCTACAGTACTGCCAAATAGCTTGATTGCAAATGGTTCGGAAAGTATACAAAAATCACACCTTTTCATATCGGCAAGATCACCTGCTACCACCTCGAATGTAAATACTTTGAAGAAAGCAGTATCGGCATACGCTTGAAGCCCCGAAATACTTTTGCCTGTACTATTCTCAATGGTAGCTTCATTTTCATACTTGATGATAGTGGCTGTTTCCACTTGCGGAAATTCCTTTCTGAAAGTTTCAACTAAAGGAATAATTGTACTGGGAGATTCTTTTATTTCTCCCGTTTCCTTCCGGTAAACTTCTACCACTCTATATATTCTATCAGCATCTGGATTATAATCTTCATAGGTCAGTTCGTTCACCACCCACAGATATATAAGGAATGCCGCTGTCATGCCGAACACAAAACCCAGCATATTGATGGAAGAGAACAACATGCTCCGCTTGATAAGCCGAAGAGCTACTTTGATGTAATGCTTTATCATAGTTTACTATTTTATGAAGACAATGAACAATTCGTTATACGAAAGTTTTGCAATAATTATACCAAAACATAATTCTTCTGTATTTCAAATACTTGAATAAAACCTAAATCAATAAAAACGCACGATATCGTACACCAGATGCACGGTATCGTACACTCTGATTTCAGAATATTTGCCTATCTTTGCAAAAGTAAAGTTAGACTGAACTGCCTTTGCTCCTATCCTACTAATAACAGCTGCTATGAAACGAGGCAAAATATTGATTGTAGACGACAACGAAGATATCCTTTTTACTTTGAAGATGCTTTTGCGCCCATTGGCAGAAAGCATTACCACTCTTTCCGATCCCCGAGAATTATTGCCGCTTATTTCACGTACCCGCTTTGATGTCATTCTGCTAGACATGAATTTCAGGCGCGATGCAGTAAGCGGAAAAGAAGGTTTCCAATGGTTGGAAGAAATATTAAAGCTCGACTCGAAAGCAGTAGTGATATTTATCACAGCTTATGCCGATACCGAGAAAGCCGTGCAAGCCATCAAGCAAGGTGCTACAGACTTTATCCCTAAACCGTGGCAGAATGATAAACTTCTGGCAACCATATCCTCCGCTCTGCAACTCAGTTTCAGCCGTTGCGAAGTAGAAACCCTCACCAAACAGAAAGAGAAACTGAAACAACAGCAAGAAACTCTAAAAGAACAAACCGAAGTCCTTTCTTCCGCTCTTGAGCCTGCTCATGTTATCGGTGAATCGGCAGCCATGCATGCCATATTCCAGACGATCCGAAAATGCTCGGATACTGATGCCAACCTCCTGCTATTGGGAGAAAATGGAACAGGAAAAGACTTGATAGCCCGATACATCTATGAACAGTCGCCTCGGAAGAAAGAAATTTATGTACCTATCGACCTAGGCAGCATTCCCGAGACATTATTTGAAAGCGAGCTCTTCGGGTATGAGAAAGGAGCTTTTACCGATGCACATAAAAACAAGCCCGGACGAGTGGAAGTTGCATCCGGCGGTACATTGTTCCTCAACGAAATCGGTAACTTAAACCTGCCCCTTCAATCAAAGTTACTTTCTGTTATTGAGCAAAGAAGAAGTTCGCGTTTAGGCTCCACTGATTCTTATCCTGTGGATGTGCGGTTGATTTGTGCTACAAATACCGATTTATATGCAGCTATCGACAAGGGGCAGTTTCGTCAGGATTTGCTATACCGCATCAATACCATTGAAATCCGTATTCCTCCACTTCGCGAACGGGGTAATGATCTCTTTTTACTTGCCGACTTTTTTCTGCAACGCTATCGGAAGAAATACAAGAAAGACTTGCGAGGCATTTCAAAAGAAGCCCGCAAACAGATGCAACTCTATCGCTGGCCGGGCAATGTGCGCGAATTGGAACACGCCATCGAGCGTGCGGTAATCCTCTCTACAGGTAGTTTGCTATCAGCTGAAGATTTTAGCCTGCACAACCGTCAGCCGCAAGGAGCCGTCTCCGAAAAAGAGAGATACAATCTGGAGCGGATGGAACGGGAAAACATCAACGAGGTACTGCGCATCTGTGGCGGAAACATCACGTTAGCAGCCGAGATGCTGGGAATTACCAGAACTTCGCTTTACAGGAGGATTGAAAAATTCGGATTATAATATATCAAAAGAGTTATGAAGATACAACATTGGACAAAGACACCTTTCCTACTGACTGTAGCACTGCTACTATGCTGCTTTGCAACTGCATGGCTTGCATTGCACGGTTTCTATATCAGCCTATGTGTCGCTTCCTTTCTGACACTAACTGTAGCCTGGCTTATCTACCGCTACCTCCTACGATCCGCTCACTTTATGGCACAATTCATCTGGTCGATTCGTTATTCTGAATTCCAGTCCTCACCGGTACAAGGAAAAGAGAGCCAGCAATCCCTCCCAGCTGAGTTATTGGAAGAGATGCAAAATGCGCTAGAGCACTACCGTCATACTCTTCAGAAGAAAGAAAGCCGTTTGCAATACTTTCAGGCACTTGCCAATCACATAGACATCGCAATCTTGGTTTATACTCCCATCGGTACGATGGAATGGATGAACGAAGCCGCAAAGCGACTCGGCGACATAGAATCCCTTCACCCCGAACTGCCCGAACGACTTCGCAAACTAAAAGCCGGAGACCTTTCTATTCTGCAAATACATCAAAAGGATGAAACCATACAGATGGCACTATCGGGTATGGAGTTCACCATTCAAGGCAGGCGGCTTATCATAGCCAGTATGAAGAACATACATTCTGCCCTCGATACCCAGGAAACAGAATCCTGGCAGAAATTGATCCGTGTACTGACGCACGAAATAATGAATTCCATCACTCCCGTTATTTCTCTTACCGAACTACTTTCGAAACAGATAGATGAACTGGACGGAGATGAAACCACCAAATCCGACATTCGCCAAATGCTCCAAACCATCAATCGACGCGGCAATGGATTGGTACATTTTATGGGTAACTACCGTGAAGTATCCCACTTACCTCAGCCTGTCTTGAAACTACATACAGCCGGAGAACTTCTGCAAGATGTCCTGCAACTGATGCAAAACGACTGCAATGATCTTTCTCTATCTTTGTCTCCGTCTCCCCTGAAACTTATTGCCGATAAGAGTCTGATTGAGCAAATCCTTATCAACCTCATAAAGAATGCCCGCGAAAACGAGGCGAAGCATATCGCCCTTTCCGCAGGCATCTCTTCCGCTAACCGGCCCTATCTAAGAGTAACGGACGACGGAACCGGCATCGAGCCAGATGTACTGGAACGTATCTTCGTTCCCTTCTTCACTACCAAACCCACAGGTTCGGGCATCGGGCTAACTATATCCCGGCAGATTATGCACCAACACAATGGTAATCTAACTGCCAGTTCGAAGCCCGGAGAAGGGAGTACGTTTACGTTGCTGTTTCCTTCAATATAACCTTGCAATTATTATTCATTTAAAGCTTATCTCCTTTCTTCTCCGTATTCAACAATTCCTGCATTTTAAGTTTCAAGCTGCCTTTTCCATAACCCGACCACATTTCAACCACCTCTCCTTCGGAAGATAAAAAGACGTAACGGGGAATAGAGCCTGAAGTATATTTGGCATAGATCCCATGTTGTCCTTTCAAATCGTTCAAGTTCCACCAGGTAATCTTATGATGTCTCGAAGCTATCTCCCAACCGGTTTTGTCATCTATACTCAGGCTGACCAAGACTAAACTGTTTTCATACTTCTTGCTGATTTCCTCCATCTCTGGCAATGCCATGAGGCAAGGTCCACATCCGCGGCTCCAGAAATCTATTAAGACCGATTTACCTTTAAAATCGGATAAATGATGTACTTGTCCCTGCAAGTCGAATAAATCACCGTCCGCAGCTTTTTCTACAAGTGACACTGACTCGGGAGGCGCCAAATAAGCTTCAATATCCATTACTTGCTGAGTCTGTCGTTGTTCATCAGATAGCATGTTGTAAAGCAGCTCCACTTCTTTGCGATAAGGAAAATTCTTTGTGGATTTTACGCTCACTGCCAAATCCATCAGTTTCTGCATCCACACTTCATCAATCGGCAATTGCTTCATGCGGGCTATATCATTGGCAGAAATACGTATAATCAACTCATCCTCTTTACGTTCTAAACTATCACGTAAAGAGAGAACCCATGCCTTTTCTTCCTCAGTAAGTTCTTTCTTTTCATAAGTACGCCTAAGGCGCATATAGTCCATACGGGTCTCTTGAATAAGATTCCATAAATCGTAAGAATCATCCACAAAAAGTTGTCGTGTCTTTTGAAGAGGATTATCATTCTCTACTTTCCAGGTATAAATATTCATGTCTTCCCCCTTCAAACGAATATGAGTGCCAGCTTTAACCCATAAGTCAAGTCCTATATTAAATACGTTGCCATCTATAATCATTAACCCTACGCGATCTATTTCCTGCCCCAGCGCCGGCTGTTCGAAGCGAAAAGTATCTCCTCGCAAGGTATCAACAGCAATGACATTGCCTACCCCTCCTTCCATCCGGTACAATTCTAAGCGAACTCCTTGTTTTACATTCTTCACTAGTCCTTCTATCACAAAGATTCCTTGTGCTTGCGCCCAGATGCTTGCCGTTAAAAGAAGTATCCAAACAATAAATCCTTTCTTATTCATATTTCACAGTATTATTATAATGGAAGGCAAGTTACTAAAAGTACGTATATTACGGCTATACCATATTCTATTTTATAATTTGTTACACTTTCCATATTCCCAAAACAAGAAGGTAAAACACATGCAACTGCTTAAATTTACACTTGTACTAGCGTAGGCTCACACTCCTATAAGTATGAACTTACGCTTATAGGAATGTGAGCCTAAGCTAGTACAAGTGCAAACCCGTTCTATTTGAAACGTGATGTATCTACCGCCTCACGTTCCTTTTCCTTATATCCACCGAACTTATAAGTGAACGACACTCCTATCTCACGGTAGCAACTATAATGATTCGTCACATTCTGCGTATTAAAGCGGATGCGTGGTGAAACCTGCCCTGTTTCGAAGATGTCGTTGCAATACAGATTAACTATTGCTTTCCCTTTGGCCAAGCTATAACGCAAAGCTGCATTTACATTACCCGATGCAGGAAGATCGTATATACCTTGAATGGCACTGCTACGCACAAATCCGGTCACATTCAACTTCAAATCGGGCTTGGTGGATAGAATGAAGTTATTGTTCATCTGGGCGATACCAAAAAACTTCTTACGGTTGAATGGAATATCCCAAAAATCGTTGTCTTTCTCATGATGCCATACTCCTATTAAGGTGATACGCGAGTTCAACCACTTCTTTATATTAAATGGCACAGATGCCTGTATTCCTGCTTGTTGTTGATAATCAAAATTGAAATATTTATAGATTTCGACTAAACGGTTGGAAGCCTGATAAAGGGTTTGCACAGAGTAGTCTTTCGTATGATTGAACCAGGCACTGAAGATGTATTTGCTCTTCAAAATATAAGTCGTTTGAAATTCATAGCTTTGTGCCGGACGCAGCAACGGGTTACCATGAATCTCAGAATATCCTCCGCCTATATAAGAGATATTATCTTGTACAGCCCAATAGTCAGGATACTCCTTATCACTACTCAAAGACATTTGCAATACATGTCCCGCAGCCGGCATATAGGTCAAATTGATGGTAGGATACCAATCCCACTGGTTCCATACCGGGGTTTTATAATACTCTACCGCCAATGAAGCATCCATCGAAAGCTTATCACCGAAACTTTTGTTGAAGCCTGCATAGAAATTCAATGTCTGCTCTCGGCGACGGGACTTCATATTACTGATAGCATCAGAAGAAGTTAGCGGTTCGCCTGTCTCCGGATCAAAATAATATTGAAAGCTGTTATCGATGCTGGTAGTATAAATGGCTCCATAATTCAATCCCCAACCGTTCTTCAAGGTATGCTCCTGAGCAAGAAACAACTTCCATCGGTTGATGCGCTGACAATCTTCGGTGAGGAAATCCAGTTGTTCATCCTGCAAGCGGCTGTGAAGTAGTTGATCGGATGGAGAATTGTAATAAGTCAATTCTGCTCCGGCTTTCAGACCGAAAGGCGTACGGTAATCCAATCGACCGTTATGCATCCAGTCTGTACTGTTACTTTTCGTATTAGACACTTGGCTGCCTTCAATATTCACCCGGTTATGATAAGTGCCATATTTACCATTGTACACAAAACTCAGTTGATGGTTTTCGGCAATGTTATAGTCCGTACCTATGCGGAAACTATGGGTATGGGAGCGGCTGTGGCCCACCTCATTTGTCGTCATGGGGTGAACCGAGCCGTCTGAGAGAGAATGCATAGCCTCCTTGTCGGTAACAGAGTATCCCCGACCGTGGCTATGCGAGTAAAGAAAGTCTGCTGAGAATTTATTCTTATTGAAAAGTAAACTGGCACGTTCTTCAAAACCTTCGTAGTGCTTTTGGTGGTATTTGGCATAGAGTTCACCTTGCCAGGAGTTGGAACCGCCTGCGGCTTGCTTTAAAGTGATATTGATAAGAGCACCACGCACTTGGTAGCGTGCAGGAGCATTATACATTACTTCCGCATTCGCTATGCGGCTGGCAGGGATGGTTTTCAATAAAGCATAAAGTTGTTCGGTACTGAGAGTGGTTACTTTGCCATCAAGGATAACGGTAACACTTTGTCCTGCCAGTTGAAGTCCGCCATTCATTTCAGTAACACCGGGGAGCTCTTTCATTGCATCGTAGGCATTATCTATAGGCTGATTACTAATTAGACGAGGCAAATCATATACCAGCTTGCCTGCCTGGGCTTTAACGATGGGACGTTCTCCGGTAACCATTACTTCAGGCAGAGTTTGAAAAAGACTATCTAAACGGGAATCACTAGTGATTAAACTATCTGCACTGAGAGTTCTTTCATTATTGTCTGCCACTTGCTGGGCAGAAAGACTTGTACTGAACGCACAAAATACGAAAGGGAAAATGTACTTGTATTGCATAGCTACATGTTTTAATGTTTTCGATGCTGCAAAGTACGGGATAAAAAAGAGATGTCTGCGTTATCGCAATCTTATTCAGTCTTATTTACTGTTATCAGAAGTGTTATTTAGTCTTATCATATAGCCTACCGCATGATAAAAGTGTTTATATTTGCCTTGCATTCTCAAACAACAAATACTCATGAAACTACCCTCCAAATACATCACCTTGCTCGTCATTCTTTCTCTGACCGGCATATTCGGTTATCAGACCTACTGGCTGATGGGGCTCTACCGCACCATGCACGACGAAATGGAACGCAATATCACCGAAGCCATGCGCATGAGCGATTATAACGAGATGATAATACGCGTAGAGAATTTTCGAAATGATACTACCAGTACAGGGACAGTAAATGTATCTACAGGATTTGACAATGATAAACCATACGTAAGCAGTACTGCAAGTATCACCAGACACTCCTCCACAAGCGAGCCTGACAATACAGATAGCCTCACAGTCAATATAGAAAAAGACACTATTACCGAGGGTACTCCCTTTGACTCGTTGACTTCGGCTATGAGAGTCAACGAAAGTGTTGACGTTATGCTTAGCAAGCAAAACAACATGCAGAAGCTGGCGAATTATTTCCAACGAGGATTACATTCCGGTTTGGATATTATTTCAGGGCCCGATCTGGCGGTCTATGACAGTTTGCTCATCAGCGCATTGCGCGAGTATGGACTTGATGTAGCCTATCGGTTGGAACACTTATATAAAGGAGGAGGTAGAGATTCGACGATAGCCTTTACCGACACAATAGGCGTATGCGGCACCCCAGAGTATATACCCAGCCCCAAAGCCAAGCAATACAACTATGCCTTCAACTTGCACAACAGCGAGAGTTACCGGCTAACGATGGAACCTATCAACATACTGATATTAAAGCAGATGTCGGGCATACTTACCACATCTTTTATTATCCTGATTATCTTAGGATTTTCCTTCTGGTTCCTTATCCGAACTATTTTAAAACAGAAGACCTTGGAGGAGATGAAGAGCGACTTCACCAACAACATCACCCATGAATTGAAGACCCCTATTGCCGTAGCTTACGCCGCCAATGATGCCCTACTCAACTTCAACCAAGCCGAAGAAAAGGCAAAACGTGACAAATATCTGAACATTTGCCAAGAGCAACTCCAACGTCTTAGCGGACTGGTTGAGCAAATACTCTCCATGAGTATGGAGCGTCGTAAAACGTTCCGTCTGCACCCCGAAGAGCTTTCGTTGCACAGCATCTTAGAACCGCTCATCGAGCAACATAAATTGAAAGCAGAAAAGCCTGTACATATTACAGTCGATCTGGAACCCAAAGATCTGACTGCCCTTGCAGACCGGACGCATTTCAGCAATATCCTCAGTAACCTGATAGACAATGCCATCAAGTATTCACAGAGTGAGGCTGAGATACATATTCAATGCCGGAATACCTCCATCGGACAAGATAAATGGACTGAGATTTCCGTAAGCGACCGCGGTATCGGCATTCCTGCTGATAAGCTGCAACATGTCTTCGATAAGTTTTATCGTGTTCCTACAGGCAATCTGCATGACGTAAAAGGCTATGGTTTAGGACTATTTTACGTAAAAACAATGATAGAGAAACACGGAGGAACTATAAAAGTAAAGAGTGAACCCGGAAAAGGAAGCAGCTTCATTGTACACTTGAAGCGGGAGTAGAAATAGTTTCACCCGGTGAAACTGTTTGTTTCATCCCTTGAAACTACAAGTTTCATGCTTTGAAACTGTTAGTTTCATTAGGTGAAACAGTTAGTTGGATCTGCCGAAACAGAAGATTTACT
Source organism: Bacteroides sp. (assembly GCF_030151085.1). Classification (GTDB taxonomy): domain Bacteria; phylum Bacteroidota; class Bacteroidia; order Bacteroidales; family Bacteroidaceae; genus Bacteroides. The sequence continues at coordinate 11,207 of NZ_JASLER010000080.1, read as the reverse complement.
GATAAGAAACAAAAAAAGCATTATAAGCCATGGAAAAGATTAACGTACTATTAGTAGAAGATGAGCAAACCCTTGCCATGATTATCAAAGATACGCTGGAAGGGCAAAACTTCATTATTCACACTGCTTCGGACGGTGAGGAAGGATTGCGGCTATTCTTCGACATCCGTCCCGATGTCCTGGTAGCAGACGTTATGATGCCCCGTATGGATGGCTTCGAGATGGTACGACGCATCCGGCAGACAGACAAAGGTACTCCGGTTTTGTTCCTTACCGCCCGTTCTGCGATTAATGACGTAGTAGAAGGATTTGAGCTGGGTGCTAATGATTACCTGAAAAAGCCATTCGGCATGCAGGAACTCATTATCCGCATCAAAGCACTGGTAGGCAAAGCATTTTCCTTCACCAACCAGAAACCGATGGAAACGACCAGCTTTGAAATAGGCAGTTACCGCTTCAACTCCGTAACGCAACGCCTTACATACGTTGGAGCCCTTACTTCATCGCACATAAATACCGAAGTAGAACTCTCCCACCGTGAATCCGAAATCCTGAAACGGCTTTGCGAAAACCGTAACCAGGTAGTCAATACCCAAAATGTTTTGCTCGACCTTTGGGGAGACGACAGCTTTTTCAACTCCCGCAGCCTGCATGTATTCATCACCAAATTACGCCATAAATTGTCGCAAGATGATCGTATACGCATCGTCAATGTACGAGGTATTGGATATAAACTGATAATTAACTAAACGAAAACTAAACTACTATTTATGAAGAAGTTATTATTATTCATTTTTGCCCTTTCGTCGCTTTACGCACATGCTCAGAGCGAGCTTCCGGGCGATACGATCAAAGACCGTCTTCCTGTGATAAAGGAACAAGTTCCTTCCGTTTCGAAGAAGGGTATGCCACCCAATCGTGCCGGCACTTTTTCAGAAGAGCAACCGGAACTAAACTATCCTATGAACCAGCAAGACAGCGTTACCCTGCACGTCACTCCGCCCGAATATATAGAGCCACTGCCCTGGGCGGATATGGAGAAGATGCCTTTCAAATCCAATCCCTTTGATATGGATTATGAACGCTATGCAAACTTTCTGCTATCTCCGGAAGTAATACTGGATATGTACAGCAGCTATAGTACTTATCCAACGATGGGCGCCATTATGGACGCAGGAGCAGGAATTACGTACTATTCTCCCAATGAACGCTGGGAATTGTCAGGAGGTGTTTATGCCTCCAAATACACCATTCCTTCCCGCATACATGGTGCACAAATGGATTTAGGACTTAATGCTTCCATTGCTTACCGTATCAATGATCGTCTTCGCATCCGCGCCTTCGGTCAATACTCCGGTTTTGGAAAGTCTAATTCGTTGAATGGCTATATGAACCCTATGTATCGGCAAAGTGAGTATGGCATTGTAATGGAAGTGAAAGTAACCGATCATTTCGAAATTCACGGCGGTGTGGAACGTGTATATGATCCCACAAAAATGAAGTGGACAACAGTACCCATTTTCGGTCCGGTCTTTCGTATTGGTAAGTAAATAGAAATAATACAAAGAAATTTTTAAGAATAAGAGGAAAGAAGTATCTTTGTTCAGTCTGCCATGTATAGCGCAGACATTAACTAAAAAGTGAACAAAGATATGAAACGAATCTTCTTCTGCATCATCACTTTGCTTACGAGCATTATTACTATCAATGCGCAAAACGAAGTAGTTGCCTCTGATGACGTACCACCATCGGGCAGGGATCTAATGCCGAACGTTAAGAACTATGACGGATTCCTGCTCGATATGGGACTGATGAATGTATCTGCTCCCAAACTTCCCAAGTTTACATTGGAGATACCGGATGCCAGTAAAGATTACAGCCGGATTTTTCAACTGAATCCTGACGTAACTTACTCGCAAGGACTTTCAAACATATTCTCCCTCAATAACTCCCAGTATTTCAGTTCCAATCCTTTTGGTCTTACAGGCTTCTGGAATTCTACGGACAATCTGCAAATGGGAAGTTTCAAGCTAAAGAACGGCATGCGCATCAATACATATGGCGAGTATGATAAAGATGGCTGGAAAGTTCGTAACCCTTCTGCTTTACCTTGGGAAAAGAATAATTTCAAAGGTGCATTCGAGCTGAAATCTTCCAATGGCTCGTTTGGAATACGGATTGAGGTACAACAAGGAAGAAATGGGATGTATTGAGCATACAAAAAAGATTACCATGAGAAAGAAAGTATTAATTATAGGCGCCAATGGCTTCACCGGGCGACGCATTCTTGATGATTTATCCCGTAATCATTCCTATCAGGTTGCGGGCTGTTCCTTACACGAAGACATTGCCCCGGAATCGGGAAATTATCATTTTATCCGTACGGATATTTGTGATGACAAGGCTTTGGCAAAGTTATTCGAAGAGCTGAAACCTGATGCTGTAATCAATACTTCCGCCCTCTCCGTTCCCGATTATTGCGAAACACACCATGAGGAAGCAGATGCGATAAATATCACTGCCGTAGAAAACCTGGCCAAGCACTGCCAGGCATGTGGTAGCCGATTGATACACCTCTCTACTGATTTTGTCTTTAGCGGGCATACAGATAGGCTTTATACGGAAGAGGATACTCCCGCTCCTGTTAATTACTACGGCTATACCAAATGGGAAGGTGAAAAGCGTATTGCAGCCATTTGCCAAAATTATGCCATTGTTCGTGTCGTTGTAGTATATGGCGCTGCACTTCCGGGACAACATGGTAATATCCTACAACTTGTTGCCAATAGATTAAGGAGCAACGAAGAAATCTTTGTCGTTTCCGATCAATGGCGCACTCCTACCTATGTGGGAGATGTTTCCCAGGGTGTGGAAAAGCTGATAACTCATCCATACAATGGAATCTACCATATCTGTGGAAGCGACTGCCTTACCATTTCCGATATAGCTCTCCGGGTAGCGGATATACTTGGATTAAACCGTTCACTTATTCGTCCTGTTACTACGCAAGAGATGGGAGAAAAAACACCACGTCCTCAGTTCAGCGGTTTAAGTATTGAAAAGGTCCGGAAAGAATTAGGATATCAACCCCATACCCTAGACGAAGGAATACACCTGATGTTTGAACTTTAAGAGGAAGTTAATAGCTATCTGTGTGAATTCATGCATGAATTCACATTTCTTATTACAATAATTCCGGTTCTGCCAGTCCTTTCTCTTTTCGATAAGTTCGTACCATTTCCAGGATAATGTCACCATACTTCTCCACTCCTTTCTTTCCAAAATAGGGAATGCGTACGAGCATCGTCTTATCCGAAGGCAACAAATTACTGATGCCTAAAATAGCTTTTTGCTGGATAACAGTATATACAGGTAGTTTTAATTGTGATGCTTCTGCATTACGCCATGCTACTAAGCGTTCATAAAGTTCCGGATGCAGGACATCCGCTGTTGCTTCCACACTCAGAGCATTCTCTTTCTTTTTACGCTCTGATGTCGTTTTTCCGGCTTCTTCCGATCTTCCTCTGCGGCGCATATCTTCTTTGCCGGAAATGGGTTTTCCTGAATCTTCTATAGATAAGATTGCTTTCTGCTTCAGATACTCACTGGTATGAAAACCTTGATTTATAACGTAATCCAACAAATCGTCCTTTAATAAGAAACAGTCCCGCAACTCTTCGTATGCATCTTTGAGTTTCTTTTTCAATTCCCGATTATCGGCTTCAAGGGGTGCAAGACGTAGCAAGGTAGCATACAATGGCTGTATCTCTTTCTTGAAGTAATCTGCTCCGGAATGGATGCGTTCCTGTAAAGTCTCATCCGTAGCATAATCCTGTGCCGCATCAATCAGACGGGTATATTGCAAATTAAACTTTTGGGAAACCTTCGTCACTTTTTCATGGAATCGCTCCGTTTCTTCTTTATAAGTAGCCAGCTGCTTGGGAAATAATTTGTATAAATGTTCGTCAACAAGACGCACATACCGCCTTAATGCTTGTTCCATCGGTTGAAAATCGAACAAGCCGGATAACAACTCCAGAAAATAAGATTGCTGTAAGGAGCGGAAACGTGTTTCATCCGGTTCGTTTCTTCGTGCTTCCGTTGTAAAGAGGTCTACTGCACTATCACTGATAATAGCTCTTGCAGATAACGGAGCGCTAAGTACCAAACCCTCCAATGTCCTGCAACGACTCAAAGCAACGTATGTCTGACCGTGTGCAAACGAAGCACTGGCATCAATAATAGCTTTCTCAAATGTCAAGCCCTGGCTTTTATGAATCGTAATAGCCCAAGCAAGTTTAATGGGGTATTGTCTGAAAGTTCCTTCAATATCTTCTGTAATCTCTTTCGTTTCCTCGTCCAGTACGTATTTGGCATTCGTCCATTCTTCTTCTTGCAGAACAAATGATTCGTCATTATCCTTGCTGCGTACCTCAATAAAGCTCGATGAAACATCGGTCACCTCTCCGATCATACCATTATAAAAACGGTGTTCGCCGGAAGTATCGTTTTTTACGAACATAATCTGAGCACCTCGCTTCACTTCCAGCACTTCATCCGTAGGGTAAGAATATTCAGGGAATTTCCCATCAATGGTTGCACGGAAAGCAAATGAACGACCGGGAAGTTGTTCCAGTTCATGATCGTTAATACGTTGAGCCTGATAATTATGTGTTACTAAGCGAATATATCCTTCTTCTTTGCGAGGTTCAAAGCCCGGAATATATCTATTATTCAGCGTTTTCAGCACTTGCTCATCACATTGATTCTCGCGAATACAGTTCAGTAATTTCAGAAAATTACCGTCGCTTTGGCGATAGACCGTTTTCAATTCGATAATACAATGCTCCGTTTGTTTCAACGCCTGGCTGGAAAAGAAATAAGGGGTTTCATAGTACTTACTCAGCAATTGCCACTCGTCATCTTTCACTACGGGAGCAAGTTGCTGAAGGTCGCCTATCATTAACAGTTGTACCCCACCGAAAGGCTTGCTCCGGTCACGGTAACGTCGCAATACCGCATCTATTGAATCCAGCAGATCGGCACGTACCATACTGATTTCATCAATCACCAGCAGGTCTATACTACGAATAATATTGATCTTCTCCTTACCAAACCGGAAACGGTATTGAGGAGTTCCGTCTTTCGAACTAAAAGAACTCTCCGGCACGTAAGGTGCAAAAGGTAATTGGAAAAATGAGTGGATTGTGATGCCGCCTGCATTAATAGCGGCTATTCCCGTCGGTGCAAGTACGATCATCCGTTTCGGACTCTCTGATTTCAATTTTCGCAGGAAAGTTGTTTTACCGGTTCCTGCTTTACCGGTCAAGAAAAGATGGGTGCCTGTGTTTTCAATGAATTGCCATGCAAGCGCCAATTCAGGGTTTTGTTCCATTATTAAGTTTTTATTCTGCCAATCCACTCTCTATCATTAGATCATGGATTTCATCTAAAGTCATATTTTCACGTTCAGATTTATCGTATACAGTAACCATTTATTATATACAATAATAGGACAAAGATAATGTTTATTTCACAATCTCTGTCCTATTTATATGTATTTAATGCCGACCTAGTCAATCGGTTATTTACCAGTAAGCAGTTACTTCAAGCTTCCACCAATAATATCGAGCAATTCATTCGTAATAGCCTGCTGACGACTCTTATTATACTGCTTCGTCAAATCTTGTATTAATTCGTTAGCATTGTCCGTAGCCGTCTGCATGGCGAGCGTACGGGCGGCATGTTCGGAAGCATTAGAGTCAAGCAATACAGTAAATATTTTCTGACTTAATACTTTCGGCAAAAGTTCCGCTATCAATTCACCTACCGAAGGCTCTACAATATAATCATTATTAAAACCTCGTGAAGACTTTTTAGAATCTTCAGCAGCCTCTTCAGCTACTTGTGCCAAATTAATAGGCAAATAATTCTCACGAAGCAATACTTGCGTACCCATAGATTTAAAGTGATGGTAAATCAGCTCTACATGATCGATGTGCTTCTCTATAAATTCTTCCATCAGTTTGCCGGCCAGTTCATACGCCTCCGGATATGCCGGTTTATCGGCCATTACCTGATAACTGCCCTGTGGCACATAACCCAGCTTTTTTACGACTTCTTCGATCTTCTTCCCTACCGGATAAATCAAGATATTTTCTTTACCTAACGACTTATAATCCGCTAAAGTCCGCTCCAGCATTTTAGCCACATTCGAATTGTATGCACCACATAGCGAACTATTGGACGAAAACGCCACAATAGCCACCCGCGTCACAGGCCTTATATCCGTATAAGGCGATTCAACAGAAACATCCGTACGCAAGAAGTTAGTCAGAATTTCATTCAGCTTCCGTTGATAAGGCAGCATATTCTCAATCCGCCCTTGCGCCTTGTGCAACTTAGCGGATGCCACCATCTTCATAGCCGATGTAATCTGACGCGTACTCTTGACGGAGTTAATTCTATTTTTTACTTCTTTCAGTGAAGCCATATTGATTTACTATTTACGATTTACGATGTACAATTGGGCTGCGCTATAAACCGCATGGCAAATCGTAAATCGTAAATTGTCTAATTGTACATTACATAAATTGTTTTGCAATCATCACCGCCGTCTCTTCAATCTTCCCGCTGACCTCATCGTTGATAACACCTGTTTTCAGTATATCGAGAACATCTTCACGATGATTCAATTCAAGATATTCAAGGAAATTCTTTTCAAATTCGCTGACTTTATCCAAGGGTACGTTCTTCAACAAACCGTGAGTACCACAGTAGAGAATAGCAACCTGCTTTTCTACCGGCATCGGAGAGTATTGTGGTTGTACCAGCAAACGCGTGTTCTTTTGTCCCTTGTCGATGGTCAATGCCGTAACAGGGTCCATATCTCCACTAAACTTGGTAAATGCTTCCAGTTCGCGATACTGTGCCTGATCTATCTTCAGAGTACCTGCTACCTTTTTCATTGCCTTGATCTGAGCATTACCACCTACACGGCTTACGGAGATACCTACGTCAATAGCCGGACGGTTACCTTGGTTAAAGAGGTTCGTATCGAGGAAGATCTGACCATCCGTAATAGAAATTACATTCGTTGGGATATACGCAGATACGTCACCGGCTTGTGTCTCGATGATAGGCAATGCAGTCAATGAGCCACCACCCTTCACTTTACCTTTCAGGCTATCCGGCAAATCGTTCATCTCACGGGCTACTTCTTCCTGATTGATAATTCTTGCCGCACGCTCCAACAAACGGGAGTGCAGATAGAAGATATCACCCGGATATGCTTCACGACCTGACGGACGACGCAGAATCAAAGAAACTTCACGGTAAGCAACCGCCTGTTTTGACAAATCATCGTAAACCACCAGTGCATGGCGACCGGTATCACGGAAATACTCACCAATAGCTGCACCCGCAAACGGAGCATAATATTGCAAAGCAGCCGGGTCACCCGCCGTCGCTGCTACTACAATGGTATAATCCATAGCACCATACTCACGCAACGTATTTACGATAGATGCAACCGTAGAACCTTTTTGACCGATAGCTACATAGATACAATATACCGGATCGCCGGCTTCAAAATTAGCACGTTGATTGATTATAGTATCAATGGCAATAGCAGTCTTACCTGTCTGACGGTCACCGATAATCAGCTCACGCTGCCCGCGTCCGATAGGAATCATAGCATCTACAGCTTTCAATCCTGTTTGTAAGGGTTGATTCACCGGTTGACGAAAGATTACTCCCGGAGCTTTACGTTCCAACGGCATATTGCAAAGCTCGCCACCGATCAATCCTTTTCCGTCAAGTGGTGCACCCAGCGGGTCGATAACACGTCCAAGCATCCCCTCACCCACCATAATAGAAGCGATACGCTTCGTACGTTTCACAACGAAGCCTTCCTTTATTCTATCGGTAGGACCCAGCAATACCGCACCAACGTTATCTTCTTCAAGGTTCATCACGATTGCCTTGACACCGTTGTCGAACTCCAGCAATTCATTAGCTTCGGCATTACGCAATCCGTAGATACGCGCCACACCGTCGCTCACCTGAAGCACTGTGCCTATTTCGTCCAGTTGCACGCGGGTATCAATCCCCTCCAACTGTTTACGGAGGACATCGGAAACTTCGCTTACTTTTATATTTTCAGACAACATATTATTTACGATTTAGTTATTTACGATTTACGATTAAAAATACTCTTCTTTATTTGACCGATTCACTCTTTACAACTAAAAGTAACTTCAATCGTAAATCGTAAATCGTCCGATCGTAAATCACACGATTCTTCTATTCTTATCAATGAACTGTTGTTTCACTCTCTTGAGTTGTGTAGCGATGCTGGCATCCAGCCGGACGTCATTAATATCGAAAATAAAGCCACCTTCAATAGAAGGGTCTACTTCGGTTTGCAACTCCATGTGAGCATGCAGCAAGGAAGAGGCGCTGTTTCTGATGCGGTCCTCCACATTCTTGCTTACAGGCACAGCAGTAGTCAGTTTGGCAATACCGATATGCTTGTCCTTCCGGTACAAATCCAGAAAGCTCAGGCAAATGTATTGCAAGAAGCCTTCACGGCGGTTCTTTAGCACCAATGTGATGAAACGAGCAAACTCACGTCCGGGTGCAGCATCGCCCATAGCGGCGGTGCATATCAACGAGAACTTTTCACGAGTCGTCAGGATGGGGTTATCCAGCGCCATACGCAAATCAGGATGCTTTTTAAAGCTATGGGATAACATACGGAATTCTTTATAAATAACTTCCTCCGTTCCCGTGCTTTTGACATAATCCATCAATGCTTTCGCATATCGCATCGAAACAATTCCTATATCCATCTTTTTTAGTGATTAGTGGTTAGTGGCTGCCAGCACTTCATCGAGCATACGGTCAATCATTTCCATTTGCTCGTGCTCTTCATCCAGATTCTTACGGATTACTTTCTCTGCAATATCCACAGACAAGATTGCTACCTGGCGGCGAATATCACGGATGGCTTCTTCCTTTTCCTGCTGAATCTGGACTCTAATGTCTTTCAGCTCCTTCTGAGCGGCAATTTCAGCCTGCTTACGTGCTTCAACAATGATCTTGTCACGTTCGTGCATCGCCTCCCGCAAGATGCGTCCTTGCTCCTTGTTGGCGGCAGCGATCAATGCATCACTTTCCGTTTTAAGCTTGGCGAGTTGGGCGTTTGCTTCGCGCGCCACTTCCATTGACTGGTCTATGTATGTCTTGCGGCCTTCCACCATCTTGGTGATTACGGGAAAACCGTATTTGGCAAGCACCACAAACACTACACCGAATGAAAGAAGCATCCAGAACAGCAGGCCACTATCAGGTAATAACAATGACATAATTCGATTTACTTTTTGACAATTTACATTATAAGAAGAATACCAACAGACATACTACTACTGCCAACAAAGCAACACCTTCAATCAAGGCGGCCGCAATAATCATGTTCATACGAATATCTCCCGATGCTTCCGGTTGGCGAGCAATGGCTTCCATAGCAGAGCCACCAATCTTACCAATACCCAGACCGGCACCAATAACAGCCAAACCAGCACCAATTGCTGCTCCCAACTTACTAACTCCCACACCTGCCGCAGCAGCTTGTAATAATACAGATAGTAACATAACTTTTTGTTTTTAAATGGTTATTTTATTAATGATTTTATTTCTTTTCACTGACTTTATGTTCCTCTTGTGCCAGACCGATAAATACTGCAGATAGCATAGTGAATACATAAGCCTGAATAAAGGCAACCAGTAATTCCAGTGCATTCATAAAGATATTGAAGAGCACGGAAGCTACGGTTAAAGTTCCATTGAGTACAGGTCCCATACTTGCCGAAATAAAGATAAGGCAGGTAAGTACCAGCATCGCCATGTGTCCCGCCAGCATATTGGCAAAAAGACGAATCATCAAAGCAAACGGTTTCGTCAGGATTCCGAAGAATTCGATGAATGGCATCATAGGTATAGGAACCTTCAACCACCAAGGCACATCCGGCCAGAATATTTCCTTCCAATACGTTTTTGTACCGAATAAATTTACGGCAACGAACGTAAAGAGTGCAAGCACCATTGTGATAGCTATATTTCCCGTTACATTGGCACCTCCCGGAAAGAAGGGTATCAGCCCCATCATGTTATTGATGAAGATAAAGAAAAACGCTGTCAGCAAGTAAGGCGCAAACTTTTTATATTTAGGTCCTACACAACTCTTAATGATATCATCGTTCACCATCATAATGAACATTTCCATAAATCCGATAAAACCACCCGGCGCTGCACTATCTTGTGGATGCTTGCGATACCAATGCGCCACTGCCAGAATAATGACAAGCAATAACACACTATTGATAAGCAAGGACAACGTCACTTTCGTGATAGAAATATCCCAAGGACGGATTTCACTTCCGGCAGCATCATGCTCTACTATCTTCCCCTCGTACTTACTGCCTGAAGGTGCAATAGAGAAACCTTCATAACTACCGCCGTTTTCTTCCAAACGTGAAGAGAGGAATACATGCCAACCGGTAGTCTGGCTATAGACAATAACGGGTAACGGAATAGTGATAGGCGTGTTCCCCCAAGTCGTGATATGCCATTCGTACGAATCGCCGATATGACCGAAAACGATTTCCTTTACATCCACCGTATTTTCCTTTTGTTCGGCAGAAGTCACCTTATCACGCTGGGCTATGCTGTCTAGATCCGTTTCCAGTCCATTCAAGGAGGCAGGAATACTATCGGCATGTACAATGACCGGCATCAGTAATCCGAAAGCCAGTAGTACACCAGTCAGTATGTTACGCAATTGTCTCATTCTCTTTATTCTTTTTCAGTTTCCGGTTCGCTTCAAAATTGAAGTAAAACCAGGAGTCAAACATCAAATATATCAGATAGTTTGCTATAAACGTCAATAGAAACTCTTTCGCTTCTTCACGCACAGCAATACAATAAATCACCATTACGATCATTGATACCAGCATCCTCATAACACGCATTAGCAAGTATATCTGCAACATCCGCCGCGGCATTCGCTTACGGCAATTTTCGGTCATGCTCACCATAAACACTCCGTATACGTAAAAGAAAACAGGTATTAGCGGATAACCACCAAAATAGTGGTGCGGAAAAACCGAATAATAGGCCCAACCGCCTAATCCTCCTACTAATATCGT
>NZ_JASLER010000047.1 GCF_030151085.1 Bacteroides sp. | reverse complement strand
GGAAAAACCGGGTGCACATGCCAAAGGTTACAATGTAAATTCAATCGGGATTTGCTATGAAGGTGGCCTGGATGAAAACGGTCGTCCTGCTGATACACGGACTCCTTTTCAAAAACACTCGCTACGTGTACTGGTTATGTTGCTGTTAAGAGATTATCCCGGTTCCCGCCTTTGCGGTCATCGTGACCTCAGCCCCGATTTGAATCACAATGGCGAAATTGAACCGGAAGAGTGGATCAAGGCGTGTCCTTGTTTTGATGCATCTACTATTCTGACGGAAGCACCTCCACCCAATCCGGGCTATTTATAAAAAATGCACTGTAAAAGAATACCTTACCATCCTCTTACAGTGCAATTCTATATGTTCTTTTTTAATCTATCGCAATCTCAAACGGTCACCTACTTCGGGTACATATTCCGTATCTTTACGATTCATCTTATAAAGATTCTTCAGACGGATGCCATATTTCTGTGAAATGGTATGCATAGAATCACCATCTCTTACAATATAAGAAGTATAAGGCTTAGCAGCTTTTTTACGTTTCGATTTCAGATAAATGATGTCGCCCGCTTCTAAGGTATATTCCCGATGCAGATCATTATACTTCACCAACTTCTTCCAACTGATATCAAACTCTTTGCCCAATAACTTGAAGGTATCTCCGTCACGGGCTACAATGTAAGCTATATCGTTAGCGATGAATACCTGATGCGGACTGGCAAGCCAAGGTTTCTTCTTCACTTCCTTGTCCCAGTTACGCACTTCACCAATGCTCCGGGTATCATACTTGTACAACTCATAATCCTCGATAATCGTAATCAGACGATTGGCATACGAAGGATCAGTAGCATATCCAGCTTTTTTCAGTCCACGTGCCCAACCTTTATAATCTGTTATCTTCAAATCAAAAAGAAAAGCATAACGTGCTCCCCGTTTTAAGAAGGTAGAATGGTCATCGTATGAATCTTTCGGATTACGATAGGCACGAAAACATTCGTTGCGGGCATCATCATCATGGCGCACCGTACGCCCGTTCCAACTACTACCGCACTTTATTCCGAAGTGATTATTACTTTTTCGTGCCAACTCGCTATTACCTGCCCCACTCTCCAACAAACCTTGCGACAAAGTAATACTGGCAGGAATCTTATGTTGTTTCATTTGCTCCACAGCCAGCGGAGCATATTGTTTGATATATTCATTGTATGCGGTATTTCTGCGCTGTGCATACACAGAAACAGTCAAGAAAAGAAATGCTACAATCGCAGTCAGTCTGAGAATACGTTTCATGTTTCAAATATTGAATTCAGCACAAAAGTCCGTAAAAGAATTGAAAAAACCAATCTCTTAATCATTTTTTAAGATATAGAATGATATTATAGTGACAACTAGCTGAACTTCAAGGCATATTATTAGTATATAAAAATAAGACAAGCTCATTTTTGACCGTATTTTATTGTCGAAAAATTGTCGAAAACATTGTTTCATTTCTTTTTTATTGTCGGAAATATGGCAAATTTATCATTAGTAATAGTACCAGCAAAGGTCCTAATAGGAGGCAAACATAAAATACGTATTGCCTTATCTCATAATTCTGAAACACGCTACATCATAACAGATGTGGTCATTAATTCAGATAAAGAGTTCCGTAATGGTGCAATAGTTAAAAGAGACGATGCATCTTACCTAAATTCTAAATTAAGAATGTTGATGAACAAATATCAACGTTCTATTGATGAAATAGCAAGTATTGAATGTATGACTTGTGCTCAAATAATTCGTTGTATTCAAACTTCAAAGGTTGGTGATAAGAAAACTATTTCAGATATATTTAGCGAATATATAAATACAGCAGATGTGAAGTCAGGAACAGTTAAAACTTATACAAGCTGTTACCGTACATTAGAACTGTTCTTAGGACCCAAAATGTTAATAACAAATATCACTCACCAAACCATACTCAACTACGACAAATGGTTACGGAATAACCACCTTAAAGGAGATTCTATCCGAGGAAAAATGGTTGTGCTTAATATAATTATTAAGTATGCTCAGCGTTGCAAATATTTAAAATCCAATGATAATCCATTTGCAGGATATAGGTTACCAGACAAGACTATACGTCAGGCATGGATTACAAAGGAGGATATTAAGATCATAAGAGACCTTGAAATAAAAAAGAAAAATCTTTCAAAATGCAGAGATCTATTTATGTTATCTTACTATATGGGCGGTACTAACCTTTTAGATTTACTAAATATAAACTTTAACGAACAAATGCCTTATTTACGCTATGAACGCTCAAAAACAGACAGACAATCCAAAATAAACAAATACGTAGAGTTTTCAATACCTCAAGAAGCTATTGAAATTATCAATAAATACAAAGGTGAAAACGGTCTATTAAAGGTAACTGCTTCTCAAAGAAAAACAGTATTACATCATATGTTAGCAAAGAATATGCCTCGACTAGCAAATATGGCAGGTCTAAAAAGTCTGATATTCTATTCAGCAAGAAAAACATTTAGCCAGCAAGCATTTATACTTGGAATAAATACAAGTGTTATTGATTATATCTTAGGACATAAAATAGGCAATGCATCTTCTAGCTTATATAATTATATCAAAGTAACTCCTGAAATGGCAACAGAAGCTATACGGAAAGTCCTTGATAATCTGAAATAAGTCATTATCTTTGTATAGCCAAGAAAGGAACATTTTTCCGATCGTTGGTTTGACTTTTAAGTGAGGGGGTGGTTCCCCTCACTTTTTTTTATGCTCTCACTGAACTTATTGCTATCTTATTGGTAACTACTAACAGAGCATCAAATAATAGAAATGTTGATCGGTGTTGATGAGTTTGGTGTTTAAGGCAGTCAAAAGACTGCCTTTTTTCATAAATGATTCAAATTAAATAACTAAAACAGCGTTCGTTTGTTTCTTCGCCATGAAGAATTTAGAAATACATAGTATAGACGTTTCAACCAGTCTGCCGTTGAAATATGCAGATGAAGGAATACGAGCTGGCTTCCCATCTCCTGCTCAGGACTACATGGAGCAAGCTATAGACTTGAACAAAGAAATAGTCAAGCATCCGGCAGCAACATTCTATGGCCGTGTAGTCGGTGATTCTATGAGGAACGAAGGAATAGAAGAAGGTGATATACTTGTTATTGATAAATCTCTCGAATTACAGGATGATGATCTAGCAGTGTGTTTTCTCGACGGGGAATTCACGGTAAAACGTGTACGATTGGAAAAGGATGCAGCTTGGCTAGTTCCGTCCAATCCGGATTATCCACCGATTAAAGTTACTGCAGACAACGACTTCATCGTGTGGGGTATTGTAACATATACCATCAAAAAGAACCGGAGGAGAAGAAAATTTCAGGCTACCGGGAAAAACAACCGATAAAAGCAGGTGAACCAAATACGGAACTCCTGCTTAATTATTTGAGTTTTAGTTTTCATTGTTCTACAAATTCTTTCAATCTATACAAACGGTTTATTGCAGGGTTATAGAAAGCATCAGGATAATGCTGTTTAATGTCGTTGATATTAGCTCGAACATATTTTGAGGTATCTATTATATATTCGGCTTCACTTAATGTTACTTCTTTAAGTAGTTATGTAGTTAACAAACTCCCCAAGAGTATAACTACAGAGAAATAAATGCAGCTTGATACCCAGTTTCACTATAAAAGAGGTTATTTTATATTTCACACAAATCATATTTTAATTTTTTCTTGCATTTCCCAAATTTTCTTAATAATATTGCAAATGTATGTTTTCTAAAGACACTAAAAAATATAACTATTTTGAGTGTAGTAAAATCATGAAATAAAAAAAAGATGAAGATACTTGCTATTTTCTTGGGGATTTTTATTTGGGGTGCAATCAGAGAAATTATAGTCCAAAATGAAGGCTATTTTTACACTGTACTGATTGCATCTTATGCGCTCAGTTTTATACTACTCCTAATACTATATAATAAAAAACAATATCCTAGTTATGAATATATAGCTATTGTATCATTTATACTGAGTTTAACTGGGGCTGGTATTTATTCTACAGTTGATATCTTGTTCCTAATAACTACCTTCTATCCTAAATTCAGTAATATGTTAATTATTATTACAATCATCTTAATAATGCTATCCACTGTTATTTGGCAACTTCTTCATATGGCAAAATATTTTAGATTGGTAATATATTTGCGCTACTTTCTTATTATATCTTATTTATTGATTACTCTTACTCTGTTAGGATTTTATTTATCTTATTTTTTTTCAAACAACATATTTACACATTTATCAGCGACAGTAACTTATCATGATCTGACTATACTGATGAGTACAATTTTCATAGGAACAACTATATATTACATATTATTTTGTGGAAAAGAATTAATAACAAATACGTATTTAACAAAATATAGTAACTCAAAGAGCTTTATATTGATACTACGCTGTTTCAAATACGAAGCAAACGCAGAGTATAAAAACATTGTGTATCGCATACATTGTGCTTTTGAAACTTCCTATGCGCTACTTCAAATAGGAAATCCTATGAATATTTTAAAAGGCTATGAGAACTGTGATACATTTTATCTCCCAACTACTAACTGGCGGCCAATTGTAAGGCGCTATATAGAAAATGCTAGTATTATTTTTATAATCATTGACTACAGTAATGGTGTTATATGGGAAATATTAAACCATAGTGACCTAAAAAGAAAATTTATTTATTACATCCCTAAAGACGTTGATATAAACAAAGTTATTTCCGCAACATTATTCAAAACAGCAATTAATCAGAACAATTCCATTGCTAATTTATTTTTTAAATCAAGAGAGTTTATAGTTTCTGATAGATATTTATTCTTTAATGAAGGAATAATGTATATCCATAACGATATTTATTCTCTCATTAAGTTGTACTTAACAATTAATGATGAGTTAAAAAACAACAAGAATATAATTAATATTTGCAGTTATTATGAAGGTAGAAAACCTTGTTATATATCCAAATGGGAACTATTGTCACCTTTTTAATAACATTCATGCAGATTATCCTCTATCAGTTTCTTTGGACCATAATATGCAAATAATAGTAGTCACATTCCGATATAATAAAATTTTGCAAGACAGATGATTTAAAACGTTCTATCGTAAAAGTTTATGTTAATTTCCATCTTCCATTTCCTATTTACAACCATGAAATAATTACATAAATGCAAAAAAAATCTAAGACCATTATACCACATAATACTAAGCAATTTTCACAAATATCTTTTTAGACTTTTTCTAATCTGCTATTTTCACCACTGCCATACATTATAACTCACCCCAACCCCGACATAAATCCCTCCAGGGTAACCATACCCAGCCTGTAATCCAAGTCCCCAACGCTTCCGTTTTGCAGGAACCGGTATCTTTATCTCCCTCAGTCTGCTATACACATTGATACTATCCAGTCTAACATTATAGCCCGACACCCATAAATGATACAAGCTATCTTCATACTCTTTACTCGTAATCGGTATTTCTGCCTCCACAGAATCAACTGGAAAAGCGCATGTATCAACTTTAGCACTACATGTATCTTTCTTTATAGGTAATTTTGCCGTTTCGTATCTTACTACTAGACTATCCTTTGGTACAGGGTAATAAAAAGGAATAGTATCAACGTAATCGGTAGTATCGGGTTTCATATCTGCCGGCAAAGATTCATGTGGACGGAACCAAGTCGCTATACAAACCACGAGCAGCAGTACTACTAATATCCAAGGTAACGCTTTCATACGCTCAAGCAAATAAGCACAACCACTGCTACAGTAATCCCTATTCTCCAAGCCAATTCCAATTTAGAATACTTGATAGCCTTACTGGAGATAATCATCTTGCCGGTCTTAAATACATCGGTTTTAATAAAATTCATTTCATTTTCCATAATCGTTGTTTTTAAAGTTTCGATACTTGATTCCTATTCACACCATCAGCCCGATAACTCACATGCACCCAAGCGAAGTTACTTTCGTCTATGAGTTGATCGAAAGGCAAATTCTTATGGATATACTCAAACAGTAATTTGTTCTGCTGACGGTCTCCGGTATCAATGTCAGCCGCTTGTCCACTCATGTGCTGAGATGTAGCAGAGCCTTTCACTGCTTTGTTCAGTGCCGGACAACGGTAGCCGCTATTAACAGTAATCGGGTTACCGTATGCCTCCCGTAGAGGGTCTAAGACATTATCTACTAATGCGGTCAGATTGACTACATGTTCCTGATTGCATCGGTTGTTGATGCCTAAGCGGTCCGCCGTTGTTGACTTACAGAGTTCCGCAATTGTAAAGTACTTCATTTCACTTCCTCCTTCTTAGTTAGTAACCATTCTGCGGTTCACGATCACCGCACTTCTTCTTCTCACATCTCTTCAAAGCTATTTCAAGCTTCAAATTGGAATTCTCTTCTTTCAAAGCAAATAGTTCATCTTGTACGATCCGGAGCCGTCCAGTCTGCTCAACAAATCTTTCTTCTTTATCTGATAATTGCTTTTGCAAGAATTCATTATACTCTCTCAAAGTTTTAAACTCTGCACTATCAGCATTAGCATCTTCTATGCGCGCATTAGTCTTTCGGCTTGAGAAGAAGGTTACAATCCATTTTACTGCCTCGAACCCTCCCAATGTGCCGACTATGGCCAGCCATTCATTTAATCCCATTTCCCATTCTATATTAAAATGTTAGTATTACCTTTTATTTAAAATATATCCTCAGCCAACAAATGTAAGTAAGTCCAATTCAAACAACTTGTTGAATTAAAACTTTCAACTGACATCATCATGTCAGTAAATTATGGAGTAAATCTAAGAAATGTACTAATGCAAATCACAAAATTAAATATCTTGACATGCCATCAGGACACAAAGAGGAGCTTAGTAGCTGTATAAACATCCACTAATGCGCTTATTTACAGAATAGTAACTTAACTCTCGTGTCTACAACACCGAATCTAACTATTTTTCATTCTTATCAAATGATCATTCAACGTAGCAGGGTTGCACTTCAGCTTCCGGCAGATGGCAGCTTTAGAATAACCATAGTCGAGCATGGTCTGTATCAAGGGTTCCTTACCGGTCAATTTGTGATGTGAATTGTGCCCTCCAGCATGCCGTCCCAGTTTTTGCCCTTCAGCTTTACGCCGGGCAAGACCCTCTTTGGTTCTTTGAGAAATCAAATCTCGCTCGATCTGAGCAGACAAACCGAATGCAAACGCTAATATTTGGGACTGTATATTATTGCCTAGCTCATATTTCTCTTTAACCGTTAAAACTATGATCTTCTTCTGCATGAGTGTATTTAATAGGCTCATCACCTCCATTAATCGACGTCCAAGGCGAGATATTTCAGAGCATATAAGAGTGTCACCTTTCTTTAGTTTCTTGATGAGAGGACCTAATTTTCTATTCTTAGCATCCTTAGTACCGGAAACTGTTTCAGAAATCCACTTATCAATATGCAATTCTTGTTTGATGGCAAATTTCTCTATTTCAAATCTTTGGTTTTCTACCGTCTGTTTGTCGGTACTTACTCGAATGTATGCGTAAATCATTTTTGCGTGTGAAGTTAGTTAGTTATTTGACTAAGACAAAAAACTTATTTAATACGCCCCTTAAAGGTAAGATTATGGGTGATATAAAGATGAATGAGTTTGCTCCAGTTGCAGATGCAATGTACATATATGGAGAGCTATCTGATGGCAGACAAGTAAAAATTAGAAAGCTAGATTTGCTTAATGGATTATTCCAAAATAATGGAGGTATCATAGACGCTAATACTATAAAATCAAATGGTATTTATAGAGGGAGAGATACTTCTATTAATACACCGTCGACATACGGAATTCTTTTGTGTTTCACTTCTGAAGGCTATGTCTGGCATTTATATATAGACGCAGTTTCATCAACCATTTATAGTCGGATTTCGCCCGATAATGGTGTTTCATGGAGGATATGGAAAACAATATCTATTACTTAAAAGATAACCAAAAAGGTTGTCTGATCTTTCACTTGTTTTCTTTGCCCCTAAAACATAGAGTATGAGTGATTTGAAAGAGAATGAGATGAGGGTTGTGAACAGCGTAGATTACATAAGAGGTTTGGTTGGTAAGGATAGCGTGCTTATAACACTTGGCAATATACTAAAAGATACTGTGAGTGCGCGTGGTTATCTTGATTACGGTAATCCTGAAGTAATGAATAGTTTAATTATTCCTGGAACTTATAATCATGGCGCTTCTATCGTTGGTACAATTGGAGGTTATGGTTTGTTATTAGTATTAAAATCAAATGATTATATTGTTCAATTGGATTTCGTAACATCAGGCAAAATCATATATCGTTTTAGTGCTGATAATGGAGCTTCATGGACATCATGGAAGTATCTAACTTTTACCTAATTATATAATACGTTTTGCTGTGCCATCAAACTTCCATATCTCATGCCCCTAAAACATAAGAGTATGGCAGATATCAAAGAGAATGGAATGGGAAGTGGAACCCCTGCAAAAGTCCGTGCATTAGATTCGGTAGGTAATAGCATTACAACAACACCCGATAGTTTAGCAAAAATAACAGGATGTTTACGGCGCAATAATTTATACGGCAATTCGGCAGATGGAGCATTGTATTCTAAAATTGCAACGATGAGTGCTCCTGCTGATGGTGAAGGGATAGAGAACTCTCTGTCCCTCCTTATTAGTGGTGGAAATGAATATACAGGACCTGCAACTATTACAATACTGTCTATTTGTGTATATCGAGGGAGTGTTAAAGCTGCGAAAAATGGTTTAATCGGCAATCAAGAAGTAGGATATGTATATGCCAATAAAATACTATCTATATGGGTTAAAAGGTCACAATTCACACATTATACGAATGTAATTGTATTATCGGAAAAGGGTAACGATGTTATAGCATCTAATGAAGTCGCATCAAGTATTCCTAATGGCTATGTCATTATCTAAATATGTTTTGTCAATAAAATATTCCTTTAAATAAAGTACTCATAAGGACCTTTGAAAGTTGCCATATCTCATGCCCCTAAAAGGTAACAGATATGGCAGGACAAGATATTGAGATGAATGTGTTTGCTTCGGCAACGGATGGAGAGTACATTTATGGTGAATTATCAGATGGGAGTCAAGTAAAAATTAGGGTTATTGATTTGCTTAGTATTATATTAAGCAAAGTTAATACACTTGCTAATGTAACATATAATACTCCGACATTAATAGCTGAAGGGGTTGGATTCCTGATAATTCAAGAATCTTGGACGAGAATTGATGTATCGGTATTTTTTATTTCAAAGAATAAGATTAGGAAGATTTTCGACGATTATAATTCAGCTACAAAGTTATCAATAGATGCAGAGAAAGTGTATTGGACTGAAACTGTACCTTCTTATGTAAGTATTAGAAAGTGGTTCTTCGGACTTGAAAAACGGTTCGCCACTTCTTGATTTTTTATTTAATCTAGAGTTTCTTTTTCAAGCTTCTTTTTCTGCCATATCTCTTGCCCCTAAAAGGTAAGAGATATGACGGATATAGCAATGAAAGACTTTACTCCAGCAAGTAATATGGAGTACATATATGCTGAAGCATCAGATGGTTCACAGGTGAAAATAAGTAAGAAGGATCTTGTAGCAATTTTGGCAGGACCTTTTCCACTTCAAACATTTTATGTCAACGTCACTTCTGATAGATTGTATGTCTTGTATATAAAAACAACAGAGACGGGGGCAGCCATTGGAGAAATAATTGCTTATAACTCTGACGGAAATTTAGAAATGAAACCATTTAACGGGATCATTAGTGAAGGACATTTTACTGTATCATTTGAGAAAGGTTTGCCCAAAAATTCGAAAATTTTGCTTATTTATTATATTTATCGGTAATTAGTTTCTAATCTTTGGTATTGAATTAATAGGTGGAAATACCACCTATTAATTCAATATACATCCTTCCATGCACCCCAAATAAGGTTTCCGTCTCCTGTGGCTTTACTGCCAATTAACATGTAACATTTTCGATAACGATCATAAACTCTTATAGTTACAACATTTAACCCGGTATCTTCTCCTGCCAATCGAGAAATTATTTCAACGACTCCATAAAGTACATCAATCCCATCAGGACCATTTATAATTCCTGTATTGCTAGTATTAACACTGTATAAATAATATCCAGACCTTGGAAAATTTACGGGATCTTTAAAATTTCCATTAAATCCTCCCTTGCAGCCAATATGAACAAGTTCGTTTTTAAGTATTTTCCCTTGGCTACCATTTGCCAACTCCACATATACATATTCAGCATCCGTCACCGAAGAAAAGCTGTTCATCTTTATATCTGCCATATCTCTTACGTTTTAGGGGCGAAGGATATGATGGGGAATGATAGATATTACAACCACACTTTATTACATTAAAGTAATTTTACTAAGGTTAGAAATATCTGCATTGTATTGTGGTGAAAAGATAAGCCCGTCATCGATTGTTAAATCCTCTTTTAAATAAAGAAAATTATAAGAACCGACAATATAAGCATATACATACTCTTCATCATAGTAAAAACTTATGTTGGTATGATTCCCGCTTATCCTATAAACACTAACAGCAGATTTATTATCTATTGATTTAAAACTTAACGCATATAAATTAAACTCAGATATAATCATGTTCTCTTCTGAACGGCAGAAATACATTGTAATCTTCCCAGAAAACCCATATTTTGTTCTCTTAAATAATTTAATAAGAGCATTAGAATTTGTAGATGTTGTAAACATACGAAATGCAAATTTTTTGCTCATTAATCCATCTTTATCGGGTGTAGCTACCGCCATATTCGCTCTTATGATTTCTACTAAATCTGCCTTCTTAATCTTCACTTGCGAACCATTAGCAAGTTCACCATACACATACGCTGCATCTGTTGCCGATGCAAAGTTGTTCATCTCAATATCTTGTCCTGCCATATCTGTTACCTTTTAGGGGCGTTTTTCTTACTATCGAAAAACACTAAATTTAACATTTTAATTATTATCTCTTTTTGTAATTATAAATACATAATAAACTCGAATAATTTCCTCACCTGCATATAGCCTTCTATGTGCTCATTATTGTACGCTTCTCGCTCAAACGAAACCGAACGGTAAGCGGCATGGAAAACACTCTTAAAGTCTGTCTCTTTGATGCCCTTACGTGCCCAATGATACAGCTGTATCAACCACTCTATTAAATACCAAATATAAAATACCAACGGAGTGATCAGCGACCAACCCAAAGATAATCCGAAGGGCAAACACACTAAAAGGACAATGGCAGATGCCAAGGTTATCTCTTCCCATTGCCGTACACGAATTGCTTCATGGTCAATTACTCGTTGCTCCACTTCCATCTTACTTCTCTTTGTGAAGACAAAACAACCTAATGTGATAGTGCTGTAACCTGGGAACAGCAGCCATTTTGCTAATTTACTCTCATAAAATACTTTCATATCATTTATTTATTAGGATATTCTTTTGTCACTTTCCCATTCACTGAAAATACTAATCCCGCAGTCCCTAATGTATAGTTTAAAGCATCAGCACCAACCGTTGAATAACCATTCACAGATGTTCCAGTGACGTCAACTCGCCCTATTAATTTTTCCCCAGAATACCTACTAAGCATTAACTTTGGGTAATAATTAGTGATCCCTACCAATTCTTCGGTAATAAAATATATACTACCAACATCTTTGCCATCTTGGCTGTACATCTTAATACTATTAGTCTTAGGATCTAATTCTATACGGGTACCATTCATGGATGTAGAGATTTTCCCTGCAATTTCTACATCTCCATTCTCTTTAATATTGAACGCTTTGTTAGGCGAGGTTATATTCTTGAATGTTCCGCTCGTAGCATTGACTTTTCCAGTTATTTCCACATTACCGGTTTCTCCATTAATTTCACAAGTAACATTACCAGACTTATCTTTTGCTAATACATTTCTAACCACAAGATCATCCGTATAAATCTCATCGGCTCTTATCTGACGGGAAAGAAGCAAGTCCGTAGCTACAAACTGGAATTGTTGAGCAGGTTCCCAGTTGGAATCCCCATCAATGGATGAAGGTGCTACGGTAACCGAAGTACCGTAAGCACGAACCCGAAATGGGATTGTTCGATTATTGAAGGTTGCTAATACGATGTCGTGGAACCGATCATCCCACACATAGGTATTTCCTTTGGCAAACAAACCTCGTGGGCGTGGTTCAGAACCAGTTCTACCTGTCTCGCCGTCATAGCTGACGCCGATTGACTGCTCGGCAATGAAATTATCATTCCAAGCTGCGGCATCTGCCTGCGACTGGTAACAACGAACAGAGAAGGTAGAATAACCGGCAGAAGCATTGACCGTAATTTCCGAACTACGTGCTGGGGAAATAATCGAACTCCATACGCCATTAGAGTAGCCACGTACTGCAAGATATCCATCGCTGTATGACATTGTAGTGCTACCAACATTTCGTTTTGCATACACCTTAAAGGCAGAAGGCACAAGGGAACCGGCATTACTCACACGGATATTACTTACCGTACTGACGAGATAAACCACCATACCACTCTCAGTAATGAGTTCCCACTCGGATGAATTAACCTCACCAGTCAAAATATAACCGTATGTCTTGCCACCATCTTGGGTTTGTAGAATACGATTTCCATTTTTATCGGTCATGCACCAAAGCGGAGGATTAGAAGTTGCCACCTTGGAAAGCCATGCACGTGCTCCCATTGTTACGAGAGTCAAGGAAGCAACAGGGGTATTGGCAGTACGCCATTCTCCGCCGGATTTGATACTTGTACCATTATCTCCCTTGTCACCTTTTCCGCCATCTGTACCATCTACAACCATTGGTACCGTTTCTCGATCCACAACTTGCCCATTGATGTAATAGATGAATTGTAAAGAGGTAGTGAAATTATTAGGTGATATTGCTGTGTTATTCTGTATCTCAGTCTCTGAACCGCCATCCTTACTGTATTTCAGAACTCCATCTGTAGTTGTACTTGTAGTTCCCCCTACAGACTTAGTCCGGGTACATGAAATACTAGCTACACTATAAGTACCGTCTTTTCTCTTCCGGACGGACGAGACGGATGGAACCAAACGATAAAGTATAGCATCAGTACCAGGAGAGCCGGCACGAACTCCTGCGATGGTAAATATCAGTTCACGGGAATGATCGACACCTTGACAAGAGGCAGTAACGGTAATCTTGACTTGACAACGTTCAGGCATTGATATACCTGACGCAACGGTGAATGCTATTACGCCAGTATTGACGTTATAACTCTCAGTTACATGCGAGGGCATTACACATGAGATAGATTTCAATTGAAGCTTCTCAGTACCATACCACATACTTACAGTAGTATTAAGCACAGATGATGCAGTAGTCTTACCATCATAGGTTAATGCTATGCTTTCCATTTCATTGTCTATGTCCGCTACGATAACCGACTCACCATCAAAACCAAACTTTGCCCATAAAGCTGCCGGAGTAAATGCGCTCCAGACTCCATCCTTCTTCGTTCTTGCACATGCCCATTCGTAAGGAAGGCTTTCGCTGACACCAAGAGCATCATCGTGCCAGTCAGCAGGAACATAATCATCCACTTGTGAAGTACCTGGTGTTGGAGGAGCGACATTATCTGCTGTATGTTTAAATATCCACTCATGGTCTGTACCGTCTCTACCATCCTTTCCATTTTCAACAAGTAATTCGTATTCGGCGGTATTGAGTTCACCGGTAATGATATATCCGTAAGTCTTGCCACCGTCTTGAGTCTGCAAAATACGATTCCCGTCTTTCGTTGTCACCGTCCACATGGGAGGATTATCAGTACCGGCAGGAACTTTGCAGAGAAAGACACGATTAGCCATCTTAGTAAGACCCATGTACGGCACATGAAGACCGGTATGCCAATCGCCGCAGTTAGTAATACTTGTTCCGTCATCTCCTTTATCTCCCTTAGATACACACTTCAACCAATCAGAATTAGTGTCGGAAGGCTCGGAAGTACTACCATTAGTGTTTACACAGAGCCATGAACTACCGTTGTGGCTCACTTCATCGTAGTAAGCATTCTTTTTATCCTTTATCCATTTACCCTTATTGAGAGGCACACGAAACGCTTCACCGGTAATATCATCTACCTGAAATATCTTACCGGACATGATGATGTTCTGCAATACAGCAGAGTAATTGTCTGCCGGTATTCCATGTACCGTCCTTCCTTTTTTCTTGCCTATCCATGAGACTTCTTGGACTGGTTCTACATCCCAGGTGTTGGCATGGTCGAAGAAAGTTATGCAATTGTTGCCGTTGACACTATCAATGAGAATATAAGTCTGACGTTCCGGATCGGTGAAGTTACCTGTTTGGGCAAGTACCATAGAGTCGCCGGGCTTCCATGTAGTGCCGGGCTTGGGTGTCATGACAAAAGTCTTAGCCGTATAATCAGCAGAAGTCACACGGAATTTCATCTCCTCGAATCCATTCAGCTTGCCTGCTGCATTCTTGAAGACAAAATATGTGGTGAGGATGTCATCAACAAACTGGCTCAATCCATCGGCATCGGTCAAATCGGGTGTGACGGTGTAGCTACCATCTCCGTTATCAGTCCATTCCTTTACGGTACAACCACCACCGGGAGAGTTGACCATACGACCCTTAAAATAAGTAGTACGATTATAGGCGATTTCAGGCACAAAGAGACGTTTACGAAAAACACCTTCTTCCATCTCCATGAAACCGCTTTTGTCGATGTAACCGCCGGATATACCTGTTAGGAATTCACCGAACTTGACCCATTCGCCGAAAGTCATGGGAAAAGCAGTGCCATCGGCTTGATCTTTACGAAGAAATTTATTATCTAAAGTATCATTGTTCTCCTGTATAGCATTCTGTATTTCAGCCAAAGTTCTTAATGCTGAAAAGGTATTCCTATCCGTTGGAAGGATAGTATCGTTCAGCTTTATAAGATATATGTACCCCTCCCCACCACCCTCTGTTTCGCCACCTTCACTTTCACCGCCTTCTGGAAAATCAATATCTATATTGTCAACCATACCCTGCAATGAAACTTTGAAAATATAGCTCTTCAATGACACTATTTCCTGCGTCATTTCAGGTACACTATTTCCCTTCCTGACAAATCGTGTACCGTTGAAATAGACATTAGAACAACATAAAATACGATTCAAATGCTCTGCAAACCATATCGGGCATCCTTCGGCATTACCAAGGGTAAACTTCTTCTGCGTACTTTCTATAGCGAAAAGTTCGACTATATTTCCATTGGATATTTCAAACTGCTCATTGTTTACCGCAAAAGTCCAATCATCATCCTTAAAACCGCCCGGTACACGAAATTCAAAATAGAATTGATTATCTTCATTCCAGAACACACAATCATTACGCTGCTTGTTACTTCGCATAGAATAGCGAACAAGAGTAGTCTTAGATAACTCATTTTCATCATCGGTTATTTTAAAGACATTGCATTCTTGTTCGCCAATAGTGATAGAGTAATAACCAGGAGCAAGCCCGGTAATAGTTGAATGGAAAACAATTGAATCATCTTTCAATGAGAAAGATTGAAACTCGATCAACTTATTGGAACCATCAACATGATTTTTCAAGCATCCATCGACTTTGAACTCTGTAGTGGTCAATACCTCTATAAAGATGTTGTCGCTGGGCGCAAACAGTTGTACATACTTACTTTCAGCCCCGAACTTGTCAGAGGAAGGGCTAAAGAATAACGGAGTAAATGGAGAAATCTTCATCATATCTAATTAATGCTTTTAATTTGGAGATTATAATCAATTCCTTCATAGCGTCCAGTCTTATATTTCAATTCGTTTATGAAGCAAATATATAGCAGATCGTTTCTCTCAACCTCAACAAGAGCATTGACATCGGATGGTATGCCCCCATCAGCAGTACTGATACTTAATGTATCAACAGTAAATAATGGGTCAGTTAGTTCAACATCAGAGTTCTCAGCAACTTCATTTATCACAATATCACTATTGCCTGAGGAAGAAGCGAATTTCAAAAATTTGGCAAATGAAGCTATGTATTCCTTATTAGCTTCAATAATGGCACGAGGCGAGAACATGGCATTATACATAGATGAAGAAGAGATAATACCGGTAACATCATAACCATTTCGCACAAGCTCGTAGAACCCAGCACCTTCTTTCAGTGCAGCACCAACAAAAAAAGTATCATTGTCGCTATCGCTGTCGGTTGTATCTTCTCCTCGTTTGCTTACAAGGAACTCTATTCCATAAGGGTCAGCACGAAGAGGACTTATAAGTTCAAGCGCCTTATCTGTTATAGTTATTCCGGTATCGTACTCATTAGTGAAATGAAACTCATCACGCCCATTGATGCTATCATAATCCTGTTTGTCGTAACCAACCCTTAGAATAGAGTAAATAAGTGAGGAATTTACTTTCACATTGAAATCACTTCCTGTATAGCTAATTTTCTTTTGTACGTCAGAATGAAATAGAGATGTGCGTTTTTTAAATATAATCTTATTATCTGTGATATCAGGAACATAGCCAAAAACAGTCTCCATCCAATCAGAAAACTTCTTGAATGAGGTATATATCTTTGCATTCTTCAGATTTCTAGCACTCTCTGCCGCAATGATTACTGTAGAGGATAAACGAGAATCAGCAGCATATTCTATTTCACCTACATAACCCTCTTTTTCTTCATTGATACTCTTCAACAAGCGATTAAGAAGTATATCCGGTTTTATGACGTTAATAAATTCAGGCTGCATCTTGTCCATGTAATAAACGGACATCTTAAAATTTTCAATCTTCACTTTTACACCATCAGTAGCATTAAGAAATATCCTATATACCATTCCAATATAACCATAATCATTATTTAGCGGGTCAACCAATACCATGCCTTTCTCTTCAACATGATATACTTTCCCAGCAGAAATACCGCTTGTATAACATATAGAGCTACCAGATGTCCCTCCACTTATTTTCTTTCGAAATTCAGCACCAAATGATGCATCGCCTGATGAGATAGAAATATCACAGCTCAAATCCATATATAAGCCATCAGGTGGTAAAGCAATCAATTTCATAAAAACCCCTTTGTTGTCACGATAAGCACCATCTGATTCATGATAAGGCTCAATATAACCGCCGACATAAATTTCAGGATTTACATCTACAACATAAACATCTATATTTGCATTATGCGAAGGCCCTTCTGTAGAATGTACTACATACTCATCGTTATCAATGTCAAAATTATAAGTACTCAACATCGATAGCCTATCGTAATTGAGAGCCTTTTCTTCTTTCAATTCAACAACTGGATATTCATATTGAGTACTCTTCTTAGCCTTTATCTTGGCTGCAAGACTATTATCTATTGCATTTATATACACGGTAGTATCATCATATTCCATTGAACCAAAATCCAAATAACTACCATACAGATACTTTTTACTTCTATTGTTATCAAACGAATATATTTCTATCTGTGCATTAGCTTTCAGATAATTTGCACGGTATTCCTTGAGTAATAAGTTATAGGCTTTTCCCGTAAACTCAAACTTAGAGCTGAACGAACGGATTATACCGCTGAAATCATTCCGTTTCAGCGAGAGGCTAATTTCATCCCAATTCTTAATACAATCTTCCTTAAGAATGAAAGGCGTACCATCTATAATTATAATATATTGGTTCATACATTTTCTTTTGCGGCGAATATATAGAAAAAGCCAACTGCATCGACAATTGGCTCATTTCTTGAAATTCATATTTTAAGCAAAATACTTATAACTCGTTGTTAATCATAGTAGTTACAAATACAAAGTTAAAACCATGTTTTTTCAGTAGGTCTATTCAAACATATTAGATTTACATACGATTGCATCACCAGCAATATAATCGGTAGAATAAATCGCTCTACTTCCTCTGGCTATGATAGTCGCGCAAAAATTCATTTCATACCCTTTAATCTTACCCTCTTCATCAAATGCCATGATATTCTCATTATTCAGTTCTACTATTTGTACATTCCCTCCAACATAACTTTGCATTTCCTTAAGAGTAAACGTCTGACCATTGGCTGGAATAATCTCTTCTAGCATACCCTCAACTCTGAATAATTTAGCAATCATAATCAGTAAACAGTTACAAGATTCTCAATTTTAAAACATCTCATCTCGGATTTAGCAATGTCATAGTAGGCAAAGGTTTTATAACTGGGCTTTGTCATTTTCTTGCCTCTTATAGTAGAACCGGCAGGTAAATTCTGCAATGTACCACAAGCATATCTTATACTGCCATCTGTTTTCTCATAGGCAAACTTTACAGAACCATCTCTCATTCGTTTAGCAAGCCGGTAAAGCTCCCAAGCTTTAAGCATACAATACTTCCAACTCTTTCTTGTTGTGTTAAGTAAATGATGTGCATACTTCATTACTCTCGTTCTAAAATTAGACTTTGTTTCCATAATTCCTTTGTTATTGGTTTGACTTTTAATTCTTTACATCAGTAAAGTTAATCTAAAAAGACAAGTTATACAAACAGAAACTACGCCATTTTAACGCCTTAACACTTTAAAGATCAAGCTCCCGGCTCAGCATTTTGCGCCCTAAAAAGATACGACTTCTCACAGTACCTACAGGTATATGAAGTATTTCACTTATCTCATCATAGGAATATCCTTTCGCATAATAGATAACACATTCAATGCTACAGGACTTTGCAGCACATCTGCGTATGATAGCAACAATTTCCTTAAACGAAAGAATGTCGGGAATTGATGTATAGGAACTAAGTTCAAAAGCTTTTTCAAAATCCACATATCGAATAAAAGTTTTTCGATTATAGTTCGTAATAAAGGTATTAATCAGTATTACTTCACACCAAGGCTTTAACGGACGCCCATGTTCAAACCGGGTCTTGTTGGAAAGTACTTTATATATTGTATCTCCGGCAAGGTCTTCGGCTTCTTGGATCGAACAGCAATATTTACGGGCAATTCCCAATATCCAAGGATAAATAGAACTAAGTTCTTTTTCAAAGTCCATACTCACCTCCTTTTTATTGTCATGAGTGAACTCTTAGTGTGCAGCTCTACGTATTCCCTGTGTTTGATGCTTTGCTCAAGAAGATCATTAGCACTTTTTCTCATTGATGAGACAAGGACATCAACATCGTTCGTTGATGGGATAATTAGCTTTTGAAGGATTGCTAACTCATCTAAAATCTTATCACATTTCTCCTCTATCGTTCGGAGTTTAGACGATAATTTGTTGCAAAAAGCCGTGTTTCTGCAATCGGTGTCATTTTTTAGCATAAATGAAGGTCATTAGTAATTTCATATTGAGTTACTAATGACCTTCAAAAAAATTCAATAAATGAGTGCTTTTTATTTTAATATCCGAAATTAGGCTTAGGCTTCAATTGTATCTCCGCCTGATGAAGCATATTCGCATACACAGCAGCATTGATAGTATTTATATCAATACTCATTTTGAAATGTGTCATTACAAATGCTATTTCAGTATCAAAAGAAGCTCTAATTTCATCAGGAGAACGTACTACTTTAACTTCTTTCTCTTTCACTAATTCACTTCTATGCGCTTCAAATAAAGCGGTTCTAAGCATTTCATCTACTTTCTCGTTAATATCATTGTCAGATAATCCTAATACATCTTCATCGAGCGATTCAAGTAGAGTAAGAACGTCATTATAGGATTTATAAGCAATAAGATTACTACATAATCGCAGTATGAGAATTTTTGCTTTACTTTTTACACATTCTTCCTTTTCCATCAATTGCGCTTTAAAATTCGCATTATCAGTAATACAACGGTAAGAAACCAACAACTCAGAAGCATTCTCTTCTAACAGCATCTTATCAGTCGTCTCACCATCTGCAAGCAGAACACTATAATCTCCACATACCAGTTCAATAAACTGGGCCAGGGATAATTCATTCAATCTTGTTTTCATAACTTTCTCAGCTTGTATAGTTCAAAATCTCTATCTGCATCATACTTCTTTTGCTGCTTGATTCTTTGTGCAAGCAATCGGTTGTTCTCATCCATTTTTTGCTCAAGCCTTGAGAAATCATTAATTACGGTAGTTCTTTCGATATCGCTCTTAGAACCTCTAAACTTATGATTTGCGAACGACATTTCTAAATCCAGTGAGTTCCAATCAGGCATATCCATTTCATCAACGTCTGGGAACACCTTGGATCCGCGAGGTAAGTCAACCATCATTGGAGTATTAGGAGTAACCCATGCAAGACCGTTATACATGACAACCTCATGTTTGCCGGCATCACCGACCAATGCTTTCCCTCCAGGATGAGAACCATTTTTTGTACCTTCAGCATAAGAAGGAATGGGAGTTGCCGCAATTGTTGCTATTTGTATGGCTCCCATAGCACCTACAATAGCGGCTAATATGAAGTTAGGCAAAGACTTAGTAATTGCCAAAGCTGTTGCAATACCCGCCTGTGCGATACTCGTTGCCTTATCCCATGTTGCTTGTTTTTTAGCCATTGCCTGCTTTTTCTTGTCAAGTTCAGCATTCTTAGCGGCTGTTTTGTCCTGAGCAGCACGTTTTCGAGCTTCTGCCTCTTCTTCCGATATGGAACCTATTTCAGCTAAGTTCTCAATTCGTTCTATGTCCTTATCCTTGGCTTCTTCATTGGCATCCTGCTCTTCTTCTATTTTCTCTATTCGTGCACTATAACTATTTTGCACAATATCATTGAGACCACTAAAGACATCAATAACAGCAATCGCAAGACCTTCAAGGCTTAATTTTCCATCCTTTACTATATCCTCTATGATGATTGATAAACCACTGAAAATATTAGCTGTATCACCAAGAGCATCCCTAGCAATATCATTCATTGTATCAAGACTGTTAGAAAATTCACCTAACCACTTCTGATGTGCTTTTGCTGCATCTTCTGTATCAGCAACCGCATTATCACGAACAGCATTAGATAATGCTATTTCAGCTTCGGCAACCTTCTGTTTCATCTTCAATCTATCTTCATCAGACAAACCAGGCATATCGGACATTATTTTAGCGAGTTCCAAGGCAGTCGCAAGCTGTTGGAGCATATATTTCCGAGTGATGGCAGCTTTGTTTTTCTCATAGTTTTCTGCATTTATCTCACCCTTTTTATACTTGGCTGTAAGTTCATCAAGCTCTTTACCCATTGCAGTATTTACAAGTACAATTCTTGCAGCATACTCTTCTTCAAGTTTCTTATTTTTCTCTATAGCATGATTTTCGTTCAATTCCAGTCTTTTCTTTGCATATTTTTCTTCAACAGCAAGGATATCCTCATTATTTCTAATGGCAGATTCTTTTTCGGCTTCCTCCTGAATTTTGAGTAAAGAAAGACTAAGTTCATATTCTTCATCCGAACCTTTTTTCACAACAGCAAGTTTATTCTGTATGCGTTCCTGTTCTTTCTTCAAATAAAAGTCCACTTCATAATCACCAATATCTTGCTGCATTCTAGTGGCAAGATTTTCACGGGTTTTCTGTTCTTCTTCAGAATTGCCACGGATTGCAGCAATTTTCTTGTTATAGTTGAGAGCAATCTTTGCAAGTTCCTTTTGCAAACCTTCATCCATGAGGTCAAGCTCAGACTGTTGCATTGTTTCAAGGATGCGCTGCCGCTCTTTAGCTGCTTTTTCAAGTGCATCCTGCTCTTTTTTAAGTTCTTTCTCTGTTTTTGTGGGAGTAAACGTATTATTTCCAGAAGCAATATATTCGTTCTTTAATTCTCTAATCTGCTCCATCTTAGTTTTTAAACTCTCAACAAATTGAGTTTGTTGCTCAATAAGTTCGAATGATTCATTAATATCATCATTTATAGCAGACGTAGCACGTTGTAATCCAAGCCCTTGTTTCCAAAATGAAGAATTATTATATTCCTCCCAGTTCTTTTTATTGCGATTTGTATAAAGATCAAGCCTTGCTTGTTCTTGTGTAAGAGAACGTTCTAATATTTTCAACTGCTCTCCACGTGCTTTTTCAAATGCCTTTTCACCATCTAATCCCTCCTTTCGATAATGAAAAGCAACAGTTTCAACACTCTCTAGTTTTGACTTCACCCAATCTTTATCGCTCTTGGCGGCTTCTTGCCCTATTCTCTTTGCGCTATCTAACCTTTCTTGTCCAAGTTGCTCAGTAGTGGCGATAACATCACGCATACCTCTAACTAAACTTGTAAGATCTTCAATAGCTCCACGAAGAACTCCATTGCTACCCATAATAGTTATCATAAACGATTCCCAAGCAGAAGACAATCCTGCAAGTGCACCTTTTACGTTATCATTCATTTCCTCAGCCATATCACCTAGTTCCTTATCAACTCCAGTAATCTGTTCGCGTAATGGAACTATCTTATCAGCGGCAGTAAGAAACGCATTAAAAGCTGCAACGCTCCGTTTATCAGTAAGTTCAAGAGTCGAATTTAGATCAATGCCTTGCTCTTTCAATTTCAACAATCCTTCCGCAAGTTCAGGCAGAGTGGAAACTGGACCACCTAAAGATTTCGCCAGTTTTCCATTAGAATCTGCAAGATTTAGGAAAATATTTCTTGTAGCGGTAGCAGCCATAGAAGCATCAAATCCTGCGTCAGCCAATTTTCCAAGCAAAGCAAGAGTATCTTCTATCTGAAAATTAAATGCTTTAGCAACTGGACCAACAATAGGCATAGCTGTTTGAAGATAAGAGAATGACAAAGCACTCTTTGTTGTTGCTACAGCCATTGCAGAAACATATCTTTCTGTTTCCGATGTATCAGCATTAAACATTCTCAATGCTGCACCAGCCAATGCAGCAGCCTCTGGTAACTCAGCACCTGTAGCTTGAGCAAACTTCAAAATATATTCAGTTGATTCCAGAATTTCTTTTTTAGAAAAACCAAGTTTCGCAAGTTCTACTTGCAGATTTGTGGCTTCTGAAGCTGTATATTTTGTTGTTTTACCAAGGCGAGCAGCATCGTTTGTAAGTTCTTTTATGCTGTTAGACGTTGTGCCAAGAATTGCTGCAAGTTTACTATTTGCTGCTTCAAAATCAATGGCTGCGGAAATTCCTGATTTAAATAGTCCAATAAGTTTCTGAATAGCAAGTAAAATTCCTTGAGCACCTACAAATCCTTTAACCATATCCCCTACACCAGATTTCACCTCTCTAAAACCATCTGTGAAACTAGACTTCAATATATTACCATAACCTTTTGCAATAATTCCAAAATTGTTTAACGATTTATTCCCATTCTGTAATTCTATAATTGCAGCTTTTACTTCTTCGCGATATGCACCAATAGTCATCTTCTGCTTAGTGTATCTATCAGAATTACGCTTTACATAATCAGTATTGATGCCAATAGTGGAATTAAGTCTTGCTAAAGTAGTAATATATCCTTCATCAGTATCTTTCAATAAATCAACAGCCTTTTGCAACTGCTTATTCACTTCTTTAGCTTGTGAGCGACTATGGATTTCTTGATTAGTCAAATCAATTGCAGACTTAATAACTTTGAGTCTTTCCTCCTCGGATAATGTAGCACTTTTACGGGAAGAATTACCAGCTGTCTGTGCTTTAGTTGCAGCTAGTTCAGCTTTAGCCATTTTCTCCAAGGCTTCTGTATTTTTCGAACTCGCATCAGTCAATGCCTTCATATCCTTTGCAGATAATTCTCCTGCAGCAACCTTCTTCTGCAAGCTATCGGCAACCTCCTGGATAACCTGTCTCTGTTTCTCAAGAGTAGCATTGAACTCAGCAGATGTCTTACTGGCCGCTGCTGCCTGCTTATTATATAATTCATAGAGTTTATCCAAATCTTTTGGAGCATTTACTTCTATTTTTAAACCTTCTGCAAGCTTTGTTGCGACAACAACATAAGTTTCTTTTAATGCAGCTAACTTCTTATCCAGTTGCACTATTTCCTCTATTTGACCTTTATCTATAAGGTCTGTAATTTTTAATTCTGCCATCACATATAATGTCTAAATTCGACAATCGTTCCTTCTATCTCACTACCTACCTTATCAAAGCAATAAGTATCGTCAGCCTTTTTATAGACCACATAGATACATTGTTCCAATATGGCGGCTTTACGTGCAAGCTCGCTTACATAAGCACACTCGCACATAACTTTCTTATTATCGCAATTGCATGCCATAACTTTGTTCCTCCATTATTATTTATTTTAATGATATCCACTATTTTTCATAAATTTATCCAGCCAGGGACGAAGTATATTCTTTGCAAAGTATTTCTTCCCGGTATTACCAAGCATGAAAATGTTTTCTCCATATTTCTCCTTGATATCCGGGCCATCAATAAAGCCTTCGGTATCTATGTTTAGCCCATCACCGATTAATTTAGCAGATACACTGTCATGAAACCGTCCGGTGATGAAAAGGTTAGGAACCTCAACAGAACGTGGAGAAAGGAACAACACCTCTGAACCGATTGGTGGAGTTATTTTCTGTTTCCAATGCTTGTACTGTTTGCTACGGTGATACCAACGCCCGGGCTCCTCAAAAAATGGGTCGTTCTCATAAGTAGGGCTTAACAAACGTTCTTTGCCATTCACTCCGCTATACAGTTGCTCACGTATCAGTCCCTCGACAACATCTTTATTATCATCCAGGCAGGCTGCACATTCATTCTCGATGCCGGTAGCAATTTTATGTATGACATTATATACTTCTTCTATACTGGTCATAACCTAAAAAGTAAAAGGGGGATGCACTTTAAACCTCATCCCCCTCATTCATCAACCCTTCACTTCTTCAACTTTTCCTTTCTTTATCAGATCGTAAGTATCTGAAAGCATCTTCTTACGATCGTCTTCAGAACGATCCTGCCAAATAACCGGCATGTGTTTGTCTATGAACTCAGTCTTCTTCATAGCCTTTACTGCCGGTTCCACGAAAGTCACATTTTCAATTCTCATACCGGTACTCCTTCAATGAATTTGATTCCACTCTCATACAAAACAGAAGGTGATTTCAGAGATACAGTAGTTCCACCATTGGCAGGTACAACAGTAATAATACCATCTGCATAAGTAGCAGAAGTTGCTCCATTCAGAACAGTTGCAGCAGCCTTGGCAATGACATCGCCAAACAAAGTGGTAAGGTCGTAACCACCAACCTTTTCAACCAACACAAACTTATTAGCCTCTTTACTGGTTAGTAACACTTCTGTTAACCCCCTTAGGACATTCTTAAGATTGATTTTCAAATCCACGAAATCAAGATGTGTATAAGTGTCCTCAATATCTGCATGGCAGAAACTAACAGTCATGGTAGACTTTGCAGAACCGGTAGAGAAAGGAGTTACTGTAGGGTACACTGTTGACATCGGGATTCCTGCAAGTATATCGGTGCCATCATTATAACCATACAACCGTTTATCATCAAAAAAACACACGTCCCATTCTTTAGCAGCACATTGCAATAACTTCGCATTCAGTGTCTCATCAAATTTCTGCAAGGTGAATGTGTCAGTTTGAGAGTTCAGCCCATTGTACAGGCTGGCACCATATCCAATGGCACTTACTTGAGGATCACCCCCATTTTTCGCATATTCCACAAATGGCAATATCGGATATATCCGTTCCGGACGGTCAGCATGACACAATTCCAATAGTTTGTCTTTTGTAAGCTCAGCAGGAAGTTTCTGCCCATGTTCCATTAGAATGGCACCCTTTATTTTACCCCAGTCGATTTGACACATTGAGCCGCCTGTATTTAACTGCGCACTCTCACAAGTTCTAGTACTTCTCATTTTATCTACAATTTGGATTATTAATTATAATTTCCATAGCTTTAATATTAATGGCATCTATAGTTTCACTAACAGCTTCTCCACTCTCAGTAAAGGCACCATATCTACCATAAGAATAGTTTTCTGAATAACTATGCTTAACCTTATCCTCATACCCCCAATCAAACCTATTATCTTCTAAAAGGACTTTAATCAAACGGTTATAAATCGGTCGAAGGATATTCTTAAATGACGTTACATGGCGTTGCTCATTACTCCATTCACGACTGGATGAGCATGCAATAACCAATGATACTTTCGCTTTAGCGAAGTAATCAGTATTATCCCTTTCCTCATTTATAGGGCAGAACAAGGCAACAAGAGGAAACTTAGAAGGTGCAGTTTTATCCGATTTCGTAGTGACATCCAATACATCTTTGACATATTGGCCACTTCCGAATATGAAATTAACAGGCAGGTTCTTTAGAACCTCAGTATTACCTTTTCCATCTGTATAGATGATTTCAAGGTCTTCTGACACATTCTTCACTACCTCAGAGAAAATCTCTATGATATCCGGTTCATTCATAAGTTAAAGGCATTAATTGGGGTTAACATGTTACTTTCTATGCTCACATTAAACGGACATTCCAGTGAAGAAGCCCACTTCACAAACTTTTTGTTCTTCTTCACCATATCGTTCCATATACTAACTTGCCGTTGGATGGGAGCAATATATGTATTATCACATTTCAATAGCACAAGCCCCTTAATGGTTGCTTGCGTATTGGCATCTCGAAGGATATGGAAGAACACATAATTCGCGAATGATTCGCGCAACTGTGTACATAGCAGTTCATACTTTGACTCTTCCACAACCATATCATTCATTACAGCTTCAACACCTGCATCTTTATCGGCATCGGCTACCTCATTTTCCAGCAGTTCGAGATAATCAGCTACCTCTTTAGAGAGCTTGTACCCTAACATACTGGAAAGGAAAAGAGGCTGGTATTCCTTCACATATTCCATAATCGTATCATTCACAGCAATAGAATCTTGTGAAGGCAGTTTGCCCATAGAGGCATTAGCGATATGCCGCGGCCCAGCTAAGAAATATGAGACATCAATCAGCATAGTTATTCAGTTTTACGGGCAGCAGGGCGCCCTCTCTTTTTCTCTTCCACAATGACGGTCTTATCATCAGTTACATCCGTATATTTGGTGTCTCCAGCTGGCAGTTCCTTTGAATCACCTGCCGGCAATTCTTTCTTATCCTCATCGGTTTCTTCAAGTGCTGATACGCGAGCAAGCAAGCCATCACGTTCAGTAGTGAGTGACAATATCAGAGCATCTTTCTCGTTCATAGCCGTTTCAAGTTTGGAAACATGCGCTTTTATTTCTTCATGTTCCTTGGTCAATGTGGAAATCATTTCCTCATTATTTTCAATGGATAAAGCAAACCCTTCCATTGTTTTTCGGGCATCTTCCTCAGTGATAAGCCCGCACTCGGAGATAGGGGTGATTGATATCAGCCCCCTACTCATACGAATGCGTTGCTCTTTAAGCACGTTGGAGACATCCTTGTCATTTCCATCAAGAATGTACATCATACTGTTACTGTTTAGTAATTGCTTCAATCAGTTTATCAAGATCACCATAAGAGAAAGCAAAAGGACATATCACTGCCAAAAGCAATTCTTCCTGAATGAGCAAGGCTATCATGTTCTGAGCCTCGTAGTTGACATCATCTTTGAAATTGAATGCGATATTCGTATATTGAATTAACGAAGCACCATTATAGAAGTCACCAATCAAATACTTACCATCATGCATTTGAGGCAACTCAATAATAGGACGCTCGGCGATATACTTCACACCGTTACGAACTTTAATCAAATCAAGCGGACGCCCAGTAGTATCTTTCAAACTCATAATAGAGTTTACAGTTGAAGGACTAAACACGACTGCGTTTGGAGAAAACTCGTTAAATGTAGCTAATGCAAAGCCGGTACGAATAGCATCTTCCGGATTCGGTTCTGGAATGTTCTTGAAGAACTTGTGTTTAACAGAGAAAGCAAGATTCTCAATTGTGGATTCTTCTTTATACTCTACACCTCTAAGCAGAATGACGCGGTCGTTTTGCTTAATAATCTCATGTGGATTATTGAGTTCTGTCAAGTCAGTAGCTCCTGTGAATGTTATCACCATACCATCACGAATAGCAAACTGAGAATTCTTAAATTCAATGACGGTATCTTTGTTGGAATTTGCACCTTTTACAGCCAAGATGCTTCCAGCTTCACCAGTTACAATATTATGTGAAAGCAAATCTTCGATGCTTTCACAGTCATAGAAAGTCGTAATTCCTTCAAGGTTTTCACCAGTACCATCACCGAACAAAATGTTACTGTCCTCAGCCATATAAACCCAGTTGGCTACATGGTTCAGCAGCCAAGAACGCAACCAGGCAGTACGCTTCAACATTCGTTTTGACAAGTCCATCATAGTACCTACACGCTTGACATTAGTGCTCTTTTCACGCATCTTGATGGCACTCTTTGGCAACATACCATTTTCAGTGACGAAACGGGCGTTACGGTCTACTTCAGTAATTTGAAGCCAAGTATGGTTAGTCGAGCCTGGATCACCTTGTTCTACAGAAAGGAAATCACGCATATGGTGACGATTCTCTGCTATCTTGCTTGCAATCTCACTACGACGATGAGAAATCAAGACTTCACCTTCATAGCTGTTTGAAGTGGAAACAAGATCTTTAAGTGAGAATTCAAAAAAGCCTGAACTCTTTTCTCGATCAGCCAAGAAATCCAAGAACTTTGGACTATTAACCATTTCACCGAATTTCTCAGTGAAATTGTCAACTGCATCAAAGTTGATACCTTTTTGTTTCATCTTCTCAAGACTTTCGCCCAAGTTTTTTACTTGCTCAATCAACTCTTCATTATCTTTCACGAGCTGGTTGAACTTTTCGTTGTCATAGACCTTCAACATATCATTGAGGCCCTTGAACTTAGTATCAACATCATCTGGAGTCATAACTCCATCAAGAGATTTGTTCATTACATCACACATCATGCCAACGATGTTTTCCATGAACGATTTCTGCTCTGTAGGCAGTCCATCAGTTTTCAGATTAAAATCTGATACAGTAAATTTCTTTAATGCCATAAAATTACTTTTTAAATTATTGTTAGAAACATCCATTCAGCTTTGAAAAATCAAGGAAAGTGCCAGTTGAAGCGGCTTTCATTGTTATTCCCTCATCACTATGTACTCCGGTATCTTGTTTCTGAGTGTCATCAGACGGCTCAGTGCTACCGGTAGCGGTGGGTGTCGTATCAATCAAAATGGTGTTAGATTTATATACTCTTGACCAACAATGAGGGCATCTTACATATGCAATCATGTCGGTTATAGACTTCTCTGTGTAATCGGCTTTCTTAGCCTTTAGTGTATCAATTACCGCAACTACCTGCTCCCTAATTTCAGGCTTTAGCTTGTCCATTTCATGGCGAACAATATCTTCAGTTATCCATCGCTGATACTGTGCTGCTAATTCAAGTACTTGCTGGGTAAAAGTATGCTCAGGTAATTCGTCGTAATCAAACTGATGCCCACAATCCGGGCATGTGACAATAGTTCCTCCATTGAGGCTTTTCAATAATAAGTTCATTTCCATATCATAACCCTTTAAACGTTCGTCACTATATCCATGCTGCGTGAACGCTTTACGAAGGAAATCAACAGCATCCTTTACTTGGTCTACTGTGGCTGATTTGATGTTCACAAGGAATGTTTGTGGATTACTCCCCCAACTGGTCAATGTAGAATACTCGCCCATCCACCATTCATGGACTTTGCAAGTGTCCACAGAATCTCGCTTGATTGCTTTCACGCCAATGCTATGTTCAAGTGTACGCCCATTTTCAGCATACAACTTGTAATCAGCCAATGTATCACGCCCAATCTGCTTTTCAAGGTTAAGCTGACCGATCATAATCAAATTGCCATTCTCCTCCTTTCCACTCAACGGCACACCAAGAAGTTGGTCTGTTTTGTGATTCAGAAACCAACGCATACGACCTATGTTTTCTTTCAGTGTCTTGTTGAATGATCCGGGCATGGATATATCATTTTGCGAATCCTTCACACCGATACCATTTACTGCAACAGTAACGATACCTTTCTCATCAACATCATTTGCCTTCGTCTTGTACTGAAGGCTTTTGACTTTCTCTTCCATTTTCTTCATCTCCACTTTTTGTGTTAAAAACTCGATTCACTTTATCTAATTCCTCATCTGACATGTCAAATTTCAATTTGTCGAACAGAGGATTTTCTACCATACTTTCACCTATTTGGGCACGCCAGTCATTAAGAGTGATAAGCCCACATGAAAACTGTTCCCGACATCTCTTGTTGATGGCGGTCTTTACTGTCTCCGCTTCCTTTAATCCTTCTTGTAAGCAATC
Source organism: Bacteroides sp. (assembly GCF_030151085.1). Taxonomy (GTDB): domain Bacteria; phylum Bacteroidota; class Bacteroidia; order Bacteroidales; family Bacteroidaceae; genus Bacteroides. Next base: position 103,235 of record NZ_JASLER010000047.1, on the reverse strand, counting down.
AACGTCAGAAAAATCACAATCTAAATAGTAGCCACTATTTTCAAGTCCAAGGAATGCAGTAAAATCCCGGCAGAATTGCTTTGCCTTAGGAATAATAGTCGAGCAATACACACTCTTTTCCGCCGTTGACTGGTTACTGAACGTTGACTGGTCCTTACGAGGTACAAGAACAGCAGGAATACCAAATGCGCCAGCTATACTAATAGCATCGAGAAGAGTTTCATCAAAGGGTTGCAACTCAGAGATTGAAAGATTAGTCCGAACAAAATCAATGTTGGCATCAGAGAAACCAAAAGGTACTTGCCCCCGTCGTATTCCATACTTCTCGAAATTCTGCTTCAATAGTTGGCTCTTTTCCTCTTCAGTCAATGCAATAGAACCAGTTGCATCAGTTTTCCTACTTACTATAAATCCAAGCCCTCCGCGTTTGACATAAATTACATTTCTTGCTTCATAAACTGCAATAAGGTTAGATATCGGTTTATTCTGAGAAGTTAAACGGCTCTTTGCCTTCAAAAATGTAGAACCAGAATTGAATTCTATTCCCCCATCCCTATCATGCCAAATCTGAAATGGAGGAATAAGGAGATTTCCATTCCATCCATATTGCAGACGGTAGCCTTTTATGATGTCTTCGGTATTAGCGATACCAAAAAGTGGAACATTACCATATACGGGGTCAACCAAAACTTTATCGGATGGGAGCACCCAGTAGTTATCGCAATATCTCCATATATCGGTAGAAGCAAAAGTTTCTGCCATAGCAGCACGCAAGAAGCTATTACCGGTACAGAATTTATATACATGATGCTGGTAAATTAACTCACGCCAACGCATTAAGCAGTTAGGGCGATTAAGAATGTCATTTATCCGCTTATTAGCCCATACAATACTATCATCCTTTACCTTCTTCAGCTGGAAGTCCGCACCAGCTATTCTGGATGCAACATAATCTACAGGGAAGAATACTTCAGGTACACTACGGAATAGTTCCAAATAATTGCTACCTGCCACAATAGGATTAGTCAAGTCTTCGATATACTCTGCCGACCACTTGACTACATCTTTCACGGGCTTTTCGTCCGGAGTAACAGTGGAAGGGGTAATCTCAACTTCACCCTTTGTCACATGCTTATTACTGAATATGTTTGAAAAGAAATTCATGTCTTTTGCTTTTGGGACAAAACTAGACAAAAAGAAATCCCTTTAAACAAAGTTTAAAATCTTGACATCCTCATTAACCCCAAAAACAAAGACAAAACACACTATATCAAATACTTACATTCAATTTTAGAAAATACACTATTTTGCAACGAACTGTACTAAGCCACTTAAAACAGCACTTGCTTCTATATTTTCACCATCTTTATTATAGTCCATAAGATTATTCATAAATGCAGCATACCTAGTGTCTTCTTCTAGTTTACTTTCGGAGAATAAGATATAATTCTTCACGTAGTCCGAGGTAGCTGCTATACGTTTATCAACATCAGAGAATTCTTTCAATGCACGTATTTCTTTGTTAGATTTTGAACGAAGGTCGCGAACAAACGGGAAATATGCCTCTGCACATTCTATCACACAAGTAGCTGCTTCACATTCACCAATGGCAACCTGTATTTCTTCAGTTGAAATGGTATCAGCAAACACTACGTCAACTATATGCCATTTCTCCCCACACTTGAAAGCTTGCAACAATACAAACTTACCGTTGATATTTGGCATAACATAGACTATCTTTTTGGTGTACACATTTTCGGTGTTAGGATTGAAGAAATGAATTGCACCGTCACGAGCATAAAGATTTCTTTTACGCCGATTACTGAAAGCTGTGTACTCATCGTTACATAAATCTGTTACAAGGTAGCGAAGACAATCAGATAAATGCCCATGTTCTTCATAACTCTGCCCGGTTGTTTTGTTCTTCACCTTTGCTTTAAGGATGGCACCGTTAGCATCCTTCTGTACACTCATATAGTCTTCAAGAGAAACAGTACAGCTTTCATCTATGGCTATTTCTATTCCCGGCACAATTCCGTCAAAGATGGCATTGATAAACTCACCAGTCATCGCTACACTCGGATTCTTATTGCCAACCTTATCCTCAATTTCAAAGGCTTCTTTCTGCAAGGTATCTATAAACAAGTCCATCCAAGAGCGTTTTTCATCATCAATACTATTTGCCGCCTTCGTCGAAGCATCACCATGAACAAACAACTTATCTGCATAAGCTAACGACTTCAAATACTTGGCCACAAGTTTTGAAGATTTCTTAACTGTGTTGTTCGGGCTTTCTGCACAAGTCTCGTGGAATTGCCAAACCTTGGTACCAGCACTGAAATCTACTTGCCAATAAGTGACGCTAATGTATGGGAGCACATTATTATCGACTGATATATGAATAGGAAGGCCCGGGACATACTTGTGTTCACCTGAATGCCTACCTCTGTTGAACGAACCAAAGAATTCACTGCCGGTACGCAGCACTCCCCACTCACCAAGAGCATAGATATTGTAATAATCCGGATCATTCTGCCGATCCTTTTCAAAATCGGCAATACATTGTTCGTCATAATAACCATAGGTTCCATCAGGACTGCCAATCACCCAATAGTTATTCAAGTAGGTTGACTGAATAACTACCATATCCGGAGCATGCTCTTCTATCTGTCTAGTTCTTGGATTCATTACGGACTTGGCAGAGTTCATCCGGATGGATTTTACTTTAGTCAATTCCTCGGGCAAAGTATCACCGCAAATATCTACGGTCATGGCAACATCATGCCATTTCTCTACATCAAATAGTTTCTTCTTTATCCACGAGGTTTCACTAACAGGGTTGAACGTACATATAATCTGTTGGCCCACCTTTCCACGTAGACGCTTACGAATCTGCTTTAAATCCGGTTCTTCAAACTCAGAAAGTTCTTCGAGGTGTACACGCTTGTAATTGGATATACCTTTTATCTTCTCAGGGTCATCAAGACCGGAAAAATCTATTTTAGCACCGTTGTATAGGCACTTTATTGTGTTTTGTTGGAATTTAAAGAGGTGGTCTATTCCAAGACCTTTGGCAGCTACTTTATAATCTTCATATATAGTCTTCGATATAGAAGCTCCCACCTTACGCATAACCAAAGTATTCTCACCATCTTGTAATGTCTGTATGAGTATAGTTTGAGCTACACTATAAGACTTACCGGAAGAAGAGCCTCCATACAAGATAATAAAACGCAATGTCACATCTTGCAAGTACTTCAACAAATAGAATCCGTTCGGGTTAAGCTTCTTATAATTTATTACCATATTTGTTCTATAGGTCGGACATCACACAGGGATGAACACACTATATTATCAATTTTATTGTTCTATTTTTCTGTTTCCTTCTCATCATCGAATCCAATACGAAGTTCACCTACTTTTGCCATACCATTAGTTAAATCTATTTTCTTTGGAGCATCCCAGCCATTCCATGCACCAAGCAACCGGGCAGCTTCAGTTTTACCATTAAACTCGTACGTAACCCCACTTCTCTTATTCGAAATCTTCTTCAAAGCATTGCGTAGTTTCTTGGGTAATTGGCCGGGTGCCTTTATCACAACCTTATCTTTAACATGGTCGTATATGAACAAATCGCTAGGGTCAGCCATGATTATATCCATGAGAACCTTTTCGACGACTTCACGCTTTACTTCTGATTCCTTGGCACGCTGTTCTCTTATTTCATTTATCCTTGCACTGACCTTGCTGTCTGCAATAAGTCTGCTTGCTGCACTCCAAATAGTCTCAGGTTTCATCTTGGAAGCATCATAAGCCATACGATATGCTTCACTTGCATTGCCATCAGTATCGACATAATACTGGCAGAAGTTATCTTGCTTTAAGGTCAATGGTTTATCTACCTTCTTTCTCATATCAGTTGTTATTAATACCTACGAGAAAAAGTAGTTGGTTCCTATCCTTCAATAACTCGTAGGTGGCAAGCAACGTGCTGCCGGTTGTTACTATATCATCGTACACTATTATCCTTTGCTCTTTGATTGGCCGGAGAAGAAAAAACTCAGGATTCAACCTGTTCTTAGTCAAACATTGTATTGCACCCACATAGAAAGGTATACTCACCGCTTCCGCTATTTTGCAACATACTGAGGTCGCAAAATGAAAGCCGTCGTAATGTCTACGCCTTGGCGTTGTCACAATACACCAATCATCATAGCCCCCTACAACGAAACGACGAAGAAACTCACATGCCCTTTCTGCAAAGAGTGATGCAAGTTCCTCCGATCGTTTGATTTCTAAAAAACTGGTGCCGGTTTTGGAACGGGTAAACTGAGAAATATAATAGATATCACCTTTCTTGTGAAGCACTATCCTTTCTTTCAAATCGCAAAAGCGCTCATTGTGGGACCAGCTTCTACCTTTTACCGCTACCGGCTCGTCCCAGTCATCAATGCGACATATCTTTCCCCTTCTCTTCATCAAAGACTTTTTTCACTCCTACCTCAACAGAGGTATAAGACAAAGGTACTAAAAACACAGAGCCGTTTACCGATTGCTCCAAATTGTCAAAATCCAGTTTCTTACCAATCAGCTCTATATCAACGTTTTTGTATCGTTTTACGAGATTGGCAAAATACTCTACAGTCACCGGTTGGCGGTTTGCAATGTTAATTAAAGGCTTATTGCAGCCCACGGCACAGATAAGCCCTTCAATCACATCATCAATGTAAGTAAAGCAACGGATGTTCTGGCCGTAATTGTACAGCTCCACTTTATCCCGATTTAACAGGTACCAGAGAAGAGTTCTATTACGAGGGTTCGGACCATATACATTATGAAGCCGAACACCAGTTGCATTCTTACAATAGATGGATGCGTATTGCTCGTCGAAGTACTTGCTAATACCGTACATCGACGTAGTATTTTCAGGATTGGCAGTTGAAGAGCTTGCATATACTAACTTTACATGATACTGCTCACAAGTATCAGCAACCACCATAAAGGTATCAATGTTATCTTGCCGGATTTGGACTAAATCATCATTAAATACACTGGTTTGTGCTGCCAGATGAAACACACACATGATATCACCTGATTTTAAATACTCGCTGATAGCAGATGCCTCCTGCCCGGTCAAACGGTCAATCTCAATTACTTCAACAGCACGTTTTCTCAACTCATGGCAGAGAACTTTGCCTATAAAGCCTGCACTGCCGGTTACAATCATCTTCATATCTTAATCTGATTTTAGTTAATAAAAAAGGCATGTAAGGACATTCTTACACACCCGAAATATGTTAAATTAAAAAAATAACTATATTTGCAGCGATACTTAGAGCGTCTAAGTCTCATTTTTTAGATAATAGTTCAGTTTAACATTCTTGAAAGCAGCTAATAATCGAGTAATGTGCTTAAACTGAACAGTAGTACGTATGTTGTTTACAGCGATATGCGTGCCTGTTCAGTTTAAGCACATTACTCGATTATTAGCTGCACCTCAAGAATGCAAATGTTGGATTTGGCACGCTTTTTTGTGCCTATGCCAATAAAAAAGAAGTGTATGAGGCGCAACCTTTATTTAATTTGGAACTTCTGATAGTCTGTTTACAACTATGAGAAGTATGTTCGAGCAATTAGAAAAATGTCCCTGTACCATGATAAAAGACATGGAAAAAGCAGAGGATATACTAGCTTTCCTGAAAGGCTATTATTCAGAAATAGAATTCAAGGAAAAATGGAACGACTTGCTCCCTTCACATCTTAAATGCACTAATTGCATATTTAACTTCGCTCTAAAATCTATGATAAAAAGGCAAGATGGAAAAAGCAAAGTAGATACAATTAGAAATAACCTAAATATCATATCTACAAGATATTTCATATACAAGAAAGCTGAACAAATGATTGAAAAAGGCGAGTTTAAATGCCTTCTCTGTGAAAACAACCTTTAACTCTATCAATACGATCGTTGAATATCGTATTAATTAATCAACTCCTAAAACCAGAGAACCTGACTTTTTGTAATAAAAAGCAGCGATTATTTTATGCTCTACTCAGAAATAAAGATACTAGAAACTTTTTATTTTTAGTTACTTTTAATTGTCAATTATATAAAAAAACACTATTTTTACCACGCTAATACATTGAATATACATGCTATGAAAATGAAGATACAATTTGCTTGTTTTTATAAAAAGAGTTATCAATATGAATGAATATTTATCATGGAGTGCCGTTGTTGCACTCATCACTTTTACCATTCAACAAGGGGTAAAAACATGGTTAGACATAAAAAAAAGTCGATCTGAAGTTGTTTTTACTCAACTTCATAGGGAAAGGGCATTGGTTATAAAAGAACTTTATCAGAAAATGGCAAAGCTTAATAATCTTTTGGATGAATGGGAAAAAAATATAGCGCCAATTATAGACACAACACCTGGACCACTTAAAAGTCATTATACTATTAAATGTAGCAAAATAAGAGAATCCCTAAATGTAGCAAAAGAGTATTTTTTATCTAACAAAATCTATTTTTCGGAAAAACTAGCAGAACAAATAAATTCAGCTTTAGATGGAATGATTATTAACGACAGTACTTGCGAGATCTCTCATGAACTTTGCCGCCAGAATAAAAAAAGCCGCCTCCCATTTATCAAAAATGGAAGGATACATTATCCTTATGTTTATTTATTTTCCACATTACTACTAGAAATTGAAAGAGAGTTTAGAAAACTTCTCGGTAGTAAATAAGAATATAGCAGACATTACTCAACTCAAATATTAATGTAACTATTATGAACCAATATATGAAATACTCTGCAATCATAAAAGGGATAGAAAATGGTATTATCCCTAGATATGTCTACAAGTATGTAGACATTCAATCTGCAATAAAAATAATACAAACTAATTCTATAAAATTCAATTCAACTTCAAATTTTAATGATCCTTATGATGGTAAAGCATTTATCCAATACAACTTTTCCTATGAAGATATATCCAGTTTTTTCGGATTTTCGAATTTACCAGTGCAGGAGCAAAATATAGAAGTCAGTAAAAAAGCTATGGATATTTCTGAAATGCAAAAAATGGCACATTCACTCTATGCAAATTTTGATAAAAAAACAGCAATTACTTGTTTCTCTGAAATTGGTGATAATATAAAAATGTGGTCTCATTACGCTAATAGCCATAAAGGAATATGCCTTAAGTTTGATTTAATTAAAGACTTAAATTTTTTTTCAATTCCTGTAAAGGTTGAATACAATGATAAAATCACTTCTTACAAATTTTCAGAAGCAGAAAATTTCATTTACAAACAATACTCAACTAAAAGTAAAGAATGGGAATATGAAAAAGAAATTAGGATTATTAAATCTAATACTAGTCCTTCTTTGATTGAATTCAAAAAAGAAGCTTTAATAGATATGGTCTTTGGCTGTAGTTGTACCGAAGAAGATATTTGTAAACTCAGAAAAATGCTCAAACAACATAATTTTAATGTAGTAAACTTTAAAAGGGCTATATTAGCAAATCTGAACTATAAATTGGATATTATTCCAGCATGATAAATTTCAAAAGCCGCAAACAGAAAGACCGCAGCGGCTTTATTTTCACTTTATTCATGACAATAACTCTTCTCCATAGATTGTAAAGTAAGCATTTTGAAGTTCATGAATAGAAGTAAGACCTTGAATCGTAATCCTTCGTGGTCTTTCCAAATCAGTCATCCCCATATAAAAAAGACCATCTTCTTCCACAACAAAGAAGGTGACCCTTCTGTTGGGCAAATAATAGAGTTTATAACCGTCCTCTTTTGTAGGTATCAACCCTATATCAAATAATAACTGTTCAGACAAAGGTATAGAATGAATATCTTCTTTGGGGATAATCCTTGCAGTCGTTGGATTATTTGGATTATCAGTTTTACTGGCAAAGCCTTCGATAGTTATTCCTAAAGGACAAACAGAGTTAACTTCTACCAATTCCAACTTATATTTTACCAGATTTCTGATTCTTAAACTTTTTGTTTCCATAGGTATTAATTATATAGTTTACTTTGTAAAAATGAAATATTAGTTAGTTCTAAAGTAATTTCACACTACTATCAACGGATCTTAGTGAAATTTCGTTTCGGCTAAATAATAATTAGGGAAAAACTATTAACTTTGTATATATAAAGTGTATGTTCGATAAAATAATGAATAATAACATGGATACAAATGATACAGATGTTGCAGGAGTTGCCTATATTCAATACTTTCTTAGTAAAGAATTTGGATGGACTTTACGAAATCGATACCCAGTGGATTGTGGTATTGATGCTGACGTTGAAATCAAAACAAATAGGAAATATACAGGTAAGCATATTGCCCTACAAATAAAGTCAGGTAAAAGCTACCAAAAAATTAAGACAAACAACAAGATTACTTTTTTAATAGACGATTGGCATTTCAGATACTGGATGACTTCGGACAGACCTGTACTACTGTTATTTATTGATCCTGATGATAAACAAATAATTTGGGAGCAAGTAAAACAGACAAGTATAATCAATACCAAGAAAAATAGAAAGATAGAAATTTATCCAAATAAAATTTTAACCAATGAGATAAAAAATGAGTTAGAAGACATTGTGACAAACTATGTACCTGCAATTCTTTTAGATTATGATCAATCAAATTTGTCTTATGAAGAATCTATTCTTTGTTTTAGAGAAGCAAATCGCTCAGCTAAAGATGTTAATAGATGTTTTAGCCAGTTTAGGGAGGAATTACAAACACAAATTAAAAAACCTAATCCAATTACTCTATCAAGAGTTTTATACACATCTCAAAAAAGGCTTATTTCTGCATCAAAGTTATTCATAGAAAACTATTTTATTGCATGTCATTACTTCATAAAACTGCTCTCAATTAGCCCCGTAATGCCAATGAATGAGACCTTAGATACAAATATAGAAATAATGGAACAAAACATACTTGTATGGAAAACAAATATCAATGAGTTAAAAAGATTCAACCATCCCAACTTTCCAGAAGAAGTAAAAAGAGCTGGAAATAGTTTTATTGAATCTATCGAAAATTACATATATGAATTAGAATCAATCAAATCTTTTCTATTGACATTGAAATAACATGAAATATATCTACAATAAGAATAAGTTTGATTCAAATTTACTTCAATGAGCTGGCGCAACGCTATTTCCAATCAAACCTCGTAGTACGATGTCCCAACTACATCACTGAATACAACTGAGCCCAGAACATAAGGTTAGTTTAGTGAATTTATTATCATCTGAGGCATAGAGTACTCACACCATTGTCGAATGAGACGATTGTGAAATGGCTGAAGAATAAGGAAATAAAAAAATAGAAGATAACGAAATTAAAAGCAGCTATATTGTCATCGTGTAGTGGCATTCTATATATCTTTGCCCCATGTTTCATTTAACACTAAAAAATATCATACTTACATTTATAAATATGGCAAAAAGGTTACTATTTCCTTCCAAAGAAGTTGTACTAATTTTAATCATCATATCCCCACTATCACTATTCATCATATATTTTAGCTGGTTAAAGTTAAGTGATAAAGCAGTCGCATTCGATGTAATAAATGCTGTATACTCAGTATACTTTGCACTTATAGCAACTTTTTTTGCACACAATTCCTATAAGCGAGAAAATGGAGAGAAATAGGAAAATAGAAGAAAGTACGAAAACGGAACTCTTAAAAGAATTAATTTTTGTTGTTAAAGAATCCGTACTAATCAAATAGTATCCCCAAGAAAAGGATAAACAGGAAACACAAGAAGATATGACAATAAAGCTACTGATGAAACAACAACAACAGCTTTATTCTTTAATATCAATTAGTCTGTACAAAACCCTGCTTGACATCCAGAGCTAGTTCCAAAGCAAAAATCGGTTTGGATTGGTAACTGTTCGATCTGTCGCAAGGAATATTTATCTTTAAACGTATGCCCGTTCATATCCTCCATTATTGTTGCCCACCACATAACCGGGTTTGAAGTCTCAAAGTTTTTCCGTAGTTGTGCTTCCGGTTTCCAAAAGCAATTAAGGCAGTTAGAGTCTAGTGGAAAATCAATATCCTTGTCTTCCCAATATTGTTTGATTTGGTAATGGGTTATCTTATTATCTATGAGTGGAAATTCACCAATCCTCCATTCGATTTCCTTCCACCGATTCACCCAGCGCACTGATTTTTCTCTCCATTCGCATTTATAAGCATACTTGAATATATTATTTAAACGCTCTGCACGCTCTAGCTCATCATATCTATATCCTATCCTCATTTTAACAGGAAGTTCGTGATACTTAAAAAGAAATTCAAATATAGGTTGCATTTTGAGTACCGATGTACAAATCCGTTTTGTCCGATTGGGAATGCAATGGAATGTTTTTATCATTTGTTCCCATCCCATCCCACGTACCCAAATAATCTCCCGACCAATTTTCTGTTCAAGGTCAAACATTACTTTCAGTATTTTGGGATCTTCTGACGTGGCTACGAATTCAGGCATATGGTTGCAATATTTCTGCAATTTATCATTTGCCATTTGTATCAATTTCCTATCTAAATCTCTGCCTGCATTATGGCAGTCAATACAGCAAAGAGCGAAGACCTCAATGTCAGCAGGATAATGAATTGCAATATATGAAGAAGTCTTTCCACCTGATAGACTATTTACTGTTTTCATGATTCATTTATTCCAATTTAGCTGCTTTTACATACTTTATGATAACCCTAGCTATAATCTCCGAATTTTCCTCAAGAATCCATTCTTTGGCAACATTCCACCCTATACTCTTAGAAGGTTTGAAATTATCCAGCCTGATTGAGTGGTGGGATAGACGCCCCTCAGTAGGCTTAAGTCCTTCATCATGCAATACACAAAGTCCATTTTCAAAAAAGGCACAAAACTCATTACCGGCAACAGGTTGAATCATAGGAATAATATCTGTAGTAACTCCTAAATAAATGCCGGCAGCCCACTGGGTTAAAGCCAATCTGTCTGCATAACCAGCATCTATTAACTTTTCAATATCCTCAGGAGTGCCGAGACATGGAGTATGACACTGCTGTTTGCAAAGATTGCATTTACATTGTATAGGTTTACGCCCCGTTTTCCTCATTATCCTTTGTAATGAGGTTTCTTTTATCAATAATTCGCCCATGACTATTCAGATTTAGTATTCAATAAAGCTTTTGCACAGTCTATCTGCCAGCATTTCAAGTATGATTGCCAACATCCGTTTGTTGGAGACCAACGAAAGCCGTTATGTTTTAAGTTTGACCGCATTTCTGCACTGGGTATAGAATTAAAGAATAGTTGCAAACGATTATCCTCTGTATTCTCTACCACTCGAACACCATTAATGGTATATTCCTTAGTTGCAGTAGCTTTCAGCTGCTTAGCACGCTCTAAACGTGTCTTAGCATCGTGAATACGGGCGTTGTTATTTGATAATGAGTAAGAAGGAAAACCAATACAGCCGGCATAATTGGGCTTCAAAAGTAATGGGGCTTTATCAGTTGAATAACCAAGTTCATGAAGTTGCTCTATTTTGGCAGCATCCGATAGCTTTGTATTACGGACAATCTTGTTTGCAGCTTTCATCATAAGTTGAGCTTTCTCCAAACTATTAATCTTTTCCTGTAAACGATCTACAGCATCATCATCTTCTAAATAGATATTATCGTTATTTTCGGCAGCTTCTGCTTTACGCTCATAGTATTCTGCTTTCTTACTAAGTTTCACTGATTTACCCATAGTGTTCCAAGAACGTACTAATAGATTACGGTGTCCTCTCTCTGAATGATGCCCCACAAGTATAGGTTGCCCAAATGGTATATTTTCAACCATTTTGTGACTCTGATTATAGGCATCCGTTGATTGCTGATTTGCCTTATATGCAAGTCCTCTACATCTTTCAGCTCTAGCTGCTTGCTTTTCCTTTCTGTTCATAATTCACTTTTTTATTGGTTTGACTTTTATAGAAAACCCACAGCCTCATGCTGTGGGTTCATCATTAAATAATTTCGGTTGATCGGCAGGAACCAAATCATCAAATAATCCAGGAACTCGTGGCTTCAACGCCTCAAATTCATTCCTGAAGAATTCCTCTTTGGTCCGTCCTTGCTTTTTCCCTTTTCGAGTATGTACATCAAATGTGTAAGCAGGAATAGGAATCGGATTTCTCCTAACATCTTCAATCCACTTTTCTATATCAACACACTTTCTGTCATAAACAAGATTTTGTAAGTGATCAGCATCCCGGCACTTGTCACATTCACACAAGAGGATAACTGCTTTACTTACGAATATGCGCCCTTTAGGTTCATCTACCTTCTTATTTACAAGTTCATGCCCTTGCCATAAGGCTTCTATCTCTTTGGTCAGTACACCATGGCAATCTTCGGCACTAATGGTATAGAGGCGTTTCCACACATAATCACGATATCCACTGGTCCACAATTCCAATGCAAAAAAACCGGCTACTGCAACATCTGCTCTACGAATAGCCTTTTGCATGGCAGAAGAAACCTCAAAAAAATCATAGCCTCCAACAGTTCTAATTATCATAAATCAAATTTTTAAATGATTATCTCTTAATTGATTACATCAGTAAAGTTATCATAAAATGACAAGTTTAGCAAACAGAAACTTCGCCATTTTAACGCCATTTTCAAGCTATTCAGAATTTGAATTTACAGGTGATATTATACTGAACTAGCTGTTTGGTTTTATCCTTACCGTTATTGGTTGCACTCTTTAACTGAATGCTGTCACCGAAGCTTTTTTTTATGAAAAGAATAGAGCGTCGTTCCTCTTCTTGGTTACGGATGGAAGCCAAACCGCCAGCATTAACAAAAGTATTCTTCTGCTCAAAATTATAGCGTAGGTCCGTCAATATCCGGCGCTCCTTATACTTCATATAGCAACTTATCCAAAAATCCTCCTTAAGCCTTATTTCCTCGTTCCACCAAGTATTTTTGTTGTAGATAACACCATACGAACAACCGGTTATCATTTTGGAAAGAGAAAGAAAGCCAGTCTCATCATACATCACAGGAGATATCCGAGAAGTAAAACCAAATAGATGAATATCCATAAGAGTAGCCATTTCATATAGCGACTGGATAATGTGGGTTATCTTTTCCCTATCCTTCACCCGGCATGGTTCACCCTTAACTGCATAGATGGCTTTACAGGCATGCACATCATCATCGAGCATGAATAACTCACCAAAATGCTTCGCCATCCAATTACGCTTAGGAATAAGCCCTATCACATCATCAGGATGGGTAACTATTTCACAATCCGGATTGAATTGCTGGTAAACGTCTGCTTGGCTCTCAGCCACGCAAATAATCGGGTCAATTACCAACTTCTTAGCAAACACCCGATCGTGTCTCTTATGACTTGGTATTACGATTTTGCAGGGCATGGCGAACATCTTTGATATCAATTACATTTGATTTGCTTATATTCCCGGTCTTATAGGATTTCATGCGCTGCATATCCAATGTTTCACGGAGCCAATTACTATCGACCTCGTTACTAGAAATGATAATGAACAACTCATGCTTCTCATCATATTTTGGAATGAGAGGATAAATCGCATTGTCGTCTGTAATTCCATCGAACCTGTCTTTAAACTCATCAACTTCCTTTTCAGGAGCGAATTCTATGCCCCAATCCTGTAACTCATTCCTGTCCCACTCACTTTGCATAACATCCATATCGTTCTCACCGAAATTAACGTTATCCTTAGTAGCGTACTCTCTAAGTTTCTTTACAGATGTTTCAGGAGGAAGGACTTTACAAGGCACCTCTTTATATCCGAGCTCCTTGCAGGCCCGTAACCGAAGATTTCCACAGACGACTATGAACCTGCCATCATGGGGAAATATAATTAATTCGCGAAGCTCAAGCATTTCCGGACAATCAGATATACTTCTCTTCATCGCTTCATAGCGGTAATCTCTAAAAAAACGTGGGTTTTTTGGAAGCCCAGCGAGTTGCCCCTTGTTGAAATCCAAGAGGCTAATGGAAATTGTTTCTATCATACACTAACTATTTATTCAACATCACTAAATCAACAACACTTATAGTCAGCAACAATACCTAATCACATTTATCATCAAGCTTCATCTTATCTTTGATAAGCAGCTCAATGTTCTTGCAACCAAATCTCTTAAGATAGGCAACAAGGTATATTATCATTTCGGCTGCCAGTTCCTCATCATCAGAATGTTTTGGTAAACTATCAGTCCGGCTTTGTAACGAAGCATCAAACTTCCTCCAAACAGCTTCGACCCTCAGACTAAACGCTTTTTTAGAACTATATTCATTCATTTTAAAGCGATTCATCATAATGTCAAGGCATTTCTGAGCAAGCCTATTCAATGTTATCATAAATTGATTGGTTATTTGGTTAGACTATGTATAATCTCATTCAAATTTCACAGGAGGAAACCTGATATGAACATCCTGATATTTTTCATCCATATTTTCTTGATTTGAGGATTATTTAACAGCTTCGGCGGCTTGCTGGTACACATCCCACTTAATGCCTCTATCGGCACGCATCTTATTTGCATCTTCCCGGTTGCTATAATTGAGTAGCCAAGTATTTCTTCCCTCATGATTTTCGGGAAGCTGACGTATTAAATCTTCCGCAAAATTCAATCTGTCATATCCACTCTGTTTTTCCGCACCAGTTAGGTGTATTACTTTCATTCCATGATTTTCCATAATGTTCCTTTCTTTCTTGTTTTGATTAAAATTTCTCTGGATGTTCTATCACATTTGTTATTTGAATTGCATTTCTGAAAATCCAACCATGATGACAACGGTCACATTTCCCTTCTAACCTAACTATTCTCCCAAATTCGTTATAAGAAGAATCTTTATGAATATATCCGGCTGATTGACTAAAACTTGTAGATGCTTCACATATTTCCGTTAGATGAAGATTTGTACTGCCACATTTAGGGCATTTTGCTTTACTTTTAAAGATGTTCATTTCTTATTAGTTATTCGTTAATAGCTTCTCTTAATCTTCTTGTTAATGAGCTTTCAGTAATTACTTTCATCCCATCTAACCCAGTGGAATTAGTAAGGATGTTATAACACTCCCTAAGCAATCCTTTGGAATATAGTTTCCCACATTCATAGCCTTCCGCCTTTGTAAGTTCTAATAGCTTATCAAGGTCTTCCATCTCCCAATCCTCGTTATCAAGGATTTTTTCATATAGCTTTTCTACTTCATCCATTTTAATCCTTCTATTTAATTTGGATTATTTTAGTTAGTTATTAATTAAATTTGGCTCATAGTATCAGCGAACTCTTTCTCAAAGTCAAGTGATTCACCGGAAACATTTGCGAGTGTAGCTCTAAGCATGAAATTACGAAAGGCTGTTTGACACTTCTCTTTTGTTTCCTGCTTTATCATTTCGGCGGCTTCTAAAGCATGTTTTTGGGAAATAACATTAATATACTCGTAGTAACCACCCGCTACGTCTGTGCGCTCTGCAATATATTGCTGCGCTGCTTCTGATATTGTTATGTTACTCATATTAAATCAGTATTACGTTAATCAATTCCTCTAAAGTAATCCATACCATCATAACTCATTACTTTCTTTTTTTCAGCTCTTATAGTCCCAAAGTACGTTCCAATAATGCGTTTTATATATCCTTCTAAAAAAGTAATTCTTCCTTTCTTACTCTTTATTCGAATGATACACTCTGCAAGAACATAACTCCAAGCTTCTTCAGCTGTATCTTTATTAAAAGTAAACCGAGCTTTCTGCATATATTCCAGTGCAAACTGCTTGTATGAAACAATCTCATTTATAACCTCTGACCATTCATCTGTCTCATACGCCAGTAATATTGATTCGGAAAAACGAATCACATTACGATAATGCAGTTCGACATCCTCAGAATTAATTGCTACTTCCCGGTGCATCTTGTCGAGCTGAATTTTAATATACTCATCTTTTGTGTATATTTTAAATTCCATTTTAACAGTGTCATACTGTATCACAAGATTTTTCAGAAGACAAGGGTCTATTTTTTGTTGTGCACCATAAAGGAGGTGATTGATACTCATTCTATATGTCTTCATTTCTCTTCGCATAACTACTACACCAAAAACCTGTTCCTTTAGAAGGAGAGGCTGTTTATAACGAAGACTGCGCACTCTTCTCTTGTTACTAACCTCGTACCCTTTAAAAAAAGGTATTGGTTTCCATATTTCTTCCATAATTAAATTTATTTGAATAAAAGTTCAATTCTATTCCGGTGACTAATCTCTGTTTCTCCAGACTGGAGACGCTGTAATGCTTCTTGACAATCTTCATCTGTCTCAAACCCCATGCCAAAGACTAAATTTTCAGTACCACGTACTTCCTCCTGTAAATCGACAATAGTATATAATACAGTTTTTTGGGGATTAAACGGTTTAGTACATATCAAATACCTCGAATCACAAGCACGAATGGTATATGCGTTTCGTTCGCCTTCAAAATGGACTTTATCACCTACTTTATAATCAATCATATCTACTTAGCTATTATTTAACTTCAAGAGAATCCAAATACTTTCTATATTCCATCTCTGTTTTGGCAAGATTTATTAAAGTATTAACACCTTGGAATACCTGCTTGGCCTGATTTACCTTATCAGGACTCTCCTTCACATCCTTAATTTGTTGAAGTACCAAATCTCTCATATCATTCAATATTGTGGGATTCACAGATGATACCTTATTCAAACGTTCATTAGCCAATATTACAACTGTATTAGTAATAGAGCGGAAACGATTTAATTTTGATGCTAAATCAAACATACTAAATACGAGTGTCTTGCCATTATTCAGATATATTTCAACCTCTGTACCGTCATCACCAACACCATCACAATAGCCAAGGATAACAATCTCTTCATTTTGGTAAAGGAATGGCTTCTTAACCATTTCTTTCAATCTATCAATAGCGTTATCATTCATGTTCATTCTTTTTTGTTGCTTTTCTAATTTGCCTATTTAAGGCTCCTTTTAACTTAATAAGATATTGTACTTCTTCAGGGTACCTAGCATACATTGAATTTTCAGTTTTCAATTGTTGGGATCGGCTGATTAAGTATAAATTCTCAATACAGATATTCCGTCGGTTTCCATCTTTGAACTGAACGTTGTAGCCAGGAGGAATATTACCATTATGCTCAATCCAAAGCAACCGATGTTTCAATTCAAACACATTGGGTTCTGCTGTCTTCACCTCAAGATACCCATCTCTAGTTACACGCTCATAACCTACTGGTTTATGATTCTTTGGTAAATTTCCCTTTTTAAATCGTGTAGCCTTCGTTTTTTCAATCTGAGCATCTGACATATATTCTTGTTGCTTACGCCCCTTATTAGCCGGTTGATGCCCCTTATGAAAGAAACTCTTCGAAGCACACTTGAAGAGAAACTCCTTCGACTTAAATAGCCTTAGTTTAAATGCTCTGCCCGAAACGGCAGAGGAAGAACAATTAAGTATTCCGGCAATCTCTTCGTTCGTATGATTGGGGTACAATTCCTTAAGTTTATTAATTCTTTCCACGTTCCAAAACTCCGTTTTCGAGGAACGGCGTAGCCCCCGTACCTTAGCTTTTGCTCTAAGAGCAATTACCCCTTTTCCTAAGCGGATAGCAAGTTCTTTCAAATCGGCAGTCGGATATTCTGCATCAAGAATAGCGAGCTGTTCATCTGTCCATTTTTTCATATCTATACAATGAAAAGAGGAAACCTTTAGGCTTCCTCTGTGTAATCGTTTTCTAATTCTTTAAGCTTCTCATTTATTCTTTTCTGCTTCTTATCCAGTGAAGTTGCAATCTTCGTTCCAAGCTCCTTATAATCATCAGGATATTGCTCTGAAAAAATCAAATTCTGGCATTTCTGCAAATCCTTGTAGTACATCACATCAGCACTTGACAAGATATTGCGCATAAAGTCCCGGTGCCAGTGTACCCGATCAGCAGCATTATCACGAACATAAGCAACGAAATCAGATTCTTTACCATATTTACTCAGCTCACATAACTTCAAATAAGCATCTGTACAATTACGGAGAATCATTACATCAAAAGCCAATTGTTCATTTACGGAAAGCTCACCGGCACGTTTGAAATAAGTTTTCTCTTGTGCCCATTTTCTCATTTCCTCTGTGATTTTTTCAATCGCAATCTCTTTGTTCCGTGTTAACTGTGCTTTCAGTTTATCAGCTTCAACAATTTTTGGGTCGGCAACGGCTGCCGTACTGGATGCAGCGTCCCTCTTGACATTGTAATAGACAATCTGAAATGTAGGGATACTATATTCGAAGAACTTAATACATCTATAAACTTCGTTATTTGCGATTTTCTCTTTTAGTTGTTCCTCATTCGCCCAGCTCTTACCATTAAAACACTCATTCTCATTGACTATTCTCAATCCGAGAGCCTCTATTTTAGCCTTTATTTCAGAATAGGACACCTTTACTGAATCACTCACATAGGGCCCGGGGTTATTTTGGATAATGACTGTTTTTCCGAAGTCCAGTGCTTCATCAGCTTTTACGATGTCTGTGAGTTCTTGAATCTTTCTCAGTACATAGCCAACTCTTTTATTCAAGAAACATGAAGAATTTGTACACCTTGGGTTCTTTGTGTTGTTCATCTCGTAGAATAAACATCCATGATTAGCGGTGTTGTCCTGACATTCGGAACAAGCAATGAACTCACCGTTCGGCCAGTTATCATCATCTTTCCAAAGAGTACTGGTTAGGTTCTGAAACAACTGGTCTATAAGCTCTTTTACCTCGGAAGTGGAAATTCTTTCATCACTATCAAGGTCTTCAAGAAAACTCTTTTGTGTTTCTTCATCCAGTTTGGCAAGCATCATTGCTGCACCGATGGGAAGTATGTTATCCTTCAACTTCTTCTTGTACTCCGGTATAATACCATTCAGTTTCACTCGATCAAATACAAATCTCGTTGACTTACCAAACCGCAATGCGATATCTTCGATAGTATTCCCTTTGTCAAGCAATTGTGCAAAGGCGAAAGCTTCTTCGATGGGGTCAACGTCTTGGCGCTGCAAATTCTCAGTAATCATAGCGTCGAAAGCTTCATCATCTGTCATCTCTCTAACAATGCAGGATATCGTTTGATACTCTTCTGACTTTTTACGATGAGCTTTTATCTTAGCAACATTCGCTTCATCTTCTTTTGCTTTCAAAAGAGATGATGCACGGTAACGACGCTCACCGCAAACTATTTCATAAAAGCAGGGAATATTTGTCACTTCACCTGTTTCCAAATTAGTGACTTCTTCCACTTTAGACACTCTGACGGTAATAGGCTGCAATAACCCTTGTTTTTCAATGTTGCCAGCAAGTTCCTCGATAGCTGCCTGGTCGAATGTCTTTCTCGGATTCAAAGGTGATGGAGTTATCAAGTCCATCCTAATGTTTTGTATTTCCATAATTCAAATAATATTGGTTTGACTTTTAATTGATTACATCAGTAAAGTTATCGTTTAATGACAAGTTTTACAAACAGAAACTTCGCCATTTTAACGCCATTTTCATACAGGCTTTATCCGTATTTGGATATATTTTAGCTTCTCAGCCAATCGGAGATCGGGAAGATCTTCCTCTTTTATATCAGCAGTTGTTTCACCATTGACTGTCATTCCATCAGAAAGGTTAAACCGTTTACGAATTCGTGCAATCATATCCGGTTTCTTGGTTGTCCAATAGACTGTAACTTTCATAAATTCAACTTATGTTCCATGTAGTTCTTCTTTCATTTTGGCAATTATGTATCTTCCAGGAACTTTAATACGTGATTTGTCTGTTGTAGGCTTGTTTATACTATCAAAACATTGCTGAATATATTTCCAAACAGGGTTACCGATTGCTCCATAATTGCTCAGAGTTATTATCAGCTCCTGCTCCTTTTGGGAGATATTCAGCCGTTTGAGATTATCGCATAGTCCCATATAGTTGCGTGGAATACCATCTTTCTTTGATAAGGGAGAAGAAAGATAATTTCCTCCTCTTTCCCCCAATGGGGGTAAGGGGGAGGATAATTTATTATCCCCATTATCATAATCAAGATCAAGGTTATTTGGGTTACCAGAAAACCCAGTGGGTTTTGTTGGGTTATTTGGGTTTTCTTGGGTTTCTTTTCTCGGTCTACCACCCTTGTTTCCGTTATTACGGTTTCTCTCAACAACCCCAATGTATTTTTTTGTATCCTTGTCAATCCTTGTCTTTATAAAGTTGAAAGCGAGATTTGCCATAGGTTTCAACCCCTGAACACTTCCCGTTGTAGCATACTCTATAATGCTCTCGTAAATCTCCAGCCTGACATCATCAGGCAAATCCTTAATCGCCTCCATCCATTCTTTATAAAACACAAACGAATTACGCTCCATACATTAAATACCTTATTTAGCCTTTCAAATAACTATTCACCTCAGACATGAAATCATCTAATGAACGGCAGATAACATACTTGCTTCCTGCCGCTTCTATTTCTTTCTGCCACATAATCTGTGATTCTGATTGAGTACCTTCGGGAGTTTTCATCTCAATACACAAAGAAGCATAGTTGCCTTTGGGAATGAGGAGAATCAAATCAGATACACCTGCAAGTGCACCTTCTGCTTTCAATTTTGCACCGGTAGCTTTATCGCGGCGTCCGCCATTCGGCACAGCAAATAGCATATGTTTTAAATCAGGATGTACAACACGAAACCAGCAGATACAGGAACATTGAATTTGGTGTTCTATATCTGCTGGCTTCTTTCTTGACGGTTTCTGTTTTTCTAATTGTAGCCATTCATCGTACTTCATGGTTCTTTCCTTTTAATGGTTTTCTGATTGCCGGACTTCTTACTTTTCGGCACACTATCAGGATTAGCCGATTCTTTGGGAATAACCTTGGTATTCTTCCCGGTCTTATCAATAACCACAGCTTTACCAGCAACTACAACAGAAGTTTTGCAGCCTTCAGGAAGAGAAGATAAGAACTTGCCAACAACTGGAGAGTTGGCGGCTTCACTGATACAATCCTCAAATTCCTTTCTTTCGGCATAGGGATAAACATCCATGATAGCGGTTTCCGAAACAGAGCCTATCTGATAGTCAGCCATAGTGCCTTTCATACCTTCATCAAGCTTCTTCACTGCATCCCGGAGATCAGCAGCTTGTACTAATACATAAGTAGATGTTTTCTTCTCAGCGCCACTCTTTTCATCCAGTGTGATGAATACCAATTTACATTTGAACCAACGGTCGGCAGTTTCCTCTTCACTAGGGAATAACTCACTGTAATTTGCACGTTTGATGTCCGAAACGGTAAATTCACCGGTGATAAAAGGCATCATTTCCTCAATAATACGAGCCTCAGCTTCAGTGAAACTAAGAGCATCCACAAGATAAGGCTCAGTAACCTTCTTGTTCATTCCGTTTGGCATTGTTTTCTCATAACGGATTTTACACTCAAACCACGTGTGCATAGCCATAATGTTTCTGTATTTTTTTGTTCAACTTCTTATTCATCTTTTTGCACCGGCGACACAAATCTTGATCGGGAGATATTGCAGGTGCATACTTTTCAATAGTACTAGAGCATTGGCTTAACAAACGCTCAATAGCAAGAATATCAGTCTTGGAGATATCCATATTAGAAATTTAAAAACTTCTCAAACTCTTCCTCTTTAACATCACGTAGGAATACTGCGAAAAGTACTCTCTTCACAGCATCATAGAGTTCACGGAACTGGAATTCGTCCATCTCTTCAAACGACACTGATTTAGGTACATCTATCCACACTTTCAGTTTCATATTAAAGACCGTATCACAATGCCCGGCAGCAACTTCAACAGTTTTACGAAAGCATCTTACATCATTTTTAAAATGCTCACAAACAACTTCTTTCTGATACTCCCACGCCAAGTTTATCAACTTGAAATACTTACGATGAAAGTCCACATTACGGGGTTCTGAAATCTTAGCCTTATACATCTTTCCGAGCTTGAGTTTCTTCTTCTCATCGTAATCATTATCATAGCAAGGCTTTAGCCCTTCAATAGTATTCAATAGCAGGAGTTCCATAAGCTTTATTGATTAGAAGTTTGTCCGTATTCCCATGGGAGCAAATCACTCTGTTGTGGAGCAGATGAAGGAACTGGAGCAGTAGCTTGGCTTTTGGGAGTAAGCATTTCAATACTATCAGCAAATATTTCTGTCACATAGCGCTTAATACCATTCTTATCTTCATAGCTCCGGGTTCTTATCTTACCCTCAATATAAAGTTTATCCCCCTTATGAACATACTTTTCGACCGTTTCAGCAAGCCCTTTCCAAAGGACTATATCATGCCATTCCGTACGTTCAGGAACCTGCGTACCGTTAGTCAAAGTGTATGCCTTATCAGTAGTAGCAAGTGGTAGGGAGGCTACCTTTGTACCTCCCTCAAGATTTCTCACATCAGGCTCCTTGCCAACATGCCCAATCAAAATAACTTTATTGACACTCATTTCTATCTTCTCTAATGGTTATACGAATACTATCTGATTTAGTTGCAGTCTTCAAATATTTGGCATACAAATCCGGGTGATCACTTTGAAATTTCTTTGAATCAAAACTATTACTTACTGAAACAGGAGTATAGCTAACTTTCAACCGTCCGGAATCAAAGGACTTCACACCAAACTCTTTCATGGCAGACTTGACCTTCTCTTTGCAATCTTTCTGTATCTCCGAAATGTATGCAGCTTGTTCCTCAATCTCAATTATAGTATTGACCAGTTGGATAGAAAGGATTTGTTTATCCATAGAAGGAATAAGCCCGCTAGATTGGAACAGCTCACCGTTAACCTCACATTCCATAAGTTTCTTAATGTCTGCATCAGACTTGCGTTCTACCGGAACTAACTCTGATTTATCACCGCGTAACCAAATGCCATACAAATTCTCAACTTTAAGCAATGGATTTTGCATCTCAAACAAATACGCATAGATGGATAATTGCCAACTCAAATACTCCTTGTCAAGCATATAGGTGGTTTTAATATCGGCAAGGCTTACTCTTTCTTCCTTCTCCCACACACAGTCTATGTTAGATGCAAAATGCTCATTATCCGATACAGTATACTCATTGGCCACTACATTGTATCCGGCACTGATTCTCTCACTCAAATAATTTTCAGCCTCTATACTCTCAGGTGCAAATCCGGTCGCATCCACGAACTGGCATTGGGCATGAATACGGCTACCTTTCTCAGCCGCCTTCTTCAATATAGACTCAGGAATATTATTGTACTTGTTAGGAAACAACTGGTGGCTAATCATTCCCGTTATTCCATCCAACTGCTTATCACCTAAAAAATAGGTGTGGTCCTCTTCATTGAAAACCACACTTGATTTAATCAACTCTATCATACTTCTATTTATTTGGAGGGTATGACTGACCCATTGTCATTGTTATGTTTCTGAACTCGTTATTATTATGTAAGGCAGAATGATTTGCCCAGACGGCTTCCAGTTCCTGACGACTTTTAACACCAGTCATAGCTTTAATTGCTAGGTCTAATTCTGCACCGGTGAATACAGGGACTGAACCTTGGGTAACAGGCTTAACTACCTTTTCCTTGGTTTCTCCATAAGTGTAACGAACATTATCTTTGTTATCTACAATGACTAGGCTGATCACTTCCTTTTGGTTATTGTACTTGATATCCTTTACTTTAAATTTGGTATATAGTCCGTATGAATCATTTTTCTTATATACCTCGCTCTTGTCAAGAGGAATCCATATAAAAGGCCCTGTATAAAGTTCACGCCCAATTCCCCAGTTGAATCCTGCACGCTTGAAAGCGTCACTAGCTTGACCTTTCTCTTTTTCAGTGTTACTCTCTGTTCCAACATCCTGCTTGCTCACCCACTCTTTCTTTTCACAATCCCAAATGGAAAGGGTACAGAAAAGGTTCCCATTCACGACGTCGTGGGTACGTTTCCAATTCATAGGACCAAAGACCTCATCAAGTAGCCTCATATCTACCCTTGCATCCTTGTAAAGAAGCAATGAGCACCCAGTACCATCATTCTTCATTGTCCCAACCCTGCATTCAATCTCAGTCGCTAATAGCGGTCTGATTGAATTAAGCTTATTATCCACACTCTGTTGAGTGGATTCAGTCTTTTTACTTACTGCCATAATTATACATTTATTGGTTTGACTTTTAATTGATTACATCAGTAAAGTTATCGTTTAATGACAAGTTTTACAAACAGAAACTTCGCCATTTTAACGCCATTTTCATAATGGATAATGAGGTGTTTTAGGCTCAATACCTTTACTCAAATCATTCTCTCTATAGTCATTGAGGAGCTGCTTACTAAAATTGATTACACGCTCGCAGGTAACCTCTGAAAACATTCCTATGTGGGTGTATTCGGCTGGTATATCAAGTATTCGGGATAACCAGGCATAAGCATCTTTCCTGCCCATATATTTAAGCATCCAAATCTTATCGAAATACTCATGTGCTTCATGCTTTAACTTCCTAAGAGACTTTTGCGCCAAGCGTCCGAGTGCTTTGTTCGTTCCTTTATGCACACCTACATAAGCATCACATTGCCGGCATAGGTAAATCATGCCATAAGAGACACCATATACCACAATGCTATCCGTAAACTCTGTAGGTAAACCACAATAAGGACATATCTTTCCGGCAATAATCATTTCTTGCCTCTCATTCAATACAATGTCACTCATAGTACAAATTAAAAGCCCCGAAGCGAATTCTCCGGGGCGTAACACATAACACCAACTTCAGCTACATCATAGAAACATCCACTCAGTTCTTCGGCTTCTTTCAGTCGTGTATAGCTGTATCAACACAGCCGCCCGTAAACTGAATGAATTTTATTATCTCTATTTCTGCTTCGACCATCCAAAGGCTTGTGAGGATTACAGGACTCGAACCTGCACTGGGTGTCTATTTTCGTGTAGCGTCCTACATTACTCATATACAGATTTTCACTGAACCAACTCTGATATTGAGCGCGTCTACCAATTCCGCCAAACCCTCGAAAAAAGGTGTACTATTCTCACGAACGATACACCAATATTAACACATTATAAAATACGACAAAACTACTAATCAGTGACCCTCACGGGCTTAAAATAGCTCCCGGATAGGTGCTCAAACCACACCGGGATAGTTGTAAATAGACAAAATAAAATCAAATAAATCCCGAACCTTGAACAGGACGACCTTTCGGAAGGGCTTCTGGTTAAACAATAAAGTGGACAATATGGGATTTGAACACCACGACCTATACATGAATTAAACCTTTAAATAATACCATGACAAATTACTAACACTAATATCATGTATCGCTCTGCCAAACTGAGCTAATTGCCCGTAATAAGTGCCACGCATGAGGGTATCGAACCCTCCCCGACAAATATCAACCTTCCATACTCTTAGGGAAACCCTTATGTTTTATGCGTGATTTACCTCCCCAACACGTAGGGAGGTCTGTCTAACTTGAAAATATACTATGAAACAGTTCACCTTCACAGGCTACCAGTAATACATGAGGATTATTTGCTGACAACCGCCGTTGCCAAATTTTGATTGATTAATGATACAAATTCCTCATGCGAATCAACTTTTGATTGATTTGTACTGGAGAACGGACTTGAACCGCTGACCTCATGTAACGACTTCTAGTGCTATTGAGGAGAATTACCAATTATTCTGAACGGCATCAGAACGCCTTATAATATTCATTCCCTTTTTCTCATATACACGCCATGCACTCTACCAACTGAGCTACTCCAGCAAATGCCCGGGACAAGCCCGAGCGTGCGAAACTACTATTAATGAACTAGACACCCTCACGGGCTTTTCTTCTGATTATCTTTCTTATCCCACTGGTACATAAACACACAAGCTATAAAAGCAGCTACAGCAAAAGATACACCGATCTGTATATAGGATGCTTCAGTGTCTAAGCAAACAATAACTGCGATTGCCAGTACAAAAGCCGCGATTTGCTTCAATATTCTTTTCATTTCTTAGATTTATTAGGTTTGAAATTCTTTCTCATACACCTGCAATGTTTCAGAACTTGGGCTGCATTACAATACCACTTACCATTCTGACTATTACAAGGTTTATCACATTCAATCTCACCAGCTTCAATAAGTCTCACAAGCTTCTTCTCACCGCCAACAATGTAAGCTGATAAGTCTTTGCCGAATGTTATATCAGACATCACTCGCATAATGTTGTCAAGCAAAATGCAAGCAATGTAATGATCTAAACTATCTTTCATAAACTATTGAGTTCTTGTAACGGTCACGATCCCGTTTTCTGTATCTGATTTAATACTCCACTTCTTACTAGGTTCTTTATCTCTTAACCGATATGATGTAACATTCAAGAGATAAGCACGTTTTGAAAGTGGAAAAATCTGTTGAGCATCCAAATCCATCTCACGGATGATGCACATTATACTTTTCTTCTTTTCTTCCATACTGGTTATATAATTGATTATTATTATCTTATAAAGTTCCTTTAATCCTTTCTATTCTCATTATACCATGAGTATTCCTTTGAATCAACTCACGGCATTCAATGCTCTGACTGTACAAATCATCTGCAGCATCTTTCAATCTTTTGATAACAGAATCCTCATTCTCTTCAAG
This sequence comes from Bacteroides sp., assembly GCF_030151085.1. Classification (GTDB taxonomy): domain Bacteria; phylum Bacteroidota; class Bacteroidia; order Bacteroidales; family Bacteroidaceae; genus Bacteroides. The sequence goes on along the minus strand of NZ_JASLER010000047.1, from coordinate 76,441 downwards.
GATATTTCTGATTAAGGATAATTCCTCAAGGATTCTGTCACAAGTAGTATCAATTCTACTAAGTCGTTCAAGTAGGACTTCTTTAGAAATTTGTTTTTCTGTACTCATCATAAAGATTATTAGGTGGTGTAATGGGATTATTCCAAACACTTCATTTAAAACTTGTGGTGCCATCCGGAATCGAACCGGGGCGCAAGGATTTTCAGTCCTCTGCTCTACCAACTGAGCTATGACACCTCCTATATTTAAAATCTGCATTTAGCAGACCGAATTTTAAAATTCTGCTTACTTCTTTAGCTGCCTATTATCCATAGTAACTAATCAGTTTCCCAATCGCTAAAGACCTAAATACGTCATAGAACTCTTCTCTGTAGTTCCCAGTCTCCCATCAAAGGGATAGGTTCAAGACCGGACTGGACCGACGTAACGCTGTCGTGCGGATGATTAACGGTTCATTTCAACCTCGTAACCTCTTTCAGATTTTCCGTTTCTGGAAGGCACATTCTCAAAGGGTTTGCATCGAAAACTAAGCCTTGCGCTCTTGATTTGTAAAGCTGCCCGGTGCAGGGTAAAGAAACCGTTTGTCATCACGGACTCTCACGGCTTTCGCATCCGGTAATAGCACTGACCTTTTCTGCGGCTTTCTCATATATAGACTACTTGATATTATCAAGCAGGGTTACTACAGCCTTCAACTGTGCTTTTACTCTGTTACACTCATTACTAGAATCATTCCAGTACTTTGAGAAGGATTCTTTATCTTTTTTAATTTGCTCAATTTGTCCCTTCAACTGGTCGTTTTCATCTCTCAACTGCTTTATAATAATCTCGCACTCTTCCACTTTAGCTTCAAGCTCCTTAGCTGTATAAAATGGAGCTTCCTTACCTGTTTTTTTTTCATCCATGACTGTAGTTGTTTTTTATGTTTATACTTTTCTATATTATCTTGTTACATATCCCATTGCGAGGTTTCCACAAGGATTAGAATAAAGAGCACCAAAAGGAAGTTGCTTTGGAGCATAAGGAATAGCAACCAGTGAAGACTTGTATTCATCCATTTTAAGTTGAGCATCACACCAAGCCATTTTCATTGCACTTGAGAGTGAATACTTATAATTACGGATATATACGTAAGCTCTCTGCATGATTGCTTTACGGTTGTACTTCCATGCAACTACCAAATTATAATCTCTTTTTGTACTCATATTCTTATTGCATTAATTGGTTTTATCAATCATTTTTCATATATTTGGAGTATTGATTGATTGATGATGCAAATATAATCCATATATGGATAATTTGCAATCATAAACCCATTATTATTATCCATATTTGGATATATTAACTTTAAATGGATTTATTATGATTAGTAGAATTAAAGAAATTATAGCTTATTATAAGCTAACAGACAGAGCTTTTGCCATTAAATGTGGTATTAAACAGAACACACTAAGCAGGCAACTTAGTGGAGTAAGTGAAATCAGCGTACAAACAATTAACGCAATATTGGATAACTATGAAGATATTTCATCTGAATGGCTCATTCGTGGAAAAGGTGAGATGCTAATTTCTGCTAATCAACAAAAGGATGAAAGTAGTGAACGCATCTCAATGCTTGTAGATACGATAACAACTCTACAAAAGACAATCAATGAGCAAATAAAGACTATTCAATTGCTTAGTGATGAAAACAAGAGAGTAAAGGGTGAATTAGCGATGTTGAAAAATGAACGTAATATAGGATAAATATCATGGAAGCGAAAACTCTATTTTGGCTTATTATCATAGTATGCTGCGCTCTGATAATTGCAAAGAATCATATTCAAAATATTTTAGAAGAAAAGTTCCTATTAAAAATCAAAAATGGAACATATATTAAAAGTATTATTGGAATAGGATTAATACTCATTTTATATGTAGGATGTCAAGATGCAAGCTATAAAAATAGCATAGAAAATCCATCTAATAGTTCAAATAATTATAGCGCTGTATATACAGCTTACGAGACTGCGAAGAAAGCTGTAAAAAAGGAGTTAAAAGCTCCATCTACAGCTTCATTTGCTGAAATGACCGATTCGGAAGCCAAATGTAAAGTAAACGATGATGGCAGTGTTATTATACGTTCTTATGTAGATGCAGAAAACTCTTTTGGAGCAAAGATAAGGACACACTTTCAGTGTACGGTCAAATATGGAGAAGTAAGCGATTTGACAACTTGGTAAGGAACAATTCAAAGAGTTGTTGGATTAGCTACATCAACTTCGGATTGCTTTGGAGCAATGGAAGCGAGTTTTTCAAGTACAGAAATAGCGCTGCTAATCTGTGAAGGGAAGAAACTCACATTAGACAAGTCTCTCGCTACTAATGGAGAGGTTCTCGCTACAAAGCAAATATATTTGAACTCATTGGTGTCCATGGCGTCTTTTATTTCACGTAGTTCTTTTATCATTCGTTTCAGTTTAGACTGACGACTGCCATTCAACAACTGTTCAAGAGTTTCTTTAGGGGCTATATTATTTCTCATAATGTAAGAAAATTAGTGATGCGCAAATATAATAATTTTAAATATACGTTTTATGAAACAGCAATATCTTGACAGCACATAGATCAGCACATTTCCGTTTTATTGTCGGAAGAATTAACATGCCATGAAATATTACTGTAAATCAAATAATTAAGTAAAAGAATTGAAAAAACCAATCTCTTTTCTATCTTTGTAACATTAATTACAATATAACCCTTTACCTTATGAAAGAGCTGAATATCCAAATCCCCATCAAGATATACGATTATACTGAACTGACTGCTGCCGATAGCCAACTCATTGATGCAGCCTGCGAAGCAACCGAACGTAGTTATGCCCCCTACTCCCACTTCTCAGTGGGTGCCGCCGCCCTACTGGAAAACGGAATCACCGTCACCGGAACCAACCAGGAGAATGCCGCCTATCCTTCGGGACTTTGCGCCGAACGGACTACCCTCTTCTATGCTAACTCCCAATATCCCGACCAAGCCGTAAATACACTTGCCATTGCCGCCCGCAATGAACGCGGAGAATTCCTTGAAGACCCTATTCCTCCTTGCGGTGCGTGCCGACAAGTAATGCTTGAAACAGAAAAACGCTTTAAACAGCCTATGCGTATCCTGCTTTTTGGAAAGAAAGGTATCTATGAACTGAAAAATGTAGGTGGGTTGCTGCCACTTTCTTTCGACGCTTCGGCAATGGAATAACATAAATGATTATCTTTGCACCCACTAACTAATAAAATCACCGATGAGAATATCTAAGTAAAGACGACGTATTTCGGTAAACTTCACTTTTTTACTGTGTTCGTCCGTCTCCCCCAGCCCTTCGAGAGAGTATGATTCATGTGCCAGGCGGGTACATGCATATTTCATTTAAAACACAGTATAACATTTATGAGTATTATAATCAAAGACCTAAGCTATATCCATTCGGATAAGGAGGTACTGTTTTCACACTTGAACCTGATTGTCAATTCCGGAGAAAAGATAGCTCTAATTGGAAATAACGGTTGCGGGAAATCTACGCTTATGCAGATTCTTGCAGGAAATTTACTGCCAACTTCGGGAACGGTAATTCGTCCTGAAGCACTCTATTACGTGCCTCAACACTTCGGGCAATATGATAACCGGAGTGTTGCCCAAGCTTTACAAATAGACCGGAAGTTAGCAGCTCTTCATGCCATCCTGAATGGCGATGCTTCAGAAAAACACTTCTCCCAACTCGATGATGATTGGAATATAGAAGAACGTACCCAAGCCGCATTAAGTGCGTGGGGCATGGCTGGAATTGATCTTTCACGGCCAATGAAAGGATTAAGCGGCGGAGAAAAAACACGCATCTTCCTTGCCGGAATGGAGCTACATGCTCCTACAGTCATCCTGTTGGATGAACCGACCAATCATCTGGATACTGCCGGAAGAGAACGTTTGTACGATTTCGTCCGACGTACTTCTGCTATGTTACTCGTCATCAGCCACGACCGTACATTACTGAACCTATTACCGGCTACCTGCGAGCTTTCCCATTCGGAACTTACCTATTACGGTGGTAATTACGACTTCTATAAAGAGCAAAAATCTCTACTACTGAATGCCCTAGAGCAACAATTGGAGGAGAAACAAAAAGCTCTGCGGCTCTCTCGGAAGATAGCCCGGGAAGTAGAAGAACGTAAAAACAAACAGGACGTACGTGGTGAAAAGACTTCTATTAAAAAAGGTATTCCTGCCATCATGATGGGAGCCAGAAAACAACGGGCAGAAAACACCAGTAGCAAACTCAGCAAAACCCACTCTGAAAAAGAAGAGAAGATACAGCAAGATTTGAGTAAAATAAGAAGTTCGCTCCCCTTGGTAGAAAAGCTCAAAACCAATTTCAATTCTTCGGACTTGCATATCGGGAAGATTTTAGTCACAGCAAACGAAATAAACTTTCATTATCCCGAAACAACCGTCAACCTCTGGAAAACTCCCCTCAGTTTCCAATTACGAAGTGGCGACCGCCTCTGCATCAAAGGAAATAACGGTAGTGGAAAAACAACTCTCTTAAGACTTATCATGAGCGAGCTAAAGCCTACCGACGGGGATATAGATTGTACCGATTTTACTTCTGTCTATCTGGACCAGGAATATTCACTAATCCGCAACGAGCGGACCGTCCTGGAACAAGTGGAAACCTTCAATCATCGCCAGTTACCGGAACATGAAGTAAAAACAATCCTCAACCGTTATCTCTTTCCGTACGATGTTTGGAACAAACCTTGTAGCAAACTGAGTGGAGGCGAAAAGATGCGGCTCTCCTTTTGCTGCCTGATGATTGCAGATAATACTCCGGACATGTTTTTACTGGACGAACCAACCAATAACCTGGATATTGAAAGCATAGAAATTATTACTGCAACAATAAGAGATTATGCAGGTACGGTAATTGTTATATCGCACGATAAAGAGTTTTTAAAAGAGACCCTGATCGAGCGGACAATCGAGTTAGATTAATGAATAAGAATTCTATCCGTAATCTTGGTAAAAACATCTGTAATTTATATACGATAATTCGTTGCAAAGCTCCGTACTTTTGCAACATAATATTATATTTGCATATAGTACAATTATGCAATAGTAAACACATAATAAATTAGAAAAAGAATTATGACTAAAAAAGTATTAATCCTATCGTCAAGCCCCCGTCGTGGTGGAAACTCCGATACTTTATGCGACGAATTCATGCGCGGCGCAAAAGAGTCCGGCAATCAGGTTGAAAAGATTTTCCTGAAAGACAAACACATCAACTACTGTACAGGTTGTAGTGTATGCAGCATGTATAGCAAGCCTTGTCCACAGAAAGATGATGCCAACGAAATTGTAGAGAAAATGATTGCTGCCGATATTATCGTTATGGTAACTCCAGTCTATTTCTATACAATGAGTGCACAAATGAAGACACTGATTGATCGAACCTGTGCCCGTTATCTTGAAATAAAAGACAAAGAATTCTACTTTATCATCTCCGCTGCCGAAACCAGTATTCCCATGATGGAACGTACTATAGAAAGTTTCCGTGGTTTCCTCGATTGTCTGGAAGGTCCCAAAGAATGCGGTGTAATCTACGGTGTAGGTGCTTGGAAGGTCGGCGAAATCAATGACAAAGTTTCTATGGGCGAAGCGTATGAAATAGGGAAAAAGGTATAGTTTTCGATCTCTACACAAACAATGTGTAGAGAACAAAAATCATGTGAGACTACTGTTTTTTCCTTTTCAACAAGTGGAAAGACAAAAAATAAATAGTATTATTGTAGTCTCAAACATGATAAAAACTAACTGGTATCTTTATGTTATTAAATCTAACAGAAGAACAAATCATACAACTGGCTCCGGATGCCTCTTCCGTAAAAGCAGGAAAAGGACTGGCTACGGGAACCAAATGGGTATTGCTGGAATATAGTGAGCACGCCATTTGGGGACATTGCCAAGGAAGTGGAAAAACTCCTTATCAAACAGTTGTTGACATAAAAAATATTGCATTCCATTGTTCTTGTCCCAGCCGTAAGTTTCCATGCAAACACGGCTTGGGACTTTTGTTTTTATACGCTGCACACTCCGACCTCTTCCGGCAGGCAGAGGAACCGGAATGGGTAACCAATTGGATTTCCAAGCGGGAAGAAAAAGCTGAAAAGAAAGAACAGAAAGCAAAAAGTGAAACTCCGGTGGACGAAGCCGCTCAAGCCAAACGGCAAGCTACTCGCCACAAGAAAGTGTTGAATGGTATAGACGACTTGCAAGTATGGATTAAAGACTTGCTGCGCAACGGGTTGCTCAATGTGCCGGAGCGCGCCTATACCCTTTTTGACGGCATCGCCCGACGCATGGTCGATGCCCAGGCATCCGGACTCACCAACCGTCTGAGAACCATACAGGAAATCGACTTCTATGATGAAAGTTGGAAGTACAAGTTGACTGACCAGCTCGGAAAGCTCTACCTACTCTCCGAAAGTTACAAGAATCTTGAAAAACAATCGGAAGAATGGCAATATGAAATCCGCACACAAATAGGATATCCGCAAGCCAAAGAAGAGGTACTTGCCGGAGAAGCCGTTGCCGACCAATGGATGGTGTTGCACAAAAGAAGCCGGAAGGTCAACGAACTGAATACCGAAACATACTGGTTATACGGATGCCAAAGCGGACGTTTTGCTATTTACCTTAACTTTATCACCCCGGGCAGCCTTCCGGAAGTGAACCTTGTTCCCGGAAGTGTGTACGAAGGAGAGTTTTGCTTCTACAAAGGTATAAATACCCTCAGGGCACTGTTCAAAGCTAGTGAATTATCTTATAATACGTTTACCCCGACTTTCTGCAAGGACTTAGAAGAAGCCACCGCCCACTACAGGAAAGTTCTTCAACAGAACCCGTTCACCGAAGACTTACCGATACTTGTAGAAAACCTGCGTTTAGCTGTCAAAGGAAATCTGCTCTACTTACAAGATGTGCACAACAAGCTGGTTCCTGTGAAAGTAGATGACGCCACCCGAATAGATATTTTATCCGTAACCGGTGGCAAACCATTCTCCGCATTCCTTCTGGCTAACGACCTATCTTGGGAATTAAACTCAATCTGGTATCAATCTGACTATTATTTTTGGAGAGATGAACGTAACTGAACCTATCATTAATGCCGCACTGCTGGGCACGGCAGCCAAAGAATTCACTCCGGTTTCTTTCCCCCCTTCTTTGGAAGAAACATTCAGCAGAATACAGGAGAAGGCAGATAATGCAGAAGCAGCTTTCTATCAGATAGTAGCTTTGACATTTGCCTATCAGCGTGCCGGAATGGAAGTATCTTCGGACGAAAATGCCGTTGAAACTGAAGAAGCTCCCGAAGAAGAAAAACCTTATTTTGATCGCGAAGCCGGTGAGTTGTTCAATTTGCTAAACATCAACCGTAACCGGTATTTGTTACTGTACGCTTATCGCAAAGCTGCCGGGTGCAACAAAGTCATACCACCTCTCTATCTGCAAAATCTGATAAACCACGCATTTGATCGCAATAACCCCGACCGCCGCCAGGAACAGGAACTACTCTCCCAACTGGCAGGGAAACGTGGACGCTGGCTATTGCCCCAAATGGGTCTGAAAGATTGGGGAGATACCGAAACTGATACTTGGGAAACCGCTTCGCACGAAGAACGGAAACGAATGCTTTGCCGACTGAGAGAATCGCAACCGGAGCAAGGACTTGCCTTGTTACAAACCGAATTAAAGAATGAATCGGCTACCCATCGCGACGAACTGATTCAATGTCTCCAGATCAATCTGAGCAAAGCAGACGAAGCTTTTCTGCAAGAAATAGCCGGAACGGACCGGAGCATCAATGTCAAGCAAACCGCCTCCAACCTACTATTCCGTATTCCCGACTCCGAATTAGTGAAAGCATACTGCGACTTACTGCGCGGTAAACTCCACTATAAAATGTTACTGGGTTGGTCTTATGACAAACTGACTTATACTCCGGAAATGAAGAAACTGGGACTGGAAGAAGTTAGTTCCAATAAAAAAGAAAAGGATGAAGAGTTCTTGCTGCGCCAACTTGCAGAACGGGTACCCCTCAGTTTCTGGGAGGAACTGTTCGACTGTTCGCCGGAAAAAGCAGCCAGTAAGCTAGCCAAGAAACCTCCTTTCGGTCCCTATTTCAATCTATGCCGACCGATAGAAAACTTCAACGATAACCTGTGGGCTTACCATACACTGAAAGAAAATCCGAACGAAAACAATAACATCAACCTGATTGGATTGCTGACACCGGAGCAACGGGAAAAAATCAATTTCCAGATCAGCAGCAATAGCTTCTCCATTCCCGATTCATGGTTCAATGCCGACGGACGAGAATGGGGTATTAAATTCTCTGCACGAGTATTGCAACAACTAGTACGGAGCAATTACTACTATTATTCCAAAGAAATAGCGGAACAACTGGCGCTCTACCTTTCCAAAGAGATATATCCCAAGCTGGAGCAATATACTATAGTTCATAGTGCAGATAATTCCGCAACCAAGTTGTACGAATCGCTGAATGAATACATGAGAATAAAAGAGCAAATAAACACCCTATTTAACGACAATAAATAAATATAAAAATAATATGAACTTACTTAGACAACATGCCGAACAACAATTCGCAGAAGAGTTGCACGAACTGAAAAAGAACGAAACCAATCTTGTTCCCGAAAACTGGGAAATGTCTCCGCAATCGGTAGTCACCTACCTGATGGGTGGCAAACTCAAAAACGGATTTGAAGTCTCACCCAAATATATCGGCAACCGCCGATTAATGGAAATAGCAGTCGCTACGTTGGTAACCGACCGTGCCCTCCTACTCTACGGACTGCCCGGAACTGCCAAGAGCTGGGTAAGCGAACACATTGCCGCCGCCATATCCGGCAACTCCACACTGATTGTACAAGGTACGGCAGGTACCGGAGAAGAAGCCATCCGTTACGGTTGGAATTATGCACGACTGCTGGCAGAAGGTCCGAGTGAAGGTGCTTTGGTGCAAACTCCGATCATGAAAGCTATGCAGGAAGGCAAAATAGGACGAATCGAAGAGTTGACGCGTATCGGCTCAGACGTGCAAGATACGCTTATCACCATTCTTTCAGAGAAAACCCTCCCCGTACCCGAATTGAACAAAGAAGTGCAAGCTATACGAGGCTTCAATATTATTGCCACTGCCAATAACCGTGACAAAGGCGTCAACGACTTATCCAGTGCCTTAAAACGTCGCTTCAACACCGTAATTCTTCCTTTGCCCGACAGCATCGACGAAGAAATAGACATTGTACGCCGACGCGTGGAAAGCTTCGAGAAAGTGATGCAGCTACCGGTAGAAAAACCGGCGCTGGAGGAAATACGCCGTGTAGTCACCATCTTCCGCGAACTCCGCCAGGGAGCTACCGATGACGGTAAAACCAAGCTAAAAACTCCCAGTGGTACACTGAGCACTGCCGAAGCCATTTCTGTGGTAAACAACGGTCTGGCAATGGCAGGTTACTTCGGGGATGGAGAGATGCATGCCGAAGACCTGGTATCGGGTATTCTCGGTGCCGTGGTGAAAGACCCCGTACAGGATAAAGTAGTATGGCAGGAATACATGGAAACGGTAGTAAAAAACCGTGACGGCTGGAAAGATATCTACCGTGCTTCAAGAGACATGATTTAGAGTAAACTATAACTCTATTTTCAAGAATTAAAGTAAACAAAGAATGGCTATTCATTTATTAGGAATAAGACATCATGGCCCCGGTTCGTGCCGGAACGTGTTGAACTATCTGCAAGAGCTGAAGCCGGACCTCATCCTACTGGAAGGGCCTGCCGAAGCAGAAGTGCTGGTTCCGTGCGTAATAAGTCAGCAAATGGAACCTCCCGTTGCCCTGCTCGCTTACCAGCCCGATCAACCCCAGAATGCCGTGTTCTACCCATTTGCCGAGTTCTCTCCGGAATGGCAGACAATGCGCTACGCCATACAGAACGAGGTTCCGTTACGATTCTTCGACCTACCGCTAACACATTCTATGGCGCTCAATTTCAAGAAAGAAGAGAAAGAAGAAGAGGATGAAGAAACGGAAAACACTCCTGAAATACAGGAAGATAACGGGAAAGAGCAAGAAGTTATCGATGTACAAGAAACGGCAGAGAAAGAAACCACCTTAGGAGATCCCTTTGATTATCTAGCGGAAGTTGCCGGGTATTCCGATGGTGAGACTTGGTGGGAAACGACCGTTGAACATCGTAAAGACAATGCAGATATATTCGAAGCCGTGCAGGAAGCAGTAACCGCCCTGCGTACCGAGCTTCCCCAGCATACATCTACCCGTGATTTGCTACGTGAGGCATGGATGCGGAAAATGATCCGTACAGCCCAGAAGGAAAACTTTGAACGCATTGCCGTAGTCTGTGGCGCCTGGCATGTACCGGCGCTCAGTTCCACACCCAAGATTAAAGAAGACAACGAACTGCTGAAAGGACTTCCCAAAGTCAAGATAGAATGTACTTGGATACCGTGGACTTACGACCGCCTCTCCCTTCGCAGCGGATACGGGGCAGGTATTCAGTCTCCGTGTTGGTACGATTACCTCTGGCATCAGCCGGAAGATGACGGAACACTGTGGATCAGCCATGCCGCTGCCCTTCTTCGCAAAAAGAATATGGACATCTCCGTGGCACATGTCATTGAAACTATACGGTTGGCACAGGCTACGGCAGCCCTCCGCAATCTCTCTTCGCCGTCTCTGGATGAATTCAACGAGGCAATAACCACAGTCATGGGGTTCGGTGACGATATTTTGTTGCAGATAATCAAAGAAGAACTTATCATCAGTAATCGTTTGGGCAGTGTGCCCGATGATGTTCCAAAAGTTCCTCTTTTAGTAGATGTAGAAAAGATTCAAAAGCGTCTGCGTGTCCCCTTTACCGCCGAGATTAAAGAATTGATTCTTGACCTTCGTAAGCCGAACGACCTGGAACGAAGCATTTTCTTCCATCGCTTGCACCTGCTCAATATAGACTGGGCACTTCCCGGACATACAGACGGTAAAGGCACATTCAAAGAAAGGTGGACCCTCTATCATAAACCGGAACAGATTATCAGCATCATCGAAACGGCCATTTGGGGAAATACACTGGAAGAAGCCACCCAAAAATATCTACTGAAACAAACCGGAGAGATACGACATATTCCCGAACTCACCCAGTTGTTAAATCGGGTAATCCCTGCCAACCTTCCGAATTTGGTAGAAGCCATGACCATACAACTGGACCGCCTTTCTGCTGCTTCAACCGATATTCTGGAAATGATGCAGGCTGTACCCGATCTGGTAGATATCGTCCGTTACGGCAACGTACGTGAACTTGATTTCTCTAAGGTTGGCAATATGCTTCATGCCATGATAGCACGTATTCTTGCGGGTGGAGTGCTGGTATGCATCAACATTGATGAAGAAGCGGCAGCAGAAGTTCTCGATCGACTGGTATCCACCGATTATGCCGTATCAACGCTGAACGATTCGGAACTGAGTACGATGTGGATTGAATTTATCGAACAGGTACGTACTTCAACGAATGTCCATCCGCTATTGTCGGGTTACGCCACACGACTGCTGAACGACAAAGGAGTGATTTCTCCGGACGAAATGCAGAAAACTCTCAGTTTCTATTCCTCGGTGGGTAATGCTCCGGCAGATATGGCCTATTGGTTCGAAGGTTTCCTCCGTTCTTCCGGTTCCATCCTGCTGCTCGATGATAACCTGTGGAATCTCGTAAATAACTGGATTTGTACGCAAGGCAAAGAGGTATTTATGGAACTACTGCCGATACTGAAACGTACTTTCAGTGAATTCAGCTCGGCAGAATGCCGCAAACTGGGAGAAAAGGCCAAGACATACGGTGCAGGAGGCACACAGATGCAGACAAATGCGAAAACTACCCACAATGAGACTGAAGCAGCCCGGGTAATTCCTATAGTTTGCCAATTATTAGGACTTGAAACGAAATAAAGAGAAGAATGGAAGAAGAATATCTGAAAAGATGGCGCCTGATACTGGGTGGAAACGAAGCGGACGGCACAGGGGCGACATTAAACCTGGAAGAACAACGCATCGACCAGTCTCTGGAAGCCGTATATAACAGTGACCGGCGTGGTGGACTCGGTTCATCTGCTCCGAAAGTAAGCCGCTGGTTGGGAGATATCCGTGAGTTTTTCCCTCAAACAGTTGTACAGGTCATTCAGCGAGATGCTATCAAACGACTAAACCTCACCTCCCTGCTGACCGAAAAGGAAATGCTCGAAACTGTAGTTCCCGATGTGCATCTGGTGGCAACCTTGATGTCTCTCAGCCGAGTTATCCCCGAGAAAAACAAAGAAATGGCACGGCAAGTAGTGCGGAAGGTGGTCGACGAATTGCTGCGCAAACTCTCCGCCCCTACCCAGCAGGCAGTAACAGGAGCACTCAATCGCTCTTCGCGTCGAAGGAATCCGCGTTATAATGAGATAGACTGGAAAACGACCATTACCAAAAACTTGAAGAACTATCAACCGGACTACAAGACAATTATTCCGGAAGTACGTATCGGTTATGGCAGAAAGCGGAAAGCAATGAAAGATATCATTCTCTGCTTAGACCAAAGCGGTTCTATGGGAACTTCCGTTATATACTCAGGAATCTTTGGTTCGGTATTAGCATCCATTCCCGCAGTAAGCACACGTATGGTGGTATTTGATACCGCTGTGGTGGATCTTACGGATGATCTGCAAGATCCGGTCGATCTGCTTTTCGGTGTACAGTTAGGTGGTGGTACTGACATTGCGCGCGCACTGACCTATTGTCAGGGAGTGATTACCCGCCCGCAAGACACTGTACTGGTACTGGTTACCGACCTTTACGAAGGAGGTGACGAACGCGAGATGCGCAAGAAGTTTGTATCTTTAGTGAACAACGGTGTACAACTCATCGTCCTGCCTGCCCTGAATGACGACGGAGCACCGTCATATGACAAAGATCATGCTGAGTTTTTAGCAAATATCGGTGTGCCGACTTTTGCCTGTACGCCAGATAAATTCCCTGATTTAATGGCAGCCGCGCTCAGTAAGCAAGACATCGGTATGTGGATATCGCAGAACATCAAATCATAGAAGAATAAATCTAATAACGCCGGGAGGGAGTGTATCCAACCCTATAAATACGGTCAAAGAAAGGCGTCCATTCATTATCGGCAATGCCTATCTGCAAACCGTAAAAATGGGTATCTGCCTCCCGGAATTCCTGTATCTGATCGATCAGTTCCGACGTAGATAACGGAATTTTAAAGTCACTGACCCACAGAACATCGGCATTCATATAATCTTTTGAAGATCGGAGAAGACGAAAGGTAGCCTGTAGCATGCGGGTAGCATCTGTATCTCCACAAGCCGTTTTCGAGAAAAATTCAAGTAAACGCGCCCGCTCTTTCCTTATATCAATGGGATTGATAGATACTGAGAAGGCTATCAGGTAACAACTTCTTTGCTGCCTGTCCGCTATTTCCAGTATCTTAATCAATAGAGAATGAGCTATTTTTTCGGCCTTGCCCGCCATACTACCGGAAGTATCCAGACAAATTACCATCGGACCTTTCCTTTTGGCAGGTTTAGTCTCCAAACGGCGGGCAGGTTGCATGATTTCGGACTTATAACGAAAGGTTTGAAGTTTATTCGTCAGGTATTTATAGACAAACAAATCCTCCAATTCATTATCAGCACAATGTGCCAGTTCTATGGGTAACAGGGCATTCAGGTCATTTCCTACGGTGATGCCCAAGATATCGCATTTGGCAGAGTGTTCCAGTTTATAAACATCTCCCTCGGAGACGTACATATTATCCTTTCCTTCATCATCGGCTATTCGTCCCATCTTGTTTGCCACTTTCACAATCTCAGGATAATCACGCTGAATGCGAACTATTTTGCGTATTCGCTCAAAGTCGATTGTATTCCACATACCACTCATCAAGCCCCACGACTGGAAAAACTCATCCTTATCAATATCGTTCTGACGAATGTATTCGGGAATTTCTTTCAGATTAGAGCGCAGTCTCCGTTCGAGGGCATCTCTACGAAAATCTATTTCCTTCTTTTTCTGATCCTGCATTTTTTGTTGGAAAGCCTCCTCCCAATCATCCACCATTTTTTCCCACATTTCCCCGTCAGCACACTTGCCTTCATTTTCGAACTGGCCTCTGTAAAAACGCTGGTCAAAACCATATTCCTGATACTTATCCGAAATTTGCTGTAACAATGCCTGCCAACCGTCTTTCCGTTTCTTGACCGACCATTCCAAAACAAGTTTCATCTCGTTCCGTTCCGACTGGCTCTTCTGCAAGTTATATTTTTCTTTTTCCAGATTCAACTGGATGAACTGAAGCATGGTGTCGTAAAAAACACGGGCACAGATATCGTCATTCAACACCTGTACTTTGACCGTAACATCGCTCATTACGGAAAGCAGATAGGCATAAAGTGGTTCCTTACTTTCTGTTGCACACTCTCCGGTTTTCACAAACTTATCGAGTACTTGCACATAAAAGGCAATATCATATCGGTTTTCACTCATCACCGTAACGCAATTTACGTACATCGACCCGTGCCCAAGCTATTTCTTTGCGTATGGTGGCTATATACTGTGCAATTCCCTTCCGGTCTTCTTCAGAAGCAAATATATTTTCAGAGAGGTCTTTTACCAATTTATCTATATTCCCGGCAACTTTTTCCAACTCCGTTTCATAATCCCTATCGGTTATAGAAAGGTTACCCAAACTTAATTGTTGTTCTTCTCCTCTTTTCAACCGTCTCATCGGGAAACGGACACCATTCATATAGAGGTGTTTGTCGTCCCGGAAAAGCGTAACGCGCTCTGCACCTTCTTCCTGCATCTGGCTGGTATCGGAAAAAGCACGGATAATAGTTCGCTTCGGATTCAACGGATCGGTGTACATCACTCCGATGGCAGGTGCATCTTTGGCGCTATATTCTTTCATGTTTTTATAGTCTACGATAAAGATATAGGTATTCCCTGTTCCATGACTTTCCACCTGATAGTAAAAATGATCCGTAATCAGCAAATCATCGTCCCGACGGTCGCCTTTCAAACGAGCTTTATCCAATGCTTCGCGTACCCGGCTGACTTTCAAATCCGATTTTAAAGAGGAAGTGATAGAAGTTATTTCTTTTGCATAGAGGCTGAACAGGCAACGGATTACAATTTGACGGATTGCAATACATTCATCGGGTTCATTCCATAAACAGTGATAGATAGGAAGTAGATCAGTAATGTTCACTGAAGTCCGTCCATGTATAAAAGCGGAAGTTTTCAGCAAACGTACAATATTCTTCCAACGACGGTCGCTTACATATACTTCCCGACGTACTTCGGAATCTTGCATTTCAACTTTCATCAAAGACTTCCGAATGTCTGTAATGCACGACAACACTTCTGCCGGAACAGCAATCCTGCGTATTTCGTGTTGCCATGCAACATATTCTTCATCCGTGATTTGCCATTGGCAGATTTCCATTTTTTTTTCGTCGCAGTCATCCAGCAACATACTATAAAAAGCCTTCTCCTGCTGGATGCAAGTACTGATGACGCGAATCAAGAAACGGTCCCACAATGCTTCCAGACCCTCGCCCTGCGTAGGCAGTTCATTACTGGCTGCTACCAGTAATTTAAGCGAAAGCCTAAGTTCCTTATCACCATTGCGGAACAGCTTCTCATTAATAACTGTCAGCAAAGTATTTTGTATCGCCGGTCCGGCCTTCCATATTTCATCGAGGAAAACAACATCGGCAGTAGGCAGATAACCGTCAATGGCACGTTCGTACCTATCAGACTCTTTCAAACGGCTGATACTTACCGGACCAAAAATTTCATCCGGAGTAGAAAAGCGAGACATCAGGTATTCAAACGCCCTTGCATCTACAAAAGCTTCCTTCAAACGCCTTGCAACCATTGACTTCGCCACTCCCGGAGGACCTAGCAACAAGATGCTTTCACCCGCCAAAGCTGCCAATAAGGATAACCCTATTTCTGTTTCTTTCTCGTAAACTCCCCGGTTCATTTCCTCCAGAAGAAGTTGTATACGTTGTTTGATTTCCATAGATGCAAAGGTAACTATTCAACGAGAAATATATACGATTCAACCGAACAATTCCACGTTTCAACGGATTTATAGTTTGGTAGATTCCATAAAGTTGATACATTTGCATCGACATCCTATGGACAATCACCGGGATTATCATTTTAAACGATATGACTAACTGGAAAAAAAAGTTCATCATTATATGGACAGGACAACTATTCTCTATATTAAGTAGTTCAATAGCGCAATTTGCACTTGTATTATGGATTAGTCTTGAAACAGGTTCGGCAGAAGTATTGTCTTTTGCAACCATTGCCGCATTACTTCCTCAAGCATTATTAGGACCATTTGCGGGCGTCTTTGTAGACCGTTGGAACCGCAAGTGGACTATGATTGGTGCCGATAGTTTCGTAGCACTTTGTTCGGGAATCATTGCTTTACTATTCTATCTTGAAACAATAGAATTATGGCAAATCTATATACTGCTGGCGCTGCGTTCAATAGGTGGAGCTTTTCATACACCCGCTATGAAATCGTCTATTCCTCTGTTGGCTCCCGAAAGTGAGTTAATGCGTATTGCTGGTGTGAATCAAGCTATTCAATCCATTTGTAGTATTGGAGGTCCGGCATTGGGTGCGGTTTTACTACTTTCTTTTGATATGAGTATTGTAATGTTGCTCGATGTGGCAGGTGCATTTATTGCTTGTACCGCACTGTTATTCGTATTCATCCCGAATCCAAAAAAAGAAAATGTTTCGGCAAAAAGCGTTTTAAAAGATATGACCGAAGGCTTCCATGTAATCATGAAAAATAAAGGTATCAGCCGGTTGATGATTATTGAAGTTCTCGTCACTTTCTTTATTATGCCGATTGTAGCTTTGATGCCTCTGATGACATTACATAATTTTTCGGGAACGGCATACCAAGTCAGCCTGATTGAGGTCTTGTTTGGAATTGGCATGTTGGGAGGAGGTATTTTGTTGGGCATTTGGAATCCTAAGATGCGCAAGGTCGTACTGATTGGTTATTCTTATTTTCTAATAGGTGTCACCATTGCTCTATGTGGAGTACTCCCTAAAGATGGATATATACTCTTTGCTGTTCTAACCGTTCTGCAAGGCCTTACCGTTCCTTTCTTTTCGGGTCCCTTCACTACGCTGATGCAAACTCAGTTCAAGCCTAAATATTTGGGACGTGTCTTCGCCCTGTTTGATAGTGTGAGTTTATTTCCTTCTATCATCGGACTGTTTGCCACCAGTTTCTTTGCCGATTCGTTAGGGATAGCAAATATCTTCTTGTACTGTGGTATAGCGACTGTACTAGCAGCAGTATGGATGATGACTATTCCGTCAATACGAAGTTTAGAAAAAAATTAAGGGGTTATTGTCAGTTGATAGCGGATGTATCTACCACTAAGCCACTCGTCGGCATCACCGGGTGAAGTTGAAGGCAATGGAATGATCTGTTTACTTTCTTCATCATCTAAGGTGTAAGTTACTATAAGGTATGACTTATCCGACTGGATTGGTTGGGGTATAAGAAAGAGAGTACCATTTGGTGAACACACAGGTGTATAATCAGAGTCTGTTATGGTTTGTAATTCAGTGGGTATCAGTCCTCGATCTATCCCATTGAGAGTGGATGCACCCAATACATATTCCTTCACATCATCGGGTTTACTCGAAGGTTGCCAAGAATATCGTCCATCGGCATCAGGTACCAATGAAACTTGTCCGACTCCGATTATACTTTTCACCGTAATCGCATTTATCTTTACCTCTCCGGGCACTGAGGCTTTTTTAACAAAGAAGGCAACTCGAGTCAAAGCATGTGTAAATGGGAAATTAACAACCGGTGGTGCCAGTACAGGTTCGGTTGTCGACACTAGCAAATCAATCTGTCTGGTTACATTATCTTTCACTTTAAACTGTAAGTATGGATCACCTGCAAAACCGGAAGCAGACGGCACAATATCATTATCTATAGTAGCATAAGGATGATAAGCGAAAAAACGGACGCGCTGATAGGGCCACAACTTCGTATTTTCATAGGTATATTGATTCCTAAAATGAGTAACTTTGAAGTTATACATGAAATCGGGAGTGAGTGTTGTTTCCCATGTACCTGTGGGCAATTCATAACCCAAGACTCCAAAACTTTCACCATCAGGATAGGCTGGACCATTGACGGGAATACCTCGTGTAGCTACATCGTCATCCATAAGCCTAGCATGGAAAGAAACAGCTTTAGCTGTCACGCTGCCGTCTTCTCCACCCGGTTGGGAGAAAAGACGGTCGTCATGGCAGGATGATAAGGATAGCAGGATGATTAGTCCTGCCAGCAACCATACACTTCGTTCACTTTTATGAAAAATCACCATATTCAATACTCCAGTCTGTTACAGTAGCTTCAAATTTAATTTCTGATCCGGGACCAGAATCACGTGGGAAGAAATTCAGTCTATAGATAATGCGATGACTCCTGTCCCACTTCACCAATCCTGAAAGGGTCAAACTCTCATCTGAAATGTCAAGAATCAAATCTTGGGATGTCTGGTTGGAAATAAGATTACCCGTCTGCGCATTATAGATATTATAGGTCACTACCAAGCGTGCATTGGCTCCCAAGGCTTGAGGCAACAGGTACAAAGCATTACTAGGATCAGTCACATCAGTGTATTCCGAGCTATTATTATTGTACACGATAACAGCCGCCGGAACACCTGCACCATTAGGCTGAGAATTTCCAGTAGTGAGTACTGCACCGGTATAGGCAGCTTCAGTTCGTTGGTTTACCCACGAGGTAGGCAGACCGATAAAACGAAAATCGCCTGTACTATAAATGCCTGTCAATTTCACTCCCATAATAGCAACACGGTAGTTTATTGCAGAAGTGTGCGCTTGTAATTCCACTTTAGACAATGCATGAAGAAAAGCCAAAGGTACTGTACCTCCACTCAAACCTTCTGTTCTAGCTGTCAACAAGTCTATTTGATCATCCACATCATTGTTCACCGTAAATGTAAATCCAGGAGTACCGTTGGTGGTATTATTAGCCGGGACAAAATTAGAAATGCCATTCGCACCCGTTCCACCTGCCGAATATGGACTGTAGGCATAGAAGCCCAGTTTATCATTGGCAGGCCAGTAAATGGTATTGGTATAGCTAAATCCTATCCCCGGCGTATAAGTGACAAGTTCATTGTACAATGTATTCGGAGGTGTTGACGCATCAGCAATTCCTGTAGCATTGCGATAGGCAAAAACTCCAAAATTTTGCTGAAGATTGGCTTTATCGTCTTGTGTAGCAGGTACACCACGCCCCTGGGGACTGACAAAAGTTTTAAAAGTCACTGTATTTCCTTGCGTCGAAGTCATCGTATCTTGTTCATTGCAAGCAGTGAGTATAGCCAAAGCTGAAAACAGAAACAAATAATTACTTTTCATATAGTTAATGGTTAATGGTTTATAGGCATTGTAGTTAATTAATAGGAATATCCACAGCATCATCTTCCCAGTCCCCCACTCCGGTGTCGATGCCTCCTCCACCGATGGGCTCGAAAACAAGTGAATCGCGAATATCTATATATCCATTCTGGTTCAACATTTGAGTGACGTCGTAATTGAGTATCTTCGATTGTCCTCCATACTCAAAATTAACTGTAAATGTATGTTTTGTTTCAGCCAGCCCGTGACCGAAGCAACGTAGTGTTCCATAAAATCCGTCGGATAGTAGTCGGTAGATACAACTGACGGTAAAGGTTTCAGGTAGAAGCTTACCACTTGCCATCTGCACAGCCCGGGTTATTCCGTCAATACTGACTTTGATGCTATTTACATATTTCAGTCCTTCTACTCCACTGTATCGGAAATGATACGAATACACTCTGCTCACCATCGATATAGAAAACTGTTGGCTAATACCCTTTCCTTTTATCTCAGCCCCGATAAAGCTACCACAAAACAGTTCATCGGGCTGGATACCTCCATCTGTATAAGCCGCTGCCGAGCTAAACGAATCTATATTCTCAAAAAGAATCTTAGGAGAAGTATTACTGTAGACCAGTAAATTATATCCCCCTTCAGGCAAAAAAATCTTTCCTCCGGTGGGAGGAAGGAAATTACGTATGGAGTTTCCTCCTGCCTGCGGATAACAGTCGACATAAACAGTAGGTGGTGCAGTCAATGTATCCGGCCAAACAAATACCAGTTCAACATTCTCCATCTTAGCAGGTATATCACATGGAGGGTCACTAATGCAAGATGTAACTCCTGAAAGCAATAACAACCATCCTATGATTAAAGAATATCTGCCCATTTTATTCTCTTTTTCTTCGAAAAAACAAAACAGATATGAAAAAGTTCAATATAAATGAATGCCCCGTTCATTATAAATGAAAGATATCTTCATTATAAACGAACGGGGCATTTAATATCAAGAATGTATTATCTCAATCTTCAGAAGAACTAACGTGGGGTTTACAGGGTAATATTGCCCAAAACAATGATCCTTCATTATACATAGAATCGAAACCTACACTACCTCCCATCGACTCGGCTATTGCCTTACAAATAGATAACCCCAATCCTGTACCTTGGGCGAACTCATCGAGCTTCTCGAAACGTTGGAAAACCTTGTTTTTTTTCTCGTCGGCAATGCCTATTCCGGTATCTTTTACATAGAAGCGAATTCCCTTGTCCACAGCTTCATATCCCATCTCGATAAAACCCTTCGGTGTATACTTGATAGCATTGGTTACATAATTTGTCATAATCTGTGCTATGCGGTTACGATCCAAATATACGATACATTTCTCATAAGGATTCCGGTCTATCAACTCTACACCAGGCTTTGTAGCACGCTGCTTCATCGAAGTAGTCATATCATTGAAAAAGTGGGATAGATCGAACTCCTCGTATTTCAGTTCAATAGCTCCGGACTCGATCTTTGAAAGATCGAGAATATCACCAATAAGTTTCAATAACAATTCGGTATTATTACTAATAATACGCATATACTCCTCCCGATCTTCCAGTTCATCGGTATTCATCAACAGATCGGAGAAACCAACAATAGCATTGAGTGGCGTCCGTATCTCATGACTCATATTAGCAAGAAAAGCCGATTTCAACTTGTCTGACTGCTCGGCACGTGCTTTTGCATCT
Organism: Bacteroides sp.; assembly: GCF_030151085.1. GTDB lineage: Bacteria > Bacteroidota > Bacteroidia > Bacteroidales > Bacteroidaceae > Bacteroides. The sequence continues at coordinate 55,091 of NZ_JASLER010000047.1, read as the reverse complement.
CGTAACTCCAACTCAATCCTCTTGTGCGAATCAATACTGACCGACATACCCAACATAAATTTATGGGGAATGTCATCAATCACCGTGGTCTCAATGATACCACGGGTTTCCCACCATTCATAATTTCCGGTACCCTCAAGGTCAATGCGATATTCCACTACCCATTCCCCACTATCTTTCTCGAGTTGCTCTACCTGGGTATCAATAAAAAGTTGTCTATCATCGGGATGAATGAATACCGCAAACGTCTCACGCGTATTGAGCATCTGTGCATTACGCCCCATACGTTCGAAACCTTCACCAAAACTGACACGGTTCTTCTCCGGATCATAAAACCAAGTATAGGCATTCATAGCCTGCATAGAGAGTGAGAGGACTTTAGCACGCCTTTGGAGATCGTTTTGCAAACTCTGATCCCAACGTACATTCAGCAACAGACGTTTATTGCCATCATAAATAACACTTTTACGAACAAGTACATCATAGCTTTGTCCGTTCAGGAGTTCGATACGTTCCACTCCGAAGTAAGGTTTCCCGGTAGAGAATACTTCTTTATCCGTTTTCTCCACACGCGCTACTTGTGCTTCATTCATTACATCGTAAATGCTTCCGCCAATACTAGTACCGAACATGCGAGTACTCTCTTCGTTACAAAAAACATAGCACGAATCATTGTCAAGATCCTTAATATGAATAGGGATGGGAATACTATTGAGGATATTATCCTGCAAAATCTTCCTACGTTGAAGTTCTGTGTTATTCTTGCGTGAACCTACAAAACGGGTTACTTTTCCACTAGCATCACGTTCATAAGGGATGCCGCTAAATGTACAATATTGCAATTCGTTACTTCCGGGAAAAGTAAGGCGTACATCAAGCGTGAAAGAGAAGTCTTCGCCCGAAATCATTCGCTGGATATATTCTGAAACGACGATCTGGTCTTCAGCATAGAAGAATCCCGTACATTCGGCAACAGTGATAGGATGAGTGTTATCATATCCGGTCAGTTGATCGTTCTCGCTAAAAAAAATTTGTTTATATACATCGAATTCCCAAAGTATAATCTCAGCATCCTTCGTAGCAATCTCTATTTTACGCTTACTTTGACGCAGTTCTTCCTCATGACAAACATCTTCAGTAACATCTTGTACAATAAAGACATAATTCTGAATCATCCCATCGGGTCCGATGACCGGTTGACCAGTGCATTCAATGTGCAAAATTGGTCGCTGCAGAGAAGAGTGGTAATATTCTTTTTCGGCCACAGCTTCGTAACGATAAATAAACCGAGACTGAACCGGAAGCCCCTTGTGCACTGCTTCCTTAACTTCGAGAGGAAGATTCGGATTATCATCGATACTCAAATTCATAGCCAGCACTTCTTGCTGATCTACCCCAAAGATACGACAATCAGCCTCCGTAAGGAAGTTCAGCTTTCCATCAGGCGAGTAGATCTCCACACCTACAGGCAGAGAGTTAAGAATGGTCATATTCTGATTATAGAGCGTCTCGTACTTTTGTTGGTACTCTGTACGTTCAGTTATATCTTGAGAGATGAGCAAATAATTCTCTATCTCACCCACACTACTACGAATAACAGTTATCGATACACTCAGCAAGCTATTTCCCACCTTGGTTGTGGGGTAATATCCAGCCTCCACTGCTTTACTGAAATCATAATCTGAGAGAAAATGTACATTTTCGCCAGCCAACAGTTTTGTACGTGCATCAGGCGGGAAATTAGGATTCTCGAAAAGATTAAGCCCCAATACATCTTTCTTATCAGCAATTCCCATAGCGTTGAGCTCCTGCGAATTGACCTCAATCAATCTGCCATTGGCATCGTATACTTCCAAACCAACCGGTAGGTATTCGAATAAAGTATGGTTAAGATTGAAGTTCTCTGTAACCGTTGTGGATGTTTTAACAACTGTTGGAGGCACGTTTACCGTTGTTGACACTTCTTGCACTCGTTGCATATCATCAGCATTAATAGCTGTGGCATATAACCGTACTTCATTCTCTCCGCACTCGATGAACATACTAATCGGAATCTCATCTTCTCCTATTGATGAGTAGTAAGTTAAAAAGACAATGCGTTTCTCTCGCACTGCACGTTCTATTCCTTCGGTGATACGTGCAAACTGTTGTCTATCTTTCTCATTATTTGAGAAAGAATCTGCTAACTCATTTCCTTTTTCAGGGCAAATCCCGAAAAACAATGTACTATCGGGGTTTTGGACCTCTTTAATCCTTAATTGTGCATCAAGGGAAATACTCATCCACAAATCTTGCAAAAATCGGCTCTCTTCCATAGTGGGACAGCTGTTACATTAAATAGTAGTCATGAATAAACAATGCATCCTTACTGCAAATACCTATACTTAAAAATAGTACATAAAAAGCATAATTATGTCATTTAACACTCCTTGAATGCAAAGATAAAGTATCCTTCCGAAAAAATGCTATATTCAAGAATTAATTCCTCTGATATGATTATACAAATAGATATACAAGGTATTAACTTTCTATTTTGAGGCAAAGGAAAGAATTCACAAGGTGGATAAACAGTTACTATCATTTATTTATACCTTTGCACGAAATTTCAAACTTATGGAAACAACAGAAATACAAACCTCAATGCAGTGGTTCGTTTTCTTCAACGACCAACTACTGCTGAAAAAAGAAGAGAACAACCAATATAGTGTGCCGTGCGGAGCACAAGCACCCCTACAGCAAGTATCAGATCTGAAGATACACGATGTAACCCTCACAAATGGAAAGAAAGTAAAAGCCTTAGCTATCAAACAACCCATTGATGAAAATGATGAATGGATCATGATTGGACTACGTGCCTCCTATGAATATTTACCCTTAGCCGACTACCAAGCCGCCGGGAAAGCTTCCCAGATTCTATATTGGGATAGTCACAGCCGTTTTTGCCCCGTATGTGGCACTCCAATGGAGCAAAAAGAGCCGATTATGAAAAAATGCTCCAATTGTGGAAATGAAATGTACCCTCCTGTTTCTACCGCCGTTATCGTACTGATACGCAAAGGAAATGAAATACTACTGGTACATGCTCGCAACTTCCGCGGCACATTCTACGGTCTGGTAGCAGGTTTCCTCGAAACCGGTGAAACACTGGAAGAGTGTGTGAAACGGGAAGTATTGGAAGAAACCGGATTACGGGTGAAGAATATCACCTATTTCGGTAATCAGCCCTGGCCCTATCCCAGCGGATTGATGATAGGCTTCATTGCCGATTACGACGGTGGAGAAATTAAACTACAAGACGAAGAACTCAGCGCCGCAGGCTTTTATTCGAAAGATAATCTGCCAGAAATACCACGCAAACTGAGTATTGCAAGAAAATTGATTGACTGGTGGCTGGAAAATAATTAATAACTAAAAATTAAAAGAGAAGAAAGGAAATAAAAACAGATTGCGGAAGACACGCACTACAAACGAACAACTACGAATGAAACGACTCTCATTCACATCAACCAATCGGCGTGCAGCCGCAATCTGCGTATATAGAACTTCTCTTCAACGTCTTTGTTCATCGGGGGTAGAGCTTTAATATATTATTATTATTTTTTAATCTTCAAAACGCTGATTTACCCTCTGCCACGCATATCATAACTATTGCGGAATAAATTTATAGCAAGCCATAACATAGCATAACAAAAAAGGTATAACCCGTGGATGGATTATACCTTTCTTTTTATATTTCAGCAACTTAGTAAGTTATCAAATACCAAGTGATTTGCGTACAGCTTCTACTTTCTGTTCAGCTTCTGCATTTGCATTGAAATAGCATTTTGAACATCCCATCATGCCTTTCACTTCAATGTAGAACTTAATTTTAGGTTCTGTACCTGAAGGACGAACTGAAATCTTTGTACCGTCTTCTGTGAAGTACTGGAGTACGTTAGAAGTTTCCGGCATATCCAGATTGCTTACATTACCTTTAGCATCAGTCGTTTTCAGTGTCTTGTAATCCTTAATCAGCGTTACGGGAGAACCGCCGATTTCTTTCGGTGGGTTAGCACGGAAGTTATCCATCATAGCTTTGATTTCATCTGCACCGCTCTTGCCGGGTTTCACTACATTAACAGTAGTTTCCTTAGAGAAACCATATTCTACGTAGATATCCATCAATACATCATACAGTGTCTTGCCCTGATCTTTCGCCCAAGCACAGATCTCAGCCAGTAAAGAACAAGCAGAAACAGCATCTTTATCGCGAACGAAATCTTCAGCCAGGAAGCCATAACTTTCTTCACCACCACCAATGTACTGCTGCTTACCTTCACTCAGGAAGATTTCACGGGCAATCCATTTGAAACCGGTATAACAGTCGCGCATTTCAATCTTATTCTTATCGGCAACAGCCTTAATCAATTCGGTAGTTACAATGGTCTTGACAATGAAATCATTCGGTTTCATCTTGCCCATGGCAATACGGTTCTTGATGATATAGTACAAGAAGATCAGGCAGGTTTGGTTACCATTGATAAGTACCCATTCGCCTTTATCGTCTTTACAAGCCATACCTACACGGTCGGCGTCAGGGTCACTAGCCATTACGATGTCAGCATTCAACTTCTTGGCAAGTGCGATAGCCATTGAAAGAGCTTCGGCATTTTCGGGATTCGGAGATACTACTGTCGGGAAGTTGCCATCCTTTATCATTTGTTCGGGCACGCAATTTATATTCTCAAATCCCCATTCTTTCAATGAATCAGGAATCAATACACGGCCTGCACCATGAAGCGGAGTATAAACGATACTAAGATCTTTTTGGCGTTTGATTACTTCGGGATCGATAGAAATAGAATGAACCATATCAAGATAAATCTTGTCTATCTCTTTACCGATAATCTGAATCAAATCGTTGTTACCCGTAAATTTAATATCGGCAACAGTCACTTTGTTTACTTCGTCAATGATAGCAGTATCGTGAGGAGCAAGTACCTGTGCACCATCATCCCAATAGGCTTTATAGCCGTTGTATTCTCTCGGGTTGTGGCTTGCAGTGATATTAATACCACTTTGACAACCGAAATGACGAATGGCGAATGAAACTTCAGGAGTAGGACGCAAATCATCAAAGAGATAAACCTTTATACCATTTGCAGAGAAAATATCTGCGGAGATTTTAGCATACAAATCACTATGGTTACGGCAGTCGTAACCTACCACTACTGAGATTTGGTCTTTACCGGCAAAACATTTGTTCAGATAGTTGGCAAGACCTTGCGTTGCGGCACCCACAGTATAAATATTCATACGGTTCGTACCTACACCCATGATACCACGCAAACCACCTGTACCAAATTCGAGGTCTCTGTAAAAACTATCTATCAATTCGGTTTTATCGGGGTTTTCCAACAGTCGTTTTACTTCTGCCTGAGTTTCGGCATCGTATGCCGGGGTAAGCCATTTTTCAGCTTTTTCAGTCACCTGTTTAATCAATTCCTGATTTTCCATAAGTCTTTTATTATTATATCGGTTAGTATAAACTTTTTGTCAAGACACAAATGTATGAGATTAAGTTCAAATATCCTAATATTATTCAGGCATTTTATACCTATCTCCTGTCTGTTTAACGTACTCTTCAAGGAATTCTTTAGGGTATCCGGGACGTATTACGCCTGCAGGCTGACCGATGGAGTTGCGTTCGAACTTACCGTCTTTCACACGCTTAACAACGCCATCGTTATACATTACGATCAGGAATTCACCCAAGCGCTTCCAAGTATCGATGGTGCTTTGGGCAGTCATATTGGTATAATTGGTCAAGAATTCTTTGGCTTTGGCAGGATCTTTCTCCAACAGTTTGGCGGCAGCGGCTTCAATACCCTCTTGTGCGTCGTTAAAGGTGGTTTCCAATTCAGTCTGAGTGGCACGTACATCGCCCATCATCAGGTCGTAGCGAGGATAAACCATATTTGCCACCCAGTTGTAAATCCAGAAGGCGGAATTCCAGGAGAAGGTGATATAATCGGCACCATCTACCCGGGTATAGCATACGGGGGCTTTGGTAGTGCAGCAATATACCGGAGTAAATACGGTCATGTTGGCATCGTCTAAACCAAACCACAGTACGCCACCAATGGCATCGGGAAGATTAGAACGCATCTGTGCTACAAAGACGAAAGCAGACTGGAAAGTAGAGATAGGGCGTTCGTTAAAATATTCCTGATCGCCTACCTTGAATGACAACGGTGAAAGACGGTAAGGAGCGTGGTAAGGACCTGCACCAAAGTCTTTGCTGATATCGAGAGGAGTTCCTTCATAATGATCGCGCATAGCATTCTTCACATCCTGCACGGATATTTTGCGGCTAGGTTTCAGGAACAAAGGCATCGGGGTATTATTTTCACCTAATATATAAGGTAAGAACTCGTTGCCTCTGTCGGTAAACATGTTGAAGTAGCTCCATACACGGGCTTCACAATAACGGCGTGCGCCAAAGTCAAGTGGTGCATACGCATTGGCAAAACTGAAATCTTTGTTCACTCCGTCAAAGTAACCTTTCTCACGAGCAAATGAAACTACATCCGAAGAGTACATGCAATTTTCCTTATCGTTCATGTTGAACTGCTGGATGCGGCTTTGGTTGGCATGGGCGGAGATACAATCATCAGGCACACGTACAGCTACCCAAACAGCGCCACGTACACCCGGACCTTTGCCAATCATTTCCATAATCCATATTTCATTCGGATCGGCAATTGTGAAAGATTCGCCACTGCTATAATATCCATATTCCTGTACGAGTTCGGTCATTACCTTAATGGCTTCGCGAGCTGTACGCGAACGTTGCAGTCCGAGGTAAATCAAGCTTCCATAGTCAATGATACCGGTAGTGTCAACTAATTCAGGGCGTCCGCCAAATGTAGTTTCACCAATCGTAAGCTGGAATTCGTTCATATTGCCAATTACGTTGTACGTCTGACGAGCTTGTTCTATTTGTCCCAGATACTTGCCGGTATCCCACTCATTAACATCGATCATAGTACCTTTCTTATGCAAGCCGGCGGGATAGTGATACAATTCACCAAATAGTCCGTAAGAGTCGGCAGAGTAAGAAACGATCGTAGAACCGTCTGTTGAGGCATTCTTTCCTACAATAAGATTGGTACAAGCCAGTGCGTTGACTACTGCCGTTACCACGAATAGGATGGAAAGAGTTAATCTTTTACTTTTCATACTTTTAATCAGATTATTATTATACATGTTTTTCAATTACCACACAAAATTAAATTGTTCCGTTGTCTGGTTGCCGCAGCCATCGGTTACAGTCATTTCTACCACATGACTCCCACCTTTCTCTACATGTTTCGGATCGAGTTCACAAATCAGATCACCACTGATAGAGTTCGGTTTACCAAACAAAGCATATTTCCCGTCGATAGTTCCCCGATAACTGCTAATGCCTGTTTCCTTATCTTTTGCTTTGAAAACGACACGCCCGTTGCGTCCCCACTGAGCCTGACCTACCGGAGTTATTACAGGTGGAATGGTATCTATGGCTACTGTATAAGTACCCAAGTCGCGAATACCAACTTTCATAAAACCATCCTCATACTTGCCACCTATGCTATATTTTCCGCCACGAGCAGTAACTCCTGCCACATAATACTTAGACATATCTTCGACCGGGCGACGACGCAATCCGATACGCAAATCACAAACTCCGTGCATAGGAACACGAGTATCGTTCAGTTGGTAAGTAAAAGCAATATCACCGCTATCGGCACGTACAGTATAATTCAGCCAGACATCATCGTAAAGCATACCCTTAGGAATTACAAGTTCCAAGCCCGGTTCCTGAAGATAGTTCACCTTGTCCCACTTAAATACATATTTCTCACGATGTTCTACCGGACGAATATTAGTTTTCTTCCCCTGTACCGTAAAGCGAACTTTAGATGTATTGCCTAATGCGTCACTCAAGGAATAAACAAACTGATAGGGACGCTCTTCATTAATATCCACCAAACCACGATTACCATTAGAGGCATGCAGAAGGCGCAAGCGATTACCCGGTTCTATGAAAGATTTCATGTATTGCCCATGTGTCCACGAATTGATAAAACGGTTTTCATCATACGAGAAACGATCTACTACACTTCGGAATACTTCTTTGCCATCTACTTCCAGAACGACATTTTTTACACCATATTTATTATGTACTCCGTCCATATAATCGTATGCGCGGATACCGGTTCCTATCAATCCCCAAGCAGTAATGGGTTTCAAAGGTCTTGCCGGAAAAGCCTGACGGACCTGTTTACCATCCACTTCACCTTTACCCGGTTGAGGGAATAACATGATACCTTCGGCACGCGGAACCGTAGTATCTTTCACTTTATCCATAAAGAAAGGCAGCGGATCTACATAATCATCGGTCTCTGTTTCAATCATATCCAAGTGTAAATGAGGACCGAAAGAATATCCAGTGTTACCACTCAAAGCAATCACCTGTCCCTTCTTCACCGGAAATTCGCCGGGTTCAGGAGTAATTTCAACTTCCCAACTCTCCTTCTCGTATTGAAGATTCTCCACCTTGCGGGCTATCTCGCCTACAAAAGCGCTAAGATGGCGGTTGATGGTTGAATAACCATTATTATAAACTACATCGAGTACATACCCCGAACCATGAGTGACGCGGATACGCGAAATGTATCCATCTGCCAAAGCATGTACCTGTTTGCCGATAGTACCGCCGGTCTTGAAGTCCAGTCCGCCATGAAAATGATTGGCACGTATCTCACCGAAATTACCGGAAAAGGTGATAGGAAAGTCAAAAGGAGGAACAAAAGACGCTTTATCATTGCCGGACACTTCTTGCGCTTGTCCACTCTGTACGCTACCAAGGAAAAACAAAAAAGAGAAGAATATAGGATATTTCATATCTTGCTTAATCAACATTATTTTACTGCTTGCAAATATAGAAAGAATACTTTTCTTAGCCTACAGAAAAGTAATTTTATCATTTAGACACATTATGTTATATAATTAACATTCAACTTGCTTTATACAGCTATTTTCTGTTATAAAACACCTACTTCCCGATGACATTGAGTTCGATAAATCGCTATCTTGCACCACGTTTAACCCCTAAACTCTTAAGTTTATGATTATCGGAGTACCTAAAGAAATCAAGAACAATGAGAACCGTGTAGGAATGACCCCTGCCGGAGTAGCCGAGTTGGTGAAAAAAGGTCATACAGTGTATGTGCAAGCAACAGCAGGCGCAAACAGCGGTTTCTCTGACGATGATTACATCGCCGTAGGTGCACTAACTTTACCGACCATTGAAGACGTCTATGCCATAGCCGACATGATTGTCAAGGTAAAGGAGCCCATCGCACCTGAGTACAAACTGATAAAAAAAGGACAAGTGGTATTTACTTATTTCCACTTTGCTGCCGATAAATTATTAACCGAAGCCATGATTGAAAGCGGTGCCGTCTGCATTGCTTACGAAACTGTAGAAGAAAAGGATCATTACCTGCCCCTACTCACCCCTATGAGTGAAGTAGCCGGACGCATGGCAACCCAAGTAGGCGCCCGTTTCCTGGAAAAGCCTCAAGGTGGAAAAGGGAAATTAATGGGTGGTGTAACAGGTGTACGCCCTGCACGTGTACTTATCCTCGGTGGTGGCATCGTAGGAACCAATGCTGCACAGATAGCTGCCGGAATGGGTGCCGAAGTTTTGATTACCGACATCAACCTGCCTCGCTTGCGTTACCTCAGCGAAGTATTACCCAAGAATGTAAAGACACTCTATTCTTCTACCCACAACATCAAGATGGAGTTACCCAATATAGATCTTGTAATAGGTTCTGTATTGATACCCGGCGATAAAGCGCCTCATCTTATCACCAAAGAGATGCTAAAGATGATGAAGCCCGGCACCGTACTCGTGGACGTTGCCATTGACCAAGGCGGTTGTTTTGAAACATCTCACCCTACTACGCATAGTGAACCGACTTATATAGTAGACGGCATTGTACATTACGCCGTTGCCAATATCCCGGGAGCCGTACCTTTCACTTCTACCATGGCACTGACAAATGCTACATTGCCATACACCGTAGCTTTGGCAAACAAAGGTTGGCAAAAAGCTTGCAAGGACGACCCGGCATTAGCGTTAGGGCTGAATGTAGTAGAAGGTAAAGTAGTATATAAAGCTGTTGCCGATGTATTCGGACTGAAATATGAGCCGATAGTACTATAATGCAACCTCGGATTCGATGGAATTTGGTAAATAGTTACCTCTTTCTCGTCAAGAGCAGATTTACGGAAGATTAACGGACGGGAGGCTAAAGCCTCTCGTTTGTGTTATCGGAACGGATGATGCGTTTACCCAAAACAGACCGTCTGTTTACTCCAAACGCATCATCCGTTTGCTCTGAACAGACCATCCGTTTTGCCACACTTCATCGTCCCGAATACCGGGGCTTTTCACCAAAACCACAGAGGTTTTGAGAGCAAATGCCAGCCATTTCACCTACTGAGATGTCACGTTTAGGGAGCTAAAGTGCAGCATTAGGAGAGCAAACATGCGGCATTTCAAACAAGAAGATGTAAAGGGAAAAAAGAAACGGAGAAGCAATGCCCCTCCGTCTATCCTAATTTAAAATTGAAGTATCTATAAATTCACTTTACAAATATACAACATCAGAAAAGCGATGTCAAGTGTTTCGGCAATTATTTTAATAGCAAACAACTACCTCCCAGCATATTGTCCTTAGTAGAATCGATAATCGCTCCCATTAACAAACGCCAAATAATGTAAATCTCCGAACTTTCTCATAAATACGCCGTTCTTGTGGAAAACTTGACGGGGAAACACCCCGCCACCTAAACCTTTAAAAACTTATAGTTATATGGAAGATTTGAATTTCAGAAAAGGAGATGCCAAAACTGAAGTATTCGGTTCAAACCGTATGTTACAACCCTCACCTGTAGAAAAAATTCCTGATGGACCCACTACACCGGAAATTGCTTACCAAATGGTGAAAGATGAGACCTTCGCTCAAACACAGCCTCGCTTGAATCTTGCTACATTCGTTACTACTTATATGGACGAATATGCTACCAAGCTGATGAACGAAGCCATCAACATCAACTATATTGATGAAACTGAGTATCCGCGCATCGCTGTGATGAACGGTAAATGTATCAATATTGTTGCCAACCTTTGGAACTCTCCCGAAAAGGACACTTGGAAAACAGGTGCACTTGCCATTGGTTCTTCAGAAGCATGTATGCTGGGTGGTGTTGCCGCTTGGTTGCGTTGGCGCAAAAAACGCCAGGCTCAAGGCAAACCGTTCGACAAACCGAACTTCGTTATCTCAACCGGTTTCCAGGTGGTATGGGAAAAATTCGCTCAATTGTGGCAAATTGAAATGCGTGAAGTGCCTTTGACTCTTGATAAGACCACGCTCGACCCCGAAGAAGCATTGAAGATGTGTGACGAAAACACCATCTGTATCGTTCCTATCCAAGGTGTTACATGGACTGGTCTGAACGATGATGTTGAAGCTTTGGATAAAGCACTCGACGCTTACAACGCTAAGACCGGTTACGATATTCCTATTCACGTAGATGCTGCCAGTGGCGGTTTCATCCTTCCGTTCCTTTATCCTGATACAAAATGGGACTTCCGCCTGAAATGGGTACTCTCTATCAGCGTCAGCGGTCACAAGTTCGGCTTGGTTTATCCGGGTCTGGGTTGGGTTTGCTGGAAAGGCAAAGAATATCTGCCCGAAGAAATGGCATTCAGCGTAAACTACCTCGGTGCTAACATTACTCAGGTAGGTTTGAACTTCTCTCGTCCTGCCGCTCAAATTCTAGGTCAATATTACCAATTCATCCGCTTAGGATTCCAGGGTTACAAAGAAGTACAGTTCAACTCACTGACCATTGCCAAATACATCCATGACGAAATCGGCAAGATGGCTCCATTCGTAAACTACTCCAAAGAAGTGGTGAACCCATTGTTCATCTGGTATTTGAAACCGGAATATGCAAAAACAGCCAAATGGACATTGTACGATTTGCAGGATAAGTTGTCTCAAAATGGCTGGATGGTACCTGCCTATACATTGCCTTCAAAACTGGAAGACTACGTAGTAATGCGTGTCGTTGTACGTCAAGGATTCAGCCGCGATATGGCAGACATGTTATTAGGTGACATCAAGAACGCTATTACCGCACTGGAGAAATTAGATTATCCGACTCCTACCCGCATTGCTCAAGACAAGAATTTGCCAGTAGAAGCTAAAATATTCAACCACGGAGGTCGCCGTTCTAATAAGAAAAAGTGATAATGCTATAATGTGATAGGGTGAAAGAGTGATATTACTTTATCACCCTAACACCCTATCACTTTAACACTTTATATACATTATGGAAAAGAAAATATCAATTTCGCAAATAAAAGAAGTTGCCCAAGCAGCTTATAATGAAGTGAAAGGGCAAACCGGAGGTAAAAATGCGGATTACATACCCTATCTTGCCAATATAGACTCCAAATTATTTGGTCTCAGCATCTGCCTGATGAATGGTCAGACAATTAATATCGGTGATACAGACTACCGCTTTGGTATAGAGTCTGTATCTAAAGTACACACTGCCATCCTCATCTTGCGTCAATACGGTGCACAGAAAGTGTTGGAAATGATTGGAGCCGATGCTACGGGTCTGCCGTTCAACTCTATCATCGCCATTTTACTGGAAAATGACCATCCCTCTACTCCGTTGGTAAATGCAGGAGCCATTTCTGCTTGTTCCATGGTGCAGCCGGTAGGCAATTCAGACAAGAAATGGGAAGCTATTGTACAAAACGTGACCGATCTTTGCGGATCTGCTCCACAGCTTATCGACGAACTGTACAAATCGGAAACAGCTACCAACTTCAATAACCGCTCTATCGCCTGGTTGCTGAAGAATTACAACCGTATCTACGATGATCCGGATTTGGCACTCGACCTGTACACCCGCCAATGCTCATTGGGTATCACTGCCCAGCAACTGGCTGTTGCTGCCGGAACCATTGCCAACAGCGGTGTAAACCCCGTCACCAAAAAATCGGTTTTTGAAGCTAGCCTAGCTCCTAAAATTACATCTATGATTTCTACCGTAGGTTTCTACGAACACTCAGGTGACTGGATGTATACTGCCGGTATTCCTGCTAAAAGTGGTGTAGGTGGTGGTGTTATGGCTGTATTGCCCGGTGTAATGGGTGTTTCGGCCTTTGCTCCTCCTTTGGACGTAGCAGGAAACTCCGTTAAAGCCCAAGCAGCAATCAAGTTCATCATGAACAAGCTTAACTTAGGTGTGTTCAACGGTGACAACGTGACGATTACAGAATAAGCTCTTTCTTAGTTATGAGTTATTAGTTATAAGTTATTTGCTGATTACGGTGCATACCGACAAATAACCCTTAACTTATAACTCATAACTTTATAATAGGACATCATTATGAAAATGGCTCTAACAGAATTCTCTTTGCGGGAGAAAGGCATTTACGGCATATTACATGTCATCATTCTGCTACTTTCGCTATTCTTAGTTATCAGTATTTCCGTTGATACGTTCAAAGGGATTCCTTTCTACGAACAATCGGTATATATGAAGGTGCAGCTGTGGATTTGCGCCCTGTTTATGGCGGATTTTGTGCTGGAATGGTTTCTGGCGGAAAACAAAGCACGTTATGTATCCACACACTTCATATTCCTACTGGTAGCTATACCTTATCAAAACATCATTGCTTATATGGGCTGGACTTTCTCACCCGAAATAACCTATATGCTGCGTTTCATTCCTTTGGTACGGGGTGGATACGCTATGGCTATCGTGGTGGGATGGCTGACGTACAATCGTGCATCCGGACTGTTCGTGTCCTATCTGACAATGTTGTTGGCTACCGTTTATTTTTCCAGTCTGGCTTTCTACGTCATGGAGCATGGCGTCAACCCTTTGGTAAAAGGGTACGGTGATGCTTTGTGGTGGGCATTCATGGATGTAACGACGGTCGGCTCCAATATCATAGCCGTCACCCCCACAGGACGGGTGCTGTCTGTGTTGTTGGCAGCACTTGGCATGATGATGTTCCCTATTTTTACAGTGTATGTAACGAGTCTGGTACAACGGCGTAACAAAGAAAAAGAAGATTTCTACAACAAGATAACCCATAGACAAGGAGAAGCGCAAGAGCAATCATCTGCCCCTACGCCTAACACCAATGTATCTTAATTGTTAAAACCTTAATTTTCATTAGATCGTCTAAAACAACTGTACCCAGATGTTGTTATAAATGCTGTTTTTGAATAAATTTTCACCTAAAACCTTAACTTATGGCAAATATTAAACAAACAGTGAAGCTAGGAGTATTTACCCTGGCAATCATGAATGTGACGGCGGTAGTATCTCTCCGTGGACTACCAGCCGAGGCCGTGTACGGAATGAGTTCGGCCTTCTACTACTTATTTGCAGCCATCGTTTTCCTTATTCCGACATCTCTTGTCGCCGCGGAATTGGCTGCTATGTTCCAGGACAAGCAAGGCGGTGTATTCCGCTGGGTGGGTGAAGCCTATGGAAAGAAACTAGGTTTCCTTGCCATCTGGGTACAATGGATTGAAAGTACAATCTGGTATCCTACCGTACTGACTTTCGGTGCTGTTTCTATCGCTTTCATCGGCATGAACGACGCACACGACATGTCTCTGGCAAATAACAAGTATTACACACTGGCCGTGGTGCTCATCATCTACTGGCTGGCAACGTTCATCTCTATGAAGGGTATGGGCTGGGTAGGTAAAGTAGCCAAAGTCGGCGGTATGGTAGGTACTATCATCCCTGCTGCATTGTTGATTATCCTCGGTATCGTTTATCTGGCTTCCGGTGGACATTCCAACATGGACTTCGATAGCAGTTTCTTCCCTGACTTAACGAACTTTGACAATGTGGTACTTGCAGCTAGTATCTTCCTCTTTTATGCCGGTATGGAAATGGGTGGTATCCATGTAAAAGATATGGATAATCCATCTAAGAACTATCCGAAGGCAGTGTTCATCGGTGCCGCCATCACAGTAATCATCTTCGTGCTTGGTACGTTTGCTTTGGGTGTAATTATCCCTGCCAAGGATATCAGCTTGACACAAAGCTTGCTGGTTGGTTTCGATAACTACTTCAAGTATATCCACGCTTCCTGGTTGTCACCCATTATAGCCATAGCATTGGCATTCGGTGTATTGGCAGGTGTATTGACGTGGGTTGCCGGTCCTTCCAAAGGTATCTTTGCCGTAGGTAAAGCAGGCTATATGCCTCCGTTCTTCCAGAAAACCAATAAACTGGGTGTTCAGAAGAATATTCTTTATGTACAAGGTATCGCAGTAACCGTATTGAGCCTTTTATTCGTAGTTATGCCTTCTGTACAGAGTTTCTATCAGATTCTGTCACAGCTGACTGTTATTCTTTACCTTATTATGTATATGCTGATGTTCTCCGGAGCTATCGCATTGCGTTACAAGATGAAGAAACTGAACCGTCCGTTCCGTATTGGTAAGGGTGGTAATGGTTTGATGTGGATTGTCGGTGGACTTGGCTTCCTAGGTTCTTTGTTAGCATTCGTGCTGAGTTTCATCCCGCCTAGCCAGATTTCAGTAGGTAGCAACACAGTATGGTTCTCCGTACTTATCATCGGTGCCCTCATCGTTGTGATTGCTCCGTTTATTATCTACGCTTCCAAAAAGCCGTCTTGGGTTGACCCGAACAGTAGCTTCGAACCGTTCCATTGGGAAGTACAACCTGCTGCACAAGTAGCCGGTAAGGCATCTGCCGCAACCGTTAACGCTACTGCATCCGCAAGTACATCTGCATCTGCAAGTACAAGCGCATCAGCAGCTCCCGGTAGCAGTGCATCCGCACCAAATGGAGGTGCCGCTAAAGGAACAGATACTCCACAAAAAGAGTAAAGAGCATAATCTCTAAATATAAAAAAGGAATATTTCCGTCGTATACGGAGATATTCCTTTTTTATTATATGATTTATTGAAGTGGCCTTTTAGCTATCGGAGTGCCTCCCATGCCCGGGTATATTCTTCTATCAATTCTTGCATCACAGCTGCGACTGATTGTATTCCTTTCCCATATAGTAAAGAAGAGACTTGACCTATTTCTAATTCACCTTCCTCAAGATCACCTTCGAAAATACCACGTTTGGCACGTCCACGACCTAAAAGAATACGCAGTTCTTCATCGGTTGCTCCTACTGCTTCAGCAGCCTCTACAGCATCACGGAAATTATTGCGCACTAACCGAACCGGAGCCAACCTTTTGAGCAATAACTTCGTATCTCCTTCTTCCAAATGCAAGCAATAATCTTTAAATACTTCACTGGCAGAACTCTCAGCAGTCAAAGCAAAGCGAGTGCCTATTTGTGCTCCCTCTGCACCCAACACACGGGTAGCAAGCATTGCCTCACCTGTAGCGATTCCCCCGGCAGCGATCAGAGGTAACGTAGTTGCCGCACGTACAGCAGGTATCAGGCACAAAGTAGTAGTTTCTTCCCTCCCATTATGTCCGCCAGCTTCAAAGCCTTCGGCAACTACAGCATCAACACCTGCCTCCTCTGCTTTCGCAGCAAAACGGGAAGATGAAACAACATGTACCACAGTGACACCACGGTCATGAAGCCAACCGGTCCATTTTTTAGGACTACCGGCGGAAGTGAATACAATCTTCACACCTTCATCCACCACTATCTGCATTATTTCATCAATCTGCGGATACATCAAAGGAATATTTACACCAAAAGGATTACCTGTAGCTTCACGGCATTTACGAATATGTTCCCGCAAAGTTTCGGGATGCATAGAACCTGCACCCAACAGTCCAAGTCCACCGGCATTACTAACAGCAGATGCAAGCTTCCAACCACTACACCAAACCATGCCGGCTTGGATAATCGGATATTTTATTCCGAAAAGAGAAGTGACTCTGTTCATCGTTATTTTTTTTAAAGTTTATCTCAAGAAGAACAAGGAAAAGCGAAATAAAGTTCAAATTTATAATAAATATCTAATAAAGTGTTTACTGATTTAAGTTTTTAGTAAAAGAGTATAAACCTTTCTTGCAGATTTAGCATAAAATTTATATCTTGCCACCGATTTACGCGAACACCAAACATTCATGACAAATTTATAAACACTATGAAAATAAAAGTGGGTCTGATTGGCTTTGGCAGAATGGGGCAATTTTATTTAGAAGAAATGCAAAAGAGCGGCCGATGGGATATCGCATATATTTGTGATATCAATCCTGATTCCCGTGAATTGGCAAGACGTCTATCCCCTGAATCTAAAGTCATAGAAAACGAGCAAGATATTTTTAACGACGAAGCTGTTCAGGTAGTCGGACTTTTTACATTGGCAAACTCTCGGAAGGAGCAGATAAGAAAAGCTGTTCAAAGTGGAAAACACATCATATCCGAAAAACCGGTTGCCGATTCAATTGATAGAGAGTGGGATGTAGTTGACATCACGGAAAACTCCAATTGTATATCGACTGTCAATTTATACCTACGCAACTCTTGGTATCATCGAGTTATCAAAGAATTTATAGATCAAGGCGAAATAGGCGAACTAGCCATCCTACGAATTTGTCACATGACACCGGGACTCGCTCCGGGTGAAGGTCATGAATACGAAGGTCCTGCTTTTCATGATTGTGGTATGCATTATGTTGATATTGCCCGATGGTATGCCGGATGTGAATATAAGACTTGGCATGCACAAGGCATCAATATGTGGAATTACAAAGATCCTTGGTGGTTGCAATGTCACGGAACTTTCCAGAATGGCGTCGTTTTCGATATCACACAGGGATTTGTTTACGGACAATTATCCAAGGATCAGACGCATAATTCTTATGTGGACATTATAGGAACCAAAGGCATTGCCCGAATGACACACGATTTTCAAACTGCTACTGTCGAACTCCACGGCGTACACCACACTCATCATATAGAAAAACCGTTCGGAGGCAAAAATATCGATACCTTATGCGATTTGTTCGCCGATTCTATAGAAACCGGAATAAGAAGCCCCAAACTACCCTTGATACGTGATTCGGCCATTGCATCCGAATATGCATGGGAGTTTTTGCGCGATGCTCATGCACACGATTTACCAGCCATAGGTGATCAGGCAATACTTGAGCAAATATGGCACCGAAGAAGAAATATGAAAAATGGATATGGATTATTACAAAATAATAATCCTAAGTCAATTATTAACACTTAAAAATAATATCATGTCAAAGATTTCAAGAAGACAATTTCTGAAAACCGGAACTGCTGCTTTAGCCGGAATTACTATTGCTCCGAGTTCTATTTTGGGTATGAGCCACGGACATGTTTCCCCAAGTGACAAGCTTAACATTGCAGCTGTGGGAATTGGTGGTATGGGTCATTCCAATATCAATAACGTGAAGGGTACTGAAAACATCGTAGCCCTCTGTGATGTGGATTGGAGATATGCCAAAGGTGTATTCGACGAATTTCCAAATGCAAAGAAGTATTGGGACTACCGCAAGATGTACGATGAGATGGGTAAATCTATCGACGGTGTAATCATTGCTACAGCCGACCATACTCATGCTATCATTACAGCGGATGCTATGACAATGGGCAAACATGTATTTTGCCAGAAACCATTGACCCACTCTGTTTATGAATCTCGTCTATTAACTAATTTGGCTGCTTCTACGGGAGTTGCTACACAAATGGGTAATCAAGGATCATCTGCTGAAGGTACTGATTTAGTTTGTGAATGGATTTGGAATGGTGAAATCGGTGAAGTTACTAAGGTAGAATGTGCAACTGACCGTCCTATCTGGCCACAAGGATTAAATGCACCGGAAAAGGCTGATCGTATTCCAAGTACTTTAAATTGGGATCTCTTTACAGGACCTGCCAAGTTGAATCCATATAATGATGTATACCATCCTTGGAACTGGCGTGGATGGTGGGATTATGGAACAGGCGCATTGGGTGATATGGCTTGTCATATCATGCATCAACCGTTCCGTGCTTTGAAACTGGGTTATCCTACAAAAGTGGAAGGTTCTTCTACTCTGTTACTAAGTGCATGTGCTCCACAAGCTCAACACGTGAAGATGACTTTCCCATCTCGTGACAATATGCCGAAGGTTGGAATGCCGGAAGTTGAAATCCATTGGTATGATGGCGGTATGATGCCCGAACGTCCGAAAGGTTTCCCGGAAGGAAAACAATTGATGGGACCTGGTGGTGGTTTGACCATTTTCCACGGAACTAAAGATACATTGATTTGCGGATGTTACGGAGAACAACCATTCTTGCTGTCAGGTCGTGTTCCTAACGCTCCGAAAGTTTGTCGTCGTATTCCTAATGCAATGGGTGGCGGTCATGAAATGGACTGGGTACGTGCATGTAAGGAAGATCGTTCAAGTCGCGTAATGTGTAAATCTGATTTCTCAGAAGCAGGACCTATGAACGAAATGGTAGTAATGGGTGTATTGGCTATTCGTTTGCAAGGTCTGAACAAGACTTTGAATTGGGATGGTGCTAACATGCGCTTCACTAATATCGGTGATACTGAAACAATCAGAACCGTTGTGAAAGACGGATTTAAAATTCATAATGGCCATCCTACTTTCGATAAAACTTGGACTGACCCAGTTAATGCACAGCAATTTGCAGCCGAATTGGTGAAACATAATTATCGCGACGGATGGAAATTGCCTGATATGCCGAGATAATTATCAATGAAAGAATTAAAGTATTAAAAATAAAGAATATGAAAAAAGTATTTTATCCTTTAGCATGCTGCATGTTTGCCGCAGCATTAACTTCTTGTGGTGGAGCTAAAAAAGCTGATAATTCAGCTGACGCACAAGCAGAGGAAATGGTATCATGGGCTGTTTCCAAATCATTGAAGGGTGCCGAAACCGATAGCATCCAACTGCCTATGGACAAAGATGGTTACATTACTATTTTTGATGGAACTAGCTTCAACGGATGGCGCGGATACGGTAAAGACAAAGTGCCTTCCAAGTGGACTATCGAAGATGGATGTATTAAGTTCAACGGTTCCGGTGGCGGAGAAGCTCAAGACGGAGATGGCGGTGATATTATCTTCGCTCATAAACTGAAAAACTTCGAATTGGAAGTAGAATGGAAAGTAGCGAAAGGTGCTAACTCTGGTATCTTCTATCTGGCTCAAGAAGTTACTTCTAAAGATAAAGATGGAAACGAAGTATTGGAACCGATCTATATCTCAGCTCCCGAATATCAAGTATTGGATAATGCCAATCATCCGGATGCTAAATTAGGAAAAGACAATAACAGACAATCAGCTTCTTTGTATGATATGATTCCTGCCGTTCCTCAGAACCAGAAACCGTTCGGTGAATGGAACAAAGCTAAAATTATGGTTTACAAAGGAACTGTAGTTCATGGCCAAAACGATGAAAACGTTCTTGAATACCATTTGTGGACTAAACAATGGACTGATATGTTGCAAGCAAGTAAATTCAGCGAAGAAAAATGGCCTTTGGCATTCGAATTGCTGAACAACTGCGGTGGCGATAACAGAGAAGGATTCATCGGCTTCCAAGATCATGGTGACGATGTTTGGTTCCGTAACATCCGTGTTAAGATACTCGATTGATGATCGTAATGTCGCTAAATTTAGTGTAAATAAGGTCACAATTTAATATACTACATCATGGATAAAAAATTTATATGGATATTGATAGCCTTGTTGATAGCGATACCACAGGTTATAGATGCGAAGACAAAAAAAGATGTTTCCATACAACTCTACTCCGTTAGAGACAAACTGAATAATGGAGCTGATCTCAACAATGTTTTAAAAGAACTAGCCCAGATGGGTTATACAAGTGTTGAAGCGGCTAATTATAATGACGGAAAATTCTACGGTAAAACTCCCAAAGAATTTAAGAGTGCAGTCGAAGCGGCAGGTATGACAGTTTTGTCTTCACATACTACCAAGGGACTTTCGAATGAAGAACTGGCTTCTGGTAATTTTGCCGAATCTATGAAATGGTGGGATCAATGTATTGCCGCACACAAAGCAGCAGGTATGACTTACATTGTAACGCCTTGGATGGAGGTTCCTAAGACTGTAAAAGACTTGAAGACCTATTGTAACTATTACAATGAAATAGGTAAGAAGTGTCGGCAGAATGGTATGAAATATGGATATCACAACCATGCTCATGAGTTTCAAAAAGTAGAAGACAAGGTGGTAATGTTGAACTATATGCTCGAAAACACCAATCCGGAAGATGTATTTTTTGAAATGGATGTATATTGGGTAGTCAGAGGACAAAACAGTCCTGTAGACTATTTCAACAAATATCCCGGACGTTTCACTGTACTTCATATCAAGGATAACAGAGAAATAGGTCAAAGCGGAATGGTTGGATTCGATGCTATCTTCAAGAATGCCGATAAAGCTGGAGTTAAGCACATCGTTGCTGAAATCGAACAATACAGCTGTCCGGTAGAAGAAAGCGTGAAACAGAGCTTAGATTATTTGCTGGATGCTCCGTTTGTGAAAGCTTCTTATTGCAAGTAATTCGAGAATATCTCTGATATAACGAAAATAATATAATAGGGTGTCTGTTGCAGATACCCTATTATTTTTCTGTAATAGCCCTAACTGGTTGTTTTATCAATACGGTAGTAGAGTCTCCGTAAGACCTGAGTACTTCGAGCGTACGGGCACGGCGTTTCCTTCCTTTGACATTCCAAAATTCACGTGTAAAGGGTGCCATAAAATCACCAGAAGCAATACTATTTCCTTCGGCTTTCTGCCAACTACCCACTGCCATGCCATTAGCACGTTCCGTTACCCGGTAGCGTATGCCGGTAGCTTCAATCTGTTCTAAACTCTCACGCGGACCGGCATCAAGAGGCTTCTTCGCCCAGTTACTATAAATAAAAAGTGCACCCATGGCATAAAACGGTTCATCCCGCCATGTATCTTCTTTCACTTTTATTTTCTTCTGATATACCGGGTCCCAGTTATACTTAGTATTGGCAGTATAGGGATGTAAAGTAAGTACCACTTTCTTCTCGGGTATCTTGGGCATCATAGGCATAGCGGTATTAAAATCCATCCACGATTTATTGATGACTGCTTTCGGACCACCTGACGGACCATTGATTTCAAGTTCCTTCAGTACTTCCGGATTCAGTTTCACCTCCCCGTCTCCTTTCAATAACTGCTGTAACCGCAAGGAGTCTTGGGGTGTCCAGTTTTGAGCGTAAAAGGGAAGGGCTACCGCACAAAGCAGCCCAAATAAGCATACAAATTGTTTCACTTAGAAGTCGATTTTACTAATACCTAATACTAATTACCTAAATTTAAAACTTACCACCACATGTATCCGCTTCCACAGAGCGGTTCATCGTAGCAAGGATCTATCGTCCATACGGTACGTGGGTATTTCTTACCCTCCCACCAACGACGGTAGCGTGTAGCAGCATCCAGCACTTCGTCATCCGAAAGGAAATAAATTCCTTCGTAATTCTCAGCATCCGTATGTACCATTTTACAACCCATTGAGGCATTGTGTCCGAGACGAATTGTTTCTACCGTCCACAAGATACACTCACCCAAACGAAGCTTGCCGCCTGCCGAATAGGATACCGGTGCCAAAGGGAACGAAGGTATCACCGTCAAATCTTCGGCATACTTCAGTAGTGCATCAATATCTTCGGTAGCAAACTTCGGCATGTTATTCAACCCATCCGGACTTTGAGTTGAATACTTACCGGCTTTTAACTGCTTAACAAACAAATCTACATCCGGATGGTTGAAGTCTAACGTTTCTTTGTTACAAGAAACCAAAGAAAGAGTAAAGAGAACGAGCAGCATCATCCGCCCGAGTTTATGTAAGGTATTAGATTGAGTCTTCATATTCATATCGTATTATGATTAGTAAGTCATGCGCACGCCACACAATAAATTCAAGTTTGTAGGACGTTCTGTACGCAATGTTCTTGTTTGAGAATCCGTATCAAAATGATGGGAAACAGATGGTTCGGCAAATAAAGCGAAACGGTCATTCATTTTATAGCGAACTCCCAGACCGGCAGCTAGGGATAGTTGTACAGGTTCTGCTCCGAAACCATTGCTGGAGGCACCTGCAATACACTTTTCTACTGCTCCCCCTACCGTAGCATACAAATCTACTTTAGAGGTACTTGCCAACATAACATTCAGTTTTACAGGAACTCCCAAAGTATGTAAAGTACGATTATCGCCAGGCAAACAGTTATATTGTAATCCTGCTTCTAAAGACAAGTGCTTGTTCAAACGACGTTCTGCACTTATTCCTGCGGTAAATGGCATATTGAAATCTCCTTTCGGCAGAGAAGTCCCCAAGGCAGCTTTAATTGCCCAGTTGCGGGGTTTCATCGTCGATTGCGCCGTAGTGATTTTAGTTGATTCATCATCGGAAGGAACAGTTGAAGTAATGTCTGTACTTGAATTTGTATCGTCGGTACCTGACTGATAATTATTATTCTGACTGGAATTCCGAATGCCATAAAAGCCATTACCCGGCTGGTTGTTACCGTAAACTCGTTGGGTTATTGTAATTGAAACATGAACGGAGACAGACTCATCTTCCGCATCTGCTAATATTCCTGCCGGTGCACCATTGGCTGGCTGTTTTATACCGGGTTTCTGAGCAGTAGGATTTGTTTGGTGTATGGATGGAAAACTCTCTTGTACCACATCTCCGTTGAGACTGCCATCAGGATTCATAGCGGCTACCTGCGTGAAGGCTTCCTGTATCTCCTCTTTCGGAGAGAAATACCAGAATGCGGCTGAAGCTGCTCCCAATACGAAGATTACCGATGCAGCAGCAGCCACACGATAGAACCGAGGAGTCAGTAAGGCTTTCTTCCCGCCGGTTGCCGTAGCCGAAGGCAAATCGCTTTGCAGCTTTTCCCAGAAGTCTTCCCGTACTGTCATCTCTGCACCGGCGAGACGACTACGAAACAAACCGGTTATTTCATCATTTTCTCTCATATTCAGTATATTCTTTAATTCTTTTTGCTAACAAACATTTGGCACGATACAATTGCGAAGTGGACGAATGTTCTTTGATGTGAAGCATCTCTGCTATTTCTTTATGAGATCTCTCTTCAAAGACATACAAGTTGAACACGGTACGACATCCATCGGGAAGTTCAGCAACAAATGCCATCAACACTTCCTCGGAAAGACGATTGCCACTTTCGGCAATACTTGTTTCGTCGGGTATGTCGGGAAGTTGTTCCTCATTCACCACCAGCTGATTGAAGCGTTGCTGCTTCCGCAGATAATCTATAGACTGCGTCACCATTACTCTGGTTACCCATGTGCTCAATGCACATTCTCCACGGAACGTGAAGTGGGTAAAGATTTTGATGAAACCATCGTGCAATACGTCATGGGCCGTGTCGACATCGCCCGTATAACGGTAACATACCGCCAGCATCTGCTTGGAATAGAGGGTGTATAATTCCTTTCGGGCGGAATCCTTTCCTACCCGGCAACCCTCTATCAGTTCTATGTCATTTTCCAATGTCAGTGCTCGTTTTACGGACGCCTCTTCGCGTCGTTTGTTAGTTAGACGCAGCACCTTTGAAAATGCTGCTGAATTAATTCTAAAAAGAAGTTAAAGAATGGAGGTTATTTATATTTAGCTTCCAAAACCTGAATTTGCTTATCCAGCATTTCATCTAGTTCATCAAACTCATCCCAATCCAAGAAACTGGGAACCATGATAACATAATTGATAAATTTCTTATGCTGCATAAGAAATAAAGCCTGGTCCCGAAGACTATTGTCATCATCAAAAGTATATGTCAAATCCCTGGATATAGCAGCATCCATAAGTACATCTGTTTTTGTTGTATAGTAATCACTAATATCCTTCTGCTTCCTACCTAACTCAAAATAAGTTTGCAATACATCTTGCAACATACGTTTGTCGGGAATATACTGCATCAATGAAGAACCTTTCAGTACATCCAGTGCATCTGTTCTATAAGAGAATCCATCCATACTATTGAAAAGCTTACCATACTTAGTTAAAGTATCTACAAGAATCTCGGATACATTCATATCATGACTATTCAGTAGCTGGCTCATGTGTATATCAATATCCAATAAATGTTTTATGTTACGGAGTTCCTGCCTGTTATATGCCAGCTCTTCCGCCACCAACTGCATCGTGGCACGTACTTCCTTTTGACGGGCATTCTCGGTAATCCGGTCACTTCCCCAAAAAGTGACAATGATGCCCGCAGCCACAATACTAAACTGACGAAAGTAATCGCTCAGTCTCCAGCCTTTAATGGTAGTTTTTATTTTATTCCAATTTATGTTTTTCATATATTTCCATTATATCATCTATCACTCCGAAACACATCATCTATTTCCCCAAAACGCATCATCCGTTTCGGGCTGACGCACCATCTGTTTTCCATTATCGATAATCTATTGATTATTAACAGAAAAGCCTTTCATAAGAATTGCTTCATGAAGGCAAACTTATGAAAGGCTCTTCTATTTATTCAGTAATACAGTTCCTACCTTTGTCAACATGCTTTAAAGCTCATATCCAATCCTTTTACGGAGTGAGTCAGCGCTCCAACTGATATAAAGTCTACACCACATTCGGCGTAGTCACGCAAGGTATCGAATGTGATACCACCCGAAGACTCGGTTTCATAGCGACCACCTACCATCTCAACAGCTTTCTTCGTCATCTCAGGTGTAAAGTTGTCGAACATGATACGGTCTACTCCACCCAAGTCGAGTACTTGCTGCAATTCGTCAAAACTACGTACTTCGATTTCTATCTTGAGGTCTTTACCTTTCTCCTTGCAGTAGTCTTTGGCACGGGTAATAGCTTTGTCAATTCCTCCGGCAAAGTCTACATGATTGTCTTTCAATAGAATCATATCAAACAGTCCGATACGGTGGTTTACACCGCCACCAATCTTCACAGCCATCTTTTCGAGAATACGCATGCCCGGAGTTGTCTTGCGAGTATCGAGTACACGGGTATTCGTACCTTTCAGCTTCTCGGCATATTTTTGGGTCATGGTAGCAATACCA
The DNA here is from genome assembly GCF_030151085.1 of Bacteroides sp. Taxonomy (GTDB): domain Bacteria; phylum Bacteroidota; class Bacteroidia; order Bacteroidales; family Bacteroidaceae; genus Bacteroides. The sequence continues at coordinate 28,872 of NZ_JASLER010000047.1, read as the reverse complement.
CTCATACGTTGCATGATATTCAGCATCAGACGCTCGGTCTGCAACAAAGATTGTATCTTACCTTCCACGATCATGGCAACATCGCCCGGTTTCACCGACGTGCCATCATTGATGAAGACTTCCACTTTCATAGTAGGGTCAAAACGACGGAATACTTCCTTAGCAATTTCAATGCCGGCAAGAATACCGGTTTCTTTAATTAACAGTTTGGACTTACCCATTGCCGTAGCAGGTATGCACGAAAGGGTGGTATGGTCACCATCGCCTATGTCTTCGGCGAAAGCCAGGTCAATCAACCTGTCAATCAATTCTTCTTCCTTATTCATTAGTCTTATCTATTCTTATTTGATTTATGACATATTTGTTCTGCACTCTTCTGAAGAAACAATTCACCCGAAAGTTTCCATTCGCAGTAGCCAAGGTGCCAATGATGAAACTGGATTCATCACGCTTGCCTTGGTGGTTTACATTAAAACCACTGACTTTGTTCAGGGAGAAGAAATCGGAAATCGCTCCTTCTGCCGTAACCTTATTAGCGTCGGTAGATTTATTCTGAATAATTAAATCCACCTTATCACCCAGATACCTGCTAAGTTCCTGAGAGTTCCCTTTCTTGAAGGCCACAATCACCCCCACCGGCACATCCTGAGCGAAGACTGAGGACATCCAAATGAAGAGACAGGTCAACAATAAAACTACTCGTTTTTTCATTTTCACAAGTATTAATGATAGGCAAAGGTAAGCATTTATCGTAAAATACAATAAAAAAGTACTAATTTTGTGCGCTAATCAAATCAGAACCAGCATGAAAACAACTCTGCTCGTCGTAGGACGAACTGTAGAACAACACTTTATAACTGCCATCAATGACTATGTGCAACGCACGAAACGCTACCTTTCGTTTGAAATGGAAGTTATCCCCGAACTGAAAAACACCAAGAGTCTCTCCATGGAAGTGCAGAAGGAAAAGGAAGGAGAACTGATATTGAAAGCTCTTCAACCGGGTGATGTCATCGTACTGCTTGATGAAGGTGGAAAAGAAATGCGCTCCATAGAGTTTGCAGACTATATGAAGCGCAAAATGAATACCGTAAACAAACGGCTTGTATTTATTATAGGAGGTCCTTACGGATTCTCCGAAAAAGTGTACGAAACAGCGCACGAGAAAATGTCACTGTCTCGGATGACCTTCTCCCACCAAATGGTACGACTTATTTTTGTAGAACAACTCTACCGGGCAATGACAATACTTAATGGAGGACCGTATCATCATGAATAGTGATTAGTGATCACTAATCACTATTTTCCTAGCTTCGTGACACTTGAAACCCTTTATCTGAAAGTGACATTTCTACAAATCTCGCTCTTGGATTAGGGGCATGTTGCGTCAGTATTTCACGAATGCGGACTGCTGCTTGCGGATCTTTAGCTATCATGTACAAATAACCTCCCCCACCGGCTCCCGGTAGTTTGTATCCTAATGTATATTCTTTTATTTGATTAATAATCTCTTCCACAGCTGGTGGATTCGTGCCGCTATCTAATGCTTTTTTCTGCAACCATGTTTTACCAACCAGCGCACCAAAGCTATTAAAGTCATTCCTTTGAATCGCTTCTGCCATATCCAAAGCATGTGCTTTCATCTCTTCCAATAATCCTAAGTGCAGAGAAGAATTAAGAAACATGGAACGAACTATTTCAGCCAGAATTCCTTTTGCCATACGTGTGATGCCGGTGTAATACAGTAAATGACAATCTCTATATTCGGGATGGGTAAACAGGTGCTCCGGCAGCCAACGCACTAATGGTTGTTGGTTAAAGCCAGGTTCCGTCTGTAATAGCTTGATACCTTGCAGTACGCCACCGTATTGATCTTGCCAACCTCCTCCGGTTGTCAACAACTGCTCCAAAGCCAGTGTACGACGGCATATCTCATTTTTGTCCCACATCAATCCGCAAAAGTCACTTAGCGAGCCCAGCACCGTAGAAGCAAGAATTGAGCTTGTTCCCAACCCCGATCCTGCCGGTATAGCGGAAAGTAATGTGATTTCAAGTCCTGTGCCAAAAGCTTCCAATTGCTTTTCCAACGAAGGATAAATAACTTCTGAAAAAGCAGGGACAAAGCCCGCCAATGCCAATGCTGCTTTAGGAATAGAGAAAGGAGAACCTACTTTACAATAATCCTGCAATTCTTTGAACGTATTCACTACTTCCATTGCCCCCATATCTATGGAACGTAACACTATACGATGTTCTGTACAAGGCTTCACATAAACTTGCAAAGGAGGCTGACCATTTAATTCAATAGCTAAGTTCACTACATTTCCACCGGCAAACAAAGAATAAGGCGGGGTATCCGTCCATCCACCGGCCATATCTATGCGAACCGGACTACGTCCCCAGACAATCTGGTCACTATATACATTCAAATGGGGGCGGCTCTTTCGTTCGTACAAATCGGCGAGTAACCCTTCACGTAACAACCCAAAAGCTTCTTGCTCATCTGCTTTAGAATCTTCACCACTCAATTTTTCGATCTGTGCCCGTAGCATCCGATTATGAATACGTTGCATCAAAGGAGCATCGGCCGGCAATAGGTCCGGCTTATCAAGATCGAATCGATGGAATTCTCCGGCTACATTCGTCAAATCGAGTTGATAGAAAACACTTTTCTCATGATTATGTGCCAGAACTTCCCAATTACTTTTATGGAAGTTTTCTCTTTGGACATAAAGCAAGCGCAAATCAGCTTGAGCGGAAATTTCATCAGCAGACAAACGGTGACTCTTCTGCCAAATATCTTTTCCTTCTACCATTCCCGGCTCAGAAACCATCCAGCGAAGTACCTTTCCTAATTCATCCTCATCTTCTACTACGGGGAAAATGGCAGCAGCTTGCAGATCATCTTTCCTTCCTTCTATATCGTCTATCACCAATCCCCGATCTTTCAGCCAAGTCGGAAATGGTTTTCCCATAAACAATGTCTTTTCATCACGAATATCTCCCTTAAAAGCATCATCAAAGCCGTATGGACGCACAACGTGGCGCTGATTTCCAAGCGGTACTACATCTATGCACACACCATCGGGGACGGCCAGCATCCAGTCGTTCTTGGGTACACCGGTAATAATTTGCCGGGCACCCAGTGTCCACGAAGCACCTACATAACTATTTTCAATCCAAAGACTATCATTCTTAGGAGAAAGAGAAACATGCACCTCTGCATTCTGCACGAAGATTGCAGGATTAGGCTTCACTTTACGATGCATTATCTGCCGTTGGTCGTATACCTTATTTTGCAAAGTTACAGTTGAAGAAAGTAGTTCACGGCTTGTACCGTAATGATAGAACTCACCTCCGGGTAATGGCAATATTGCCACTGAAAGTTTATTCAAATCTTCATCAGTTATACACGGATGATTCCCCAAGGACAAACCGAAATCTGAGTATAAATCATAATATTTGAGATCAGAATAAGGTATATTTCTATCCGATGCACCTTCTTCCTTTTGAGAACGCTTCATTAATAATTCCACTGCACGGTCACTCAATAACCAGATGCCAATGTCCATCAGGAAAAGATGTGTCTTGGAGAGATTTTCCAGTTCCTCTAATGATGGCTTTTGTAGCATAAAGTCGAGCGCTTCCGGATGTTTTCTATCTGAAACAAATACACCATGATGGGTAGCCAAAACAGGATCGACCCACAAACCATAGCATACCACATCGGCATTCGGGATTTGTTGCAAAGGCTTCTCCGCACGAATATAGACATCACCACTCGCAATCAGGGTATGAAGTTTTTCCGGTGCGCGTTCCATTATCTTTTCATAAAGAGGAAGTTGAAGGGAAAGCAAATTCTGTCCCAACTTTTGTCCGCGCGCCCAACGAAATACAGGTATCGGAGTTAAAATCTTACCCGAAGGAGCATATCCCGGCAAACGTCGGCTTTGCCCTCCGGCGTGAAGTAATATTCGTTTTTCGGTCGAATGCTCTGCTTTTCGATTTTTATACCATTCACGTAAAAGCCATGTCGTTCCCCCACCCGACCCCAATTTCATTCCTACCGGATCGGAAGTGCAAAACCATTCCTCACGATCTACATTTTCCAGTTCATAGAATGCCGACACCAAGTTAGGCGGCAAAGACAATAATTTCTGCATATCTCAATTTACCAAACGTATGACTTCTACAAATTACCTTTGTATTTTTCGTTATAAAGTTTCACAGCTTGAATAAAAGTCTCGTCAATAAGCGGTTTTACAACTTTAGTCGCTGTTTTCATTCCCGGTTGGGAAGAATTCTGATTATATGTTTTATTCAAGTTGGATATTTGTTGCTGCAATGAATGTACTTGGTTATATTTCCGCACAAAAAGAGCCGGATTATCATTTTCAAAGGCCTGAACCATAGCAAACACTGCTGTACCTTCTTCTCCTAACAGCTTAAATTGATACAACCAAGGAGTAATTTCTTGAATAAGAGGTACATTTCCGGTGCTTGTCATCAAAATGTCGCTGCTCTCTTTCATGTGATCAAATAGTTCAAACAAAGCGGTCACATCTTTTTTATCAAAATTGCCATTAGTTGTGTAACTTTGCAAGAAGCGCTGAGCTATTGGTTGTATATCATTGGATTCTTCACGGCGGTATTTATGCCCGTTTTCTCCTAAATCTGAATTATGCATTGCAAAAAACTCCAGTTCGTCCGAAGCATCTGGTAAAACAACACGGAATGCATTCTTCCAAGCAGCCTGACTATCATATTTCGAAGGATTCCAGGCATAATCAGCTACTCCGAATATAGCAATTTTCGAAGCTTCGGCATGTTCCATCGGATTTGAAACAAAGCCCGACATTTCATTGGCAATATCAGTAGCGTTACCATAAACAGGACCTAGCAATAGACGGTCACGTACATAATCGGAGACTGGGAAATTCCACCAAATATAAGCTGGACGTTTGATGGCAGCATTAATCCACTGAATGCCTTCCTTAGTTATATCCGATACAACACGGTCGCCGGTCCACATTATATGTATGCTTTTATTCAAATCTTTTCCCAAAGTTGGCAGGTAACCTTTTTCAAGATTCGACCAACTTTTATTATACTCCGTAGGACACATAATAAGGGGAGTCACATCTTTCTTCACTTTGACAAAGTTCTTATCAAGGTAGTTTAGTAATTCAGCCTGTTTCTCCGCTTTGGTTCCTTCACCGGTGATATCGTCAAAGAAAACAGCAAACGAACGTATTCCTAATGCATACATCTTCTCAAATTTATCAAGTACCAAGCCACGATCTGTTTCATTCCATTTAATGTCTTGTCCCGGATGGATGGCCCAAACGAAATTCACCTCGTTTTCTTTTGCAATCTGCACAAGCTCTTGTAACTGTTTAGCTTCATTTTCAGGATAAGGTTCACGCCAACGAGCACTATGATAGGGATCATCCTTCGGGCCATATATATAAGTATTCATCTTGTTGTCACCATAAAACTCCAATTGGCGCAGGCGTGCTTCATGACTCCATGGTATACCATAGAACCCCTCTACTACACCGCGTGAACCGACGGATGGGAAGTCTTTGATTTCTACTTCAGGCAGTTGGTTATCCTTCAAGAGTTGTTTCAAAGTCTGCACACCATAGAATGTGCCTCTTTCATCTTGTCCTGCTATAATGATTGAATTCACTGTAACAGATAGATAATACCCCTCTGCACAATTAGGTATAAGACGAGCGTATTTACGGATAGATTTATCGCCTTTCTCACCTATAATGATTTGGAAATCTTCATTGTCAGCCTGTTTGCTGGCAAGAAGTGTCTTCAGTTTATTTACAGCATATACATTCGCCTCGGTTTCACCAACTAATTGATAAGTATCTGGCAAAGTAATAACGTTATTACTGGTTGTCAACTGTTGAGGTTGCGGAAAGATATTAATAACCTGAGCTGATGTTATGAAACTACAAAGTAATCCTGTAGCCAAAAAAAATGTGCATTTCATTTTCATAATAAATTGGGGGTATTATTTTAGTTAATACTGCAAAGAAAATGAAACTATATTACTTATACAAACAATTACAAAAAAAAGCGGTGAAGGTTCTTACATCTTCATCGCCCTTGCTAAAAGCTATAATATATAAGAACAAGCAATAGAAAGATGCATAACAGATATAAATAGCTATAATTAAAACATAGGATAATACATTCTTAATTAAACACCCACCAAATAAAAAGTGATCGCCATATAGTACAAGAATTTAATATCATGTTTTACAAGGTATTAACATCGTGTAATACAAAGAATTAATATCGTGTCCGCACGAAGTTAACTTCTTACAAACACGATATTAATTTCCTATCTGGAATATGCGAAATGCTGATTAATACTAAACTATATTAACTACTTGCTGCAACAAATCAGGCATCTTAAAAGCAGCATTCTTGATATCAGTAATACGGCTCTTCCCTTCCGAAGTTAGCGTAAAATGCATCTGGCGCTTATCCTCTTTGCCAATGAGACGGGTAATCAACTTCTTATCTTCTACGGAACGAATTACCTTTGAGGTGTTGGAGGCAGACAACCCCAAAGCCTCCGCTATCTCACTGGAAGTAAGCTTTGGACGATTCATCAAGGTGCACAGCAACATTCCTTCATTCAGTGAAAGATCATACACTTGCATAAACTGTACTTCAAACTCGGCAATCGACCGATAGATATCACGGATTTTACATAAAGTCTCCATATCGTTTTCTTCTCTTTTTTCTTTAATGGTGCAAAAATAGATAATATTCCGTTTATAAAATTGCTTCTATATGAAAAGGTTCACATTGGCTTTGTCTGCACGTTCCATGTAAGTTGCTACACCACCTATGGTTACTTGATCCAATAATTCTTCACGTTGGATACCCATCATATCCATAGACATCTGACAAGCAATGAACTCTACCCCCTGCGCCAATGCTTGCGAACGCAAAGATTCCAGTGAATCTACTCCTTTACGTTTCATCAGAAAACGCATCATGCGACTACCCATACCAAACATATTCATCTGCGATAGTTTGAGTTTCAGCGAACTGGACGGCAACATCATACCAAACATTTTTCCAAAAAAGTCCTTCTGTACTTTTGGTTTTTGCACCTTCTTCAGTACATTCAATCCCCAAAAAGTAAAAAAGATAGTTACATTCTGCCCCGTTGCAGCCGCACCATTTGCCAAAACAAACGTTGCCAACGCCCTATCCAAGTCATCACTGAATAAAATCAGAGTCTTTCCCCTACCCCCGCCTGTATGGACATTGGAAGGGCATACGCAATCCGGATCACCTTTCTCTATGACAACGGTATAACGGCCCTTTTCTTCATGCTTATCAACCAACTTATTGCCGGTAGTATCACACCAGGCAGAAGCATCACGGGCAAAACCGGCATCGGTTGCTATAATTTCCACACGCTCACCGGTAGCTATGCTATCTATTGCCTTCTTTACCTGCATAATGGGACCGGGACACTGCAAACCACACGCATTGATTTTCAAAGTCTCCTTTCTCGATGCAGAGGTAAGAGATACATCCGATTCCGGCGAAACTGAGGGCATAGCAGCAGAAGTCTCTACCACAGAACTTGGTATAGGAGTCACACTCGTAGAATAAGTCTTATATCCGCCTATCAAATTACGAACATTGTGATAACCACGTCCCATCAAAATGCGTTGAGCCAAATAGCCACGCAAACCTACTGCACAGAAAAACACTATAGGCTTATCCTTGGGGATCTCAGAAAGGTGCTCCCGCATTTCATCCAACGGTATATTAACTGCTCCCGGAATAGTGCCGAAAGAATATTCTTCCGGAGTACGAGTATCTATCAATATCATTTGATCATTCTGTTCCACCAGTTCACGCCATGAAATAGCAGGCATTGCACCACTGATAATATTGGATGCCACATAGCCACCAATGGCAATCGGGTCTTTGGCAGAAGAGAAAGGAGGTGCGTATGCATGTTCCGTTTCCATAAGATCGTATACCGTACCACCGTGTTTAATAAGCTCCGATATCTGGTCAATGCGTTTGTCTACACCTTCGTAACCTATACATTGTGCACCGTAAAGTTTACCGGTTTTGGGATGGAAAGTCAGTTTCAACGTCAGAGGCAATGCATCCGGATAATAACCAGCATGAGAGGCAGAATGAGTTACAGAACTCTGATACTCCATGTCCCACTGCTTCAAACGCTTGGCAGCAAGTCCGGTAGAAGCTACTGTCATATCGAAAACTTTAGCGATAGAAGTACCGATAGCGCCTTCATAGGTAACTATATTACCAAACACCATATTATCTGCAACAATACGTCCCTGGCGATTGGCAGGATTTGCCAGATAATTAAGCCAAGGTTTGCCGGTCAGTGGATGGGGATATTCAATGGCATCGCCAACAGCATAAATATCTTTCACAGATGTTTCCAGATGCCCGTCCACCCAAATACCACCCGTTTCTCCTAATTTCAAACCAACTTGTACGGCCAATGCAGTTGCAGGACGCACACCGATGGAAAGCAACACCATATCGGCAGGTATCGTTTTACCACTCTTCAGGAAAACGGTTATTCCCTGATCGGTACGCTGAAAGTGAGTTACGCCTTCTTCTAAATATAGAGAAACACCTTTTTGCAACAAATGCTGATGAATAGGCGCAGCCATAGAAAAGTCAATAGGTGCCATTACCTGATTACCCATTTCGACAATAGAAACATTTATGCCTGCATGATGCAGATTTTCAGCCATTTCTAGTCCAATAAATCCGGCACCTACAACTACAGCACGTTTCACATGTTTGTCTGCAATATAAGCTTTAATATGGTCAGTATCTTCCACATTTCGCAGAGTGAAAATACCTTCAGAATTAATTCCTTCCAAGGGTGGTTTTACGGGATTGGCTCCCGGAGACAACAACAGTTTGTCATAACTTTCTTCGTATTCTTCTCCACCAGCACGACGTATGGTGACGGTTTTAGTTTCGGGATGAATGGCAAGCACCTCATTCTGCACCCGCACATCGATACGAAAACGCTTTCCGAGAGATTTCGGCGTTTGTACCAGCAATTTTTCACGATCAGTTATGACACCACCTATATAATAAGGTAAACCACAGTTAGCATACGAGATGTAAGGTCCTTTTTCCAATAAAATAATTTCAGCCATTTCATCTACTCTTCTCAATCGGGCGGCTGCAGTAGCTCCACCTGCCACACCGCCAATGATTACATATTTCATAATTCTTTGTTTTTACGTTTTACGATACAAATAAAGCAATTATTTCTATAATAAAATAATTTCCATTGGAAAATAATGTTAACTGACTTATTTTTAATAGCTATAGTATAATAAAAACACGTATTTATACAGATTATAAAAAAGACTTATCTGTATAAAGACGTGTAATCAATAACGTTGAAATGTGATTTACCAACCAAGTTTTGAAAGTCCTGCTGCTTCATACCACTCAGTAGAACGATATGCGATATTGATAGCTGAACTGTTAGAAGATGGAATATAATGGGAAATACCATTGGTACCTTCCATTGAAAATACATTATAGGTAAAGCTGGAAAAATTCTTTGGAGTAGTGGCCCAATAGAGCTGTGCAGCATCATAGGCTTGTTTCCAGGCAGTGAAGCTGGCATTATCTGTCAATAAGCGTACCATTTCCACCATATCATAATAACCTATATGGCCGTAAAAAGACGAACGCTTGTCATAATCAAAGACTTTAGAACGAAGCTCTGCATCATTTACAGCATCTGACAAAACTTGTTTAGTCAAATTTGCCAGAGGTTCTAGTTCTGAACTCTTCAGTAGAGAAACAGATACACCTGCAGTCCAGTTATCATTAGAAATCGGAGTTTTTCCGGTATAAGTTTCCTCATAAGGAGTATAATAGGCAGCAGCAGTTTTCATTGCTACATCTCCAGCAGCAAACATAGCAGGAACAAGCATATCATAACATGCACCAGGTCCGGGAATCTCAGTAGGGGAGCCAATTAAATAATCCGTGTAATTGCGCAGCGCATAAGCTACTTCGATAGATTGCATAAAACATGCATCGAACAAGATAAAATCGAAATGAGGGGCACTTTTTAGAATTGTAACCAAATCTGAGATATTCATATAAGCTCCACTACCTACATCCTGACCAATCCATCTTGAAGAAGGAAGAGGGTTAGGTACCCAGCCATCACCATGCGACCAATAAACCAACCCATAACTTTCTGCCGGGAATTGACCACTGGAAAATACTTCATTAAAAACTTCTATTGTTTCAGCTGTACCAACAGAATTACGTGATTCGTACGATTTTATCAGATTTTCTATTACCTCTCCATTCTTCTTTTTCAATTCCACAAGACGCGGGGAGGAACCGGTATCAAAATAAACCAATAAATGCATATTAGAGCCATCCAACTTTGCTATACCTTCTTTCATTTCTGCAAGATCCGCAGCAACCTGTCTATCCAAACTATTATCGGCCGCTAAATAAATCAAAACCGTACGAGAGCCACTAACTGGAGGTTCAGGTATTGGATTATCGCTCTCACATGCAACTAGCAAGGCAGAGCAACAAATCCATAATAATATATACAACTTAGTATTCATGTCATAACAACAAATGAAAAACCGATTTGATTTGAAAATTAGTCTTGAGGTTTCTTAAAAGTAAAATCTGCCGAAGTCACTGTTTGCAAAACCTGACCATTTCCCTTCTTATATTTGCCTTTTACTTTTGAAGCCTCTTTTTCAAGTTTGCTTTTACTTTCAGAGAAATAGATCATACAGGTATAATCAGGTTTCTTCATTTCATATTCTAAATGATTTTTCAACTGATAGGTATATAACTCGCGTTTGGGCAAAAAGCCATTCTTGTCCAATTCTGCACTATCCAATACTTGAATTTCAGTACAATATACCACTGAGTCATTGAAAGAAGCAGCAACACCAAATGCATACACTTGCTTCTCTTTGTTTTTGAGAGTAAATGCCGAGCAAAACATAAAAGCCAAAGCTACAGCAAAAATAATCCGAATGTATTTCATTAAATTATGAATTATGATTTATAAATTATGAATTGCCAATTTAAAATTGCCAATCGGGGCAAAGATAACAAAAAAACCGGCTATCTATAAAAGACAGACCGGTTTTTAATTCCTTCTATTTGTCGGAAACTGATATTTCTTATTTATCCCAAATAAGATTTGAGCAATTTGCTACGATTACTTTGTCTTAATCTTCTTATTGCCTTTTCTTTAATCTGACGTACACGCTCACGGGTAAGACCGAATTTGTCGCCGATTTCTTCTAATGTCATTTCTTGTTGTCCGATGCCGAAAAACATCTGTATGATTTCTTTTTCGCGCTCGGTTAACGTAGAAAGTGCTCTATCAATTTCCCTCGCAAGAGACTCGTTCACTAATGAGCGGTCCGCCATGGGGGAGTCATCGTTGACCAGCACATCAAGCAAGCTGTTGTCTTCTCCTTCAACGAAAGGCGCGTCTACCGAAATATGGCGACCGGAAACCTTCAACGTGTCAGAGATTTTATCAACAGGGATTTCCAGCTCATCAGCAAGTTCTTCGGGAGACGGACGACGTTCGTTTTCTTGTTCGAACTTAGAGAAGGCTTTGCTGATTTTGTTCAGCGAACCAACCTGGTTCAACGGAAGACGCACGATACGAGACTGCTCTGCCAAAGCTTGCAAAATGGACTGACGTATCCACCATACTGCGTAACTGATAAACTTGAAACCACGTGTCTCATCGAATTTTTCGGCAGCCTTAATCAGTCCTAAATTGCCTTCATTAATTAAGTCAGGCAAACTCAAACCTTGGTTCTGGTACTGTTTGGCCACAGATACAACGAAACGCAAATTGGCACGTGTCAGCTTTTCAAGCGCAATACGGTCACCCTTGCGGATGCGCTGAGCGAGCTCCACCTCTTCTTCGACAGTAATGAGGTCTTCGCGACCGATTTCCTGCAAATACTTGTCTAGAGAAGCGCTCTCTCTGTTAGTGATACTTTTTGTAATTTTTAGTTGTCTCATTCTTATAAAACAGATTTGGGTTGCAAAGTTACGATAAAATATTTTGTTACGTACATTATATGTTAACTTTTTCACCTAATTTATATCTTATCCCTTATAACAAAAAGGATGTCGACAAGTATTATGACGACACCCTTTTTTCGTTTTTGTTTGCTTAAATTACAATCTTCTTACCTAGTTGATCCTATTTTTTATTCTTGAGTTAAATCTACTGCAAAGCTTGCACGTTTACCTGACGGGAACATACCGGTGATAAACAATACCTGATCAGGAGATTTCACTGCGGCTTTCATCACATTTTCCATATCATCAACTGATTTCATCTGAACATTATTAGCTTTCAAGATGATGAACCCTTTTCTGATACCAGCATCAGCCATTTTACCACCAGAAACACCGGTTACTTCGAGACCATAACCCAGATTCAGTTGTTTCTTCATTTCAGGAGATACAGGCTTGAAGGCTGCGCCTAAGATTTCCATTCCGGCATCTTTTACAACTTTCGTAGTTCCTTGTTCGTTCTTCAAGGTGAGTTCAAACTCTTGTTCCTTTTTGTTACGAACTACCTTCACCTTCACTTTATCACCCGGACGATGCTTAGCTAAAGTTTCTTGCAAATCGGTGAATTTACTGATTCTCTTACCATCCAATGATACAATGACATCATTTTCTTTCAAAATACCTGCAGCAGAACCGCCGTCAACAACTTCGGCAACTATTACACCTTCTTTCACGCCAAGTTCTTCGGCCTTCTTTTTCAGTTCTTCAGCCCATCTTTCATCGGTTTGTAAGTCTGTATCCAAAGCACTACCTTTGATACCTAGAAGAGCACGTTGCACAGTACCGAATTGTTTCAAGTCAGCAATTACTTTGGTCATCATACTGGTGGGGATTGCAAATCCGTAACCGGAATAAGCGCCTGTCGGTGAGTAAAGCATCGCATTGATACCTACCAGTTCACCTCTGGCATTAACGAGTGCACCACCACTATTACCTTGATTGATGGCAGCATCAGTCTGAATGAACGATTGAATATTCGCTCCTTGTCCATTGGATGCTTGTCCACCGATAGAACGTGCTTTTGCACTTACAATACCGGCTGTTACGGTAGAGTTCAGGTTGAACGGATTACCTACTGCCAATACCCACTCTCCTACTTTCAGTGCTTCGGAGTCACCAACCGGCAAAGTCGGAAAATCATCACCTTCAATCTTAATCAAAGCCAAGTCAGTGCTGGGATCAGTACCGATAATACGACCTATCAATTCGCGATTGTCATTCAACTTAACGGTTATTTCATCTGCACCTTCCACTACGTGGTTGTTAGTTACGATATAACCATCTTTGGAGATGATAACACCAGAACCAAATCCGACACGAGGCTGAGTCTGCATCTGACGTTGCTGACCACGGCCACCAAAGAAGAATTCGAAGATATCCTCCGGCATACCGCCACCACCTTGTACAGTTTGAGTTTTAGCCAATTGTTTTGCACGTATATGTACTACAGCGTGAACTGAGTTCTCCGCAGCTTGAGTCAAATCCACAGGCTGAGCATCTACTGCATTGTATGCTGCTAGCTTCAAATTGCCAGGATTCTGTTCGAACAATTCGCTGAATGCGGCAGGTCTTTCCTTCTTCAGCATCTTATAAGTGGTGATACCAGCCACTCCCGAGCTCAGGAGCACGATAGCCGCAACTCCAAGGATGTTTTTTGTTGTCTGTTTCATACTAATTTTATTCGATCTTTAATTGTTAATATTCAAATCTCATTTAACCTTTCGACGTTAAAATAACGACAAAAAACGTTCAGTTATTCCGCTTGTCACTCTTTTTTGTCCACTTTTAACAGTGACTATTTGGGACTTAACAGCGGTTAACGACGGAGACTGACAATTTAGCATTTATGCACGATTACTGACTGTTAAAAGACTGACATATAGAGTATAGAAAAAACGCATCATCTGTTTGGAGCAAACGAATGATGCGTTTGGGGCAAACAGATGATGCATTTGGGCTAAACAGATGATCTGTTTAGAGAAGACGTAAATACTTAGTAATTCAGATAATTAATGTCCATGTGATAGTCCCATTGCGGGAAGTAGAGATTGCCTCCCTCCCATTCCACCTCGCCACGCTGGAAATCTACAGTCTCACTGCGTGGGTATTTCTTTTCGGGGACTAACGGCATACCGAAATCCGTATTTACGATCATGCGCCAAGAGTCAATCCCACCTAGGAAGAAGTTCTCTTCATCGGCATTACGGGCAAAAGTAGGAATACCGAATGATTGATCGGCCGGCACCCATCCTACACCTTCAAAATAAATTTCCGCCCAATCGTGCAGATTCCATGCGCGTGGATGCATCATGAAACCACTCTGAAAGTGTGCCGGAATACCGCTGATACGGCAAAGAGTGATAAACAACAGGCTTACCTGACCACAATCACCATGACGGTTGTCAAGCACATATTCCGGAATATTCTCTATAGTGGAGTACTCGCGTGCGGACGCCCATGGAAAGTTATCATTTACCCAACGGAAAATACGTTTGGCTTTTAAATAAGGATTAGTTTCGCCGGCTGTCAATTTGGCAGCAAGTTCACGCAAGCGAGGTGAAAAGATAATATGTTTCTCACGTTCGGCTGTATATTCTTTATATAAAGCAGAAGTTGTATCGTAAGGCAGAACATCTTCCGCTTTCAGATTGAACCATTCGCCGTTGGATGTATATTCAAATGTTTCGGAGAATACAGTCGGTGCACCTTTAACAGCGCGTTTCTCCATATAGAGTGTACTGTGGCGGCTATCTTTGGGAGAGAAAGTATATTCCGATTCACTAGCAGAGATAAACTTAACATCCTGTTGACGTGCTTGATCGGCACGAGGGAACGGCAACCAACAACGGATTACTTTTCCGGCAGGTACGGCATTAGTGTCTACCGTTAAGGTATAAGTAACGCGCATACGTTTGGGGGCGACAATGGGATTTCCTTCTTTTTTAGCCGCAGCAATAATCTCGGGCAAGTTTTCCATATTCACTTTTTCGCTACCTCCCAAAGCAGTTCCTTCTTTTGCTATCTTAATATCATAACAGGCAGAATCTACACGAAACAAGTTAGGACCGGCATTACGGAAATAACGTTTTTCACCATCCAGAGTCATGCATTCCAAAGCTTTAGAAGCTTCCCATTGATGCATCTGCTCATCCGTAACATCAGGAATATACTTGCGGATGTAATCTTTCACTTGAGCTTCCGTCATACAAAAATCAGTAAGCAGGCGCTGGTGAAGGTCTTCATCCCAGCTATAAGACTGGTTCTCCGGCTTCGTGTTGCAAGCAGAAGCAAGAATGAATAAGAAAACGATATATAATAAGTTTTTCATAGTGAATAGTGATTACAATTTAACGACTCCAATACCGGGCAAATCGGGTAATGTTATCTTGCCTCTTACCACTTCCATTCCTTTGAAACGGTCGTTGGCAATCAACAAATTCCCATCCAAATCAGCAAAGTCAACAGCCGGAGAGAATTGGGCGGCAGCAGAACAAGCACAAGAGGTTTCAGTCATACAACCTACCATGGCGCGCATGCCCAAAGCATGTGCTAGGTTCACCATTTTCCAGCCTTCACGCATACCGGTGCATTTCATCAACTTGATATTGATACCAGTAAATGCACCTTTCAATGCAGCCACATCTTTCAGGCGTTGTACAGATTCGTCGGCAAATATTGGCAACGGGCTTTGTTGGGTAACCCAAGCTATATCATCCAATTGCTCCTTGGGCATGGGTTGTTCTATCATAACAATGCCTTTTTCTTTTAGCCAGTGAATCATATCGAGGGCATACTTCCGGTCGGTCCATCCCTGATTAGCATCTACAGCTATTGGAAGGCTGGTGACTGAACGTATGGTTTCAATCATCTCTTTGTCGTTTTCACGTCCCAATTTCACTTTAAGAATATTAAATTTCCCGATGCATTCTTTTGTCTTTTCGCGTACTACGTCCGGCGTATCTATGCCAATAGTAAATGTAGTTGAAGGAGCTTTTTCCTTATCCAATCCCCATATTTTATACCATGGTGCTTGCAGCATCTTGCCTACAAGATCGTGAAGCGCTATATCAACCGCAGTTTTTGCAGCAGCATCTCCGGGAGAAAGACTGTCTATATAAGCCAGAATATCTTCCAGTTGATAAGGATCGGAGAACTGGCCAATAGTGTCTTGCACTTTCTTCAAGAAAGCCAACACGCTATCCATCGTGCCTAACTCATGTTGCAAATAAGGAGGCATAGATGCTTCGCCATAACCGGTAATACCATCATATTCTATTTCCACCTGTACATCCGGAGTAGTAGTACGTGAGTATGTAGCCACCGTAAATACATGACGTAGTTTCAACTCGTATGGAAAGAAGTTCAGTTTCATTTTCGGAGTTACTCCGCTCTTATTAATGTTAAACAAGGAGGGACTATTGTTTTCTCCTGCAAAAACACTATTAATAGCCACGCCTGAGCCAAGTGTGGCAAAAGCAGCGGTTTTCAGAAAATCTCTTCGATTTTGCATGTGGTATTATATTTAATGATTAATATTTAATGTTCGGTCTACCATTTATAATATGGATTGGTAGCTGTTGTATTGAGCGGTGTTTCCTTATTTATATAAGGTAGTACACGGGTTGCAAATAAAAGACGTCCGAGGTTGTATTCATCAAACAACTCATCTGTTGGTGCAAAACTGCTGATATGCACATCACCTTGCGAATGTATGAAACGTTTATTACCGATATACATTCCTACATGTACTACACGTTCCTTGCGTTCAGGCGTTGCTTTACGTCCAAAGAAAATCAAGTCACCGGGTTGCAGATTACTGAAATCCGGCGCAATATCAATATGTTCGCCTACGTATGCCTGCTGAGAAGCATCACGCGGAATAATGATGTCGTGAATAAAAAGAATAGTACGCATGAATCCACTGCAATCTATTCCCTTAGAGGAAGTACCTGCCCAAAGATAAGGAACTCCCATCAATGTATGAGCTGTATGGATAATGCTGGCAGCATCTTGCTTCAAACCTGCACGCCATTTCTTCTCAGGCATGGAAATCGATTTGGAGATATAACCTTGACGACCATCAGGATAAGTCACTTTATAGTAAGCACCTTTTGTTCCCTCCCACTTCAAACGATTACCAGCAACAACATCTGAGATGGTTTGTGAGTTTTGATCTGGTTGGGAATAAACAAATCCGTAATGCGAAGTCACCACTATTTTTTCTGCATTATTCCATGCAGTCAGTTCCGCTTTAGTAACCGGATGAATGCCTACTGAGTGAACCCATGTGATGTAATTGTCCGGGGTCTGAATACGATACCAGCCATCACGTTGCAGTACCCGTATGGGCATTCCCATCAAGCCTTGGGTCATCATTTCCGAAGAAAAATCAGGATCTACACGCAGATTAGCTACTGATACATTTATAATACCGTAGGTTTTACCTTCCAACCCTTCCTCATCAGGCAAGAGTTGCAGGCAATCCATCACTTTGTAATTTGCCTTTGCCAATCCTTGCAACAATGCCGCTTTTGCTTCTGCCGAAGTAGTTACACCACGTAACATCACGTATTTACCGGCAAAAGAATAATCTACATCGAACAGAGCCACACGCTTGTCCGGAGCATATACACGTTTCAAACTGTCAGAGAGTTGTGCCACTTCTACAGGTAAAGTACGGTCTCCTACTTCCGAAGCGAACGCAAAAAGAGGAATAAAGAGAAATAAAGCCAAAAAGGAAGATAACGTTTTCATGGGCTACATTTATTTGGGGGTTGTTAGTGTTAGCAAAGCTACAAAATATTTCCGAAAGAGATACATATTTTCAGATTTATTAAACATAAAGAGTTAGAGACAATGGCTAAGGATAGTTCATGACTATACAGAAGACTAAAGATAGTTATTTTTCGATTTCAGATTTCATTTCTTATAATAAAATGTGTATTTTGCGTACCAAAGAAAAGTAATACTTCTTTTATCAGTTACCAAACACTAAATATTTGATTTATGAAAAATATACTCTTATTTATCACCTGCCTATTATCTGTGCAGAGCTATGCACAAACTACTTTTTCATACACATTGAAAGGAAAACTACCTTCGAAAACTTTTGATGGTGCTAAAGTTAGCATACAACGCTATGACAATAACAAGCTTATAGATACTATAAAAATAGTCGGTAATTCGTTCCTGTATAATGGTACCGCTGACAGCGCTATGTATTGCCGGATAGAAGGAGCCGGAACTTATGCCAATTTCATCATAGAAAAAGGTGAAATACATGTAGATATGCTCACACATAATTTCCCTTCGGGTACGCTTTTGAATGAGAGGTACGCCCAAATGAGTAAAGCGGAAGACCAGATACATAATGAGTTGGATTCTATCCGACAAAGCATTATTAAAGATAAAAACATAAGTAGAGAGGAACGCATTAAACGGCAGAATGAGTTGGATGATATAAAAACACAAGAACGCATACGATGCAGAACTTTAAAACCGTTCATCCTCCAAAACTCGAATAACGAATTAGGAGCTGCCATTTGTCAAGCCTATTTCTGTTGGGCTTCACCGAAGAGCTTAGATGAGATTTATCCTTATTTGGGAGAATGGATTCTTTCACGTCAGCAAATTAAGGAACAAATAGCTCAAATCAATACCTCGCGTAAGATGTCCCCCGGTAATCCTTTCATAGATTTTGAGGCAGAAGATTTAGAAGGAAATAAAGTTAGGCTGTCAGATTATGTGGGAAAAGGCAAATATGTAATTGTTGACTTCAGTGCCAGCTGGTGTGCACCATGTCTGGCAGAAATTCCTAATCTGAAAAATATTTATGAGCAGTACAAGGGAGAACAGTTTGATATGGTAACGGTTGCCGTATGGGATAAACCGGAAAACTCCCAAAAGATGTTTAAGAATCACGAAATAAATTGGAAAGGAATGATTAATGCAGGCATGACCCCGATGAAACTATATGGTTTTTCAGGTATCCCACGAATCATGCTCATAGGACCGGACGGAACCATCATAGACAATCAGCTTCGAGGATCGGGAATTAACGAAAAAGTAGAAGAGGTTCTCCATTCCAAATAAAACATAACCTCGTTCCTTGAATCAAGTTTCATACATGGTGCTTAAATCAGCGAAATAGAATTTATCATTAAAAAGTTGTGCCCTCTCCTGCTATTTCGTATCTTTGCCCTCCTAAAGCAGTTGGTCGGTCTGTCGCTTGCGCCTCGTGCGTATGAGGAAAGTCCGGGCAACATAGAGCATCCTACTTCCTAACAGAAAGCTGTCCGTGAGGGTAGAGTAACGCAGAAGAAAATAACCGCCTTAGTCTTTCAGGCTACGGTAAGGGTGAGAAGGTGGGGTAAGAGCCCACCAGTCTTGTGGTGACACAAGGGCTGTGTGTCTTAGGAGTTGTAAGGTCATGTATACCGACGTTATGAGAGTTGCTCGCTCCATGTCGGAGGGTAGACCGCTAAAGCCTGTGTGGTGACATGCGGCTCAGATAAATGATAGACACCTTATTATATAAGGAACAGAACTCGGCTTACAGACTGACTGCTTTTTTTTAATAATTACGAATTACTAAATACAAATTACGACTGTGCCTTAACATTATCACATCACCAAGTGTTTTGTAGTATGTATTTCGTAATTAGTAGTTAGTAATCTGTAATTTAAGTTCAATGGACCAACGAATAGCCAAACTTTGGAAATTCCTCACTTACGACATTTGGCGTATTACGGAAGATGAAGTCACCCGGACTACATTCTCGGTGTACAATATCATAAAGACCATTTATCTTTGCATCAACCGTTTTACTAAAGACCGGCTCGTCAATAAGGCATCAGCACTTACGTATAGTACTTTACTAGCCATTGTGCCCATACTTGCTATCTTGTTTGCCATAGCACGTGGTTTTGGATTCGACAGCCTGATGGAGAATCAAATAATCAGCGGTTTTGGTGGTCCAACAGAAACAACCGAAGTTATCCTGCAATTTGTAAACTCATACTTGTCGCAAACCAAAAGCGGAATATTTATCGGAGTGGGTTTGGTTATGTTGTTGTGGTCGGTACTCAACTTGATCAACAACATGGAAATCACCTTCAACCGCATTTGGCAGGTAAAGAAAGCACGCAGTATGTTCCGCAAAATCACAGATTACTTCTCCATGCTTTTGTTGATACCCATCTTGCTTGTTGTATCCGGAGGTCTTTCTATCTTCATGAGTACGATGCTAAAAAATGTAGCGGACTTTGCCCTACTTGCTCCACTCAGTAAGTTCTTAGTCAGGCTGATTCCTTTTGCATTGACTTGGTTTATGTTTACCGGGCTATACGTTTACATGCCTAATACAAAAGTCAAGTTCAAGCATGCATTAATATCAGGTATTCTGGCAGGTACAGCGCATCAGGCTTTTCAGTTCCTGTACATTAGCAGCCAGTTGTGGGTATCCCGTTATAATGCAATCTATGGTAGCTTTGCCGCTCTTCCGATGTTCTTGTTGTGGATGCAAATCTCCTGGACTATCTGCCTCTTTGGTGCAGAATTGACGTATGCCGGACAAAATATAAGGAACTTCAGTTTCGATAAAGATGCACGCAATATCAGCCGCCGATACCGTGATTTTATTTCTATCCTCATTATGTCCCTCATAGCGAAGCGTTTTGAAACCGATCTTCCTCCATATACCGCAGAAGACATTTCCGAAGAGTGCCAGATTCCAATACGTCTGACGAATCAAACCCTCTATGAGTTGCAGGAAATAAATCTGTTACATGAAGTGGTGACCGATGAAAAAAGCGAAGACATCGCTTATCAGCCTTCAATAGACATCAACAAACTTAATGTAGCCCTCTTACTAGATAGACTGGATACACATGGTTCCGAAGACTTCAAGATTGACAAAGAGAATGAATTCAGTGGACAATGGAGAGCTTTGCTCGATGCACGGGAAGAATATTATAGGAGTGCAAGCAAAGTTTTACTGAAAGACTTATAAATTGCAGAATAGCCCGAACTAATGAAAGAATTATTCTGTTTAATTAGGAAAAGAGTTATCTTTGCCCAAACAGTTTAATTTTTAAATTTCATGAAAACCAATCCTTTATTTCTGATATTATCTATTCTCCTACTTTTCGCAGTTGGAGCATGTAAGGAAGATAACGATGTCGATAAGATGACTCTTTCCGCCAATTCGTTCGATGTAGCGTCTACCGAAACAGACATTACTCTTGAGATTAACAGTCAAGATAATTGGGAAGTCAGCAGTGACGCCACTTGGTGCGTACCCAATAAGCTACAAGGTACCGGCAAAGCTACATTGAGTATCCACCTCACTTCCAACGAGAGTTCTCAGGAACGAAATGCTATCCTTACTATCACTGCCCCTACCGTCACCCTCAAAGTTAAAGTCACCCAAGATGCTGAAAACCATTATAAGTTACCAGTCATTTTCCATGTCCTATACACTAATGCAAACGATGCAAATCAAAACCCTAACGCAGATTTGCTAGCCCAAATCATCAGTATCTGTAATCAGAAATACGCCAATACATTCGATGATGGCGATAAAGAAAAGCAAAGTGTCAACCTCAATCTTGAATTCGTAATGGCTACCACGGATCCTAATGGAAAAACCCTTGCCGAACCCGGTATAAACCGTATCAAATGGAGTACTCCGGTGATGAGCTGCGACGACTTTATGAGTGC
This sequence comes from Bacteroides sp., assembly GCF_030151085.1. Taxonomy (GTDB): domain Bacteria; phylum Bacteroidota; class Bacteroidia; order Bacteroidales; family Bacteroidaceae; genus Bacteroides. The sequence continues at coordinate 6,992 of NZ_JASLER010000047.1, read as the reverse complement.
AGATAATAAAGAAGCTATTCCTTTACTATGGGATCTAAACAAATACATCAACATCTTTCTCTATACATTTGAAGAAGATAATGTTTTAGGTATATCTTACATTCCTTACGCATCTTCCCGCCACCCACTGGACGGCCTCTATAGCGGAGACAGATACTTTGCCAACTCCAAATTGGATTATCCTCACTGCGTATCTATCAATAATAGTTACATTGACCGGATGCCGGAGTATGGTTACGCTGACCCCGCTGATATAACCGTAACAATCGCTCATGAGCTAGCTCACTACATCGGTTTGTATCATGCTTTTGGAGTGGATAATGAGGAAAAAAAGATAAGTTGGCGTGAGGATACCGATTATTGTGAAGACACCCCAAACTACGACCGCAAAGGGTATGAAGAATGGTTGGATGTGTACAATACAACTACACCATCGAAAGACAGGAAGTTTTCCGAATTAATAAAACGTACCAGTATCACAGGCAGCGAATTCTCTTCGCGCAATATCATGGACTACGTTTGGACTTGGGGTAACGAATTCACTCCTGACCAACGCGAGCGCATGCGCCACGTTTTGTATTACAGTCCGCTAATACCGGGTCCTAAGTACGATCAGCCAAATACTCGTGCAATAATGGATGCTCCTATTCCACCGGCACGTACTATTAAATAAAAAGAAAAAACGTCTGCTTCCAAGAAGTAGACGTTTTTTCTTTTAAGAAGTACTTATCGGTATCTCTATTTATATTGTATCATACGACTGATATACTTGCCAATGATATCAAACTCCAAGTTAACCACGCTTCCTACTTTGAAAGTATGGAAGTTAGTATGTTCAAATGTATAAGGGATTATAGCTACCTGGAAAGTGTTGTCAGTAGGATTACATACAGTCAGACTCACACCATTCACTGTTACCGAACCTTTATCTACTGTTATATAACCACGAGTTGCCATTTCCTTATCAAAAGCATATTGAAAAGTAAAATAATAGCTGCCTTCTGCATCCTTTATATCGATACAGTTAGCTGTTTGGTCCACATGCCCTTGAACAATATGTCCATCCAGACGTCCGTTCATCATCATGCTACGCTCAACATTCACCTCATCTCCCACTTTCAGTAATCCTAAGTTGGAGCGATCCAAAGTTTCCTTCATAGCAGTAACCGTATAGGTTTCGTCCGTCATACTGACAACTGTAAGACACACACCATTGTGAGAAACACTCTGATCGATTTTCAATTCATTTACGAATGAACATTTAAAAGTGAAATGTACATTCTCCTGGTCTTTAACCATTGCCACCAATGTGGCACATTCTTCTACTATTCCGGAAAACATAAGTCTATCTATAATTTAGCAGTTTTCTATTAATGATTTTCTTCCTGACAAAGATACGAAAATGACTTCATATAGGCACAAAAAAAATGGAGCTTTTCACAAAGCCCCATTTTTCAGTTTTCAATAGGTATTAGTTTTTTTTTAAGGTAAAAAGATTGTTTTCAGGATAACGTTGCAAATATAGCGGCTTTTCGTGATACTAACCAAATTAAAAAACATGTCTTATAACATCTTTTTGAAGAATCTTTTGATTTTATTATCATTTCAAAGCACTTTTCTACACCTGCAATCGTTTTCAATGGACAAATATAGGGTTATTTTCGATTAAACCCTAAAATTATCCTAAAATTTAGCTTATTTCTTATCATTTGGATATTGTTCGTCTGTTTTACCACTATGTTTTAACACTTTGGCATCAATAAAGAAGACAATTTCCTCGGCAATATTCGTGATATGGTCTCCGGAGCGTTCTAGTTTACGGAAGACACTAACCAGATTTAAACAGGCAAGCACACTGTCCGGATGTTCACTGATATATTCTGAAAGAACAGCTGTGGCATGAGCATTGATTTCATCTACTAAGTTATCTTTAGCAAATACAGCTGTGGCTAGTTCCTGACTCTCATCTTTAAGAGCAGTCTTAGCAAGTTCGAGCATAGAAAGTACTTCGGAAACCATCTCTTCCAGACGAAGTTTCTTCACTAAATCACCATCCAAAGCAGGCTCTGTACAGTTAATGGCAAAACGTGCGATACCTTCGGCAAAGTCACCCAAACGTTCCAGATTAGTGTTTATTTTCAGCATGGCGAGGACAAAACGCAGGTCGATGGCAACCGGATTATAAAGAGCAATAATATCTTCGACATCACTGTCTATTTTTAATTCAAAGGCATTAACGCGACGTTCACGCACTAGTACTTGTTGTGCCAGTTCACGGTCCATAGTAAGCACGGCTTCTCCTGCACGGTCGAGCTGATTATAGACTAAGGTCCACATTTCGTCTATTTCCTTCTTCAGTAAGACGAGTTCCGATTCGATAAACTTTACCATAATGTTTCTATTTTAAAATTACTTTATTACTATAAATGGAGAATTCTACTTAGCTTTCTATTAATTCTTGCCATTGAAGTGGCAAAGCTTTGCCATCGTATTGGCAAGACCTTGCCATCGTGTTGGCAAAACTTTGCCAATACGATGGCAAAAGATGGGATATAGCCACACCAAAAATAGACGGCGCTACCCGAAACGCCCTGTGATATAATTCTGTGTTTCTATCTTATTAGGATGCGTAAATATTTTCTTGGTTTCGTCGAATTCGACCATCTCACCCAAATAGAAGAAAGCTGTTTTATCACTGACACGTGCCGCTTGCTGCATATTGTGTGTTACTATAACTATTGTATATTGCTTTTTCAACTCGTGAATAAGTTCTTCTATTTTAGCTGTGGAGATAGGATCGAGTGCAGAGGCCGGTTCGTCCATCAACAAAACAGAAGGTGAAACCGCCATGGCACGGGCTATGCAAAGACGTTGTTGCTGACCGCCGGAAAGAGCGTATGCAGAAACTTTCAGTTTGTCCTTTACTTCATCCCAAAGGGCTGCACCCTTCAAAGTCTCCTCTACTCGCTGGCGAATAAAGGAGTTATCAGTGATGCCATTTACCCGAAGACCGTATGCTACATTCTCAAAGATACTTTTCGGGAAGGGGTTGGGTCGCTGGAATACCATGCCTACATTCTTGCGAAGTTCATCTACCTGGACTCCTTTTCCATAAATATTCTGTCCGTCTATTCGGATTTCTCCGGTCAGGCGGGTATTGGGAATCAAATCATTCATCCGATTCAGCAGACGAAGGAAGGTAGATTTACCACACCCCGACGGACCAATAAAGGCAACTACGGACTTCTCTTCAATATCCATACTGATCCCCTTCAAGGCATGGAAATCGCCATACCAAAAGTTGACTTCACGGGTTTCTATCTTATTCTCCATTTTATTGTTCGATTTTAGAATGTACAATTTAAATTAGTTCATTTTTATTTTCTTCTCAAAGTATTTCCGCAAAGCATTTGCCAACAGATTAACCAAGAGAATGATTACAATCAATACCAAAGCAGTGCCGTATGCTATGGGGAGCTGGGCTTCCATATTTGTGCCGCTGGTAGCAATGACATACAAATGATAGGGCAATGCCATACATTGACTAAGTATGCTATCCGGTAGCTGTGGCAAGAAATATGCAGCACATGTAAAGAGGATAGGTGCCGTTTCGCCGGACACACGTCCCAATGCCAAAATCAATCCGGTTATGATATTGGGCATCCCCATCGGTAGAATAACATGCCAAATCGTTTGAAGTTTGGTAGCCCCTAATGCGCGACTGCCTTCACGCAAATTATCAGGTATGGCTTTCAATGCTTCTTCAGTGGTACGTATTACCAACGGCATACTAAGCAACCCCAACGTGAGTGAACCTGCCAAAATACTATCTCCAAAATCCATGTATTTAACAAATAAGGCCATACCAAATAATCCGAATACGATGGAAGGAATACCACTCAAGTTATTCGTCATCATACGGATAAAACGTACAACCCATCCTTTCGGAGCATATTCGTTCATATAGATACCACTCATTACTCCTATCGGGAAAGCAAAGAGCGCACTACCTACCATCAAGTAGAAAGTACCCACAATGGCAGGCCATATACCACCGGCAGTCATACCATCTGTTGGAGCGGTAGTTAGAAACTCCCAATTAATAACGCCTATACCTTTATATATAATGAAACCAAGAATAGCGAAAAGTACCACTACCACGCTCAAGCTAAGTAAGCGGAACAAACCGAACGCTATATTTTGTGAAAGATGCTTCTTGTTTATCATACTCATTTTCGTTTAGATGACACGGCTTCTACCGTAAAATTAATCAGCAAACTGATAAAGAACAACACTACACCCAGTAAGAAAAGTGCCTCATAGTGAGGACCGCCTGCAGGAGCTTCTCCCAACTCCGCAGCAATTGTTGCAGGAATAGTACGTAAGGGTTCCAGAATGGTATGAGGGATTACAGCTGCATTACCGGTTACCATCAATACCGCCATCGTTTCTCCTATAGCACGCCCAATACCCAGCACTACACCGGATGTAATACCTGATATAGAATAAGGTATTACTACCTTATATATAGTCTGCCATTGCGACGCACCCAGTGCAAGACTAGCTTCGCGCATAGCTCGCGGACAATTGCGCATAGCATCTTCCGTCACCGTTATAATGGTAGGCAATGCCATAATTGCCAGCACGATACTACCTGCCAGCCCACTCTCTCCCACCGGTAAATCGAAAACGTTCTGCAAGAAAGGTACAATGACTATCAATCCAAAGAAACCATATACCACCGAAGGAATACCACTCAATAGCTCAATAACGGGTTTCAATAGATTTCGTATTTTGAAGTTTGCGACTTCGGACATATAAATAGCAACTGCCAAACCGAACGGGAGAGCAAAAATAATTGCAAAGAGGCTGACCCATAGAGTTCCCGTTATCAATGGCAGAAAGCCGAATTGTGCAGCAGGAGTGGCGGTTGGGAACCATTCAGCACCAGCAAAAACATCTTTTACTGAAATCGTATTGTCTTTCAATAAATGTACAGAGTCCGGTCGGACTATGAATTGTTGCGGCACAAAAGCAATCATGCCCGGCTCACTCTCTACCAACTTTGTAATGCAAGCACCCGCATTTTCGTAGGAAGCACCAAGTTCTTCTTCAGTAAAGTAATGTGTAGCATCTTCTAAACGAAAAAGCTGAATAGGGAGATCTTTTCCACCTAATTCCTTCCAGTTTGTAATCTCTTCATCGAAAACGCCCATTATCTGAGTCGGAGAAAGCTCGCTCACTTTATTATCTTTATTCAATGCCAGCACATAACCCTCTTCAATCACTTTACTGCTGAATAAGCCAAATGCTTCGGAAAAAAGAAACAAGACAATAAGCACTATGGTAAGGCTTGTCACAAATCCGCTACAAGCCAATATACCTTCTACTATCTTCTCAAAAATCTTTTTCATGTTACCTATTGATTTTCTGAATGCAAAGGAACGAGCTAATTATTAAAATGATGTGACTAACGTTTGAAAGAAATGTTTCAAACCTGTTACAAACCTGTTACAATAAATAAGATCGCTATCTATGTAACAATATTGTAATATTCATTGTTTTAATTTGCAGCATGCATAATTCTAACTTTAATATGAAAGCAAGAACATTTTTTTTATTACTTGCCCTGACTACTGCCACAACCGGCATACAGGCGCAACGCATCAAAGGTAGTGATACGGTACTTCCTATCGCACAACAGACTGCAGAACGTTTTATGGCTATAAATCCGAATGCACGTGTCACCGTCACCGGAGGAGGAACAGGTGTAGGCATATCAGCCCTACTAGATGAAACAACGGATATTGCCATGGCATCCCGCGGTATCAAGTTCAGCGAAAAGATGAAAGCTAAAGCTGCCGGCGAAGATTTGGAAGAAGTCCCTATTGCCTATGATGCACTTGCCGTTGTGGTTCATCCTTCCAACCCTGTGAAACAACTGACACGTCAACAGCTGGAAGATATCTTCAGGGGGAAAATCACCAACTGGAAACAGGTAGGTGGCGATGATCGTAAAATCGTAGTTTACTCCCGTGAAACTTCCTCCGGTACATACGAGTTCTTCAAAGAAAGCGTCCTGAAAAACAAAAACTATATGAGTAGCAGTCTCTCCATGCCTGCAACAGGAGCCATTATACAATCTGTCAGTCAGACTCGCGGAGCCATTGGGTATGTAGGTCTTGCATACGTATCTCCACGCATCAAGCCACTTGCCATATCATACGATAATAAGCATTTTGCGACTCCTACACTCGAAAATGCAATTAATAAAACTTATCCCATTGTACGTCCGTTATTCTATTATTATAACAAGAAAAACTCTGAACAAACAAATCCTCTGCTTCAGTTCATATTGTCCCCTGCAGGTCAAGAAATCATTAAAAAGAGTGGATATATTCCCGTGAAATAACAATATACAAAAAAATAGTCGTATTTTTGTGCCACAAAATGATTATACTGATAGCATTATGGCAGAAATGAAAAGCGAAGAAACAGGTGAAAAGAAAAGCCTGAACTTCATAGAGCAAATAGTAGTAAACGATTTAAAAGAAGGTAAAAACGGTGGAAAAGTACAAACACGTTTCCCGCCGGAGCCTAACGGTTATCTTCACATCGGACACGCCAAGGCCATTTGCCTTGATTTCGGTATCGCTGCTGCTCATGGTGGCGTCTGCAACCTGCGTTTCGATGATACCAATCCCACCAAAGAAGATGTAGAATATGTAGAAGCCATCAAGGAAGATATCCAATGGCTGGGCTACCAGTGGGGTAACGAATACTACGCTTCCGACTATTTTCAACAATTATGGGATTTCGCCATTCATCTCATTAAAGAAGGTAAAGCATATATAGACGAGCAGACATCCGAACAGATTGCCGCTCAAAAAGGTACCCCCACACAACCGGGAGTAAACAGTCCTTATCGTGACCGCCCCATCAATGAAACCCTTGAACTGTTCCAGAAAATGAACAGTGGTGAAATTGAAGAA
>NZ_JASLER010000004.1 GCF_030151085.1 Bacteroides sp. | reverse complement strand
GCTCGCCCTGTTTCAGAGCTACAATTATATGGAAGCCGGTATAGCCTCAACGATACTATTCGTTTACCCTATTTTTGTGGCATTGATTATGGCGCTGGTATTCAAGGAGAAGGTCACGCTACAAACAGGGTTATGTATCTTGTTGGCACTAAGCGGCATCGGTCTACTCTACCAAAGTGGTGACGGGGCGACGCTTAATCTAATTGGTGTCGGTTTGGTCATGGTTTCAGCACTCTCCTACGCCATCTACATTGTAGGAGTAAACCGACCGAGGCTGCAAGATGTGGCAACACTCAAGGTGACTTTCTACGTACTACTCTTCGGATTGTCCCTCTTTCTGATGCGCGTTGATTTCGGACAAAGCCTGCATGTGGTGGATAAGTGGTATTTATGGGGCAACTTGATAGCATTGGCGGTATTCCCCACAGCCATATCTTTTCTTTGTACCACGCAGGCTATCCAGTATATCGGCTCTACTCCAACAGCCATCCTCGGAGCATTGGAACCCGTGACGGCTGTCTTCTTTGGAGTTATGATCTTCGGCGAAGCACTGACACCACGACTCTGCTGTGGGATAGTGCTGATAATCCTTGCTGTAACCTTCATCATTGCCGGTAGTAATATAACTACTTACTTGGTACGTTTCAGAAAGCTGTTCCCGAGATTGCCGATAAAGAGAAAGCACATATCGAATGATAAGCATTCATAATAGATCAGTGCTTCTTCAGGAAAGCCTTATAGTCATCTTTTAGGCTCTTACACAACTGATAATCTACGGGTGCATAAGTAATTTCAAGCCCTACCATACCCGGTCCCATATTGTATTCTTGGAACTCTCCATCTGCAGTACATATATGTATCTTCTTAGGAGAATTCTTTTTAGCCCTAATAACAGTGTTCAAATCAATGCACGGATTGCCTATTTCCCAATCATCATATTTCATTATTATTCCTTCTTTACGTAACCCCTTGCTATAAATAGCACTAGGTCTCGCAACGCTATATATCGGCACAGAAATTACTAATAAACTGTCGCTTTCATCGTATTTTATCTCATCATACCGAAACTTCGTCACGTCATAATTATATCTGACTTTGGCATACCCATTAGGGACGTCAGTCTTCTTCCTATCTTTATCCAAATAAGTAATCTCGGATACATTGTTATAGTCGTCGAAAGACAACAAAGCTACCGCAAAGCTCTCTTTAGTATCAAACAAATGGTTGGCACTATCATAATACCTCTCTTCCACACATTGGTTCTTTGCATTCATTATTCTTTCCAGTCTCGCATAACCACTCGGAGCAACGACCAGGTTGTGATTCTTATCATAGGTGGCAATCTCCGTGAGGCGATCTTTTTTGTCATATTTCAGCTCCAGCGTCACATAATTCTCAGCACCGCATGTCAATGAATCCCGCTTATCGTACTTACTCTCGGAAATCGGATTCCCTCTCTTGTCAAAGAGAGTTTTAATGGATGCAACTCCATGAATATTCTCACATTTGGTTCCATTCACGTCGATATAAGTCAAGCTCGTACGTTTTTTCATGTGGTTATAGGTTGCTACCCAGCCGGCATGCCCTTCTGCATTGGTCATAGGCTTATTATTCGAATCATAGAAAAGCGCCTTAGTCTGATTAGCAAATTGATCCCATTCACATCGCAGTAGTATGATACCTCCTTCTTGCATCAACTTGTTGCCATTTTTATCGCAATAATAGCTTTCTATCTCATTCCTCCTCTTATCATGGGCTATATAACGTATTTGTTGGACTACAGGACTCCCACTATTATCGAGTGAGAAAACCGTAATTATATTCTTGTTCCCACATTCATCATACCTCATGGTTTGCTTATAAAAACCGTGCGATGGTAACGGCATACGATTATTATCGGCATCAAAGTACTCCTCTTCAATAACACGTCCTTTCTCATGCTTTTGTTGAATGATAGCAGGATACGCACCATTGAACAGGTTACCATTCAAGTCATAAAGCAATTGCCGCACGGTATTTCCGTTCTTATCTCTGACTGTCTTTACAGAAGCATAACCATTGCTGCATATTGTTTGTTCGCCATTCTTATCATAGTACATTTCTCCTTCTATATTTCCTTTTGAATCATAAAGCATCCGGCAAATATGAATTCCCTTTTCGAATTCATTAGCCGGTTTATCCTCTTCGTCATAATATTCCACTTGAGTCAAATCATCTCCCTTATACACCTGAACAATCTTACTTATAGACGAATTCTTTCTACAACATCTGTTACCCGACGTATCATAATAGGACTCCTCCTTCACTTTCATACCCTTAGAATAGATCATTCTAATTTCTGCGAACCCTTCATCAATATAGCACGCTTCACCATCAATTCCATAATATCTTTCTATATACAATGTATCACTTATCGAGTCTACTATCCGATGAACGCCACGATTACTATAAGCCGGCTCACTATTTTTATCAAAGAAGGACTGTTCGACAGGAATATCTTTATCATAGATGGTTTTTACAATAGCATAGCCCCGAACATCGTCCGCAAGATTACTATCACTATCATAAAACTCACTTTTCACAACGAGCCCGTGTTTGTCGAATTCCGTTTTAACCATATGAGTACCATATATTCCGGACAAACAAGGCTTATTATCAGAATCATACCCCTTGTACATAACTATATTACCTATTTCATTGGAGGTATTCTCTAATACAGCCCAGTTTTGTTCGTTCAGGGTCAACTTCCCATTCAAGTTTACATATTCTACGCGCGACATATTGCCATATGCATCATAAGCATAGTTCTTCCCAGCGACTCCGACATTATCACACAGTGTATCACCTTCATTATTCAAATACCTCAATTTTACAGGACGCCCCAATGAGTCCAGCTTATAACTGACAGAATAAATGCCATTGGCATCGCAAGCAGGTTCATTGTCATTATTTAGTCTGAAGTAAACTCTTATAATCTCTCCTTTGTCATTACGTTCGTACTGATAGCGACCGATATTACTCTTTGCTACATTGTGCTTCATACTTGTCCTCGAAGACAGTATAGAGGAAATAGAAGCCAAAGTGGAAGAAGCCACACCTTCTTGCGAAACAATATCTACTGTATTCTTATCGGATGTAGGAAATGATATATACTTACATACATTTCCCAACCGGTCCTTATAGATTATCCGCAGCAAATATCGTTTGGCGTTTTCGTACTCAAATTCTTGTATGGGATATCTATTAAGACTTTCGGTTGATTGAAAATCTATCGGATTGCCGAAAGAGTTAACACATACTACCCTAAGCAATATTCCTTCGGTCTTTATTAAGTATAAAAAGTTACTTTTATATTTATATTCAAACCTATAGTTGTAATATCTTCCTTTTACTGCATCTTTTTTTAAAGGGACAACCCCTTCCGGAACTCCCCATCTGTCAACATAATCGGCATAATACTCATATTTCACGCTATTATAATCCCACACAAAACCCAAGCCAAGCAAGATCATGAAAACAGCGCAAGTGGCAATAATCCGCTTACGCCTCTGCAAGCGCTGATGACGTTGCCAAAGTGCGTCAAACCTTAGGTTCATGAGTTTGGCTACAACTTTTATAAATGCTTGTTCCTTACCTATTTCATGGATATTTATACCCAGTATTTCCGGAACTCTCTCCTTTAGTACCAGATGAAAACATTCATTTTCGGGGTTATCGCTATCAGGCTCACCCCTAATAATAAAGGGAATGATATTGTTTATACGCCCCATAGAGACAAAAGAGTCAATCTCTTTACCCACCCACTTTGATTTAGCCGCTTCAGGTGAACAAATCACAATCAGATATTGAGACAATTCGAGTTCATTTCTCAAAGAATCGGTTAACTGTCCCGCTCCTAAATCGGTTTTATCCCGGAAAATAGGGCGAATGTATTTAGGTAATCTAGGAACCTCTTTGCGAATAACGCTCGGCAGCCTGTAATTCTCTAACTTACGCTGCAACCATTTAGCCCATTTCTCATCTTCATGTTTATAACTAATGAAGGCATAATACTGAAATCCTTGTTCCATGATAGCGAATATTTAAATATAGTACAATATACTTAACCGCTATAAATTTATAAACATTCTCTGTCACAAACAACAAAATAGATAAAACAATTGCAGCCAGCTATCAAACTTTATTCTCTATATTTGTAACACTTATATATAGAATTAGTAAAAACTTACTTTTAGAATATATAATATACCTTCATCTAACTTTTTTCTATTTACCGTGTTTATATATCAAACCAAGTATATAAACCTAAAAACAGAACAATTATGAAGAAAATCATTACATTAACCCTATGGTTGCTTGCCAGTATATTTATTACCGTTCAAGCACAGCAGACTAGTAGTTCGAGTCGCAATGAAGATCGAAAAGCAAAACGTGAAGCCGAAAAAGCACGTATAAAGGCGGAAGAAGAACATGCCTACAAGGTTGCAGTAAATGCCATAAATAACAAGACTTTTGTGCTTGAAGTAGATCAGGTAAGCTTCAAACGGGGACGGAATGCTTTTGTCACCTCGAATACAAACTTCGTGATGGTGAACGATAAGCGTGCGTCCGTTCAGGTAGCTTTCAACACCCCTAATCCGGGTCCGAACGGTATCGGTGGTATAACAGTTGATGGAAATACCAGTGATTTAAAGATATCAACAGATAAAAGGGGAAACGTAAACTGTAGTTTCAGCGTACAAGGTATCGGCATTTCAGCCCAGGTATTCATTACACTGACTCATGGAGGTAATAAAGCTACTGCACGGATCAGTCCGAATTATAACTCCAATACTCTGTCTTTGAGTGGAAAGTTAGTACCATTGGATGAATCGAATGTATTCAAAGGAAGATCTATTTAGTTGATAGTTGATAATTGATAGTTGATAGTTACCTTGCGGAACGCAAGCCGGAATAATGGAGATTGCAATAAGAAATTATCAACTATCAATTTCCTATCTTTATCCCAAATTCAGTAGTTTGACAAACTTTGCTTCGGTACAGATGCTTAAGTCTGTCGTTACAAATTTCCCCTTATAGAATATAGAAAATATAGTAGCGGGAGTAGGCGCCGATTGTGCTTGCTCTGCTGTTTCGAGTTTTATTGCCTTGAAGGGCACTTTATACTTCTCTGCCAATTGCACTAACGAATCATTCACATAATATTCTGTAAAAGGGCAACGGTTGGTATAGTAAACAACCAAATCAGCCTTCTCAGGACATTCACCCGTTCTTACGCATTCTTTAAAGGCCGGAGTTGGTGCATCAGGGTTTATTTTCAGAACCAATAGAGAAAAGCCGTCAGGAAGTTTCTCTACTGTTTCAAATCCATGCTGCAACAGCCATTTCGTGTCACTCATAAAGTGAAATTTCTTTGTACCGGCTACCGTCACGATTCCGTCTTTGCCTTGTGACTTTGCATCATCTATTACCGACTGCAAAAGAGCTTTTGCATGCCCTTGTCCTTTATATTGCCCTGCTACCCAAAAGCAACCAACCATCAAATAGTTAGGTGCATCCACAGGTATCCATGCCTTTTCGGCAGGAACGTATTCAATGAAAACCTTTGCACGCTCATCAAGCCGCCGGAAAACATATCCATTATCAAACTCTTTCTTCAGCCATGCCTTTTTAAGTTCATAACTCTCTTTGCATTTCTTATCAGAAAAGCCACAGCAGATGTGTTCCTTGCCGATATTCTCCTTTGTAAGGGTAATGTAATTCGCTTCCATATATCAGATTTTCTTATTTAAGTTTCATAAGTTACTTAATCAGGGCCTATCAAAAGCCCATAGCCTCTTTCACCAAAACCATTTCCTGATGAGAAGTCAGCTTCTCCAATAGAAGTAGTGCAACTCCATACGAAGTTTGGGGACCATAAGAGGTTATGATGTTCTCATCCACCACGATAGGAGATTGCACGATAGTTGCGCCGAAGCCTTCGAGGACTTTCTGTTTGAATGCGCCTCTAAGATGATAGGTGGTTGCATTTCTGCCATCGAGTACTCCACTCTTACCAACGGGCAAAGCCCCTACACAGACTGTTGCAATCCACTTTTTTTGCAGATTGAACAGTCGGATTAGTTTCAGAAGCTTTTCATCATACGCTTCTTCATAGAAGCCGAATTCCTCAAAGCCACCGGGTATTGCAAGGGCATCATAGTCATCTACAGATATTTCATCAATGGTTTTATCCACCAATACCGGAATATTGAAGGAACTGATGACTTGCTTGGTCATGCCACAAGTCACGACATCTACTTTACAGTCAAAGTCAGTCTTTGCCCACCCCATTACGTCAATAAAAGCACTGAACTCGATAGTCTCAAATCCTTTTGCAATGAACACCAATAATTTCATAATCGAACAAGTTAGTTTTAAATCAAATTATCAATGCTGCAAAGTTAAGTATATTCAAAGAACTTTTCATCTTTACGAATATAACTATTTTCACTCTCCTCTTCCCCCGCCTAATGCCTGATACAGATTAATTACCCCTTGTATCTCCTGAAAACGGTTGCTGACTTGTGTCAGTTCTGCCGTCAGCAGGGTTTGCTGGGCGGTAAGGACTTCGAGGTAGGTGGAACTACCGTGTTGCATCAACAGCCGGGTGCTGGAAACCGCTGTTTGCAGTGAAGTGATCTGCTTGGTGTAGAAGCCCGCTTTCTGGCGTGCCGTTTGGTTTTGCTTCAAGGCATTATTCACTTCGGCACCGGCGTTGAGCAACGATTGGGTGAAGGCGAGCTTCGCTTCCTCTTGTTGGGCTTTGGCTATTTTGAGACGGGCTATATTCTGTCCGTTATTAAATAGCGGCTGCGTAAGTGAGCCGACGGCTGATAACAATAACTTGCCCGGATTCAATATCAACTCTCCGGCGCCATTCGTCCATCCGGCAGAACCACTGAGGGTAATAGACGGATAGAAGGCAGAACGAGCCTCATTGGTCGTATAGAAGGCTTGCGCCAAAGCAAGTTCGGCAGCTTTTACATCGGGACGATTGGCTAGGATTTGCAAAGGAATACCAACAGACAATTCCTGTGGAAGAACCTGACCTTCGAGCTTACCGCGACGAATGGACTGAGGCGTTTCACCCAGCATCATGCAAAGGCTGTTTTCTACTTGGCTGATCTGTTCTTTCAAGTCGAGGACGGTGGTACAAATAGAGTAATAAGTAGCCTCTGTTTGTGCCAATCCGGCTTCGTTGCCTTGTCCGGCATTCTTCAGTGCTTGCATCACGCGGACGCTCTCTTTCCATTTCACTTCAGTTTCTTCCGAGATCGCCAGTTGGGCGTCGAGCATTAACAGGGTGTAATAGGTATTCGCCATATTGGCTATCAGTTGCGTTTTCACAGCAAGCTCATACTCCTGACTTTGGGCGTAGAGAGCTTTGGCACGGCGCTTGGCATTAGTCAGCCGCCCGAAAATGTCGATCTCCCAGTTGGAGGTGACGGGCAACGAATAGATTTGTGAGGCTTTTCCCTTATCGAAGCTGCTCACGGTGCCTTGCGGAGCGAGCGCAAACGAAGGGAGATAGGCAAGACGTGCCGCACTGAGCGAAGCACGTGCCTCTTCTACCCGCCACTGTGCGGACTGAAGGTCGGTATTATTCTGCAAACCCTGTTCGATGAGGGTTTGCAATTGGGGATCGGTAAAGAGCTCCCGCCAGCTCAAGTCGGCCAAACCGGAAAGAGTATCGCCTACCGCAGCCTCCGTCCCGAACAGTTGTTCGGGAACAGTGGTTGCAGGCTGGTATTTATTGTAGATGCCACAGCTACTCAACATGAGCGCCGCTATGGCTAAAGTTATTAGTTGTCTTTTCATTTCTTCTTATTCTCCAAATGTTTTCTTCTTTCTGCTTCGGCTTGTTCCACTTCCTCCTGAACCTGCCAGTCGGCAGCAGCGGTGTTGAACTGAACCGGACGTACTTTCTCCTGCAATGCCTGGAATACGATGAACATCACCGGTACAATGAACAGCAATGCCAGCGTACCTACTATCATACCGCCAACTACACCCGTACCGAGCGAACTGTTACCATTGGCTCCAACCCCCGACGCAAGCATCAATGGCACCATACCGAAGATCATCGTCAATGCCGTCATCAGGATAGGACGCAGTCGATCTTTGGCAGCAACCAATGCGGCGGACGTCAGACTCATACCTGCATGACGTCGCTCGGTGGCGTACTCCGTAAGCAGAATGGCCGTTTTAGCCAACAAGCCGATGAGCATAATCAATCCTGTTTGCAGATAGATGTTATTTTCCAATCCCAGCAACTTGGCAAAGAGGAAACTTCCCATCAATCCCGCCGGCACACTTAGCAACACGGCAAACGGAACAAAGAAGCTCTCGTAAAGTGCACTCAACAACAAGTAAACCATCAGCAAACAAATACCGAAGATAATAACAGTTGTGTTAGACTGCTGACTTTCCTCACGGGCAAGACCGCCAAAATCGAAACCATAGTTGGCAGGCAATACCTTTGCAGCCGTTTCACGTACAGCTCGGATGGCTTCGCCGGAGCTATAGCCTTCGGCGGGCATCGCACTGAGTGCAATGGAATTGTACATATTAAAGCGACTCAAACTTTCAGCTCCATACACCTTTGTCAGTGTTACGAACTGGCTCAACGGTGCCATTTCCCCGTTAGACAGGCGGACATAATGATTATTGAGCGAAGCCTCATCGAGGCGATACTTCGGATCGGCCTGCACCATGACACGATAGACACGCGAGAAGCGGTTGAAGTTGGACACATAACTTCCTCCATAATATCCTCCCATCGTGGCCAGTACCTCGTCGGGCATGATACCCGCACGCAAACACTTGGCGGCATCTACATCGACCTGCCATTGTGGGTAGTTTATGTCGAAGGAAGAGAAGGCCATTGCCAGTTCGGGACGATGATTCAGTGAGTCGATAAACTGACGTGTCATGCCGAAGAATTCGGTTAAGTCACCACCAGCCTTATCCTGCATCTGAATGTCGAGGGCATTACCCATGTCGTAACCTGGAATCATACCGGGTGCCATGGCAAAGACGGTAGCATCTTTGATATCACCTGTGCGTGCATAAATCTGACCGATAACGGCTTGCACATGATCTTCCTTCTCCGGACGTTCGTCCCACGGTTTCAAGCGTACAAAGAGTACACCGGCAGAGTTCCCTGCCCCACCCATAGACCAACCGGTCACTTTCAGGACTTGGTTCACTTGAGGTATCTGAAGAATACGCTCTTCAACACGGTTCATTATTCCATCCGTCGTATAGAGAGAGTTACCCGGCTGGGTGGACACAGAGACAAATACCAATCCCTGGTCTTCGTCGGGCACAAGTCCAGTCTTAGTGCTGTTCATTAACAGTACAAGTATCACGACCGTACCTGCTATCAGTGATCCCGACAACCATTTGCGACGAATAAAGAACAACACTCCTTTCTTATACTTCTCAATCAGCAGATCGAAAGCCGCATTGAACGCACGACGGAAACGGGCTGCGAAGTTCTGCTTCTGAGTACCGTCTTCGTTGGTATAAGGTTTCAAAAGCAACGCACAAAGAGCAGGGCTCAATGTCAATGCATTAATGGTGGATATACCTACCGCAACCGCCATTGTCAGACCAAACTGCGTATAGAATGTACCCGAAGTTCCGCTCATAAACGACACGGGAATAAACACTGCCATAAACACCAACGAAGTGGTAATAATAGCATTACTCAATCCTTTCATAGCGTCGATACTTGCCATATAGGGTGATCGGTAGCCGGCATCGAACTTCGACTGTACCGCCTCGACCACAATAATGGCATCGTCGACCACCGTTCCGATGACCAGCACCAACGCAAAGAGTGTTATTAAGTTGATACTGAACCCCACCATCGCCATAAAGGCAAAGGTTCCGATTAGCGAAACAAATATTCCCACCAACGGAATAACCGTCGAACGGATGTCCTGCAAGAAAATATATACCACAAGCGTCACCAACAAGATAGCTTCAATCAACGTTTTAATTACTTCGTGAATCGAAGCAAAGAGGAATTCGTTAGTACTCATCAACTGAGTGATTTCAGCTCCTTGGGGTAATCTCTTCGATGCATCCGCCAGGAAAGTATCAATTTCCTGGTTGATTTGTGTTGCATTAGAACCGGCGGTCTGATAAACCATACATGCCACACCAGGCTTTCCGTTGAAATCACCTGTGTAGGAATAGGATTCCTGACCAAGACTGATGTCCGCAATCTCCTTCAAACGCAGGACTTCGCCGGCGGGGGTACTACGAACCACTATTTCGCCGAATTCTTCGGGTGTCATCAGTCGTCCACGATATTTCATGGTATAGGCTTTGGCTTCTTTTGAATTCTCACCGATGCTTCCGGTGGCAGCTTCGATGTTTTGCGAAGCCATAGCAGCAGTCACGTCGGCGGGAATTAGTTTGTATTGCGCCATAATGTCCGGCTTCAGCCATACACGCATGGAGTAAACGCCACCCATCACCTGAACATCGCCCACACCGGAAATACGCAGAATAGCGGGTTTCAGATTGATATTGATGTAGTTGGAGAGGAAGTTCTCGTCTAGTGTAGCGTCAGGACTATGTACCGTAAAGATCTGTAACATACCGTTCTGACGCTTGTTGACGCTGACTCCTACCCGGGTCACTTCGGCCGGGAGTTGTCCGGCAGCTTTGGATACACGATTCTGTACGTTCACTGCTGCCATATCAGGGTCGGTTCCTTGTTTAAAGTAAATGGTCACTTCGGCCGTACCAGAGTTAGAAGCGGATGAAGTCATGTATGTCATGTCCTCCACACCATTAATGGCTTCTTCCAGTGGAGCGATCACGCTCTTTTGAACTGTTTCGGCACTTGCACCGTCGTAGGCCGTATATACCTGCACAGTGGGTGGGGCAATATCTGGATATTGCTCTACGGGAAGTGTGAATAGCCCGATGATGCCTATCACCACGATCACAATCGAGATGACGGCAGAAAGTACCGGGCGTTCTATAAAGGTTCGTAAATTCATATCGTTTAAGTATTATTTATTTTTCACCGTGATAGGCATACCATCTTGTAATAGTCCGACTCCTTCGGTCACAATCTCGTCACCCATGTTAAGTCCGCTCGTCACGATATAATCCTGTCCACCGCCTACACGCTCTACTATGACTTGCACCGACTTAGCTTTGCCATCTACCACTTTATAGGCAAACATCTTGTCCTGTACCTCGAAAGTTGCTGTGCGGGGAATTACAATTCCATCTTTATATACTGAAGGAAGTACCACATTACCTGCACTACCGCTATGCAATAAACCATCTTTGTTGGTAAACATGGCACGCACGCTCACAGTACCCGTTGATGGGTCTACCACACCACTAATGGTTTCTATAACTCCTTTTTCGTTGTACATGGAACGGTCGCTAAGTTGAAGTTCAATACCCGGCATAGACTGTAATGCCTTGTCTTTTGAACCATACTGCCGAACCAGCCCCAGTAATTGGTTTTCGGTCATAGAGAAGTAAACATACATATCCGAGTTGTCCGAAACGGTGGTCAGCGGTTGTTGTATGGCAGTACTTACCAAGGCACCAACACGATAAGGAAGTGTACCTATAACACCGTTTGAGGGGCTTTTCACTTCGGTATAAGATAAGTTATTGGCGGCACTCAGTTCCTGAGCCTTAGCTTGTGCCAGTCCGGCACGGGCTGTTAGTAACGCATTCTCCGCTGTTTGCAGTTCGTAGGTTGAAATTACATTCTGCGCAAAAAGTTCTTTCTTGCTGTCAAATGTCAGTTGGGCAGTTGCCACACTTGCCTTGGCAGCTTCTACATTTGCCTTTGCGGTGGCCAAAGCAGCTTGATAAGGCACTTGATCGATAATAAAAAGCACTTGACCTTTCTTTACCGCTTGTCCTTCGCCCACACACAAACGGGTGATTGTACCTGAAACCTGCGGATATATCTCTACATCCTGCCTACCCCGGATAGTTGCCGGATAATTGGTAGAAAGTGTCTTATTTACAGGAGCAACCTTCATCGTTGTATACTCTGCTACAGGCTGAGTATACTCTCCCCCATTTTTACATCCGGCTAGTGCCAAAAGTCCTGCCAGTGCATAAATTTTGCTTGTCCTCATCTTCATTGTGAATCTATATTATTGTTAAGTCTAAAAAACGCTGCAAAAGTAGGTGCCTATGGCAGTTCGGACAATCAAATTCCGATCAAAGGGGGCAAACAGGGGGACGAAACAGCAATAAAAAGGGATGAAGCAGCAAGGCAAAACAGGTAATAGTGATTATCTTTGCGAACTAATGTACAAATCATGAAACCAAAGACTAGAAAACGAGTATTCATCTTCTCCGTAGTGGTACTGCTTGTTATCGGCATTTCAGCCTATAGCCTTTACCGCAATAACCGTTCGGTACACCACCAATTGGCGGGTATCTCCGGTTTAGTGGAAGTCAACCCCCGAAAAGTATTGGCAGACATAGAACAAATCGACCGTACATTTCTGAATGAGAGAAATTATATGATGTGCAACTTACTGAAAGCAGAAGCACTCGTTCACTTGCAGGAATTTGTAGTCTCCGACTCACTCCTTAACTTCGTTTCTCCCTACTTCAAATATAAAGCAGATTCGTTGCTACTGGCAGAAGTCTATTATTATAAAGGTGAAGTAGCACGCCGAACCAACTTCTTATTGGAAGCCATTGAATACTTTACGCTCTGCACACAACTCAATAGCGGAGTACATGACATGAGGTTACTGAACTTTTACCTGAACAACTTTAAAGGATTGGCCTATCACATCAAGCGTATGACGAAAGAAGAGAAAGAAGCTAAACTATCCGCTCTCGCATACGCCAAAGAACTGAACAAACCACAGCTCATGGCAGAAGCCTACTCGGAACTTGCCGACTACTATGCCCGGGTAAACAACGATCCTCAAAGTATTCCCATACTCAAAGAAGCCGTCGGCAAAGGATACTCCGGATCTCTGCAAGCCCGACTCCTCTTTCTTCTGAGCGAAAGATATATCGACAAGCACCAGCCAGACTCTGCACGTATGTATGTTCAACAAATACCTCATTTGTATCAGGATTCCATCGACTATTTGCTGGGGAAGATGTACTTTAATCTCCAGCAACCGGACTCCGCCCGATTCTATCTGAACCGGAGTTGCTACAGCAGCCATCCCGCTCTCTCCCTCAAAGCCTACCAGCAGTTGCTGGATCTCAACGTACACACCAATTCCATGAAAGGTGTGGCCGACTGCCTGGAGAAAATGTATCAATATAAAGAACAAATAGATAGTATTGAAAGCAATAAGTCCCTTGCCCAAATAGAGAATGTAGAGAAATTACGGAAGACCATTCACGACACTGAAGCCTCCGAGGTAGAATATTATAGATATTGGATAGTCTATTTCTGGATCATGGTAGGTGCCTTCATTTGTATCTTGATTTTGATGTCCGTCTCCATCATCTTGCAAAAGAAAAAGAAAAATCTGCAATTGAAACGACAACAGGCAAGACTCGATGCCCTGAAAATGCAGATAGATCCACATTTCATCTTCAATAACCTGAGCATCCTGCTCGATTTGGTTGAAACAGGCAATAAAGCAGCTCCCGGCTATGTGACAGCTTTATCCAAGGTCTATCGGTACATCGTGTCTAACGTCGACAAAAACTTGTCCTCTGTGGCCGACGAACTCTCTTGTTTGGAGAGCTACATCTATTTACTCAAAATACGGTTTGATGGTGCCATACAAATCGACGTACAAGTAGATGATGCTATCAAGGATAGACAGATTCCTCCTATTGTATTACAGATGTTACTGGAAAATGCCATCAAGCACAACCAAGCTTCCGATGAAGATCCTCTTCGGATACGAGTATATGCCCAAAACAACAAACTGATTGTGGAGAATAACAGGAAACCCATAACCTTTAATACTTCTACCCATCGCATCGGATTGAGGAATATTAAAGAACGATACCAACTGATCGGTGCTCCTGCTCCCGAAATATATGAAGACGAAAGTATTTATCGTGTAACTATTTCAACACTCTAACTCCAAAGCAACTTAAGAACGAAACTTCCATGAAAGTACTTATTATAGAAGACGAAAGTCATAGCGCCGAACGCCTACAACGATACATACATACGTTACACCCTGATTATGAAATTTCCGGTGTCACCAAAAGCATCACTCAAAGCATTGAATTCCTGCAACAGCAACAGCCGGATTTAATCTTCTCGGACATCCGCCTCCAAGACGGACTGAGTTTCGACATATTCCGTAAGGTAAAGATTACTTCACCCATCATCTTTACAACCGCCTACGACCAATATGCTATCCAAGCCTTTAAGTTCAACAGTATCGACTATCTGCTGAAACCTATCAATTCTGAAGAATTGGAAGCAGCAATAGAAAAGGCAGTGGGAAAACTATCATCCTCTGCGCCTATCCCCGTACCCCCTAACTTAGAACAGTTGCTCGAATATATCAGTAATTCCGCTACTTCCGCTACCGCTCGATACCGCGAACGTTTCCTCATCTCTCGCAGGGATGAATACATCACTATTGACACCAAGCAGGTCTGCTTCATTCACTCCCAGCAGAATATCACCCGCCTGTATTTGTCAGACGGAACTTCCGCTCCCATCTCTTCTACGCTCGACCAGTTGGAGAGGGAGATGAATCCCGCCTCCTTCTTTCGGGCCAACCGCCAATATCTGATTCAAGTAAGCCACATAAAGAAAGTAAGCAACTGGTTTAATTATAAGTTGAAAGTAGAAATGAATGGATATCCCAAGGAAGAAATCCTGATAAGCCGTGAGAAAGCAGCAGGATTTAAGAAATGGTTGGATATGTAAAATCAATCGCCTTTCGGTAGAATAAGATTCAATACTACTCCAACCAACGCAGCCAGGCCGATACCAGATAAAGAAAACTCACCCCAGGTAAATACAGCGCCACCGATACCCACAGTCAATGTCAACGAAATGATAATGATATTCCTCGTACGGCTCAAATCGGTGCAAGTGTTTATCATGTTTGCTATACCTGCGCAAGCGATGGTTCCGAACAATAGTAACATAATTCCACCCAGTACCGCACTGGGTATTGATCTAAGGAGTGCGCTGATCTTGCCAATCACAGAAAATAAAATAGCGGCAATAGCGGCAATCCTGATTACCTGCGGATTAGTGATTTTTGTAAGAGACATGGCGCCTGTTACCTCTGAATAGGTTGTCACGGGAGGTCCACCCAACAATCCTGCACAAAAACAAGCCAGTCCGTCACCTAGTAGTGTGCGATGCAAACCGGGATCTTTCACGAAGTCTTTGCCGGCAACTGTATTCACTACATACACATCTCCAATATGCTCTATTACGGGAGCAATAGCCACAGGAATCATAAAAAGTATAGGTTCCCATGAAAACCGGGGGAATGTAAATTGAGGCAAACTTATCCAGGCAGCATCTCTCACACCCGATAAATCTAAATCATAAAACAACCATGCAGCTACATAACCTACAATAATACCACAGAAAATCGGAATCAACTTCAAAAGTCCTTTCGCCTTCATCGAAACAAGAACCGCTGTTATCAATGAAAGCAGAGCCAGCACCCAATTCTCCTTAGCCATAGTCACGCCGGTACCCGATAAAGAAAGGCCAATCAGTATAATAACAGGCCCTATAACAACCGGTGGGAACAAACGTTCAATAACTCGTACCCCTTGCCATTTCACCAATGCACTCATCAAAAAATAAACAAATGCCACGCCTACCATTCCCGAGAGTGTTCCCGGCAATCCATATAGTTCCGTCGCCTTAATGATAGGAGCGATAAATGCAAAACTGCTACCTAAAAAAATAGGCACTTTGCCACGAGTAACCGCATGAAAGATAAGTGTACCGATACCAGCAGTAAACAAGGCAGTAGAAGGGTCAAGCCCTACAAGTAAGGGTACAAGTACCGTGGCTCCAAAAGCCACGAACAAGAATTGCACACCTACCACACCCTTACGCAAAGGAGATAGATTATTCGTGTCCATGAAATAAATAGTTTGTTTGCAAAGTTAATCTTTATATCAAAACGATATAGAATATCGTTTCACTATTTTTGGCATAGAAATATAAAAGATGCACCTATACTTCTCTGGGTCATGTTTTATGCATTATTGGAAAGAAAGGAGTTAAAGGGGAATATATGAACTAAATAATAATTTAGCGCAGCCTAAGCCTGAAAGGCTTTTATCTTACAGCCCAGGGCA
>NZ_JASLER010000064.1 GCF_030151085.1 Bacteroides sp. | reverse complement strand
ATAGATTTTCATCCAATCTCCCACTTCCGCAAGGCGCGCCACAGCAACTGCCGGCAGTTCACCATCGGGCTGAGGACCGATATTCATCAGTAGATTGGCATCTTTTCCGGCAGCATTCACCAGGTACTGTATTAAAGTTTTGGTTGATTTATAATTCTGATCGGTAATCTTATATCCCCACATTCCATTCATGGTTTCGCAAGTTTCCAAAGGTAAAGCACTCACACTCTGTCCGGAGAGTCCCGCACGGTTCTCACCTGGCAAGTCTCGCTCAAAAATCTGAATATCTTCACCCTCAAAAGGAGCTTGGTGATGATTATTACCAACTAAGCAGGCGGGTTGCAAACGGTGTATCAGAGCATATTGCTCGGGCAATTGCCAATCGAAATCAGGATTCTGATCTTGGTCCCACCAGCCATCAAACCAAATGGCACCGACTTTTCCGTAATTCGTCAGCAGTTCAGTCAGCTGGTTATTCATAAATTTATAGTAGCTATCCCAATCTCCTTTCGGATTAGGACGACCTGTGCCACGTCCTGTACGTCCCCAAGGTGCATCTTCACGATACCAGTCAATGTGCGAATAATAGAAGTGTAAACGGATGCCTTGTTTGTGACATTCGTTTGCCAGTTCTTTCAATATATCCCGTTTAAAAGGGGTAGCATCTACTATATTATAATCAGAATTACGGGTATGAAACATAGAGAATCCATCGTGATGACGGGATGTGATGCAGATGTACTGGGCACCGGAAGCTTTAATAGCAGCCACCCACTGAGCCGCGTCGAACTTGGAAGGATAGAAACCACTCGCCAGCTTGGCATACTCTTTATAGTTCAAGTTATTGTTGGTCATCGTCCATTCACCGGTAGCCAACATACTGTACACTCCCCAATGCAAGAAGATTCCGAACTTGGCATCTCGAAATTCCTGCCGGGATTTCAGATTTTCCTGAGTGGGTTGATAGGTCTGTGATTTTGCTGATGTTACCAGCAAGAACACAAGTAAAAAAGATAAGAATTGTGTTTTCATAAGAGTAAATAAAAAAAGCACGGATTACCCGAACAACCACGGTTCTTCAGATGAAGCCGCGAAATCCGTGTAATCCGTGCTAAAGGTTATCAGTCTATTTTATTCCGTATAACGTTCAATGGTCTGTTCACGGTCGGGACCTACAGAAACAATCTTGATAGGCACCTCAAGCTGTTCTTCCAGGAATGACAAATAAGCATTAAATTCTTCAGGGAATTCATCCTCGCTTTGCATCTTAGTCATATCGGTCTGCCAACCGGGTAATTCTACATATATCGGTTCAATGGTATCATTAATATCATACGGGAAGTAATCTATTTCTTCACCATTAATCTTATAGGCTACACAAGCTTTGATGGTTTCAAATGCGTCGAGCACGTCGCTCTTCATCATAATCAACTTAGTTACGCCGTCCACCATGATAGCATACTTCAAAGCAACCAAGTCAATCCATCCACAACGACGTTTACGTCCGGTTACAGATCCAAATTCATGTCCTAAAGTACAAATTTCGTCACCAGTCTCGTCAAATAATTCAGTAGGGAATGGACCGGAACCTACACGAGTACAATATGCTTTGAAAATACCATAAACTTCACCTATCTTGTTAGGAGCAACTCCCAAACCTGTACAAGCACCCGCACAGACAGTATTGGATGATGTTACAAACGGATAAGATCCAAAGTCGATATCCAACATTGTGCCCTGTGCACCTTCGCACAATACAGACTTACCTGAATTTAATAAACCGTTAATCTCATGTTCACTATCAATCAGGTTGAACTGCTTCAGGTATTCAATACCTTCGAGCCATGCCTTCTCCAGTTCTGTGAGATCATATTCATAGTTCATGCTTGCCAATATTTGCTCATGACGAGCTTTGGCCGCAGCATATACCTTATCAAAATCATGCAGAATATCTCCCACACGTACACCATTACGGCTTACTTTATCAGTATAAGTCGGTCCAATACCTTTTCCGGTAGTCCCCACTTTGGCATCACCTTTGGCAGCTTCGTATGCAGCATCCAATATCCGGTGAGTAGGTAAAATAAGGTGTGCTTTCTTTGAGATATGCAAGCGTTCCTTCAAATTATGACCTGATGCTTCCAAAGCTTCAGCTTCTGCCTTGAAAAGAGCCGGATCAAGCACTACACCGTTACCGATGATATTTACCTTGTCTCCTTGGAAAATACCCGATGGTATGGAACGAAGCACATACTTCTGCCCCTCGAACTCCAATGTATGTCCGGCATTCGGTCCGCCTTGGAAACGTGCCACAACATCATATCTCGGAGTTAATACGTCAACGACTTTGCCTTTGCCTTCGTCGCCCCATTGTAATCCTAATAGAACATCTACTTTCATTTGTATATTGATTTTCAATTATTTGCGAAAAACGTTCTTTAAACATGTTGATTTTCAACCTTATGAGAACGCACAAAATTAGAGAAAAAAGACCATATACCAAAGGAAAAAACAAGTTATTTCACCAATATCGAAAGCTTAAACACACTGTTTGGCAGACATCGGAAGAATCACCAACGGAATAATTCAAAAGGAGTTAATCAAAAGCTTAAATCTTATACAAGAACAGTTTATTTTCTCTACTTGTATATCAAAATGAATTTTAAAAGACAAGTACTGTAATATTAGACACCGTAACCCCGCACTCAGTATATTAAAAAAAGCAATATGCCCTATCTACTCAACACCGTTGGGTATATTAATATACCACCCATATCAATACTTTTGAATAGTCTTATCTATTTATTATAAAAAGACATGAACGAATTAACTAAAAAGAAAATAAGTAATACACTTAAAGGTAAAAAGAAAAGTGCTACTCACAGAAAAAATATTAGCGAAGCATTAACAGGAAGAAAATTAAATAAAGAGCATAAAGCAAAAATAAAAGAGAGTATGAAGAAATACAGAGAAAGATTACTTTATATTAGTTTTAATTAAAAAGGAGGCATCAGCCTCCTTTCCTATTTTAGTTTTTCCTATAATTTATATAACCATTAACTTCGAAAGAACGATTATCACGATTAAATTTAAATTTATCAAATTTCAGCGTAACATTATTATCAGAGATAGAACTAACAATAACCTTACCTGATACAACCGTAAATTCATAAAGGCTTCCAACATCCGTATAATCACGATAGTCACGTACTTCAACATCAAGTTCAGCATCCTTTTTCAAATCGTTAAAAGAAATTCCTGCTATTCTAACAGCAAAATCATACATAGACATAAATTCAACATCTTCTTGAATTAAATAAGATTCGAAAACTAAAGTTGAATTATTAGCATTATAAGTTGCAGTAGCATCGTTTTCTACTTTAAACTTATTTGTATTAACTGTGACAATACTACTATTACCATCACCGTCATTACTACCATCGTCATCACTTGAACAAGAAGTGAATGAAAGACATGCAATGAACAACATTGCAAACAAACTAAATAATTTTTTATTCATAATAAAACACGTGTTTTACTCACCGTCCCAAATGAATATTAATAAATATAATAAAAGCGTGGGACTGTATAAAACCTTATCGCTATTAAAGTATCGCCAAACACTTGCTACACAATAAGGCAACAGCCCACGCCCTATATAATAATATAAGTCGTGGACATTTAGTTGCCTATATCCCGTGTAGCTTGAAATTGGCGATTTCTAATAGCAGGATATAGTTCTAAACGCTTCCGTTTTCAAAATTTGATGCAAAAATACGAACTAATTTCAGTTATTCAAAAAAAAACAGAAATTAATCAAGAAAAACAGAGTAAATCATTTACTTTTTAAACTTATCTACCTATATATCTAAGAGCAGAAAGGAAAGCATTACTGTCAAGGTGACAAAACTTGCCATTCTGCAAACTTAATAATAAAAGAATAATAAAGAAATGAATGATACAATTTGATAAATTAAAAATTGTCACTAACATCAGATATATAACCAAAATAAACACAGACTTATTTATAGAGAACAAAAAAGGAAGTGAAATACTATATTACAAATACAAACAAAAAACCCCATACAATCTTATTATCATAGTAAATTACTTTCAGAATGAATTAGTGATAGAATTTACATCTAAAATATTAAAAGATAAATTCATTGAATTAATAAATAAAGATACTATTAAAGAATGTATATCTAATATAAATGAATTAAATATATGCCAATTAGATATAGATAATATCATAAGCGATTCAATAGTAGTAAAATGCGATATAACAAAAGATATAATATATGATAACATAAATAAAATCACAGACTATATTAATATAAATCGTTCTAATTACCAAAAATGGAATTGTAAAAAACTAAAAAATGGAATTACATTAGAAAATGTAGTAACAACAGCAAGAAACAAGAAAAGAATTACAATATACAATAAAGAGAAAGAAATAAGAAAATCAGAAAACAAACCATTCCTAAAAATATTATCAGATAAAAATAAAGTATTTGATTATCTTAAAAACAAAATAAGATTTGAACTAAATATAAACACTAAGATACAGATAAGAAAATTACTATTAACTTGCAACAATAATCTATTAGAAGTATTAAACAGTAACGAAAGTCCAATAATAACAATATTAGATGAGGCTATAGCAAATAAAATCAATTACAGCAAACAAAGCAGCAATTTAAGAGAACATGAAAGAGAGTTACTACTTAAAGAATGCGAATATGATTTATCTAAAGTAGAACTAACAATAAGAAACTACACTTCAAAAAACACATCAATTAAAAGAATGATGCAACCATATATAGATTTAAATAATAGATTGAATATAGAATCAGATAAGTACATTAATATAAAAGAATTATTAAAATAGCATTTGTCATTAAACAAACGTTCGTTTGAATATTGCCAAATCAAAATAATAATATATATTTGCAGTATAATAACATAAAGGATATGAAAAAGTATATTGCATATTACAGAGTAAGCACACAAAAGCAAAGTTTAGGACTACAAGCCCAACAAGCTAACGTATCTAACTTTATTCAATCAAGTATGGATAACGTACTTATATCAGAGTACTCTGAAAAGGAAAGCGGTAAATCAAACAATCGCATTGAACTTAATAAAGCATTATCTGAATGCAAACAGCAAGGTGCAACATTAATTATTGCCAAATTAGATAGACTATCCCGCAACATTTCTTTTGTATTTGAATTAAAGCAAAGTGGTATAGAGTTTCTTGCATTAGATTTACCCCAATTTAATACACTTACATTAGCTGTCTTCATGGGGTTAGCACAACAGGAACGTGAGCTTATTAGTAGCCGAACAAAGGCAGCATTAAAAGTAAAAAAAGAGCAAGGATGTAAATTAGGACGTCCAAATGCTTCATTCACGAATGAACAAATAAATAACGCAAGTATTAGACGTAAAGAAATTGCAGATAACAATGATAACACAAAACGAGCTAAATTAATGATTGCAGCATTAATCAAATCTACTAAAAATAAATCTGAAATAGCACGCCAATTAAATGAAAATGGATTCAGAACAGCAAAAGACAAACTATTCAATGCAAAAGCCATTGATAGAATAGTAAAGCGTTACTCACTATATTAAAAAGCCCATTAAAATTAATGGGCTTCACATTTTATTTATTAGATAGTTTTCTCAATTCGTATAATTGTTCAAGTAACATATTATATTCATTTTCTTTTTCGCTATGCTGCAATTTTAAATCATCCAACTCTTTTTTAACTTTCGACACTTTAGCAAAGCAACGTATTATTTTTACTTCATCAGTATCATTATCTTCATTAGTAGGTAAAAAAGACAATAATTCTTCTAAATTCAAATTTATATTAGTACTATTCTTATTTTTATTAGAAATATTATCCTTTTTATCTTTTACTTCCCGAATCAGTTTAATACCATTACTTTCACGATAGTTCTTAACTATAGAAAAGCGTTCTTCTATTGTTTTTTGTTCAAACTCTACTTTTGAAATAGATTCATAAAAATCTGCTTCTTTACCTGCCTCCTTTATTGCATTAAGACTACGCTCAATATTTCCTATTAGCGCATTTTTCTTTCTATCTTCTTTCGTAAGTGCCATAATTCATTTATTTTTAATTGATGTTTTTGCAAATATAATTATTATTATTAAAAGTACAATAAAATAAATCAAAAATCATCTTCTGCATTCTCCTGTGATATAGTAATATCATTTCCTCTTTCAATAATATCACGTATATCATTAATATTATCACATGAAATTATTAATTCATTCAACTGTGCATTATCTTCAATAGTATGTTCTAAATTCATATTTAAAGCCTCAGCACGCTGCGCAAATAATAGTTCATGATATTTAATAGATTCAATAGATTTATCTTTATCAATCAAATCTGCTTCTTGTCTTGATATAACATGAATCAAATTTAAAGTATCTGTTTTTATATTAGAATTTTCAACATTTTCCTTTTTATCAATTTTATCAAAGCACATCGCCAATTTATTAGCTTTTTCCCGCTTTGTCTGTTTATCATATTTATGATAATTAGCAAGGCTCTTATGCCCTGTAGTACCCATTATTAAACTTTCACTAATACCACGTCTTGAACACATCGTTACAAATGTTCGTCGAGCTGTATGTGTACCTATAAATTCACACTTAGGTTTACGTTTTTCTTCAATACCATCTATAGTATCACGTAATTCTGTATAAGGTTCTGTAATACCCGCTTTTCTTCCTATTTCATGTAAAATAATTATAGATTCACCGAGTTCTTTATATTCAGCTTTTATTTTACCTAACTTTATATTATCTAATATTTCTTTACTACGTGACAATAAAGGAACGATGGGACGATGAACTGTTTTTTCTTGTATTATTTCAATAGTATTATCATTTCTTATTATAAAATCTTTAATATCTCGCATATCTCCGTAACGCTGTCCAAAATAACATTGTAGTATAAAAGCATTTCTAACTTCTTCTTCCTCACCTTCTAAGTCTAATTCATATATTTTATCTAATTCTTCTTCTGTCAATGCAAACTTATTTTCGCTTACATCAACTTTGGATTTGATATTAGTATATAGATGCAAGCAAGCAGTAGAGCTATTAAATAAGCCATCTCTTTCAGAACGTTTAATTAATCCTATTATCACGTCTATAATATTCTCAACAGTATTAATCGTTCTTTTAGGTTTACCATTACTACTTCTTTCATGTAACAAAAAGTCTCTAAAACGTTCAAAAAACTTATAATCAACATTATTAAATGATGTAAGAACAATATTTTCATCATTTAAATATCGACTAAATGTATTTACCTTAGAATAATACGCTTTTTTATCTTTTAAATGCGAACTATCTATCTGTTTTCTCAAATATAGTATAGGATTAAATATTGTATGGCTTTCTTTGTTTCTTTTCATTGCACCACTAATATTAAATAATTTTTCTTTTACTATCCCATCAATATTACATAAGAGATTAGGATTATTACAAAGATACAATTTTACTTCATCAAATTTCTTAATTGCAGCATCTATTTTCGCATTGACTATAGAATTATTATTATTATCCAATACTGTCAGTAGAGGACTTATAGCAGCCTTCTGCTTCGTTTTATTCCAATGTAGGGGATTTACTTTAGCACCAACACAATACTTATACTGTTTATCATTCAAGCGGAATACCATATAAACTGTAGTAGGGTGTTCTCCATTAGGTTTGCGAAGATTAAAATGATAAGAGAAACGAAAGAAAATTTGTTGTTCCGACATATTAAACACTGTTCTTTAAAAACGTTCTTAAAAAGTGTTCTTAAAAAGGTGTTTAATCGAGAAAAGACGCTTTATAACTTACTGAAAATCAATAAGCGGATAAAACATCTACTTTCATTTTTCTTTCTTATGGTTATTATTTTTTTTCTTTCTTTTATTCGCCCTATCGCATTTACTACATAAACCGTACATATATAAGGAATAATGTGTCAGACAAAAGCGGCTCAATTTGGTATTTGCAATAGCATGTTGCAGCTCCTCGTTCTGAAACTCCGTCACCTTGCCGCATTGCGTACAAATTTGATGATGATGAGTATCGCGATTGTATGATTTTTCGTATTGGGAAGAGTTGCCAAACTGGTGCTTTATGACCAAATGGGCATTGATAAGCAAGATAATAGTATTATAAAGAGTAGCACGGCTGACGCGGAAGTTTTCCTGATCTGCCATCAGTGAGTAAAGCGTGTCAATATCAAAATGACCTTCTATAGAATATATGGTATCGAGTATGGCATAACGTTCAGGAGTCTTTCGATGCCCGTTCGCATTCAGATATTCAGTGAATATCTGCCTTACTGTATCTTTCACATTCTGACTTTCCATTTGACGGCGCAGTTTTACAGCCAACAAAGTTAATCCTTTTTTGTGGAAAGCAAGAGAGAAAGAGAGAAAAATAATGCGAACTTTTCAATCAACTTCCTCTTTAACGAGATTATAAAGTAATTTTTCTGCTTCTAACGGGGAATCTTTCAAGCTTTCTACACGGCGACATACCTGAAAAGCATTCTCTTCGCGATACTGCATAAAACGACGAATCGCAGTCATTGCTGCATTGCGTACATGATATGAACCTGACAAAAATGCACTGATTGCTTGATCCATGAATTCATTTTCTACACGTTCATTCATTTCTCCTTTCTTCATCAGCAGGCGGGCGGTAGTTAAAAAGCCACAGACTTGGATGTATTCTCGCTCATCTGCAATCCAATGGAATGATTTTGCCGGAGCGTATGGCAAATACTGAAATAAGTTCATGCAAGTAAGTTCGGCGATTTCAATATTAGGCATGTTTTCTACCCAAATATCGGCGATCTCAGGCAAGAAGCTGTCAACAGGTTGCAACAATCCGGCTAAAATCTTACATTCCCTGATTTCTTCTTTCCACAAGGCCTGCGCCAATGCATGGTTCTTTTCATATCCGGCAGCTATACTTTTGATGCGAGGCAGCTCTACGCCAAAGTTCAGCTTATATACTAAACCCTTCTCACGCATACTTTGGGACACAGCCCCGTTCATTGAGAGACGGAGTTGTGTTTTAATATCTTTCAGTTGTTGATGTAATAGTTCTTTTGAATCCATCATTATTTAATTGTTTATGGAAGGTAAAGTAGAATAGTCTTTGCTATAACGCAACATTTGATCTACATAGTCTTCACCATAAGTCACTTGAATGTCAGTGATTTCACCGTTAGCATCCATCACTGCTTCATATTTGGGATTAATAAATCCTTTATAAGGTGCAAGATTCAGTTTTTTGTAACGTTCCAGCACTTCGGCATGCAAAGTAGGATCTACTTTCACAGCGTATGCTTCTACTAAATCATGGGCACCTTTCAAATCTCCGGTTGATTTAATACGTTGGATTTCAGCAAGCAATTCACCGAAGAGTTTACGAAGCTTTTCATAATCGTTCACCACTACATAGGTCTTTCCGTCTTTCTTTACTAATTCTACAACTTTGTCGGCAGCTCCTTTCTCAAACACCCAACGAGCAATAAGTTGGCGATTACGCATGTGGGCCTCCTCCACATTATTACCGGGCTCTATACGAACAAGTTGAGTCATTAAACCATTCATAAGATAAGTATAGTATTCGGCTTTATAAGCATCGGCATTAGGTGTCAACCCTAATTCAACCAACTTCGGATCGGCTACATAATAAAGTCCGAACAAGTCGGCACGAGCTTCTTCAATGGTTGAGCCGTATGCTTTTAAAGCATCAGGGTCAACACCCGGCAACAGTTTACCGGAGCCGTGTCCTAAACATTCGTGCAAGTCAGTATGCAAATTACCCGTCAGATCAGAATACTTGTCAATCAGTTGCAACTCCACATCACTATACACAAACTCCTCATTAAAGCCATTTCCATGAGCAGCTTTATTATAGGCATCCGTTATGTTACCGATAGTTACGGATTTGGAGCCATGATGATTGCGTATCCAGTTTGCATTCGGCAGGTTGATGCCAATAGCTGTTGCCGGGTATAAATCACCTGCCAAAACAGCAGCAGTAATCACCTTGGCAGATACTCCCTTCACTTGCTCCTTCTTATATTGATTGTCCACAGGAGAGTGATCTTCAAACCATTGGGCATTATTGCTAATCAACTCCGTACGACGAGTAGCTTCCATATCCTTGAAGTTAACTAAGGATTCCCAGCTGGCTTTCATACCAAGAGGGTCACCATAACTTTCAGTGAAACCATTTACAAAATCAATACGTGAATTCAAATCCTTTACCCAAAGAATTGCATAATCATCAAAGGTCTTTAAATCACCGGACTCATAGAACTCCACCAACTTAGCAATCACAGCTTTCTGTTCGGGAGTTTCGGCAACACCTTCCGCTTTTTTCAACCAATATACAATCTTTTCAAGGGCCGGACTATACAGTCCTCCTACTTTCCAAACCTTTTCCTGAACTTTACCATCTACTTTGACCAGACGACTATTCAAACCGTATGACACCGGTGTTTCATCTTTCGGATTCTTCAACGCATTATAGAATTCTTCCGCCTCTTGCTGTGTCACACCATCGTAATAGTTACAAGCAGAGGTTAATATCAGATCTTCTCCCGCCGCTTGATTTACCCGTTTCGGCATGATGCTAGGATCAAAGATTACAGGGAAAACCTCGTCACATAATTGTTCTACTGTCTGTCCCTCAGCTAGCGGCAAAGTAGAAGCATCTACACGCAACACAGCTTGTTTAAAAAAATCAGGACTGAAGCCGGGTTCAAACTTTTCACTGCCATAATGATGATGAATGCCATTAGAGAACCATACGCGTTTCAAGTAGACTTCCATCGCTTTGAAGTCAGGTGTATTTTTATCTCCTTTATAGCCTGTATAAACAGCCTCTAGCATTCTTCGAATGGTCAGGTTATACTTTCCATTTTGGTCGAACAATATATCTCTACCTTGCAAGGCGGCTTCTGTCAAGTAATAAACTAACTCTTTTTGTTTGAGTGATAGGTTTTCAAAACCTGGTACGTGATAACGTAATATCTGTAAATCTGCAAATTGTTCCACTGTATAATCAATTTTTTCTGCCTCAGCAATTGTTTTTGGATTTATACCACAAGCAGTCAATAAAGCAAGGGCAGTCACCATCAAAATTAGTTGTTTCTTCATGTGTCGGGAAGATATGTAGAGAGTTGGCATTTATAAAGACAAAAAGGAAGTATTCCAAAGCATCAGTTTCGGAATATTTCCTTTCTATACATTTAGTTTGCAGAATTATTTCTTTTTTTCTGCGTGTCTTTTACGATATCCGTTAGGAGTTTCATTTACATTCTTATAAAAGGCAGCATAGAATGACTGACGATTAGCAAAACCTACCATTGTGCTGATCTCCTCGACATTCTTGTCTTCGTATCTTTTGTCCGTCAACAAATGCTGAGCTTCCTTTACTCTGTATTCATTCAACAAACAAGAATAGTTCATGCCGAAACGTGAATTCACAACTGCAGACAAATAACGGGTGTTAGTCTGCAATTCTTTCGCCAAATCTTTAGCTGAATAATCGGGATCTCTGTACTTCTTCTGCACAACTACGATATTCATTATCTTGTCGTACAACTCATCTGCCAATTCCGGCCGTATCAGCGAGCGGTAGGCAGCTTCCTTTTCTTTCTTTTCGCGCAAGTTGTAAGGACGTTTCTTTGCGTCCATTTCTTGTGCATTGTTTTCTAAATCACTCATCGAATTAACTGGTTAGGGTTGTTTAAAATTGAAAGTCCAAAGGATTTTCCTTTAGACCTTACAAAAGTCTGACATTTTTTTTTAATACGCAACTTTTCTCATACATATTTTCCATACATAAACAACGAAAAAGGTTGAAAAGAAGTCCCACAAGCTAATTAATAAGAAACTTTAACTCTTTACTAAAAGTGATACTATATTATATCTATATAAATTTCTATTTGTACTTTATACAATAATTAATGTACCTTTGCAGAAAAAATAGAGACCTTCAAACATTATGTTTCAAACGCTTAAAACGTATTTTGGTTATGATACTTTCCGACCGTTGCAAGAGGAAATCATACACCATTTATTAGACAAGAAAGATGCACTCGTACTAATGCCTACAGGTGGCGGAAAGTCCATTTGCTACCAATTACCAGCCTTATTATGTGAAGGTACTGCTATAGTGGTCTCTCCTCTCATCTCTTTAATGAAAGATCAGGTAGAAACTCTCTGTGCCAACGGAATAGCTGCCGGCGCACTAAACAGCAACAACGATGAAACTGAAAATGCAGCCTTAAGACGTGCCTGCATGGAAGGTAAATTGAAACTTCTATATATTTCACCCGAAAAATTATTAGCAGAAATCAATTACTTATTACGTGACATTCACATCTCACTATTTGCCATTGATGAAGCTCATTGCATCTCTCAATGGGGGCATGATTTCCGACCGGAATATACACAAATGGGAGTCCTGCATCAACAGTTTCCGCAAGTACCGATTATTGCACTAACTGCTACAGCTGATAAAATAACCCGCGAGGATATTATTCAACAATTACACCTAAATCAACCAAAGGTTTTCATTTCTTCTTTTGACCGTCCCAATCTAAGTTTAACGGTAAAACGCGGTTATCAACAAAAAGAAAAGAGCAAAGCCATTCTCGACTTCATATCCCGACATGCTGATGAAAGCGGAATTATTTACTGCATGAGCCGGAACAAAACAGAATCCGTTGCCCAAATGTTGCAGAAGCAAGGCATTAAAGCCACCGTTTACCATGCCGGCCTGTCTCCTTCCAAACGAGACGAGGCACAAGATGATTTTATCAACGATCGCGTACAAGTAGTATGCGCAACCATCGCCTTTGGAATGGGAATTGACAAGAGCAATGTCAGATGGATTATTCACTATAACCTGCCCAAGAGTATCGAAAGTTTCTACCAGGAAATCGGACGTGCCGGACGAGATGGATTACCCAGCGATACACTGCTATTCTATTCATTAGCTGATTTAATTTTACTTACAAAATTTGCTACTGAAAGTGGACAGCAAAGCATTAATTTTGAGAAGTTACAACGCATGCAGCAATATGCTGAAGCCGACATTTGCCGCCGACGCATTTTGTTAAGTTATTTCGGAGAAAATACGACTCATGATTGTGGAAATTGTGACGTATGCCAAAATCCCCCCAAACGCTTTGACGGTACAATAATCGTACAAAAAGCGCTTAGTGCCATTATCCGTACCGAGCAACAAATAGGAACAAGTATTTTGGTTGATTTATTAAGAGGAGCAATGAGTCCTGAAGTAACCGAAAGAGGTTATCAGCACTTAAAAACATTCGGTGCGGGTCGTGAAGTCCCAGCTCGCGATTGGCATGACTATCTATTACAAATGCTACAACTCGGTTATTTTGAGATAGCTTATAATGAAAACAATCACTTAAAAATCACTCCTAGCGGATGTGATGTATTATATGGAAGATCTAGCGCCCAGCTTGTAGTTATCCGTCGTGAAGAAGCCACAGAAACCAAACGAGGGCAGAAACGCAAATCCACGACTCCCACCAAAGAGTTACCTTTAGGATTACCCAATGTGGAAAGTGGAGAATTGTTTGAAGCTCTACGTGAGCTTCGGAAGCGTTTAGCAGATCAGGAGGCCCTTCCCGCTTATATCGTGCTCTCCGACAAGGTACTGCATCTGTTGAGCACCTCCCGACCTACAACCATAGAAGAGTTCGGGAATATCAGTGGCATCGGCGAATACAAGAAAAAGAAATATGGGAAAGTATTTATTGAACTTATACGCAAATACAGCTAAATATTTATTTACACTGCTGCAATAAATCCCGTACATCTCCCTGAGGTACGCCTAGCGTAACGGCTTTCTCAAAATCACGTCTTGCCAGCTCCTTTTTCTTTTGCGACAGATAAATCTGCCCACGCATTAAGTATGCTTCCGATTGAGAAGGATCTTGTTCAATAGCTTCTTCCAAGTCAATCAAAGCCAAATCAATATGCTGCATATCTTTCTCTACGCCCGCACGAGCAACATAGAGTACAGCATATAGCGGAGCTGTAATTTGCGTTGATCCATCGGCTTTATCAGCAATCATTTTATTCAACACAGAAAGAGCTTCTTCATATTTTCCTTCTTTCTGTTCCAGCATAGCCAATCCTAACCGACCGTTATAGCTTAGAGGATTCAACTTTAATAAACGTTCATAGTCTGATCTTGCAGCCTTATAATCGCGCTTCTGCCTATAAATATAGGCACGCATCAGTAAAGCTTCTTGATTATCCGTTTCCAGATCAAGGGCAAGTGCATAATCCATCCGGGCTAATTCATCCTTACCTAGCTCCAGGTAAAGTGCCGCACGATTCAATAAGATCGGTACGGTACGTGGCGCTATATTCAGTGCCATTGTATAAGATTCAAGTGCCTGGTCATATTGACGTTGACGACGTTGAATAGTCCCCAAATTAGAGAACAGTAAAGCATTATGCGGATTGGCAGGGTCAAGCTTCAAAGCCTCCATGATATACTTTTCGGCTTGTACCAAACTATCTTGCTCTGTAGCTGCTACAGCTCTCTCGCTCAGCTCTTCATAAGTTTGGGAAAAAGCAGGAATTCCTACTGCACCCCATATCAGGAAAGAAAGAATAAATTTTCTCATATCAGTTTATTTATCAGTCTAAAGGATAGGTATCAAAAGCAAATAACTCTGTTGACAAATACCGTTCACCTGTATCCGGTAATAAGGCAACAATTGTTTTACTCGCAAATTCAGGACGTTCGGCCAGTAAGCGTGCCGCATATACTGCTGCACCGGAAGATATTCCTACCAGCAAGCCTTCGGTAGATGCTAATTCACGACCTCCACGAATAGCTTCATCATCGGGTACAGGAATAACCTCATCTACTACTGAAGCATCGTAAATTGAAGGGATAAAATTGGCACCAATACCTTGTATACGATGCGGAGCAGATTCCCCCCCTCCTAAAATGGGAGAAGAAGCAGGTTCTACAGCAACAATATATACATTCGGATTATGTTTTTTCAAAGCCCGGGCTACCCCGCAGACAGTACCGCCTGTGCCCACACCTGCTACAAATACGTCAATTTTGCCATCCGTATCAGTCCAGATCTCTTCACCTGTAGTAAGTTCATGTACTTTGGGATTAGCAGGATTTTCAAATTGCTGCAAGATTACAGAGCCGACTATTTTTCCTCGAAGTTCTTGTGCTTTAGTGATAGAACCCGCCATACCGGATAATCCATCCGTCAATACAATCTCCGCCCCTAAGGCTTTCAATAAATTACGACGTTCGATACTCATTGTTTCGGGCATGGTCAATATCAGATGATACCCTTTAATGGTTGCCACCATTGCAAGTCCTACACCTGTATTTCCACTAGTAGGTTCTATAATTGTGGCACCGGGCTTCAATATCCCTGATGCCTCGGCATCTTCAATCATGGCAAGTGCCACACGGTCTTTGACGCTTCCTACAGGATTAAAAGCTTCCAGTTTAACTACTAAATTCTTTTGCAATCCGTGTTTGCAACTGTATTCAGCTAATTCCATCAACGGGGTGTGTCCGATAAGCTCCGTCAGATTCTTTGCAATCTTTGCCATAATCGTTCTTTTAAATCAAACATTATGCGGCAAAGATAAGAAATAATATAAAATTATCTGATTTTACACTTTGTATTATCCCAATTAGCACTATTCTTATTACTAGTTTTCAGTATTTAACACCCGGGTGTTGGGATATTCAAGACCCGGGTGTCAGATATAGAAAGTTAGTACATTTCAAAGTTCCAAGTACTGACGAGACAACCAATTATCGTATAAAGGAATCGGGATAACAACTATCCAGAGAATAAAAAAAGCCCCTTGAATGTTCATGTACAAAACACTCAAGAGGCAGGAATCAGATATAGATAGTTAAGCCTTGATATAGTCTACAATCCAAGCACCAACTTCTTTCGTACCGTACTTGGCGCCGCCTTCCACCTGAATTTCAGGGGTGCGAACATTGGAATCAAGAGAGGCGTCTACTGCTTTGCGGATAAATGTACCCTCTTCTTTCAGATCGAAATATTCGAACAACATAGCTACGGACAATATTTGTGCCAATGGATTAGCAATGTTCAAGCCCTTTGCTTGTGGCCACGAACCGTGAATGGGTTCGAATACCGGCGTACTTTCACCGGTAGAGGCAGAAGGCAGCAATCCCATAGAACCACTGATTACAGA
This sequence comes from Bacteroides sp., assembly GCF_030151085.1. Lineage (GTDB taxonomy): Bacteria > Bacteroidota > Bacteroidia > Bacteroidales > Bacteroidaceae > Bacteroides. The sequence continues at coordinate 6,949 of NZ_JASLER010000064.1, read as the reverse complement.
ACCTTCATCTGTAAGAATATCACCAAATGTATTCTCAGTAACCATTACATCAAAGAACTTCGGTTCCTGAATCATTTTCATAGCGGCATTGTCTACAAACATATAATCAGTAGTCACTTCGGGATACTGGGGAGCCATCTCCTGTGCAATCTGACGCCACAAACGAGAGGAAGCAAGCACATTGGCTTTATCTACGACTGTAAGATGTTTGTTACGTTTCATGGCATACTCAAAGCTTACTTTCAGGATACGTTCAATCTCAGGGCGAGTGTACATATTAGTGTCGTATGCCTTATCATTATCCTGGTATTTTTCGCCGAAATACATACCTCCGGTCAGTTCGCGGATGCAGAGGAAATCTGCACCTTCTACCAGTTCTGCACGAAGCGGAGATTTATGCAGCAGGCATTTGAAAGTCTGTACCGGACGGATATTTGCAAACAAACCCAGTTTCTTACGCATAGCCAGCAAGCCCTGTTCCGGACGAACTTTTGCGGTAGGATTATTATCAAACTTCGGATCACCTACAGCAGAGAAAAGCACTGCATCGGCATTCTTACAAACCTGATAGGTAGCCTCGGGAAACGGATCGCCTACTTTATCAATAGCATCTGCGCCACAAATGGCATATTCATAACTCACTTCATGTCCGAATTTCTCACAAACAGCTGTCATTACATCCACACCTACGGCAGAAATTTCAGGGCCGATGCCATCGCCGGCCAATACTGCAATTTTAAAGTTCATTGTTTTCTTTATTCTTTAAATATTCGTTATTTCGTATATGGAAGCTATAGCTCGATAGCTTACGATTTATATTCATTCTCGATGATATTCAGCATCTTCACGGTTGCCTTGATAGCTGCTTCCGTCTGGTCGGCATCCAAACCGCGCGTGCGGAACACCTTATCTTCGAAGCTCCAGGTGATTACCGTTTGCACAAATGCATCGGTGCGTCCACCGGGAGGAATTGATACGGCATAATTCGTCAACATAGGGAATTTGCGTCCCAACGTCACTTTATATACCTTGCGTAAAGCACGCACAAAGGCATCATACTGACCGTCTCCACTCGAGCTTTCTTCATATTCTTTGCCGTTGACTTCTATTTTCAATGATGCCATAGGTTTCAATCCGGAAGCTAAGTTTACGATGTAGCTTTTCAGTTTTACCCGCTCATTTAAAACACCATGTTTCAGGACGTCAGAAACGATATATGGCAAATCCTCCTGTGTAACTAATTCTTTCTTATCACCCAGTTCAATGATACGCTCAGTAACTTTACGCATTGAGTCTTCATCCATCTCAAGGCCTAAATCTTCCAGATTCTTACGGATATTGGCTTTACCGCTATTCTTGCCCAGCGCATATTCCCGTTTACGCCCGAAACGCTCAGGAAGCAAGTCATTGCAATAAAGATTGCTCTTATTATCACCATCGGCATGCACTCCGGCTACTTGTGTAAATACATTTTCGCCAATAATGGGTCTATTTGCGGGAATGGCAATGCCGGAATAAGATTCTACTACACGGCTCACCTCGTTCAGACGGCTTTCATCAATGTTGGTTATCGCACTGAAATGATCTTTCAGGATAGCTTGCACACTGGAAAGAGGAGCATTACCCGCACGCTCTCCCAAGCCATTAATAGTGGTATGCAAGCCTTTGCAACCGCTTAATACGGCAGCCAATACATTGCTGACGGCAAGGTCATAATCATTATGGGCATGGAAATCGAAATGTGCATCAGGGTAGCGTTTCACCATCTTCCGCATAAATTCAATGACTTGCAACGGATTCAAAACGCCCAGCGTATCAGGCAACATATAACGTCGGATGTTGGTCTGCACCAAAGCTTCCATCAACTGAAAGACGTATTCCGGAGAATCTTTCATACCGTTACTCCAGTCTTCCAGATAGACATTCACTTCCATGTCCTGTTCATTGGCATAGTCCACCACAGCCAGGATGTCTTCGATATGTTCTTCGGGACTCTTTTTAAGTTGACAGGCGCAATGCTTCTGTGACCCTTTGCACAACAGGTTGATGACACGACAACCGGTAGCATGAATCCAGTCTACCGAGGCATGACCGTCTACGAAGCCAAGTACTTCCACTTTAGGTAACATATTACGGCGAGCGGCCCAGTCGCATATCATCTTCACAGCATCAAACTCTCCTTCAGATACACGGGCAGAAGCCACTTCTACCCGATCTACCTTCAATTCTTCCAGTAATAAACGGGCAATCATCAGCTTCTCATGGGGAACGAAGGACACTCCGCTGGTTTGTTCACCGTCGCGGAGGGTAGTATCCATGATTTCTATCTTCGGATGATTATGCTTCATTGTTTATTCTCCCAAGCTTCTATCTTACCTTTATTCTCTACCAGGAAATCAATATCATCCAAGCCGTTCATCAGACAATGCTTTTTGTAAGTATTGATTTCAAACGTTTCGCTCTTACCCGTCGCCTTGTTGGTGATGGTTTGTTCGGGTAGATTCACTTCTACTTCTGTTTTTGGATCAGCAGCGATCGATTCGAACAGTTCTTGCAGGAACGGTTCGCTTACAACTACCGGAAGTACAAAATTGTTCAGTTCGTTGTTCTTATGTATATCGGCAAAAAAGCTACTCACGACTACCCGGAAACCATAATCGGCAATAGCCCAAGCAGCATGCTCACGGCTGGAACCGGAACCGAAGTTCTTGCCTGCAACCAGAATCTTACCGCTATAAGTAGGATCGTTCAATACAAAAGAATCAATTTTATTACCCTGTTTATCATAACGCCAATCACGGAAAAGATTCTCTCCGAAGCCCTCTTTCGTAGTGGCTTTCAGGAAACGTGCAGGGATAATCTGGTCTGTATCTACATTCTCTAAAGGAAGGGGTACACAAGTACTGGTGATGATATTGAATTTCTGTTTCATCTTTTTATTTACGATTTAACAATTTACGATTTACGATTGATATTACTCTGTTTTGATTTACTTTACATATAGACGACCCATAATTCACGAACTAACTTCAATCGTAAATCGCAAATCGTCTAATCGTAAATCAAATCAGTTCTCTCGGGTCGGTAATCACTCCCGTTACCGCCGCAGCCGCAGCTACCAACGGACTGGCAAGCAATGTGCGTGAGCCTGGTCCCTGACGTCCTTCAAAATTACGGTTACTGGTTGATACCGCATACTTACCGGCAGGAACTTTATCATCATTCATCGCCAGACATGCCGAGCATCCCGGTTGACGGATAGCGAATCCCGCTTCTTTCAATATTTTATCAATTCCTTCTTCACGAATCTGAGCATCTACCATCCAAGAGCCCGGAACCAACCAAGCAACGACATTCTCAGCCTTCTTATGACCTTGCACTATGGAAGCAAAAGCACGGAAGTCTTCAATACGTCCATTTGTGCAAGCACCCAGGAATACATAATCAATCTTTTTGCCCAGCAATGCTTCGCCCGGCTGAAAGCCCATGTAATCCAATGATTTCTTAAATGAAGCCTGAGCAGCTTCGCCCATACCTTCGGTAGTCGGAATATGTTGTGTAATGCCCATTCCCATACCCGGATTAGTTCCGTATGTAAGCATTGGTTCTATATCAGCGGCAGCAAAGTGAACTTCCTTATCGAACACTGCATCGTCATCGCTCTTCAATGTTTTCCAATAGGCTAATGCTTTATCCCATTCTTCACCTTTCGGAGCATACTCACGTTCTTTAATGTAGTCAAAGGTCTTCTCATCCGGAGCAACCATACCACCACGGGCTCCCATTTCTATACTCAGATTACATAAAGTCAGACGACCTTCCATCGACATATCACAGATAGCTTCCCCAGCATATTCCACAAAATAGCCGGTAGCACCACTCGTTGTCATTTTAGACATCATATAGAGTGCAACATCTTTGGCAGTCACACCTTTGCCTAATTTACCATCTACAGAGATACGCATTGTTTTAGGGCGAGTCTGCAAGATACATTGTGAAGCCAAAACCATTTCCACTTCACTCGTACCGATACCGAAAGCTACTGCTCCCATCGCACCGTGAGTAGAGGTATGCGAGTCACCGCAAACAATGGTCATACCCGGCAGAGTCAGTCCACGTTCGGGACCTACTACATGGATAATGCCATTCTTTTTATCCATCATGCCAAAATGCTCCAAACCGAATTCTCTTGCATTCTTGGCTAATGTATCTACTTGTGTCTTTGAGATAGGGTCCGCGATAGGTTTATCCTGATCATGCGTCGGTGTATTATGATCGGGCATGCAAAAAACCTTTTCCGGACGGAATACTCCTATTCCACGTTCACGCAAACCGGCAAAAGCTTGCGGACTGGTTACCTCATGGCAATAAAGCCTATCTATATAAAGTTGTGTAGGACCGTCTTCCACCTTCTGAACAACGTGGGCATCCCAGATTTTATCAAATAATGTATGCATCTTATTATTTACGATTTAATTATTTACGATTTACGATTGGTATTACTTTTGATCCATTTATCGTTTTTGTTATTAATGGTCTTTATTTAATCATGAACGATTTTTAATTCACGTACTAACTTTGATCGTAAATTGTAAATCGCTCAATCGTAAATAAAATCACATTTTGAACTTATTGATACAGTCAATATAAGCTTCTACCGAAGCAGCAATTATGTCGGTATTAGCACCGAAACCATAATAAATCTGCTTATCATATTCCACCTGCATGTGTACTTTACCCATATCATCACTACCCTTGCTGATAGCTTGGATAGTAAACTCTTTCAAAGTCATGTGGCGGTCGATGATTTTCTTCAAAGCCTTGATAGCAGCATCTACCGGACCATTTCCACTGGCAGCAGCTTCAAATTTCTCACCGGAAATATTCAATCCAAGACTTGCTACCGAGCGCACTCCTACCCCACTGGTTACCTGCAAATATTCCAGTTTCACACGATGATTCTGACTACGGTCAGCACCGGCTAATACCAATACATCGTCATCATTGATATCTTTCTTCTTATCAGCAAGTTTCAGGAAGTCTTCATAAACCTGATCCAGTTTATCCTGCTCCAGATTTATACCTAATATCTGCAAGCGATTCTTCAAGGCGGCACGTCCGCTACGTGCGGTCAATACGATGGAATTATCGTCTATACCTACATCACGCGGGTCGATGATCTCGTAAGTTTGCACATTCTTCAATACGCCATCCTGATGAATGCCCGATGAATGAGCGAAAGCATTACGTCCTACAATTGCCTTATTAGGTTGTACAGGCATATTCATCAAGCTAGACACCATGCGGCTGGTAGGATAAATCTTCTCTGTATTAATATTCGTGTCAATTGCAATATCTTTATGACACTTTATAATCATTGCAACCTCTTCAAGAGAAGTATTTCCGGCACGTTCGCCGATACCATTGATAGTAACCTCTACCTGGCGGGCACCATTCAGCACACCTGCCATGGTATTCGCGGTAGCCATACCCAAGTCATTGTGGCAATGAGTAGAAATTATGGCATTGTGAATGCCATCTACATGCTCCATCAAATATTTAATCTTTGCACCATATTCATCAGGCAGACAATATCCGGTTGTATCAGGAATGTTCACCACTGTTGCACCGGCTTTAACCACTGCTTCTATAACACGTGCCAGATATTCATTGTCCGTACGTCCGGCATCTTCTGCATAAAATTCTACGTCGTCCACAAATCTACGAGCATATTTCACAGCAGCTACAGCGCGCTCTATAATTTCGTCACGATTGGAGTTGAATTTATATTTAATATGCGAATCAGAAGTACCGATACCTGTATGAATACGTTTGTGTTTGGCAAATTGCAGAGCTTCGGCAGCTACATCAATATCTTTTTGTACGGCACGTGTCAAGGCACAGATAGTAGGCCAAGTCACTGCTTTGGATATTTCAATCACAGAGTTAAAATCTCCGGGGCTAGAGATAGGAAATCCGGCTTCAATAACATCTACTCCCAAAGCTTCCAATTGTTTGGCAACCTGAATTTTTTCTACGGTATTCAATTGGCATCCCGGAACCTGCTCGCCATCGCGGAGCGTTGTGTCGAAAATAAATAATTTGTCACTCATTGCTTATCTTATTTTAAATTTATACTCCATAAAAAAAGCCTTTCGCACTTGGAAGTGAGAAAGGCTTTCGAATATTATTGCATTCTACATATATTCACGCACAGTACCCACTTCCAACTAACCCTGTTAGTAGAATAATAATACCGCTTAGTAGAATATATGTAAAGTTCTGATCCATCTTCTTATTATTTTGATGATGCAAAGGTAGACATAATTTCGAAGACTGCAAATAAATTCGTAAGTTTTTTCCTCTAAATAATATCATTTTATAAGTTTATGGCAATTATTCTCTTTAATATATCACAAAAGGCATACCTTCCGGCATGCCTTTCCCCTATGTATCAGTTCAATACGAGTCCTGAATTACTTCTTATCGCAAGCTTTCTTTTCGCAAGCGCTCTTATCACAGGCTTTGTCACACTTAGCACTATCACAAGCAGCTGCATCAGCACTCTTGCAACAAGTTTTTGCAGAGTCACATACTTGTTCTGTTTTTGCAGCACAACAAGAATCGGCAGTAGTGCTGTTAGCGTCTGCTTTTTTATTACCACAAGAGGTTACTGCGAGAGAAAATGCTACTGCAACAGCAGCCAATAAAACTTTAGTTTTCATACTTCAATTTGCTTTAAACGTTGATATTAAATTAGTCCGGTGGCAAATATATGAAAAATTTATGAAAGTACCAAAAACGAAAAAAGCCCCTGTATCATGGATACAAGGGCTTCTCTTCAAAAACGGCGACTACCTACTCTCCCACTGTTACGCAGTACCATCGGCGTGACCGGGCTTAACTTCTCTGTTCGGAATGGGAAGAGGTGGAACCCCGGTGCTATAGT
>NZ_JASLER010000015.1 GCF_030151085.1 Bacteroides sp. | reverse complement strand
AGCGGGGAAACAGCAAGCGGACTCGCAAACTTCACTCTGAAGAGTGTAAGCATATACCGAACGAAAAACAAAGGTTATGCAGCTCCGGTAAACGGAGGGATTATCACAGGCAATGTAGTGACATCCGTATCCATACCTCCCGATGCAGGTACAAACGGGGCATTGACTTATGCCTGCTCGGACGGTAAATTATTAATCCGTACTATGTATGTGGCAGAAGCGGCACAGGGTACTAATAAAGACAACAATGTATGTCTGGTGATAGGAGGAACCTATGCGGGAAGCACGAATTACTACCGGGTCGACCTGACAAGCAGTGGAAGCTATATTCCGATTAAAAGGAACTACCGATATATAGTGAATATAAAAGAAGTCAGCAATGCGGGCTACACCACGGAAGCGGAAGCTCTTAAAGGAAACAAGACACTAGTGATTGCAACTAGCGTATCAGCAGATGCATGGAGTAATGAACTTGAAAATGGAAGTGGGCAAATACCCTTATAACTATAATACCAAACTTTTATGGATAGAAGTAGAAACAGTATAATCATCTTTTGGGTAGGAATGGTATGTATATTCTTTGTAACCGGATGTAACAATAATGACAACGAACCGAATATAGTCACACCAACCCAAGAAATACATATTGAAGTAGAAACTCCCCAAATTGAAGGGTGGAATACTAATAATAATATTGATACACGAAATGTAGTAACTAATTGTAAAACAGATAATACTGATGGCTTAAATATGGAAATTGTTACTCAAACTGAGTCCATCAATATCCCCAAAAAGAAGGCAGTTACACGATGGAGTAACATTGACGATAATACAATATTTAGAATAATAGCCTATACATGTACAAATGCTACTGATATTTCTACTGCAAACTATAAAGGGTATGGAGATTATAAATTACTTACCGATGGTACAATAGAAACAATTACACCACTTGTCATACCGGCTGGAACATATACTTTTGTATGTTATTCATATGGAGATTCCAATGCAATAACTACATTTGATAACAGCACTGCCTCTATTACAGTTTCTCATGGAAAAAATTTCATGACATGTATCAAGCCTAATATTGAAATAAGCAATTTGGGGAGTAAATATACCTTGAACGATATAGTATTTAAACTACGTTGTGTACACTACAGAGTAATAGTAACAGCCGAAAGTGGGAGAATGGCGAATATCACCTCATGCTCCGGTACGCTAACATTACCCAGCAATAGTGCAACTTTCTCTTTCACAAATGATGAATTTACTAGAAATTCAACTGCTGGTACAGTCAACTTGACTTGGAGTGCCCCAAATGCTATGAGTGTATCCAGTGATTATATCTATATACTTCCACAAACATCCAATAGTATAATCATTAAGTTAACTCCAACTATTGGTGGAAAAGTATTCAGTAATAAAAGTATTACACTCTCTAGCTTGAGATTTAATAGAGGAGAGATATATAATACAAAAATATCGTTTACTACAACAGAAGGATATATAGTAGGAGGAGCATTCTGGGCTAATGGAAATTTATACAAAAGTGGCAATACTTTTGCCTTTTATCCATCGAGTGGAACATATTCATCAGCTTTATCAGGTGGTGCATATTGGCCTTGGAATCAACTCAATCCATTTATAACTGGAGACAATACTGCTTGGAATGATAACAATGATCCTTGTAGGCAAGTTAATGGAGGATGGAGAACTCCCACTTCAGATGAACTGATAAATTTAGTAAATTTAAATAGCAAAGACTCAGCAAACGGAAGATTATTTAATGACATTCTACTCTTACCTAAATGTGGGTATTACTTAGAAGCAAATATGACATATCCCGAAGCATTGGATGCCAATAATCGAGGATTATATAGAGGAACAGGGAAAGGTACATTTTTAGACTTTTCACCGCATTTTCAAGAAGGAGTGCCATTTATTAATGGATGTAATGATGGTTACAATTTATCAATCCGATGTGTAAAGAACTAAATATATACTCCGTTCATCCGTTCATAAAACCATAAATTGCAGATAGTTCAGATAAAAACATTCCGCAAGCGCAAAGATTTTTTAGATTTTATCTTCTTTGCACAATCTGCGGATTACCAGCATCGGTTGTAGATGTGAATCCCCATCCTATGTGTTTTTGTTTGTTTGCGAATCTCCCTTCCAAGCGTGGAAAGGAGATTCTTTTCTATGAAAGGAAAAGGAACTCTTTTGGGAATATATAATAAAACATTGCTATCTTCGTGTGATAATACTAAATGTGAATTCGATATGTCAGAAAAAGAAATGAATTCCTATCGTCTCACAAGTATGGAAGAACCTTCTGATGAAATGCTTTCTCAATTAATAAAAGAAGTTGCGGAAGAAGCAAAACAAAAATCAGAAGCTGCTCATAAGAAATTTTTTCAGGAAATTAGAGATGGTTTTCGTAAGCAACGTACGGAATGGGAAAAAGAATATAATATAGATATGAGTAATGAGTGATTTAATTTGCTACTTTTGTAGTAAGAATCATTAATATGAATATCTATAAGCAATAAAATTTATCCTATCGGCATACAGAATTTTGAAAAGCTCCGTAAGGAAGGATATTTTTATGTTGATAAAATGCCCTTGAGAGCAATCCCCTGTCAGCAGTGAGTCACTTACTGACAGGGGATTGCTCTATTATCGGACGATTACTATTTGTTTTCTCCTATCATCACCACTTCACCAGTCGATTTATCAATCAGAATCACATGCTTGTATGGCTCCTGTGAGCTGGTTGTGCTCTTGACTAGTCCGGTGGATTGCCCGGCATATTTCCCGTTAGCCTCCGTAATAAATGAGTTGATCTCATAGTCTGCCACATAGGGAGTTTTATCACTGTTGGTCAAAGCTAGAATATATGCTGTACCAGGCTTGAGTTTAAGGAATAGTTGTTCTACAAGGTCGGTAAGCCCGATTGGACGAACCGCCAATTGACCCGTTGCGGAACTACCATCCACAAGATTTTTCATCACTACAACCTGGGTGGAAGCAGGATCTTGCAGCGGTTTAAGCCCTTGCGTTCCATTTCCGCTTGTTACGGCATTCGCAGCATAGAGCAATGCCTGTGGGCTCTGACCTACCTGAATAGCATTCATAGCGGTCATGGTTTCGAGATCAATGGGTTGAACTTGGTCGGAATATTCCAATCCCACATACAACCGCTTGCCATCGGGTGACGCCCACTCGCCATGAGGAAGCGTTTCTGTAGGGATTGTTGCAATAAGTTTATAATTATCCGCCACATCATACACTTTTACGCAGTTCTCTCCGCCCACTGTTACGGGCATCAACAGTTTGCCATTGAGAACAGTAAAGGTTATGTGGTTGGTAATAGATCCGGTAGAGAATGTCTTAACAATCTCGTTGGTTTTGGTATCGATAACCACCACCTTGCCAATATCTTTGAGTGTTAGAGCCATCAACTTACCATCAGGACTCGGAAAGATATTGGGAGAGAATGAACTCGGTATATCTATCTTTTTGACCACCTTATAGGTTTGGGTATCTACAATATCTAAATAGGGTGAGAAACTTGAACAAACATATGCAAACTTACCGTCGGGTGTGAAAGCTACCATGCCCGGACCATCTGATACTGCCACTTGCTGAGTTTCCTTCATCGTTGCCACATCGACAACGCTCACGTATGCTTCGCCTCGAACAGTGATCCATACCTCTTTCCCGTTTGGGAGGAAAGTTGCCTCGTGAGGAGAGCGACCCAAATAGATAGTCTTGAGAATTGTATTGTCATTGGTTGAAATGAGCGTCACAGAGTTGGAACCGATTGATACCACTGCCAACATCTGTTTCACGGGTGAATATCCCAATCCGTGCACCAATGCCTGCCCCTTGTAGAGCGGTGAGAGAATGTTAGTCTGTGGCTTGCCAAGAATGATTTCACCCAGTAGGGTGTTGGTGGCCGGATCGACGACCGAAACGGTATTCGATACCTGATTACCTGTATACACACGGTCTTTTGCATAACGCTCCTGAGCCGAGATAGTGAATGTTGCCAGCAATGCGAGGCCGGCGATAATTAGCTTCTGCATACGTTTTATTCTTTACAATTTTGTTTAATGAATTCAGCCATCTGTTGAATCTCTATTTGTTGGTCGGAGATGATGCGCGCGGCATAGGTTGCTACTTGTCCTGTCGGTACGAGCTTAAGCAGCGCCGTAGACATATCGACTGCTGCCTGATGATGAGGAAGCATTACCATTGCGAAGGCACAGTCAACGCTTTTGCCTTGAAGGTCTTTGTCCGAAGGAGTTGCCGTCATCATCTTCATCATAGCGTCATCCATTGACTTCTTATAGTCGGCACTCGGAACCTGGTTATGCACAAAAGGATAGAGTGCCAGCATGGCCTTCATTTCTTGAATCTCACCCTGCTGCTCGGTCAAAATACTTTTGGCAAGCTGTATCATTTGTTTATTCTTCCCGTTGGCAATTTCGTACTTCGCCATTTCTATCGCTCCTTGGTGGTGTGGAATCATTTGACGCAGGAAATTTCCTTCAGCCGAAGCATCCAATGGAGCTGCGTCCATAGCTGTCATCATTGAGTCCATCATAATGAGAAAAACATTGTTGTGAGTCATCTGCATCGAATGCGAGTGCATCTGGGCACATTGACAACCGACTCCGCATTTGCACATTCCCGTACCGTTCTTTTCACCGCATTTGCACTGATTGCCGCACTTGCACCCAACATCCTGAGAGTATGCAAAAGAGGTGATGGAGAACATGGTTGCAATTGCCAGTAGTAATTTGATTTTTTGTTTCATTGCAGTGGAGTTATTAAGGTTTATTTATCGTTAAACAAATAATGTATCTGGTAAGTTTAATTTTTATAGTTTATCCCTTACTGCTTATGAATCAGCTTGTGACACTTGAATAAAAGCCATTCAGGTTATTCGCGCAACTTGACATGAACGAAATATACAAAAAAACTGACTCTTTTATCCAATATTAATTCTTTTTGTGGCATTTGATTTTGGACTAATTTTGCACATATCTTATTGCTATAGCATTTTGTCAAAGGATACGATTATATAAACAAAGACCTAACCTTTTCTATGTAAGCGGCAATAGATGACTATCATTACAGATTGAAAAATACCGGAAGGTTAGAAGGATTCTCCATTCCTCCTATATTTTCTTTCGGTTGTTTATGCAGAGGAATGCTAGATGTGATATCTCGTTAACCTCTTTTGTTTGTTTGTTTAAGAGCTTCCGTTCTAAGAGTAGAGCGGAAGCTCTTTTGTAATCCTTTCAGCTTATGTAATGAAATGAAAGCGAGGTCTTCATGTTAACAGTTAAAGGAAACTATGTTATCCGAAAATGTACAGGGTGTTCGAAAACGGACACTCTTCTTTTTTGCCTTTCCGCTTACTTTCAAGCGTTTACAGTTTTGGCATAGATTTAGTATATAAAAAGGTGTAATGTTCGTAAATAATAAAAACACAATAAAGATATGGATAGAGAAATTCCAAAAGAAGTGCGAAACAAAGAACGTAATAAGAAAATTATTCGTTTTGGTGGTTTGGGTATAGCAGGCATTGTATTGGTCAGTGTACTTATTTCTTTGATGCGTACGGGCGTTAAAGAAAAAGACCTTGTATTCTCGAAAGTTGGCAAGGGTACGATTGAAGTCAGCGTTAGCGCTTCGGGAAAAGTGGTGCCCGCATTTGAGGAAATTATCAATTCACCCATCAATACCCGTATCATGGAGATATATAAGAAAGGTGGAGATAGCGTAGATGCAGGTACACCCATCTTGAAGCTGGACTTGCAAACTGCCGAAACAGACTACAAAAAATCATTGGACGAAGAGCAGATGCGCAGTTACAAACTGAAACAGCTTCAAGTGAATAATCAGACAAAACTAAACGACCTGCAAATGCAGATTAAAGTATCGGCCATGAAGCTGAACCGTATGAAAGTAGAACTGCGTAATGAGCAATATCTTGATAGCTTGGGCTCAGGGACTACCGATAAAGTACGTCAGGCAGAGCTTAGCTATAATGTAGCACAATTAGAATACGAACAGTTGAAACAACAATTTTCCAATGAAAAAGAGGTTCTTGCTGCCGAATATAAAGTACAGGAACTTGACTTCAGTATCTTCAAGAAGAGCTTGGCAGAAGTAAAACGTACATTGGATGATGCACAGATACGTTCGCCGAGAAAAGCAATTCTTACATTTATCAATAACCAGATCGGTGCACAGGTGACACAAGGCGACCGGATTGCCGTAATCTCCGATTTAAGTCACTTCAAGGTTGAAGGCGAAATAGCCGATACATACGGCGACCGTGTAGCTGCCGGTGGCAAAGCTATAGTAAAGATTGGTAGCGAGAAGCTGGAAGGTGCGGTAAGCAGTGTTACACCGCTTTCAAAGAATGGCGTTATTTCCTTTACCGTACAGTTGAATGAAGACAACAATAAACGCTTGCGTTCGGGCTTGAAGACCGATGTTTATGTGATGAATGCAGTGAAAGAAGATGTAATGCGTGTTGCCAATGCATCTTATTACGTAGGACGTGGAGAATATGAGCTCTTTGTACGCAACTCTGACAACGAAATAATTAAACGTAAAGTTCAGTTAGGGGATAGCAACTTTGAGTTTGTAGAAGTAGTCAGTGGCTTGCAACCCGGCGATGAAGTGGTAGTGAGCGATATGAGTGAATACAAAAACAAGAGCAAACTGAAATTGAAATAGCCGCCATGATAAAGATCTATCTGAAACAAGCTTGGAGTCTGTTAAAAGAGAATCCGCTGATCAGTGGACTTTCTATAGCAGGTACCGCCCTTGCCATTACTGCAGTAATGCTGATTATTCTGGTAATACAAGTACGTTTGGCTGAGTATGCTCCTGAGTCAAACCGTAGCCGAATGTTGCATGTCACTGCCATGCGTGTGGTAGAAAAGGGAGATAATGGAAATACGAATAACGGATATATGGGTAAACGTGTAGTCCGTGAATTATTCTACGACTTGAAAACACCGCAAGAAGTAAGCGGATATGCACGTAGTACAGTTTCGGTCAATGTACCCGGTAAACGTACATTCTCTAAATATTCAGCAACTAATACCGATGAAAGATTTTGGAATATATTCGATTTTAAATATCTTGAAGGTGCACCTTTTACTCGTGAAGAAAGTGAAAGTGGAATCTGCAAAGTGGTAATCAGTGAGAAGTTGGCACGTCGCCTATTTGGAAAGTCCGAAGGGATATCTGGACAACGGTTGCTTATCAACAAGAAAGAATATTCCATTTGTGGCGTAGTAGAAGATGTTCCTCGTACGGCCCGTTTCGCCTATTCGGATCTATGGATACCTTATAATTCTAATGCCGGTATGGAGACTCCAGCCAATGTATGTGGAGGATTGGTAGGAGGCTTTAATGTGGTAATGCTGGCGGGTAGTACCGGTGATTTTTCTACTATCCGTATGGAAATGGAGAAGGCAACTCAACAATTCAATACAAATAATCCGGAGTATAAAATCAGCTTTTTTAGTGGTCCCTTAAGTAATTTCGATTTGATTATAACCAATTATATCGGTTTCAAAAATGAAGTACCCTATATGGAATGGTTTTTAACCCAAGGAGGCTTTATACTGTTTTTACTGTTACTGCCTGCCCTCAACATGATTGGTATTACAATTACCAGTTTCCGTAAGCGCCGTGCAGAGATAGGAGTACGCAAGGCATTTGGTGCAACCGCCGGAAATGTGTTCAGGCAAGTTGTCAATGAGAATCTGGTTATTACATTTATCGGAGGGGTATTCGGATTGGTATTCTCAGTAGTTATGCTTTGGCTGACGCGTAGCATTTTCTTCCCTACAGGATCAGAAATCAGTATGGCAATGTTGATTCGACCTGAAATGTTTCTCGCATCTCTATTTTTTATCTTCCTGCTCAACCTGATGTGCGCGGGTGTACCGGCATGGCGTGCAGGAAAGTACAATATTGTCAAATCATTGAATAATCAGGAGTAAACTCTAAAAAAAATATATACATGATACGTCATCTTATTACTCTGATATGGAATCAGCGCAAGCAGAACGGATGGATTTTTGCAGAGTTGACTCTAGTATTGTTTGCTATATTTATGCTAACAGATATCTACTATAGCAAATTTACCCTTTACAATCAGCCTTTGGGTTATGACATTGCTCGGTGTTGGCGGCTTCATCTAGAAGAAATAGAACCGGGAACACAGGGTTATGTCGGTGAGCAAGAACGGGGTACCAAATGTTGGGATCGTATTTGCGAGTTGACTGACCGTTTGATGGCAACTGATGAAGTGGAAGCCGTGGGCGGTAGCTTTAATAGTTGTCCCTACAGCCAAGGCAACTCTTGGACTACTATAGCACCTGCGGGTGCTGACAGTATTAATGCTTCTCCCGAAACATTGCATAGCCAAGTGGGAGATGTTGGCTATTTTGAAGTATTCAACATTCATGACGTGAACGGCAAGCGTATTCGTGATTTGGAAGATCCTGCCAAAGGTCAAGTAATCATTACTGAAAAGTTGGCGGAAAAATTCTTTCCGACTCAAGACCCGCGCAATCGTTTGGTAGATACCGGTGTACTGGATGTGTCACCTATACTGGCAGTAGCCCCCTCTATTCGTGAATCTGACTTTGAACCTGCTACAGCTAGTTTCTATGTCAAAGCATCCGGTGCCTTAATGGGAGAATATTTTGAGTGGTATCGTCCCAAAGACATGGAGTATTCCATACGTATGAAACGCAACATGACACAAGACGAAATAGAAGCATGGCTTGCTTCTTTGGGTGATGGTCTTGTCTCGGGCAATATTTATGTAAATGCCGTTACTAACTTTGAAGAAATGCGTAACCAACGGATTAATGTGGAAATGACCGAAATGAAGATGTCGCAACTAGTCTGCCTCTTTTTGCTGCTGAATGTATTCTTCGGAATAACCGGTACATTTTGGATGCGTACGCAGGCACGCCGTGCCGAAACCGGACTTCGTATGGCATTAGGGGCTTCGAAAGGAAGAATCATATCTTGGCTGAATGCCGAAGGAGTGCTACTTCTGTTGCTGGCAGCTGTGCCCATCGCCATTATTGTGTTGAACTTGAATCACATGGATTTATTGGCTTCGGAGGTTTCATATAGCCTCGAACGTTGGCTTATCGAAATCGGTATTTCTTTAGGTATCATGACGTTGATGATACTGCTGGGTATCGCTGTTCCTGCCTATTGGATTATGAAGGAGCAACCAGCAGAGGCGTTGCACTATGAATAAACAGAACTATAGAAAATAAATACTAGAAAAATGCTAAAAACTTATCTGAAACAAGCCTGGGAACTACTGAAACAAAACAAGCTTTTCAGTTCACTATATATTGTGGGTACCGGACTATCTATTGCAATGACGATGGTGATAGCTATTGTCTATTATGTGAGAATAGCGCCCGTCTATCCTGAAACAAACAGAGAATATACACTGGTTGTTAAAACAGCGCAAATGACCAAAGAGAAGAATATGCAAGCTGCTATGCTTAGCTATGCAATGTTAAAAGAGTGGATGTACACATTGAAGAGTGCCGAGCTGGTAACAGGGGTTTATAGTCCTTGGGGGAATAATTCTTCTTACATACAACAATCAGAAACAGAAGAAGAAGTTCCGGTTCAGGTAAAATATACAGATGAAAATTTCTTTGGCGTCTTTCCTTTGACATTTCTTGATGGTAAACCTTTTACAGAAGCGGACCGGCGTAGTAGTATTCGTAATGCCGTATTGACTGATAGTTATGCCCGTCAACTCTTTGGAACAACACAAGGAGTAGTGGGTAAGGTCATTTCACTGAACTATACTGATGTAAAAATAGTGGGTATTGTACGTGGCGGAAGTTATCTGACACCAGATTCGTATGCACAACTCTATCTTCCTTATAGTTGCATGGATGGTTACGACAAAAAGGGGAGACTTTGGGGGATAGGTGCTTACCGAGCATATATCTTGTCTAAGGGAAAAGATGGTATAGCTGATGTAAAAACTGAGGTGGATGAACTGGTTCGAAAATACAATGCAGCCGGAGGAGACGACAATTGGAAGATCGATTTGGTTGGTCAACCGGAGACATATTGGCGTAATACTTTCCGAACTTTTCAAAACCAGAATATTGATTGGACTAAAGTGATAGGAACATTTGCAGGCATAGCCTTTGTGTTACTTTTTGTTCCGGCACTTAATCTGAGTGGTATGATTTCTGCACGTATGGAACGCCGGCTTCCTGAAATGGGAGTGCGTAAGGCATTTGGAGCTAACCGGGGATTACTGCTGAAACAAGTACTTTGGGAAAACTTGGTCCTCTCCGGTTTAGGAGCGTTGCTGGGATTAGTGGTTGCATGGATCGCCTTGGTTATATCAGGACATAATACTTTCAGCTTATTTGAAAGTTATCCTTCGGGCGTACCCGAAGGTGCCGATGCCTCATTAGGCATGGATATGCTTTTTGCACCGGCAGTGTTTGTGGTTGCGGTCTTATTCTGTTTGTTGTTGAATGTACTCTCGGCATTGATTCCTGCATGGCAGTCGTTGCGTCGTCCTATCACGGCATCACTAAACGAGCAAAAATAATATATTATGATGTTGAAACTTATACTGAAAAACCTTTGGGCACGGCGTCGGCGTAATGCTTGGTTACTTGCCGAACTGATACTGGTTACTGTACTGACCTGGTACATTACCGATCCCGTTTTTGTGCTGAGTTATAACCGTTCTTTGCCTTTGGGCTATAATCCCGACGGGTTGCTGATTGCTCAACTCAACAATCTGCCATCGAAAGCTCCCGGTTATAATGAAGAAGAGTCCGATTCACTTCATACGATGCAGAATCTTCAACGATTGTTGCAAGAGCTGCGTAATCATCCCGATATACAATGCGCTACGCCATTAATCACTTTTGCTTATCCTGCATCGGATGGTACAGCTATGGCAACGTTAAAGTATGACACGCTTGAAGTTACAAGTAATGTGTATTACTTTCTACCTCATTCTAATTATTTTGAGACTTTTGGTTTTCGGGGAGTTGATGGAAAAACTGCTCAGGAATTGGATAATATGGATTTCGAGAATGGAGATCAGATTTTGACTGAAGATCTGGTTGGTCGGTTGACAGGCGGAACTTCCTTAACAGGTAAACGGTTTTTTGATACTCAAGTAAACGATACCATTGATTATCGTATCCGTGCAATGGTCGAGAAGGTTCGTACTCTGACCTTTGAACAGGGAGTAGGATGTCGTTTTGAGCCGCAATTGAAACTTCAAGCTTCTGAGGTAGAAGATAACGGACAAGTCCTATTCCGCCTTCGTCCGGGTGTTTCGGAACAACGCTTCATGCATGAATTCCGCCCATGGGCACGAAAGCATCTTCGAGCCGGCAATTTGTATGTGCGCAATGCCAGCAACTATCAACAACAGATAGAAGCAAGAGAATACGAATGGGGAATAACCAATAAGTACCGGATGAATGTAGCTTTGGCTATTTTCTTCTTGACAAATCTAGCCTTGGGAGTAACCGGAACCTTTTGGCTTCAGACACGTAGTCGTCGTGAAGAGGTCGGGGTGCTACTGAGTTATGGTGCTTCTCCGAACCATATTGTTCGTTTATTAATGGGAGAAGCCGCTGTTTTGGCCAGCTTTGCTTGGATAATAGGATGTTTTGCTTATCTGCAATATGGTATATCCGAAGGAAATTGGTTCCAGCAAGGTGAAATTACCGGTGAACTTTATTGGATTAATAACTTTAGCCTACACTTTATAGCCGTATCACTCATTGTCTATGTCATTATCTTGGCCGTAGTATTACTAGGAGTTTATATACCGGCACGTAGCATTAGCCGGATACCGCCTACTGAAGCATTACGTGATGAGTAATTATTCGGTAACCTATTACTAAAACGGACATAGTGTTCATTTTCGGACATTCTTATTTATAACTAAATAGCAGTAAATCAGTAATAAACAGTTTTGGCATAACATTTGACTAATATGAAATTATTGTGCGAAAAATAAACGGAGTTAAATAATAAACAATTAAATACATTACTATTATGATTAAGTTAACTGGCATCAACAAGATTTATCGTACGAACGAGATTGAAACTGTAGCATTGGAGAATGTAAACCTTGAGGTGAATAAGGGAGATTTTCTGAGTATTATGGGGCCTTCAGGCTGTGGTAAATCAACCTTGTTGAATATTATGGGATTGCTGGATGCTCCGACAAACGGAACTATTGAAATTGCAGGTACCAAGGTGGATGGTATGAAGGACAAGGCACTGGCTGCTTTCCGTAATCAGAAATTAGGCTTCGTATTTCAGTCTTTCCATTTGATCAATTCGTTGAATGTACTTGATAATGTAGAGTTGCCATTACTTTATAGAAAAGTATCTGCAAAAGAACGTCGCCATCTGGCAGAAGAAGTTTTGAAAAAAGTCGGTTTGAGCCATCGTATGCGTCACATGCCTACACAGCTATCCGGTGGTCAATGCCAGCGTGTTGCTATTGCTCGTGCTATTATTGGTAATCCGGAGATAATTCTCGCCGATGAGCCTACCGGTAACTTGGACTCTAAGATGGGTGCCGAAGTTATGGAATTATTGCACCAGTTGAACAAGGAAGATGGACGTACCATCGTAATGGTGACCCATAATGAAGAGCAGGCTAAGCAAACCAGCCGTACTGTTCGTTTCTTCGATGGACGTCAAGTAGAATAATTACTCTTTAACTGTTTAACAATATGCAGACCATAAGACAAGCATTTACTATCCTGAAGCAGAATCCCTTGTTGAGTACAATATCCATACTGGGTACGGCTTTTGCTATTACTATGATTATGGCTATTGTGATTACTTGGCAAACGAAGTATGCCAATTTGGAACCGGAGGTGAACCGTAGCCGGTGCCTCTACTTCTCTGGTATGCATATAGGCAGTAAAACAGAGGAAGGAAATCATAGTTTTAATACTCCTTCGCCGGCATTTATGAAGGAATGTATACAACCATTATCGGAAGTGGAGGCTTGTACAGCTTTTGTTCCAGCTTGTGCTGCGCTGGTTTCGCTTACAGATGGGGGTAACCGGGTAAAAGTGGATGCCATGCAGACCGATCCCGGTTTTTGGAGAGTATTCAGCATGCAGTTCATGGCAGGACGTGGTTTTACAGAAGAGGATCGTACGGGAGATGCGAAAGCTGTTGTGGTCTGTGCTTCTGTAGCAAGGAAAGTGTTTGGCACTACGGATGTAGTAGGGCTGCAGTTATTATTGAACCGCGAACCGGCGCGTGTGATAGGAGTAGTGAAAGATATTTCTGTCACAGCAAAGGATGCTTATGCGCAAATATGGAGTATGTATCCGGTAGATGATCTGAAAGTAACTTCGGAATGGAGTTACAGTGGTGATACTCATATTGCTTTACTGGCCCATACGTCCAATGATTTTCAGACTATCAGACAAGGTGTTTCGAAACGGGTAGAGGGAGTAAATGCCGGGTTGGGAGATATGCAGATAGATATCATGGAGCAACCGGATGACATCGTGGCACACGTGAACCATGTATGGTCCAACGTGGGACCGGATGTCACAATGCTCTACCTGCAATATGCTATTGCATTGTTCATCATTCTGCTGGTACCGTCGCTCAATTTGTGTGGATTGAGTAACAGCCGGATGCAGCAGCGCACTTCTGAACTTGGAGTACGCAAGGCCTTCGGAGGAACCCGTGGTGTGCTGATACGTCAAATAATGAATGAAAATCTGTTGTTGACATTGCTTGGCGGTCTGGTGGGATTGTTGTTCAGTTACATAGCTGTGTGGGGGATGCGTACCTGGCTCTTCACTAACAATCAGAATATTGGTACGGCAGGAGATTTTAGTTTGAGTATGGAGGCATTGTTCAGTCCGTGGGTGTTTTTGTTGGCTTTTGCTTTTTGTGTGGTCATCAACGCTCTTAGTGCAGGACTGCCTGCATGGTTGGCGGTGAGGCGGACAATTGTAGATTCACTGAACGATAAATAAAACAAGAAGTATTATGAAATTCATTTTACACAACTTACACATGATATGGGCGCGCCTGAGTAATAATGGGTGGGTCTTGGCCGAACTCTTTTTGGTATTTATCGTGATGTGGTTTCTTTGTGATTCTCTAGGTTGCATGAAATATACCTTTTACCGTCCTCTAGGATATAATATCGACCATGTTTATCGTCTTACCATGATTCAGGGTGGCGAGAATCGCGATACAACGTTGCTAAATGCTGACAAGTTTCTGAATATTCTGAAGAAGTTAGAATTGGAACCTACTGTAGAAGCAGCCTCTTTGAGTTATTGGAGCTTGCCGATGAGCGGTGCGAATAGCTACAATACGCTGACTGTACAAGATACTATCGAGCGGAATGGGCGTATGATTTATGCTACTGGTGGATATACTCGTGTCTTCCGCATGCAGGAGAATTCGGGCAGAGTTTTTGCCTCATTGCCTATAGGTATCAATAATGTTATGTTGAGTCAGGCTGTGGTAGATTATTTTAAGAAGCGGGTGCCTGAATTTTCACTCAATACACCGTTGGCATGGCGTGGAGATACAGTGAATACAGTTACTCAGGGTGGCATTGTTGGTAGCTTTCGTGATTATCGCTATGGTAATGATGCTTATTGGATTTTTATGCGACTAGGTGAACAGTTTATTCGTGAAGAATTCGGTGATCAGTGGGCGCAGATTGTTTTCCGTGTGAAGCCTGCTGCCGATGGGCCGGACTATCGGGAACAATTTCTCCGCGAGATAGCACCGAGACTGGACACAGACAACATATTTGTAGCCGATGCCGAACCCTATACACAAATGCAGGCACAGTTCGAAGTGTTGTATGGAGATACAGACAAGGTGAACAGTCAGGCAATAGTGGTGCTTTTCCTTTTGGGTAATGTCTTTTTGGGGCTGATAGGAACCTTTTGGGTTCGTACGCGCCGCCGCCGTTCGGAAATAGCCTTGCGGTTGGCTATGGGCAGTACCAAGCGGCAGATATTTTTCCTTCTTGTAGGTGAGGGATTATTGTTGCTGGCGCTGGTTACACTACCTGCCATGGTGGTTTGTTACAACGTAGGTGTTGGCGAATTTACCATTGGGCGTACTGCATTGATAGCTACCTGGCCTGTAGAATGGAGCATAATACGTTTTCTGCTTGGTTCGATTGGTGCTTGGCTACTGATAGCACTGATGGTGATGATGGGGATTTGGTATCCGGCTCGGCAAGCCATGAAAGTGGAACCTGCTGAAGCATTACATGAAGATTAAAAACAGAATATAAATATAATATATATAAATTATGAAAGCATTGTTTGTAACCCTTAGTTGTATATTTGCAGTAATAACCAGTACACTTTATGCTGCCAGTAATGGAAAAGATGAGAATGTAAGTGAAGTACGTAAAGTTGAAGCTTTTTCATCTATTGAAGTGACTTCGGTTGCTACGATTTATTTTACTCAAAGTAATACTTATTCATTCAAGATTGAAGGTCCGGAGAAGTATGTAAAGACTACTACATCTGAAGTGAAAGACGGTTGCCTTGTCATTGGTTTCAAGGATAATAATGAACGTAATCGTAATAAAGGTGTGACTATCTACTTATCTGCCCCTGATTTGAAAAAGGTGGAGTTTACAGGAGTTGGTAGTTTTAATTGCGATGCGCCATTAAAACTGAACGATGTTAAATTTCAGGTAGAAGGTGTAGGAAAAGTGAATGTAAAGGATTTGACTTGCCATTCGTTAAAAGTAGGTTTGGAAGGTGTTGGTAAGGCTGATATTCATGTTAATTGCGACTATTTATCTGCACATCTGGATGGAGTAGGACATGTGACTTTGAGTGGTACGGCTGGAAAAGCTGACATTTCTAAGGACGGTGTAGGTGGTGTGAATACACGTGACCTGAAAATCGGTCGTTGAGTAACTTTAATTACAGAGAACTAAGATGATAAAACAATATTTTACACAAGCGTGGGCTCAACTTCGGCAACAACCGTTAATCAGTGCAGTGAGCATAGCAGGTACGGCGCTTGCTATCTTCCTCATCATGTTAGTGGTGATGATGCAGCAGGTTAAGGTAGCACCATTTGCTCCGGAGAGTAATCGCGACCGTTTCTTGCATGTGCATTACATGAGTATTTCTAATAAAAACTGGGGGGATGGAACCAGCAACGGGCCTATGAGTGCTAAAACTGCACGCGAGTGTTTCAAAACACTGAAAACGCCTGAGGCTGTGACTATTTATACTTGTATGGTAGTCTCTACTCCGGTTAATCTTCCGGGACAACCTGCCGTAGGTATCGACTTGTTACAAACGGATGATATTTTCTGGAATATATTTGATTTCTCTTTTACTTCCGGAAAGCCTTATGATAAGGCGACATTCGATGCCGGAATGCCGGTAGCGGTTATTACGGAGAGTGTAGCAAAGAAGTTATTTCAGAGTACAGATGTTGAAGGACGCGAGTTTCTGCTGAACCATGCACCCTATAAGGTAGCGGGTGTAGTGAAAGATGTTTCTACTTTGGCTACTTGTGCATACGGGCAGGTATGGGTGCCTTACACTTCAACCGAAATCACACATGACACATGGAGTGATGCACACATGGGTATGATGAGTTGTACCATTTTAGCGCATGACCGTAAGGATTTTGATGCCATTCGTGAGGAAGCGGAACGGCGTAGGCAAGAATATAATTCTCTGATTGGAGCTGATGGATATGAACTTATCTACCGTAATCGTCCATACGATCAGGAGAAAAGTGCAATAGCCTTTGCTGCCAATCTGGAACCGGATTTGGCTCAGGCACGTAGAGAGAGACTAATAATCTTTGTTATCCTTCTGATAGTACCCGCTATTAATCTGAGTAGTATGACGCAGAGCCGTCTTCGTCAGCGTGTATCTGAAATAGGTGTGCGTCGGGCGTTTGGTAGTACACGTCTGGAATTGATGGGACAAATTGTTACTGAAAATCTTGTAGTGACCCTGATGGCTGGTGTACTGGGATTGTTGCTCAGTGTGGCATTTGCTTATTTGGGTAATTCGTTATTGTTTGCACAGGAATTCACTCAAACACTAAGCCCTCCGGCGGTAGATGCCAGTATATTGCTGCATGCTTCCACCTTTGGTTGGGCATTGTTGTTCTGCTTCATACTGAATTTATTGAGTTCCGGTATTCCAGCATGGCGTGCATCGAGAGTCGGAATTGTAAATGCATTGAGCGGACGCCTGCATTAATCACTCATCACTAAACATTAATAACTGAAAGAAATGACTAAGAAACTTCTTGCACAGATAAAGAATGAATGGCTCTCGAACCTATGGTTGGCGTTGGAGTTGCTAGTGGTGAGCGTAGTGATGTGGTATGTAGTGGACTATCTCTATACCCGCGCTGCTACTTACCTAGAACCGCGAGGCTTCAACATAGAGCACTGTTATCTTATTGAATTGGGCGAACTGACACCTAAAAGTCCCGATTATACGCCCAATAAGAGCACCGATGACACCCATGCAGATATTACCGAACTGATAGAACGTCTGCGCCGCCGACCGGAGGTGGAAGCAGTCAGCCTTTCGCAAAACTCGTATCCTTATAATGGAAGTAATAGTACCGATCCTGTACGTTATGATACACTCCAGTCACCTGAGTGGACCATCCGGAGAATGGTAACTCCGGACTTCGTACGTGTTTTCCGCTATCAGGGTGCACATGGTGAAACACCCGAACAATTGGCAGAAATGCTGGAACGGGGTGAATTCTTGGCTTCTAATAACCTTTATAGGAAGTACGACCATAAACTTACTGAATTTGTAGGTAAACGTTTTCAGCTTTTCGGTGATACGACCAAGACGTATAAACTGGGAGCTGCCCTACAAGATGTACGTTATCATGATTATGACCAAGCTCGTAGTTCGTATTGTTTTCTGGCCAAGCAGTCTTTTTATTGGGTAGGCATGGAACTTTGTGTTCGTGTCCGCGAAGGGCAGGATAATGATTTTATCATGAAATTAAAGAAAGCCAGCGAAAGCCAGTTCCGTGTAGGTAATCTTTTTATTTCGGAAATTCGCTCATTTCATGATATACGCCGAAATTTTCAGCAAGCATGGACAAATGATATTCGTAACTATGTGATGGGGATGGGATTCCTGCTGCTGAATATTTTCCTTGGTCTGCTTGGTACATTCTGGTTCCGTACACAGCAACGCCGTTCGGAGATTGCATTACATAAAGCGCATGGTGCATCCGTGCGTGATATATTCTATCGTTTACTTTGCGAAGGCTGGCTTCTGCTTTTGCTGATAACTCCATTGGCTTTGGTGATAGACTATAATATAGCGAATTTGGAATTGAATTCATGGCGTAATGGCACTACCTTGGAATGGGATCGCCTTTTACTTTGTGCAGGCATTAGCTTTGTTCTAATTGCTTTGATGATTGCTATTGGTATTGGTATACCTGCACGTAAGGCAATGAAGGTACAACCAGCAGAAGCTCTGCACGACGAATAGAATTATTTCTCTTTTTTTTATTCATAATACTCAATTTAAATGATACGACTATATTTTCAACAAGCTCTATACCATTTGCGTGACAACCCAATCATAACTTGGGTTTCTATCTTGGGCACGGCACTTGCTATCTGCATGATTATGGTGCTTGTTATTACTTTTCAGGTTCGTCTTGTTGATTGCGAACCGGAGGTGAATCGTTCGCGTTCACTTTATGTTTCTGCAATGTCTGTTAAGGCAAAGGGGGCAGATGATAGTAATTCGGCAAACAGTTTTATGTCCATCCATACAGGGCAGGAATGCTTCAAATCTCTTACCACCGCCGAAGCAGTGACTCTGATCTCTCTACCCAATAAGGTACGGGTGTCCCTACCTGCAGGGGCAAAGACTACAGCAGATATAAAACAAACAGATGAAGCATTTTGGCACATTTTCCATTTTCGTTTCCTTAATGGGGCAGCGTTTACTAAGGCAGATAGTGATGCAGGACTACCGGTAGTAGTACTTAATGCAAGTATTGCCCGTAAACTTTTTGGTACTACTGATGTGACTGGCAAAACAGTACAACTGAATCATGTAGATTATCGTATTTGTGGTGTTGTGGCAGATGTATCCACTTTGGCTACCTCTGCGTATGCACAAATATGGGTTCCATACAATTCTACTGATATGGCAGATCTTACTTGGCAAGATAATACGATGGGGCAGATGCGTGCTGTTATTCTGGCTCACTCCGCTTCCGATTTTCCTGCTATTCGTGAGGAGACTGAAAAGCTACGCCTAAAGTACAACGACGGACTGGTTAATTTAGACGTTTTTTATCGCGGACAACCAGATGCGTCATTTACTAATCTCTATCGAAAATGGAGTCAAGTTCCCGATATGAGTTCAGTAATCTTGAGTTATGTCATTATTATTTTTATTCTCTTGCTTGTACCTGCTATTAACCTTAGCAGTATGACACTTTCACGTATGCAGAAGCGCATGGTAGAGATTGGCGTACGTAAAGCCTTTGGAGCTACTGGCAGTGAACTAATACGGCAGGTCTTTTTCGAAAATCTGCTGCTTACACTTCTGGCTGGTATTTTAGGACTTGTCCTAAGTTATCTTGCTACCTTCCTGCTGACGGACTTCCTCTTTAGTAACAGCATGAATGCTTACCTCAGTGGCGAAACAGCTCTTACTACTGGTATGCTTCTTTCGCCTTGGGCATTTTTTTCGGCTTTCGGTTTTTGCTTGCTTATGAATATCCTTTCGGCAGGAATACCTGCATGGCGTGCTTCAAAGATGAATATAACTGATGCTATTAACCAAAGATAAATAGAAATGAGATCAATTCTGAAACAGATAAAAAATGAATGGCGTAGTAACCTATTTCTATTTGTAGAGCTACTGCTTGTTTTTGCTGTACTGTGGTATATTGTGGATTTGACGACTGTTACCGCTCGTGTTTACAACGCACCGATGGGCTTCGATACTAACCATTGTTACAATATTAACATAGGTAAGCTCACTCCTAAAGCTGCTGCTTATACCCCTGATATTACCTCTGAGGAAGATATGGAACATTTACTTCAGTTAACTGAACGTCTACGCCATCATCCCGGTGTAGAGGCGGTTGCTCTTTCACAGAATTGCTATCCATACAATGAAGGCAGCAATAGTATGAGTATCGTAGTAGATACCACCATGATGAATGCCCGTCTATATTGGGCAGGTCCTGATTTCTTCCGTGTTTTTCGTTATACAGCAGCTGACGGTACAGGATATGATAAGATGGACGAAGCGATGCGCAATAACCAACTCGTTATCTCATCCAACATCACCGAAGAGTATCCTGAACTGGGAATGAAGGATGCCACTTCATTGCAAGGGAGTGAAGTTACTCTTTGGCATAAAGATAGTGACCAACACTCTCGTGTTGGTGCGGTAGGAACACCAGTGCGCTGGTCACATTTTTACACTACACATGAATGGGGTGGAGCTTATATTGCTGCTGCCCTTACTATGGATAAGTTGAAAGAATTTGGCGATCCCCGCTATGTCAATATCAGCCTGCGTGTCACTCCCGAAGAAGATCACGATTTTAGTACTCGTCTGATGGATGCTGCTGATCGTCTTTATCAGGTGGGTAATCTATACCTGCTTGACATAACTTCTTACAAAGAGCTTCGTCATCAGTGTGAACTGGAAGATATGAACGATTTGAAAACCCGTCTTTGCGTCCTTGGATTCCTATTGATGAACATCTTCTTGGGTGTAATAGGGACATTCTGGTTCCGTACACAGCATCGCCGTAGGGAGGTAGCCCTCCGTATGGCAATGGGTAGTTCACGACAAGCCGTTTTCTCTCGTTTGATGGGAGAGGGACTGATACTCTTAACTTTGGCTACAGTTCCCGCAGCGATTCTTGCCTTGAATGTAGGATTTGCAGAATTGGTGGATGTCACTAAGTTACCTTTTGATACAGGACGTTTTTTACTTGGAATTCTTCTTACTTGGCTGCTAATGGCATTAATGATTATTGGCGGAATCTGGTATCCGGCAAGCAAAGCTATGAAAGTGCAACCAGCTGAAGCATTGCATGATGAATAAATACTATATTTAAGATCTCTTATTATGAAGCAGATTATCGCGCTTATCCGTCAGAATCTTTTTTTCAGTGTTATTTCTATTATTGGAACGGCAGTGAGTATCACCTTTGTGATGGTTATTTATATGGTATATGATATACAGACAGCGAATATTGCTCCTGAGTCTCATCGCGACCGTATGATATATTCCTCCTATGGATATTCTAATCGAAAATCAGATCATAGTCATGCAAATACGGGTATATCCTATCGTGCGATAAATGCTGCTTTTAACAATTTACCGGGTGCAGAGGTAGTAACCTATCTTGGACCTAGCTATACAAGATATTGCGGTGTATCGCCGGAACAGGGAATGCGCCGTACGGTACGACAAGTGGATTTGAACTATTGGCGTGTATATGATATTCCGGTGGTGACAGGACGTTTGTTCAGTGTAGAAGAGTTTGATGCTTGTCGGGATGTTGTTGTCATTGGCGAGCAGTTGGCTCGCGAAGCTTTCGGATCGGCGGAGGCAGCTATCGGCAAGAATTATTTTGTGAACTTTAAGCCTAAACGCATTGTAGGTGTTACCAAAGATGTGAGTTCTCTTTTTATATTTGCCTATGGAGAATTGTGGACACCCTATTCTACACAGAATACCAATCTGGATAACGAAGGGTTATTGGGAAATTTCGAAGCCGTAGCTCTCACTAAACCGGGAGTTAGTAGTGATGAAGTTAAAGAACAAGTGGAACGTTCGCTTGCCCATTTTAATGAAACGTTGACTGACTTTAAAGTGGAGCTTCCTGATCTAAGTACTTATACGGAACGTCAATTCTTTCGTAATGATACGATAACTCCAACCGTGACTTGTATTATATTGGGACTGATATTATTGATTGTACCTGCGATTAATGTCAGCGGACTTATTTCTTCACAAATGTCCCGTCGTATGTCAGAACTTGCCGTACGAAAAGCCTACGGTGCCAGTCGATATACACTGATGATGCAGCTACTTTGTGAAAATCTGGTATTGGCATTTGCCGGTGCATTGCTTGGTTTTGCTTTCTCGTGCCTGTTTTTGTGGTTGGGCAAGGATTGGATGCTTGGTGATGGTGCTCCCGGGGCTAATTTTGACGTCAGTATTTGGTTATTCCTGCGTCCGACAGTATTTATAGCTGTATTGTTGGTATGTTTGTTATTTAATCTGCTATCCGTCTTTATTCCGGCATGGAATGCTACCAATCGTCCCGTTGCCCAGGTAATTGGCGGGGAGTAAGCAAATAGCTGACTGATAACTATTAAAAATAGACGATTATGATACACTCCATTTTGCATCAGATATGGAATCAGCGCCGTAGTAACGGTTGGTTATTTGCTGAATTGCTGATAGTTTTTACGTTGATGTGGTACTGCGTTGATGTTCTGTACGGTTTTGGTCATGCAGAACAGCAGTCTAAAGGGTATGATTTGGAAAATGTTTATAAAGTAAGAATCTCCTGTAATCCTACACAATTAGTGCTATGTAGCTCGAAAGATAGCTTACAGCAATTTTGGTTTAAACCTTTGGAAGAAGTATTTCGCCGTATCAAGCAATACCCAGCGGTGGAAAGTGCTACGATGTGGCTGGGTACTGATGCATATACTCGTGGTTGCGTATTTCAGGCTTATACCACGGATAGCGTACATGTAATTGGGGCTAATATTCGCTATGTATCTCCGGAGTATTTTAATGTTATGCGTATTCCATTAGTGCAAGGTAGTGAAATCTCCTCAGCCGAATGGAATCCGTCTGCCAGCCCTGTGTCTGCTGTGATAACCCAAGATTTGGCAGATAGTTTGTTTCAAACGAGTGACGGAGCAATAAAACGTGAGTTTATGGATTACTATAATAGCGGTTTGCGTTATCGTGTTTCTTCGGTTTGTGCTTTACAGAAAACAGATGATTATGCTCGTTACGAGCCTTTTATTCTTACACCATTTCCCAGTTGGTTTTATGAAACACAAAATATTCCGTTTATTTCAATCCGCATACGTCCCGAAGCAGATACAAACGATTTTGCTGCTAGTTTCTACCGGGACATGACTCCATTGTTGCGGGTGTCTCCATTCTATCTTTTCGATATTCGCAGCTATAAAGAGCAGAAGATAGAGCGTGATGCTGCCGAGGGAGTGACTCCTTATATTCGCAGTGCACGTCTTATCGTAATATTCTTTGTTTTCAATGTCTTTATTGGACTTATGGGTACTTTCTGGTTCCGTACCCGCCATCGCCGTAGCGAAATAGCCTTACGTATGGCTATGGGAAGTAGTCGTAACAAAATACGGGGACAGTTACTGGGTGAGGGACTTTTGCTACTGGTAATCGCAGCTATTCCTGCTATAATAATCTGCATGAATATGGTATTAAGTGACGTAACATTCACGGAAGCTACGGATGCTGGTTTGGGAAGATTTGTAATATGTATCTTGGCAGTTTTCTGCCTGATGGCATTGATGGTAATTATAGGTATTTGGTATCCGGCTTCAAAGGCAATGAAGGTCCAACCTGCAGAAGCGTTGCATGATGAATAAGTTTTTTTGAATATTCTACACTCTTTCTCAATATAACTTGTATATTTGCGAAATCAAATAAAGAACTGTGTACAAAGTTCCAAAAAAGAATATTATGAGGAAACGCCTTTTTATTCCGTTATTTTTGAGCTTGATATGGATTATGCCGGAAATGCTTTCTGCTGCAGAACGCACCTACAATGTACTTTTTATACAATCATATACCAAACACACACCTTGGCACGATCGTCTCACTGCTGGTTTAAAGGGAGGACTCGAGAAAGGGGGAGTGAAAGCAAATGTCGTAATTGAATATTTGAATGCCGATTATTGGTCTTTTTCTTCTGAATGCGTGATAATGCGACGTATTTGTGAACGGGCCCGTCAAAGAAATACGGATCTGATTGTTACTTCCGGTGATGAGGCTTTCTACACTTTAACGCATTGCGGTGATTCCTTACCCTATCAGTTGCCTGTGGTTGTTTCAGGCATTAAGTATCCGGATGATAATATATTTAAAAGAATGCCGAATGTATGTGGTTATACAGCAAAGATTGATTTTGAAACTTTATTGCAGGAGGCCAAACGTGTATACCCTAATCGGACAGAAATAGTTTGTCTTTCGGATAGCAGTCAGCTAAGCCGGAGAGGTGTGAGAGCTATGGAAGAATATTGGACTCAATTTAAAAATAAATATCCGGAATATAAATGGAAAAAACTGAATGTACAAGCACAAGCTCCTAGCTCGGTCATTGCTTCCATTTGTTATGAATATAATGCATACAATCGTATTGTTATCGCTCCTAAGTGGACTCCTTTTCTTTCCTTTATCGGAAAAAATTCCAAAGCTCCTGTTTTTGCATGTCAGAATCTGGCATTAACGAATGGCGTCTTTTGTGCGAATGATGTAGAGCCTTATAATGGAACATACGAAGCTGGCAAACGTGCTGCACAAATTTTGAAAGGTGGATTTCCAGCATCTTTCGGAATAGAGAATATGGCGGGTATTTTGTTGTATGACTACAAGCAATTACAGTTCTTCCATGTTGATATGGGACGTGTAGAGAAGCAAGGTATCGTTTTGAATATACCGATGGTTGAACAATATCGGGTGTGGTTTGTCTTGTTCTATTCGTTGATTGTGGCTGCACTGGTTTTATTGGTTGTGTGGCTTTTCCGTATTAACCGTCGTGAATCCCGCAGACGCATTCACGCTCAGACACGTTTATTGATACAACATAGATTGGTAGAACAACGAGACGAGTTTGATAATATATTCTGTTCTATCCGGGATGGATTGATTACGTATGATATGGATTTACGTATCCACTTTGTCAACCGCCCATTGATGATAATGTTAGGTTTGTCCCCCGAAGTACACTCTGCCCGATATTATGAAGGACAAATGGCAGGATCTATTTTTCATATCTTCATGCGTGGCAAAGATATTTTGCAAGAGTTGTTGAAGGAAGTGCGTACAGAAAAGAAACCTATTTCGATTCCCCAAAATGTCTTTATGCAAGAAAATCATAAAGGAACTTATTTCCCTGTTTCCGGTGAAGTCGTACCTATCTTTGCTAACGATAAAATGACGGGAATGGCTATTGTTTGCCGTAATATTTCGGATGAAGAGATGCAGAAACGCTTCTTTAATATGGCTGTTGAAGAAAGCTCCATCTATCCTTGGCAGTATAATATGCATTTAAGTAGCTTCCATTTCCCGGGAGGGGTGCTAAAGCGTTTCAATCATAAGGGTAAAGCTGATTACTTAGATAGAGATGAAATGGAACGGCTTATACATCCGGATGATTTGTCGCAAACCCGTATACATTTTGACTCTATTATTTTGGGACGTGAATTGAATTCCCGTATGAATTTCCGTTTGCAGAATGCAGATGGAAGTTATGAATGGTGGGAGTTCCGTAGTACGGCTTATGATGGTTTGAAATCGGACGAGCCCTATATGGTATTAGGTGTATGTCAAAGTATTCAACGCTATAAAGATACCGAGGAAGCATTGATTGCAGCACGTGACCAGGCGTTACAAGCCGATAAACTAAAGTCTGCATTCCTGGCTAATATGAGCCATGAAATACGTACTCCGTTGAATTCTATAGTAGGTTTCTCTGATTTGCTGAAAGATATAGATAATTTCACGTCCGAAGAGGTTAAGCAATTTGTAGAGACGATTAATACAAATTGTACCTTACTCTTGGCTCTGATGAGTGATATTCTCGATCTTTCCCGTATTGAGTCCGGAACGATGGACTTCCAGTTTGCATCCTATAACTTGACTTTTGTTATGCAGCAGATATATGATTCTCAGCGTCTGAGCATGCCCGAAGGATTAGCATTACGTACGGTATTTCCTGAAGGTGAAGGTAAATTTATACCTACAGACTCTGTTCGCTTGAAGCAAGTGGTAAATAACCTGATAAATAATGCCAAGAAATTTACGGTACAAGGTAGCATTACTTTTGGGTATTTGACGGATGAACCGGGTTATACCACTATTTATGTCGAAGATACCGGTAGCGGTATTTCCCAAGAAGCTCAGAAACATATTTTTGAACGCTTCTTTAAGGCTGATAATTTTACGCAAGGTGCCGGGTTAGGATTGAGTATCTGCCGGACAATTGTCGATCGACTGCAAGGACACATTTCCGTTACTTCGGAATTAGGGAAAGGAACGAGATTTGAAGTGAGACTTCCTGATGTGAATGATGAATATAAAAAAATAGATGAATAGATTTTAAAAGAAAGGCAGGATCAATTTCCTGCCTTTCTTTATTAAATACGTTTACATCCGTTGGATTGTAGAAATTCATCTAGCATTATTTCGTAATTACCATGTAGTAGGATATGGTGATTTCCTAAAGGATTCTTCAAGAAATATTCGGCGGGAGTATTCATTTTAATTCGTACTTGGGTACGGCACATATTGATGTAGTTTGTATTTTCGGTCAATGTACCCGTACTCAAATAGTATTCGTCTAAACATTCACCGCCACATTTTACAATGGTTACATCACCTGTAGGTAGTATTCCTTGAATACCGATGCCGCTTTCTGTTTCAAAGTGATTGCGGATAATGAACTTTTCGGCTTGTTTGATGCCGACCGTGCAATGTGCTAGTACGATTTCATTGGTGCGTGCATTAATCATGGAAGGGTTAGCCATGAAAGTAGACTTTCCAGTCAATACTTTGGTGATAAGCATGGTGAAGATAGATTGCAGATCACCTTCACATCCGGCAATGATTCCTTCATCGTTTAGTAAGGCGAGAGCCAGACAACCGGTGGTACCTGTCTGCTCTATCATTCGGAAGCAACTCAGGGTGATGGCACTTAATTTCTCTTCTTCCACTACTTTTTTTATAGCACGGTAGAGGCGCATAGCCTTAATCATATCTTCGGGAGAGGCCTCACGGCAGGCGAGTGCATTTCCGGCAAGCTCGGCACATGCTTCACCTACTTCATCATCTGTTATTTGCCCATAATACTCATAGATACGTTCCAAAGGAATATCCGTATATTCAACTCCCCAACGACGTTTGGCGAGCAGGTAATCCACATTGCTGGCGATGAGCCAACTGGATGGCGAACCAATCACACCGATACGCATTCCAAATAGATTGCGTTGCGCCTTGAAATTACTGTGCAGAACGAAGATACGTTTGATTATTTCAGACAATTCTCCGTGAAGGATTTCACTTTTCATACCTCGTCCCCGAAGCCATGAAGAAATTTCGAGAGCGGCAGCAAGCGAGTTTTGCATACCGTCTGCTAATAGGATTGCAGGGCGGGGAAGTGATTCGAAATGTTGAATAACTAATCGCTCTACACCTCCGGTTGCAATAAAAAGAATGCTGAAGTCGTTGGGCGATAGTTTGTTAATGTCTTTATAATCGATGAAGTTCACTGTGAAGTATTTCTCCAATTCAGTCAATATCACTTCATGTGAACTTCGAACGGTTGTTTGCTTGTGTAGGATAGAAGCAAAGGTTATGAGGTTGATGACCATATTTATTCGACGGTTTTAACGTTTTACGATTTAACAAATGTAGTTGCTTATTGTTTGATATTTCAAAGGTACAAGATTCTTCTTAAAAAACATAGTGTTTTTAATATAGATAAGGATTTTAAAGTTTTTATGTCTTAGCTATCTTTCGGTATCAAATAAATGTGTACTTTTGCAACTCAATAATAAAATGATAGTAATATCAATCGTAAATCGTAAATAGTTAAATCGTAAATAAATCTCATGCCAACAATATCTATTCGCGGAGTGGAGATGCCTGCGTCTCCCATCAGAAAGCTGGCTCCTCTGGCAGATGCTGCCAAGCAAAGAGGTGTGCATGTATTCCACCTGAACATCGGTCAGCCTGACCTGCCGACACCGCAAGTCGCGATTGATGCGATACGTAATATCGATCGTAAGGTTTTGGAATACAGTCCTAGTGCCGGCTATCGCAGTTATCGCGAGAAGTTGGTGGGGTATTATCAGAAATATAATATCAACTTGACCGCTGATGATATCATTATCACATCGGGCGGTTCTGAGGCTGTATTGTTTTCCTTCTTGGCATGTCTTAATCCGGGTGATGAGATTATCGTTCCGGAACCGGCTTACGCCAACTACATGGCATTTGCAATTTCTGCGGGAGCTAAGATACGTACGATTGCTACTACTATTGAAGAAGGATTCTCTTTGCCGAAAGTAGAAAAGTTCGAGGAGCTGATCAACGAACGCACACGCGCCATATTGATTTGTAATCCTAACAACCCGACCGGTTACTTATATACCCGTCGTGAAATGAACCAGATACGCGACCTCGTGAAGAAGTATGATCTTTTCCTCTTCTCCGATGAAGTATATCGTGAGTTTATTTATACCGGTTCTCCTTACATTTCAGCTTGCCACTTGGAGGGCATTGAGAATAATGTAGTATTGATTGATTCCGTGTCCAAGCGATATTCGGAATGCGGTATTCGTATCGGTGCTCTGATTACTAAGAACAAAGAGATACGTGATGCTGTTATGAAGTTTTGTCAAGCCCGTTTGAGTCCTCCGTTGATTGGTCAGATTGCTGCCGAAGCATCGTTGGATGCAGGTGAGGATTACTTGCGTGATACATACGACGAATATGTAGAGCGCCGCAAATGCTTGATTGACGGTTTGAACCGTATTCCCGGCGTATATTCACCTATCCCGATGGGAGCTTTCTATACGGTAGCAAAACTTCCGGTAGATGATTCGGATAAGTTCTGTGCATGGTGTTTATCCGATTTCGAATACGAAGGACAAACCGTATTTATGGCTCCGGCATCAGGCTTCTATACCACTCCCGGATCCGGTCGTAACGAAGTCCGCATAGCTTACGTTCTGAAAAAGGATGATTTGAACCGTGCTCTGTTTGTGCTTCAAAAAGCATTGGAAGCATATCCGGGGCGCACAGAAGGTTAATCACTGATTATGAATCTATCCCGCTTCATAGCTCTTCGTATTTATCGCAATTCGGAACCCGGAAAGCAAGTATCTCGTCCTGCCGTTCTCATAGCCATGATAGGCATTGCTATAGGACTGGCGGTGATGATTATTGCGGTTTCGGTTATTGTAGGGTTCAAGAGTGAAATAAGGGATAAGATTGTAGGCTTTGGTGCGCATATCCAGATTAGCAATATGGATGCCGCTCGTTCATACGAGACGCCCCCTATTGTTGTAGGTGATAGCATGATTGCTGCGCTCTCCGATTATCCGGAGATAAAGCATGTCCAGCGTTATTCTACAAAACCTGGCATGATAAAAACGATCAATGCTTTTCAGGGGATGGTGTTGAAGGGCATTGGTCCTGAATATGACAGAGCTTTTTTCCGTCGTCATTTACTGGAGGGGGAGTTTCCGCAGTTCAGTGATTCGGCATCTTCCAACCAGGTAGTTATTTCTAAATCGCTTGCCGACAAGATGAGATTGAAGCTGGGTGATAAGATAGACACATACTATATACAAGATGATGTGCGCGCCCGCCGTTTGAAAATTGTAGGCATCTATCAAACTAATTTCTCAGAATATGATAATCTTTTCTTGCTGACTGACCTTTGTCTGGTGAACCGGCTGAATAAATGGGAGCCTGATCAGGTGAGCGGTGTAGAACTGGAATTGCGTGATTACGATAAACTGGAAGAAACTACTTATGCCATTGCTGCCGATACAAATGAACGTTCTGACCGTTTTGGAGCAGAGTACTGTGTACGAAATGTGGAACAACTCAATCCTCAGATCTTTGCCTGGTTGGGCATCTTGGATGTGAATATCTGGGTTATACTTATTCTGATGATAGGGGTTGCAGGCTTTACAATGGTTTCGGGACTGCTTATTATCATTATCGAGCGTACATCTATGATCGGCATACTGAAGTCTTTGGGAGCCAATAACTATACTATCCGGAAAGTTTTCCTTTGGTTCTCCGTGTTCCTGAT
This sequence comes from Bacteroides sp., assembly GCF_030151085.1. Taxonomy (GTDB): domain Bacteria; phylum Bacteroidota; class Bacteroidia; order Bacteroidales; family Bacteroidaceae; genus Bacteroides. Next base: position 13,953 of record NZ_JASLER010000015.1, on the reverse strand, counting down.
TGGTAAGGGAATGCTTTGGGGAAATATAATAGGTTTGGGTTTTTACTTCGTTCAGCATTGGTTCGGACTATTCAAACTCGATCCCGAAACTTACTACATGGCTACCGTTCCGGTTTCCTTTAATCTTTGGTTATTCCTGCTGCTGAATGTCGGTACGCTGCTTGCTTCGGTTCTCATGTTGTTAGGACCGTCCTACCTCATTACACGCATACACCCGGCTACTTCCATCCGTTACGAATAAGAAGAGAATATCGTTTCTCCTAGCAGACACGATCGTTTCCCCAGCAGGGAACGCCCGTTTCTCCGGCAGGGAACAATCATTTCCACGGTAGGAAACGAATGAGTCCCCCTGAGGAAACGCCCGTGATTGCCTGCGGACACGACTGTGTCCATAGGTCGAAATAAACGATGTGCTACTTATTTTCTCAGGAATCCGCTTCTTTTTCTAAACACGCAATATAGCTTCCACCGCAAAGACTGCACCGGTTGCAATAAATCGAATACGGGTAGAGTGAAGTAATATCTGCGTTTCTCTTCCAAATCTTTAGCAGTCTTATTGATAATGATGGCTTGCATTATAAAACGGAGCAAGAAGATAAAGAATGCAATCCCTGCCGCTAACCAGTGGAAGTTGAGAATACCAATCACAAGCATAGCGATCCATGCGCCATAGAATGCTAAACGTGTGGACGTTTCCAAGCCGGCTAGCCAGCGTTGAACTCCCTGATATAATCTGGCGGTAGATGCATAACCTATTTTCTCCTCTCTCCAATCTTTGGCGCGAAAAACAGGCTGCATACGCACAATGGCATTCGCATCCGTTTCTACCCGGGTATTTTCAGGAGTAGCTACTTGATTGATAAATAAATCATCATCCCCCCTTTGCAGATTAAGATGTGCGGAGAATCCTTTTTGCTCGTAGAAAAGTTCCTTACGATAGGCAAGATTACGACCAATTCCCATAAACGGACTGCCTGCAAGAGCAAATCCCAAATAACGCATTGAGTTGAAAAGATTGTCGAAACATACCCGTTTGTGTAGCCAACCCTTGCCACGCTCATAACCGCTGTATCCCAAAACAATCTGGGTACGTGAGGTGAAATTGCGTGCCAACAATCGTAACCATTGATTGCTTTGTGGTAGGCATTTAGCGTCGGTAAATACCAGCCAGTCATATTTGCTGGCTTTTACCCCGAGAGTAACGGCAAGTTTCTTCCGGCTGATATAACGGGATGAATCAGGTACAAAGCTATGATACAGATGCGGATATTTATCTTCCAGCAATGTCAGGTAGTCTTCGCTTTCGTCCGTATTACCATCATTAATAACGATTACTTCGAACTGTGGATAGTCCTGTTCCAATACAGCATTCAGGTTGCGGCGTAAGTTTTCCGATTCTTCGCGTGCACAGATAATGACTGATATTGGAGGTAATTCCTGGCTGAAATGTGTGTCACCACGCTTCACTACACGGTTGCGTGCATGAATACGGTTATAGAGACATAAATAATAAATAACTTGGATAATAAAAAGAATACCCGTTGTTACGAGTAGTATTTTTTCAGTGCTGTCTAATGTTAATGCTTCCATGTGTCGTAGGACGTTTTATGCGTTGCAAAGGTATAAAAATTCAGCACAGATTATGCAAAAAAAAGAAGTTAATATCGTGTAAACACGTTATTCGCATCGTGTTTGCACGATATTAATTTCTTGTGGTACATGATACTAATATCTTGTTTTGCTGAATATTAATATCATGTATAGGGACAAATTGACTAATACTTGTCCAATTCCGGTACAACTTTAAACTTTGTGTCCGCGAAATGTTTGGCTAGATAATCTTGGATATATTTCATCGTATCATCCTGAATCGTTTTATCTTCTACGGTGGGGTAGAGATTATACAACACAGTGTCGAGTTTTATATTCCTGCTCTTGATGGCCTCAAAGCTCAGCAGCGTATGGTTGATGCTGCCCAGTTTGCCCGACGTGACAAAGATCAGTGGGTATCGCTTTTCGGCAATGTAGTCAATCGTAAGGTATTCTTCAGTAAGAGGTACCATCAATCCACCTGCACCCTCTACAAGAACTACCTCATAACGACGTGCAAGCTCTTGCGTGGCACGTTCAATCTTATCGAAATCAATAGGGCGATTGTCTATGAGCGATGCCAGATGGGGAGAGCAGGGATAAGAAAATATCTCAGGCATGGTGAGACCTTCACGATCTTCGGGCAGATACCCCGTACCCATTATCCGACGATGTAAGTCTATATCTTCCGAATGTCCTGTGTTGCCCGTCTGAATAAACTTCTGGGTGATGACACGTTTACCGCATTTAGCCAGTTCGTTGGCATACCATGCGGTGCAATAACTTTTTCCGGCATCGGTATCGATACCACTGATGAAATAAATTTCCGGTTCCATTATTCTGTATATTTTGTTTAAATAGATTTCTTTTTGGCTATCATGTAGATAGGATGGTAAGTCAATGAAACTTTGCCTTCGTTATCGCTGAACAAGCGGATGTATTCATCACAAAAAGACTGTAAACGTCCGCGGGTCCATACCTTTTTCTCTGTTCCGGTTACACCGGTTTGCTTCAGATGCTTCAATACATGCTGCGGAGTGTCAAAGGGTAGGGCGACAATTTCCTCTTCGGCATGGAGAATGTCGAAATAGGGAGTTAGTAAAGATTGCAGCTCTTCAAGTGGGAGATAGTTGAGTCCGTGTCCAGTCAGTCGACTAATCTGATGCATATTCTCCGCACCAAAAGTACTGAATGCCAGTACACCGTCTGTCGCTAGCGCACTATGGCAGCGGACAAAGAATTCAGCCGGATCATTGAACCATTGCAAAGTGGAGCAGGAAGTAATCAAGTCGGTCTTTTCAGGAAAATCCAGGCACTCGGCATCTTCAGGGAGAAAGCGGACACCGGGCGATTGGCATAACACGTGTACGCACTCTTCCATCTCTTTGCAAAGATCGTTGAGCAATAACGCTTCGGGGCGCAGCTCGTGTAATAGAAGGCGGGAATAACTTCCCGTGCCACATCCGAACTCCACGATATGATTGAAGCCGGAGCCTGCTTTTTGTGTAAGTAGATACATCATCTTTTCCGCTACCTGCTGTTGTACACGGGCTTCACGGGAATAAGTATCTCTTGCTTTGGCAAAACGTTCGGCAATCAGTTGTTTATCCATAGTTCTTGTAAATAGCGTCGGAATATTTCTTCTTGATAATGTGCTTCTTCTGTTTGCTCTACCGGAGTTCCCAGGGCTTCCCAAGCTTGCAATTGGTTTGCAGGAGGAATGATTCGGTCGTTACTGCCCACTATGGCTTTCCCCCAATGAAAAGTAGCGGGTAGCAGGGTATGATACATCTTCTCTATCTCCGCCAATTCATCGTGCAACTCTTCTAACGGGCGTCGTGGAGTGATTTCCAGAAAGGCTTTGAAAGCAGCCCCATCCTTGCACATTCTGCGGAGGAATTTATGGAGAGAAGCGCCTGTAAGTCCATCCAACGTGCCACGAAATACGGCGGGAGGAATGCCGAGATGCTCGTCAATAGGGTAGGGCGTACCATTTATGGCGATACTCGATGTCAGGGGGAAAGAGAGTTGGGGCACTACTTGCGAGGCTGCCCATACTCCCATAGACCACCCTATGACATTTACTTCCTTGTATTCGTTCAAACCGGAGGAATCAAAATCCAATGTACGGTAATCGTAGCATACCATGAAATCGCTATTAGCGGGGCGGTATCTCTTGAATGGAGTTTCGTCAGCTCCCCAACCTGCAAAGAATAACAGTAGGCGGGGATGATGCTCGTGTATGATATAAGTTTGTTTCATATTAAATCTCGTTAATCAATTCTCTTATCTCTTCTTCCTTAACTTCAGCTGTCAGTGAAAACCGTATGCGTGAAGTTCCTTCGGGAACCGTAGGCGGACGAACCGGTAAAGCATAGAATCCGTGTCGTTGCAACTCTTCGGCACGCAATACAGTATCTGCACTAAGCCCGATAACCATCGGTACGATGTGGCTCACACTGGGGCAAGCGTATCCTTTAGCTTGCAATGCTTCACGCAACAGGCGGCTGATGTGGCTCAAATGTTCCCTGCGCTTCTGCATAGCGGGTAGCTTCTTTACGATGAATAATGTCCACGCAATATTAACCGGAGGTAATGCGGTGGTAAAGATGAGCGTCCGCATCCGGTTTACAAGATACTCGCGTATCGTCTTTTGGCAAACAATGTATGCACCGGTAGATGCTGCCGCTTTACCAAAAGTACCCACTAAGAAGTCGATTTCTTTTATACATCCGGTTTCTTCGGCACAACCTAATCCCTTTTTGCCACGTACACCGAACGCATGTGCTTCGTCTACATAAAGCAAAACGTTATTATAGCATTGTTTGATTCGTACCAACTCTTTTAGATCGGCTTCATCGCCATCCATACTGAATATACTTTCAGTAACGATAATGATCTGCCTGTAATCCGTATGATGTTCTTTGAGCAGACGTTCCACTTGCGATAAATCATTGTGACGGTAACGAATGCAACGTGCTGTCGAAAGACGGATGCCATCAATGATGCTTGCGTGCACCAGCTTGTCCGCCAATATCAAAGTCTGCGTATCGCATACGGCAGGCAGAATCCCGGTATTGGCATGATAACCGCTATTGAATACCAATGCTGCTTCCGTACCGAACAAGTTTACTAATTCTGCTTCCAATTCTTCGTAGACACTAAAGTTACCGGTCAACAAACGGGAAGAAGAAGATGTCGGCATAAAGGAATCAGGATTTAAAGTACCGAGGAATTCTTCTCTTAACTCCCTGTCGGCAGCCAGTCCCAGGTAATCATTGGACGAGAGATTTAACATCCGTAGTCCGTTAACCTCGACTTCCCGCCCATCATGTACTATGTTTGGCAGGCGGCGCAGATTACTATGCTCTTTCAATTCTTGCAGCTCGTGCTGCATCTGTTCTATTACTTTCATTGCATTAGGTTTGTAGGATGACAAAAAGATTAGAATCCCATTTCTCTTATAATCTTTATTGCTCCTCTTGTCAACTTCGTCAACTGTTCCGGTTCAATGATAAATGGCGGCATGATGTAGACTAGTTTTCCGAATGGACGCAACCAAATGCCTTCTTCCACAAACCGACGCTGCATCCATGCCATATCTACATTTTCCAGCAATTCTATAACGCCTATGGCACCTAATACACGCACTTCTTTTACCATTGGCAAATCTCGTGCGGGGGCGAGTTCCTTTTCCAGTTGTGCTTCGATCTTGATTACCTTTCCTTTCCAGTCATATTCGGGGGATGTCAATAATTTCACAGACGCACAGGCTACGGCGCATGCCAGCGGATTTCCCATAAATGTGGGACCGTGCATAAATACGCCGGGTGTATGATTGGAAATCGTATCTGCCACTTCATTGGTAGCTAGTACGGCAGATAACGTCATATAACCACCGGTCAAAGCTTTGCCTATACACATGATGTCCGGTTCTACTCCGGCATGCTCCCAAGCAAATAGTTTGCCGGTTCGTCCGAAGCCTGTTGCTATTTCATCGAATATCAGCAATATATTATGCTCTTTGCATATTCTTGCCGCTTCGCGCAGGTATTGCGGATGATAAAACCACATGCCTCCTGCTCCTTGCACAACGGGTTCAAGGATAAGTGCGGCGAGTTCTTCGTGATGTTCTTCTACAATATCCAGTAATTTCATAGCATCTTCAGCATCCCATTCTTCACCAAAACGAGAATGCGGTCTAGGAGCGAAATACCTTATCGGAAGTGCGGAACCGAATAGAGAATGCATACCCGTCACTGGATCACAAACAGACATCGCATTCCACGTGTCTCCATGATAACCTTTACGTATGGTCACAAAGTTGCTTTTCTTTTCCAGATGTGCCTGTCCAGGTGATGAATGGCTTTTCGCATGCCAATATTGAACAGCCATCTTCATAGCAACTTCCACTGCCACCGAACCTGAATCCGCATAGAATATCTTCTGCATGGATGGCGGTACAAGCGGCAATAATAACTTCCCTAATTCTATAGCCGGGTCGTGTGTCAACCCTCCGAACATCACATGCGACATTTTTCGAAGTTGCTCTTCTGCTGCATTGTTTAATACAGGATTGTTATATCCATGTACGGCACACCACCAAGAAGACATACCCTCGACTAAAGTTTGCCCACTTTCCAATGTGATTGTGGCTCCTTCCGCTTGTTTTACTTTATATACAGGTAGCGGATCAGTAGTCGATGTATAAGGATGCCACAAGTGTTCACGGTCAAATTGTGAATCGGCAAATTTGTAGCCTGCATCTTCAATCAATTCCTTATCTTCCGATACTTTCGAACCGAGAGTGGTCAATAAATCTCCAACAATTGCAGAGTTAATACCGATATGTAATGACTTTTTTACAGCCTCTTTACTTAGTTGCGAACGACCTCCCGCAAAGCGGAGGAAGGCAGTCGGATTAATGAAACGGAACAGGGCGATAGTGGTTAAAATTTCCTCTTCGGTCAGAGGAGTTTGTTGTTCCAATGGTGTACCGGGGATAGGACTTAACAGATTGATAGGAATAGATTGTACCTCTAAACCTTTCAGTGTAAATGCAAACTCGATGCGTTGCTCCATGCTTTCGCCCATGCCGATGATTCCACCGCTACAGATGTCCATACCTACATTGCGTGCAGCTTGCAGCGTGCGCAGTTTTTCTTCTTGCGTATGTGTACTGCAAAGGGTAGGGAAGTAGGAGGGGGCAGTTTCCAGATTACAGTGGTAACGCGTAATGCCTGAGTTATGCAGTGCGCGCATCTCTTCTTCGTTAAGCAATCCTAAAGAAGCACACAGCTGTATCGAAGAGTGTTTCCGCATATAGCGGGCAGTTTCGCATAAGCTTTCCATGTTCTTGCCCGAAGGCTTCCGCCCGCTGGTTACCAGCGAAAATCGTGCAACTCCTTGTTCTTCATTGTATTTGGCATGTCTCAGGCATTCTTCCTTATTAACCAGATCGTAAACATCCGCTTTTGTCTTATAGTGTGACGACTGTGCGCACCATTTGCAATTTTCCGGGCATCGACCCGATTTTGCATTGATAATGGAGCACATGTCGAATTCTTCCGAAGCCAATGCTTGGGTTATTTCATGGGCTGCTTCATACAGAGCCTCTTTATCGGATTGAGTTGCCAGCCATTCTGCTTCTTCCTTACGAATGAAGTAACCATGTAATACCTTCTTTTTTAATTCCGTTATTGTCATATCTTCTACGATTAAGTGCGTTGATGAAAAAAGAAGCACGAATTATCAGTATACAGCGACATTATTAATGAATTTGCTGTTTTCTGATAATTCGTGCTTATATAATTTCTCTGTTTTAGTATATGCGTTTCTTCTCCGTCCGCATGTACACACGGGCGAATGATTGGTGATCCGAGAAGTGCTTGAAGTATTATTTCCGGTCCTGCCATTCCGCAAGTAAGTGCCGTACTACTTCCTATCGGGATACCGATATCTGTTTCTTTTCCCTCGGTTACGCCTTCCCAAGCGCTATCTTTGCCACAAGAAGTGTGACCGGCAGAGCCTGTAGCTTTTTGCTTTGAAAGAGAACTGTCTGCTACGCTTTTGGGCAGGTTGCCGATGGTGACACAATGCCCTATGCTGGCAAATGCAGCGTATGCCTTTCTGCTCCAACGACGGAAGCGTATAGTATGTCTGACGGGCGTTGTAATCTTCATTATTTCCTGCTTGGTACAGTTCTGTTTTTCGTATAATGAGTGCAAATGTAGAAAAAATATTAAGAAAAGAAGAAGGCTGCACAAATTTTCATTGTGCAGCCTTCAGTTTGATATGCTAACTTTAAGTCTGTTATTTGATAGGTTTATAATTCAGATACCAGTCGATATTAGTCTTTCCTTCTGATTCTACCCATTTGGTGAAATCAGGATACTCCTGATCTATGCTATGCTTTTCGGTTGCCGGCTTAAAGCTTACTTCAATTTCAGAAGCCGATCTTTCCGGTATCATAATAGCAAATGGATATTTACCGTTTTTGTTAATGTAATATGCATCATCCTCGGCACCAGTCTGAGTTGGATCAGCTTTGCTGGTAGGTTGATTTTTAGGTAAATGTACTTCTGTACGATTGACTTCTCCGGCAGTGTATTGAGAGATGATAAAAGGATTTAGAGATTTGATATCTGTTTTCAGTTTATCCTTTGTTAGTTCCTCTTTACCAAATGTGCGTGATACCGTGAATTCCAGATCTTTTGCCAAATTTGCATTCGGGAACAGAATAACCGAAGATGTTTCTTTTAACTCATCGATTGCTCCTGCTGGCAATTCCATTGTACCCCGTTGATCGCTGGCAAATTGTACGGCAAACGCATTTTTAAATGTAGCGGCATCATCTTTTTGTGTAGGTACAAAGGTATCTACTACTTTTGTAACGTAGTTCTTGTTGGTTACAGTGACTTGACGTTTATGTTCAATAATCACATCATTCAAGTCATAATCACCACCTGTAGGCCATGTGTCTTCAAAAGCATAAGTACGATAAGTTGTTTCTGTGGTTGTAATCACAGGTTCGTCGGGTTTAATCACTGGACGTTCCGGGTCTTGAATTGCTTCGTTCGGGTTACAATCAATGGAAAACAGAATATCTTCGTAACTTGTATCAGCACCATCTTCAACACCAAAGATCACTGCACCTTTTTCGGTAGAAAGAGAAATGAAACGCGCTTGCTCACCTTCATATAATTTATTCCATTCTTTATTCGAATAGATGAAAGATTTGGAAGTCTCAATTGTACCTTTGTTATTCCGACTACCAGGCTTAAATGCATCAGAAATGATGAAATATCCTATAGTATAACCTGCTGGAAATTTCGCTGTTACATTCCCTTTTTCATCTTCATACAATAACTCTATCTTTGTATTTTTTTTAATAGGTGCATTTTGGTAGCTATTACCGTTATACGGGTCGTCATATGCAATTGATGCATTAGGAACTATAACGTATTTTTTTACTTTACTTGGATCTGTGGGCACATTATCTGTTTTATAATAATAATAGCCGATTGTTGATTGATATCCGGCACGTTCTGTTATGAAAGTTAAGGACAATTCAGCATCAGTTACAATTACTTTCTCATTTTTGTCGTTCATATAAGCTTCGGCAATGGAGATATTAACGTGTTTGGTGTCTTTTACGTTTTCTCTATTATCCAAATTATATGGCTTAGCTGAAGCTCCTTGCCACAATGTGCTTTGCAAATCTTTTATATCTCTTTCACTTATAGTTCCATCACCAGTAATCTTATTGATATCGTTTATTTTCCCATATCGGCCCCAGTCAACAATAGTATACAACTGCTTTTCCTTATTTACTGGGTCGATTTCAAAATTGCTTTTTGCACGTGTTATAGTCATTGCACGTGTTTCTGTTTCATTTTCTACAGTAGTATCAATAGCTACCTTTCCATTTTCCACGTTTGCTTCTACACACATGGGTGCTCCCCAACTTGGAGAATAGATATATACTTTATCCGTTGCAGCAGCGAGTTCTACTTTACCTTTAAAGCAACCTTTTGCATCTGCAAAGATTTTGTATTTGGCTTCGCCATTAATAGAGTATGTACCATCTTCGTTGTAGCTAATAGGATTCTTTGTGTATATCTCCAACAAAGAACCAGCAGCAAATTCTCCATAGTTTACGTCGAAATCGACGTTTGTAGTCGTAGTGAAATTAAAATATTCACCTTCCGGTTTTAATTCCGGTTTACCGGCATTAGGATTGTACACGTCTTTGTCGGCACATCCTGTCAATGCTCCGCAAGCAATCATTAAACTGAAAGCTGCAGCACTGGCTTTTGTTAAAAATCTGGTTTTCATGTTTATCACTTTTACAATTGAATGCTAAGAAGTTGTTTTTTCTATCTATATTACTAAATCAGCGTTTATGGCTATCTTTTTGTATTATAAGACTCTCTTTGATACATGTTTTTATGCTGCAAATTTACAAATAATATAAATGATATACAAGTAATAGTTTATAATAATACACTTGTTGGTATGGATAAGTTGTATATGTTGTCCAAACGACTTAATTCGATTTAAACTAGTGAAGTATATGCATAAAAAAAGGCTATCTTCCCAGACAGCCAATCTTTTGTTAACCTTAAATCTAATACTATGAAAAACACAGTACAAAGGTACTGATTATGTTGTAATCACCAAATTTTCAGGTGAAATCAGGGCAACTTATAACACGGTTTAATAGATGTGATGGATTTGTTAACTATTTGCGTTTGTAAGGTTAAAAATTAACATACTGTTTGGCTTTTATGTGGATAGGTAATGAGAAAAATAGAAATAGTGGAAAATAATCGTGAATAAGGATTTTATGAAGATATATGGTAATAGTTGGGAAAATACACACATAATTGGTAAATACCAATTAAAATTCAATGTATGCTTTCGGGTTATATAAAAAACTATGGTCAATAAAACAATCAATTCATGTGAATGTTTTATTTCTGAATAATATAGAATTAACAATTTGATTATCATGAAGATTTTAATAATAGTTACCAGTGCTGGGATTTTTGTCAATAGAAAACTTGCAACCGGATTATGGCTTAGTGAGTTTACTCATATCTATCATAGTGCAAAAGAAAACGGTTATGATATTACATTAGCCAACCCGAAAGGTGGTTATACTCCTGTTGATCCCGAAAGTTTAAAACCATTTCTTTTGGATGAAGTCTCCAAAAAGTATTGGGAAAATCCCGATTTCAAAGAAATGCTGGATCATGCAAATAGGTTGGATGATGTATTGGAACAACAATTTGATTGTGTTTATTTAGCTGGTGGGCACGGTGCAATGTATGACTTTCCTGATAATGCAGCTTTGCAAGCGATCATAAAAAAGCAGTATGAAAGTGGCAGGATGATGTCAGCCATTTGCCATGGTGTAAGCGGACTGTTGAATGTCAAACTATCCAATGGTGAATATATGATTAAAGGTAAAAGTCTGACAGGATTCAGTTGGTTTGAGGAGAGCCTTGCTAAAAGAAAGGAAGATGTGCCTTTCGATCTTGAAGCTTTGTTGAAAGAACGAGGAGTCGATTATAAAAAAGCATTGATACCTATGACTTCAAAAGTAGTTGTTGACAATAATTTGATTACAGGACAGAACCCATTCAGTTCTAAAGAAATGGCAAAGGTCATTATGCAGCAATTAAAGCTAAAGCAATGATAGCTTCCTGCAACTCAATCCTTGAATTATGTACATAAAAAAAGGCTATCTATCCCAGACAGCCAATCTTTTGTTAACCTTAAATCTAATACTATGAAAAACACAGTACAAAGGTACTGATTAAATGATAATCTCCAAATTTTTATGTGAAATCAGGGTGATTTATAACACGGTTTAATAGATGTGAGAGGGTTATTAACTAATTGTATTTGTAAAGTTAAAAAATAATAGCTGGTAAGTATTCGGTCTCTATGATGGATTTTGAGTAAGTAACCTATGTGCATAAAAAAAGGCTATCTATCCCAGACAGCCAATCTTTTGTTAACCTTAAATCTAATACTATGAAAAACACAATGCAAAGGTACAGATTTTATGCTAATCTCCAAATTTATCAAAGCATCTGGGCTAACTTATAACATGGTTTAAAAGATATAATAAGGTTATTAACGTTTTATTGGTTGAATGTTAAAATAAGCTCTAGGTAAGTTGTTATTAAAGAATCTCCTTTCCACGCTTGGAAAGGAGATTCGCAAACAAACAAAAATACATCGGATGGAAATTCACATCTACATATGATGTTGATTACCCGCAGAAAGTACAAAGGAGTTAAAAATGATAATTCCTTGGGGTTGCGGGATTTCTTTATCAGAAGAATAAAAGTGCTTCTATCTAGGTCTTTGTTTTTTACCTTAATTACGAACGCAACGAACAGCGAATGCTAAAGTTTCATCGACAGAGTATTCGCCTATTCCTCCGTTTTGTAAACATCTGGTATATGTTGTAGTTAGATAATATCCTATATGGTCAAAATATGGTTCGTGTGGATAACCGGTATGATATCTCATAAAACTTGTAAAGGGCAGATTAAGCACTCCCCCATATATTGTTCGGTCTGTCTTCTGTACGACACCCGTTTGAAGTAATGCATTGCAATCTTGTACTGTTGGTGTCCTCCATGTATTTGTAGGTGATACCAATCTGCAAGGATCTCTTGAATCCGACCAAGTAGTAATAAGCTCCGAGTTGCTTGGATATGGGTTGTTATATGTAAAGTAGTCACTAGCATAATTCCCTTTTGAGCACGACATTGTATTGGGATAAAAATCATATGCTCCCGAACTTACAGCAGCACGATATAAATTACCGTTTGCCCAAATATTACCTCCCACAATATACCCTTTGGTGGTAGTAAAAGAAACACTGCTACAGTATGTGCCATTTGCTGTGAAAGTAATTCCTGTTAAGGTAGTGCTTTTATCGTTGAATGCTTTTCCTCCAATAGTCAGATTTAGTTTAACCGTTAAATTTTTCCCGCTTTGAGGCAGTAGATACACATAATTGCTGTGTACTGTCATGGCATTGGGACTATTCCATACCAGAGCTATTGTTTCTGCTGTAGAATTTGCGGTAAACGCATTGCTCGTAAATGAATACGTTGCACTATTGGCAGGCAGGGTAAGTGTTGCTGCACATGCCGTGATATTTGCCATCCTTTCGCTTTGTGCCGCTGCACTGACCCTATAGCGTACACAATTGTGTGTGAATTCAATGTTACTTAATGTATATATGCTACCTGTATTATCAATAACGATATTAGGTTTTACGCATGTCATAAAGTTAATTCCATTTGTCGCAGTTATACTTGTTGCGTTATTGCTGAAAGCCGGTAGCGCAGTCGAGTCCCCATTTGAGTAACATACGAAAGTGTATGTCCCTATAGGTAGTGTCAGGCTTTTCACTGTTTGTACGGTTCCGTCAGTTAGTAGCTTATAGTCTCCATATCCTTTGTAGTTCGATGTTGTGATGGTTGCCGCACTTTCACATGCGTATGCCACTACCCGGAAGACTGTATTGTCATCCATATTCGTCCAACGTGTAGTTACTTTATCGGTAAAAGTTCTGGCTGTATCCGGTAGTAAGTCAACTTCCATATCCAACCCGTCTTCACCTTTCTGTTGTATGCTGATTGCTTCGCCGCTTCGTGTGTAACTGTTCTCTTCCGTGCCCCATCCGTTCAGTTGAGGAGCCTCTACTTCAATAAGTATACCATTCTCATAAATGGTAGCATCTTCATTCCCATCCGTATTACATCCTGCTACCAAGATGGCGAATGCTAAATATACTATGCTGTTTATTATCTGATTCATCTTTGTTTATGGTAAAGTTATACTTCCCGAACCGTTTTGAGTTTCATCAGTCCACGCGTTTGCAGATATACTTGTAGCCGGGGTAAGAGTCTTGTCTCCAGTCAATGCCACCTCTTCTGTTGTATATCCTGCATTGCTCACGGCCTTGATATTCACCATATATTTACAGTTCCTTTTCAGTGGTATATAACCGTCGGAATTGACAAAATCCACCCGGTAGTAATTCGTGCTTCCCGCATAGGTTCCTCCAACTACCAGACAGATGTTATTGTCCCTCTTAGTACCCTGTGCCGCTTCTGCCACATAAATCGTACGGATTAATGATTTACCGTCCGAGCAGGTATAAGTCAATGCCTCGTTTGTACCCGCATTGGGAGGTATGGATACGGATGTCACTACATTGCCTGTGATAATCCCTCCGTTTACCGGAGCTGCATAACCTTTGTTTTTCGTTCGGTATATGCTTACACTCTTCAGAGTGAAGTTTGCGAGTCCGCTTGCTGTTTCCCCGCT
>NZ_JASLER010000103.1 GCF_030151085.1 Bacteroides sp. | reverse complement strand
ATTCTGGGGTGTTACTGTCGAATATCCAACGTTGTTTCAGTTCTTTTCCATCCCAATCGAAAGCTGCAAGTACAGTACGGGTGTAATATCCGCGGCACATCACTACACTGGGATGGATGCCATCCAGATAGGCAACGGCAGCCAGAAAACGGTCGCTTCGGTTGGCGCGGTTATCTCCCCAATCTGCCAGATTTCCGCGTGCAGGAACATAATCGATAGTCTGCATGGCGGCACCTGTGCGTCCATTGAAGACGGTGAGGTATTCATTACCCTTCAGGATGCGACCTTGATTGGCAGGGGTACCCGGTTCGCGATAGTCGGCCGCGGCATCCCCGATCACTTTACCTTGTCCGTCGATGGTTCCGTCAGAAGTCTTCATGATGATCTCTGCACAGCCGTCGCCATCAAAATCATATACCATGAATTGAGTGTAGTGTGCACCTGCACGGACATTGTGTCCCATATCAATACGCCAGAGGCGTTCACCTGTCAATCGATAGCAATCGAAGAGGACATTTCCAGTATAGCCATCATGGGCATTATCATGTGCGTTCGAGGGATCCCATTTCAGAATAATCTCATATTCTCCATCCCCATCGACATCACCAATAGAAGCGTCATTGGGTATATAGGTGAATGCTTGTCCCGAAGGGGTGACCCCATCCGCCGGACGGTCCAGCGGAATATTGATGTATCCTATGGGTGCCTTCGCCGGCAGTGTATAGTTGCCCTCGATATGTCCTGTTTCCACGCCGTTTACAACGGGCCGCACGGTGTACGTAGTTGCTTTCTTTCCTTTATAGGCATCCCGGTAGAAAGTTCCCGTAGTAGCAGGTACTTCGGCTATCTTCTTTCCGTCCCGATAGAGGTTGAACGCTGTATTCTCGGGGTCGGACGAGAGGTATCTCCAGGAAACAGCTACTTCTGACGGGTTCTCACGGATGGCTACTACACCACGACCCAACTTTTCCTTTTGTAGCTTTGAATAATCATAAGCCGGAGCATTCGCCGCGTTGCGGAAGCGGCCGTACGTCACGTTCTCTTCCGTTACATTCTCTACGTTATGTACGTTCTTGATGAATTTCGTAACTTCATCGGCATGTACATTCTTTATAACGACGTTCTTTGCAGGCAGTTTGGCATCCCCTTTCAGATCGTAGATGGCTTCAGTGCGTTCGCAGGTCACGTTCGTCATGTACAGGCCGTCGATGCGGGTGATGCGCTCCTCGTAAGTAGGTACCAGATTACGCCATTGGTAGAGTACATCCGTATCAATTTCGAGTACACGCTGCATCTTGCCTGCTTTTACGTTCTCCATGTGGATGTTTTCGATGAAACCTCCCCGGCGGTGATTGGTCTTGGCAAAGAAGAGGCGGAACACAGAGTCTGGTGCTGCGCAATCGTGCATATATACGTTGCGTATGCCGCCCGACATTTCGCTGCCGATGCCCAGTAATGTATGTCCTTTTATGATGTCGCAGTTGCGTATCACAATATTCTCGCACGGGGTATCCAATCGCCAGGCATCTTGGTTACGTCCGGCTTTAATGACAACTGCATCATCTCCCTGATCAAACCTGCAATCTTCTATCAGGAAGTTCCGGCTCATTTCCAGATCGACGCCATCGTTATTGTGTCCGTGGGCATATACGTCCAGATTGCGAACAATACCGCCATCGCACATATACAAGTGTATGGTCCAAAAGGGGCTTTCACGAATCTTGAACTGATCGAGCAAGACGTTCTTACATCTGTTGAAGTGTATCAGGTGCGGGCGAAGATTATTTTCTCCTTTTGCCATCTGTCTTTTCTCTACCGGAACATCCGTTGAGGCCATTGTGTAGAGTTCGGCCAATGCGTCCATGTGAGGCTTGGGACGCTTAAACCACTTGCGCCACGTGTCCATGATGGGTTGCAGTGTCCCGGTTCCGGTGATGGCTACATTTTCACAGTCGAAAGCATACACCAAAGGCGAGTAGTTGTAACATTCCATACCTTCCCATGACGTCATCACGGCAGGCAGATAGTCTTCTGGATTGTCTGTGAAGCGCAGTATGGCACCGTCAGATAAATGCAGGTTCACATTGCTCATCAGGTGTATGGGGCCTGTAAGCCACTCGCCGGTGGGAATTACTACACGGCCACCACCGGCGCGATTGCATGCCTTGATAGCCTTAGCGATAGCTTTTGTATTTATAGTTTTCTCTCCTTTTACTGCTCCATAATTTGCGATGGAAAAATCACGGTTGGGGAAAATAAATTCCTTTATCGGCTCCATGGCAAAAGGTGCGTTAACGGTGACAGTCTTATATTTCGGGGCAGGCATGGCGCCCGATAATCCCAGCGCAATCGCTGCAATGGCAGCTATGCCGGCCAAGGATTTAAAACAAGGTTTTTTCATGATATATTTTGTTTTTCATTAGTTGCAAAAATACGGCTTAATACTAAATATTTCCATAGAATACTATGCAATATATATGGAAAATCGTGCAAATCATTCGTCTATGGGGATTACTTCCTGCATGTAAATGGCATCCAGGCTCCACAGGGCGGCATCGTTTGTGCTGATGCTGGTACATTCGTCCAGCGGGGCGGGCACCTCGGGCGGAAGTAGGGTTGTGATGCGGAAAGGCGGTGCCGGTGT
>NZ_JASLER010000043.1 GCF_030151085.1 Bacteroides sp. | reverse complement strand
AGTGGATGGGGGGAGCTATGTATATACCGTATATCCGGGTGAGAACAATACGAATGATTTCAATATCAAACGGAATTATAAATATACGTTGACCCTGAACCTGAAATCTTCCGTTACGGACTCACGTGTGATGGCGGCTCCTGCCAATTGTTTTGTAATGAAGCGGAATGCCAGTATCGCCTTCGATCCTTACGAACGTACTGAAACAGGTGGCGGGTGGCGATATGCAGATTATGTGGATAAGACTGTAGCTGCCAAAAAGTTTTCTCGGGTGGATATATTGTGGCAAACAGGGGACGGAAGTAACTTCGCAATCGGTAATAACGCCAGCGGAACCCGTGTGTATTTGAAAGATGATATCGTTTATGTGACGGCGGGAAATACGGACGGTAATGCAGTAGTTGCAGGATATAATAGTAGCGGAGTGATACTATGGTCGTGGCATATTTGGGTGAATGATAGTTCGCCGGCGCAGGTGGCAAATGCGGTGAAATATACGACGTATAATTGGGATAGTGGTAATATATATAGTGGTACACGAGTACCGGGATTTAGTTTTATGTCTTGTAATTTGGGCGCACTTAGTACGACTCCAGGAAATTTATACACTTATGGCCTATATTTCCAATGGGGGAGGAAAGATCCATTTCCACAAGTTGCAAAAATAGTAGGTAAAGAGTTTTATGCATATGCCAGTCCTAACATCACTGCATTATATAACAACAATGCTCAACAAATTAGCATGTCAAGCACTGTTGGAACTGGAGAAGTTTTTCAGACTAAGAGAATAGATGCCACTACAGGCAACATAATGTATGCTATCCAAAATCCCACTACATATATGGCTACGGCAATACCAGCTCAATTTGAAAATGGTGGTGAATTTGATATTAAAAATGGAGCTGATCATAGATCAACGCATGATCCTACATTATACGTCAATGATGGTGATTGGTATTGGGGACATAACGACAAGTTATGGGGTGGAATTCCTTTTAATGATGCAACTATCAATTATCAAAATATTGTTGCTAATAATGGTGCTATAAATAAATCTCTTTTTGACCCATGCCCATCAGGTTGGATGCTTCCTAAAAGTGATGCTTGGATGGGGTTCACCAATACTGGGCTCAATACAAATACCTATGATACTCAGAATTTTGAAAATCCTGAACAATCACAACTTCTTCATGGAATGTCGTTTTATATGGAAAGATGGCGTAGTGGAAACACTTCTTTTTTCCCCTATTGTGGATGGAGGACAGGAGATGGTAGTTGCTTTGTTGTAGATGTCTGTGGCGGATATTACACTTCAGCTGCTTCTTTTAATGATGCAACTTCAATATTACATATTCATACAAGAGTTAATGATTATGATCATCCATGTGTACATCCCTATGATTATGGATATCAATACGCCCGTCGCTCTTGTGCCTATCCTGTTCGTTGTGTACGTGAAGTAAAATAAATTTATCGTGTAAATTGGTAGTAGAATTGCTTTGTAACTCTTGTTTACAATATAATAAACAAAGAAAATGAATAATGACATGAACATCGGTAAGGCTCCTGCTCGCTTCTCTTATCACAAGCAGGCGGGTCGGGTGATACTACTTGCTGAAAGACGCTACTGTTTTTTATTCGTATTACAAGGCAGTATTGAGATGCAGGGCTCATGCCATATTAAAATTTTCGAAAGCCATACGTTGGCTGTAATAGACAAGCAGCGAGTTGAAACCTGTACTTGTTCCGCCGGAACGTATTTGCTGGAGTTTCTGCCTCCGAAGCGCATGGATCACTTCTTCAGGAATGCTTCCACAGCATTCGGAACACCATCATCCGAACACGTAGCATACGCCGAAGACATAGCTGAATGGATTGAGCAACTACGTAACGATTGCCTGCAAGGAATCCGTCCCAACGAATATAGCTATTGCTTTCGATTACGCCACCTGCTGCGTCAGTACCCAAATATCGTATTGGGCACCCTTGTCATCCCCTTGCATGCTTGTGCATTGACTTCGGGTAAATGTCTACAGTGCAAAATGGAATACGATGCTGTGGAAGATACGGGTTATGAGAAAAACAATCCTAATAATCCATGAGATTTGTAGTTAAAAGAATGCATCAAGAGATTTAGAATTCCCTAATTGGATTTTATTGGAATAGCTCTTATTTTTATTGAGAAAGGCTTTCTTCTTGTTCAATTAAGATATCATAAGATACTATCTTCTTAGTACAAATTCGTAAGGCTATTTTTTTCTGAATTTCAGTTCTTTCAAGCATATTAACTCTTCCAGTGTCTATTTGGACAAATGTTGTATTGATGATAATAATAATCTGTCATAAGGTGTATATATACAAATAAAGATTTTCTTTACTATTCTTATTGTTTTTCCTGCGGAAGATTAGTATATTTGCTACCTACTGCTAAGTCGTTCCACTGTGGGGGAGTTTTTGTTCCACCATGGTGGAACAAAAATTTCTTAATTATAGAATGAAATTTTCCCCATGGTGGAACGATTTTGTAGTAAGCATCTTTTTCCTTAGCCGTTGTGAGAAAAAGAGTTAAAAGTAGCAACGACAAAACTTAATCCCATACAGAATGAGTGCATATTATGACCTTATAGAAAAACCTGACATTCGTCAGACAGGCGAACAACAACCTCTTTATGCACGTTTCATCCCCAAGGGCACCATTGACCGAAAAGAATTCCTTGATCGCGTTCATCTTTTTACCGGTATCAGTCGTAGTTTGCTGGAAGGTGCTATGGCTGCTTTTATGGATGAGATGTGCGATTGCCTCGCCGATGGATGGACGGTGGAACTGGGTGAACTTGGTTATTTCACTCCTTCTTTGAGTTGTAAGCGTGAAGTCATGGAAAAGAAAGAACTGCGTGCTGCTTCGGTGGCCCTGCGTGGTTTAAATTACCGTTTAAGCAAAGATTTTTTCAAGAAACTGGAGAAGAAGATCTGTTTGGAGCGTCATCCGCAATCAGCATCCAAATCAGAGTCTTCCACTTCACTCTTATCTTTAGAACAGCGTTTCCTGTTGCTTGACGAATACTTGCAGCAGAATCCTGTCATTAATCGTGCGCAGTATGCCCGACTGACAGGTCGCAGCTACAAGCAGGCAGTCAATGACCTGAACTTATTTATCGAAGACGGACTGCTAATGAGATATGGAGCAGGGAGAAATGTAGTGTATGTTCGAAAAAAATAGAGATGGAGATTTATCTTAATTGAATGTTTTTTATAATTATGGTAAACTATATTAACTTATATTGCTTGTTCTTCAGTAAATAATCTTATAGACAATATGCATAATGAATATGATTAATGTTATAATAGGCATGTGGCACTTATTGTTTACTCTTTTCTATATATACTTGAAATACACATCTAATGTTAATATAAATTTGATGTAAATCTATAATTTTATATGTTATGAAACCAATAAATAAAATTGTTGATATAATAGATAGACGGGGAAAAGATAATGCCGAAAGCATTGAACAAAAGTTTAGTGTGTTGGCACATGATCTTATTAATGATTCAGTGAACCATCAAAAGCGTGTACTTAAAATTCTTCCAGAATTTGATTTACATGACGAGGTACATACACAGGCGGTAGAAATGAATATATCCTTACTGATTGGGGAAGAATACCTTGATAGACTATCTACTACAGAACTATTTTTGCTTTGTATGGGAGCATATCTACATGATTGTGGCATGGCCCCTGCTGATTGGGAATTGAAACTGATGTCACTCACTGAGGGGACAGACCAATGGTATACAGAAGAAACTTCTATTAAGCATGATGGTAAACAACCCTTGTCTTTCACAGCAGCAAAGAAATATATTGTGGCTAATAAGGTTGCAATATATGGAAACTATGGAGAAATGAAAGACTGGTGGTTTGCGCCAAATGATGAGGATGTGCTTATTGAAAAATTAGCAAATCTTTTTTCTGATTATCAGACATTCCGAAATGGTTATTATGATCAATTAAGTTCTTTGAATTCAAGAGATGATTTTAGTTCTCTCAATGATTTTATTCGTACTGAATATATCCGTAAATATCATCATATAAAGTCCTCAGAATATGTCCGAAATTTAGAAAAGAAGTTTGAAGGAATATTGGGGGGAGTATGGTCAAAGAAAGTAGTCAGGGATCTTGCAGATATTTGCCAAGCTCATGGTGAAACTTTAAATTTTGTACGTAAGTTGAAGACTGATGTAAGATATATTGGAGATGATTCTGTAAATCTACAATTCGTTGCTGAATTGCTGCGCTTGGGAGATATAGTACATTATTGTGATGATAGAGCTCCCTCTGTACTGCGTAAAGCTATGTGTTTTAAATCAAACTTCAGTATGCATCAGTGGCTTGTTAAGGTAGGTCTTCACTATACTGTTAATGAAGGAACTATTTCTTATACAGCCTATTGTCAGACACCTGATGATTATTACCAGTTACAAGAGTATCTAAATTGGGTTGATGAGGAAATAAATAATTATTATTTGCTGAAGCGTGGTTGGATTGATAAGTATTGTTTTGATATACAAGAAGTCGATCGTAAAGATGTAGATTATGATAAAGACTCATTCCGTCCAGTTATTGGCAAGAGGTTCACACTTAACCAAAGCAAAATTATTGATTTGCTTATGGGAATCAGATTATATAAAGATCCATTTGCTTGTATGCGTGAACTTTATCAGAATGCTTTGGATACTTGTCGATTCCGAGTGGCTTTGGAAAAAGCTAGAGGTTTGCAAATTGAGGGCCATATAGAGTTTGGACTGATGGAAGATAGAACTGGAAAATATCTCTATTGCATGGATAATGGTTATGGAATGACTGAAGATATTATTGAAAATTATTTGCTCAAAATAGGGAACTCCTATTATAAGTCTGCAGATTTTTATAGGAAGCAATCCGTATTCGGGAGTAATTTTACGCCAATCTCCCAGTTTGGCATCGGAATACTTTCGTGTTTCATTCTTGGAACGAGAATGGAATTAGTGACACGTTCGGTGGATACAGGGAAGTGTTTGTCTTGTTGTATTGAAGGAGCACAGGAATATTTCTATTACAAAGTGCCAACCCGTGCCGAAGAGGAACTTATTAAGGATACTGGAACGCTCGTGAAAATATTGCTCAAATCAGAATATGCAGATAAACTCAATACAAAGACTATTGAAAAATTAGGTCTTGTTATGCAATACCACCGTGATCGTATGTTCAATGATAAGTTTGCAGACTACAATGAGATGTATGACATATGGGAAGACCATCTGTATCGGTATTTGAATGACTTCATTAATAAAATTCCAGATGGAATAAATGTGAATATCCGTTTGGATGGAGGCACATTGTTGCCTATTTATAATAAGCCTTTAGCTTTAACCATAGGTGAAATGGGTATCACCGCAAAGGACCAGCCATTTATTGACTCAGTCATTTCTCAGAGATTATTCACTGAAGACAGACTTACGTTGAGCGGTATACAGAGGTTTTTGGTGCCATATTCTATACATGTTGAATTAAATGATGTGGAATATGATTCCATAATTACTATGCCGCTACCTGCTATGCCTGAAACTAATGACAATTCATATTTATTTAACTTATTGAAGGTTTCCGGTCAGGTTTTATCGGTTGATGGTATTTCAGTCACTGATAAGCGAATGACGGATGGGGCTTTTCTGGAGTTGCTGAAGCGCTATGGCAATCTAAATTATATTGGAAAAGAAAGACCGCACTTGAGTGTTGATCGGCAAGAGATTATAGAGTATCCTAGTAACTTAAATAATACATATAGGGCTATTATGCTCAAAGATATTGAATCAACAATAAAAATAGCCAAACAGCATATTGATGATTATGGCTTGAAAGGAAATCTTCCTGTTATTAATATGATATGGAAGTATATTTTTGATCGTATGTATGCAGCAGATGTTTTATTTGTGAATTATATGGCTGCCTCAGAATTGGGTAATATGTCTTGGCCTTCTTTGAATATATTGGTAGATACTGATATGACAATTCAACAGTTTATGTTGGAAACTTCTCTGACTTTCAAAGGCTATGACCATACGCGTTTGGATCTTTTGGCTGAGAAACTTGTGATGGCTAAGTTCCTGGCGGCAGATAGCATTGATGTGTCAGAAGAGGGAAATGTTACCATACATACTTCACATATAGGAGGCATTCCTGAAATAGATTCTCGCTTCTCTCATACGAGATATTTAGTGTCAACTTCTAATGATAGTGGGGCATTCAAAGGATACGATATTGTTTCAAACCTATATCCTATTGTGCCCGAAAGACTTATTAATGCATTGCAAAGAGAGAGCATTGATATTTGCAAGAATAGCAAAGCTGTATTGGTTCATGCATTCTCTAATAACTTTACAGCATTTTTCTTTCAGGACTCACGGCTTGTACATCCTGGATTAGGTTTATATCATGTAGACTCTCATTTTTGTATAAAATCAGAATATCTGATACATGCTTTTGATAATAAGCAAAGCAACTTTCAATTTTTTGATTTTGGCTTTGATAGTTATGGAGATAAAAAGGGCCTAATGCTGATGGTTTACATTGCACCAAGAACTCTAACTGAAGCAGATAAGATTGAACTAGAAAAATATAGGAAAACTGAACCTGAATATTATTGTGGAGTTCTTGAAGGATGGACAGTCCTTGTAACTGCTCAAAAGATTGACAACTTAGTTATTCGTCCGGGTAAACAAACTCGGGATGATATGATTAAGGCTATCAGTCCTGAATTTTGGAAGGAATATATTAATTTTGAATTTCGCTTTCTTGATGGTCATATTGTTAATAATCCAAGATGTCAGAACCTTGTAAGCAACTAAATTGAAAAATCTATTTTTTCATAATTCCCTCTATAGATAACTGTAGAGGGAAGATTTGACTTTTTACTTTTTTTAGTTAGTTTCGAGAAAAATAGTGAAAAATAAGTTTTGTACTTTTGCAATCATATAATTCTTTCTACGTGCATCTATTTGTAGAGTTAGTAAAATGATTTCCTCTTAATTATCAGTAACTTACCCTAACCACCTGTAGAGACTATTATCATATTCCCCTTCTTCTGGTTTCTTATCACCTTCATCTCAATTAATTCATTGTAGAGATAGTACTTTTTTAATTCATTGTTTATTAGTTATTTAATCAATTGTGTTGTAGATGTCATTTTCTTGCTTTCGGGCTCTTCTCACCCTAACTTTGCAACATCGAATCAGAGAAACGGATAGTCTGACTGTTGAGGCCTCGCAGTGAAAATATCTTGCTCTTAGAGTTGATAAAAGAACATTAATATACATATTATTATTAACTACTAAAAAACAAAGATTATGGCAATTAAGTATGAAGTAAAGAAGAAAGTATTCGGTTTTGACAAAACAAACACTGAAAGATTTGTTGCTCAAACAAAAGTATTAGGCATGGTTGAATTCAGTAAACTGTGCGAAGAAGTACAGAAGATAAGTATGGCTCCTCGTGGAGTCGTAAAAATGGTAATTGACGGGTTGATTGATACCTTAAACATGGACTTGGATAAAGGATATTCCGTTCAGTTGGGAGACTTCGGATGTTTTCGTCCTGGTCTGAACGCGAAAAGTCAGACAGGAGTAGACGATGTGGATGCTAATACGGTGTATCGTCGAAAAATAATCTTCTATCCGGGAAGTTATTTCAAGAATATGCTGAGTAAGGCTACTGTGGAAAGATTGGTAACCGGTAAAGATACGGTGTTCCCTACCGGTTCGGGCAATAATGGCGGTTCTGGCTCTGGTTCTGCCGGAGATGAAAATGATAATCCTTTGGGATAAAAGTTTGTCTTAATAAAAATTTCAACCTCATTTTTTTTGTTAAAGCGGGAAGTGGTCATTAAACTTCCCGCTTTTCTTATAGTCCTATAAACGTTGCAACACAATAGGTATAACTAATATAAAGTATTAATTAAAAAAGGAATAGAGTAATGAAAAGAATAATTATGATAATGGTAGCTGCCTTTTTAATGGGTGGCATGGTAATGGCGCAGCATGCTCGCCGTGGTGATAAAATGCCAGAACCCAAAGTTCGTGCCGAACGTATGACTGAACGTATGGCAAAGGAATATTCCTTGAACGATACGCAAAAGAAGCAGTTACTGGAAGCTAACTTGACTTTAGTAGAGAAAATGGGAGATATGCCCAAGCATCGCAGAGGTGATATGCATAAAGGTAAAAAAGACCGTGCATGTACTTGCAGTAAAGCTGATAAACATCATAACAAAAAGGATAGCGTAGCAAAAAAAGAGTGTGGAAAAGCTCAATTGACTAATGAGCAACGTGCACAGAAGAAGGCTGAAATGGCAAATAAACGTGAAGAAATGACTGCTGCACGTACTGCTTATAATGCACAGCTCCAGAAGATTATGACGAAAGAACAATATGCTTCCTACACTAAGAACTTGCAGGAAAGAAAGGCTAAAATGGAATCAAAAAGAAAAGACCACAAACAAGCATAAGTTTTCTAGGTATTGGTATATGTGGAAGCTGTCGGGAACTTGATGAGATAAAATATATCTCAGGTTTCAGGCAGCTTCTTTTTGTTTCTTTTCAGCAAAAAAGAGAATAAATTTTCTTTTGCGTTCAAATTGCATTATTTTTGTCCTGTCAATTTGTAAAAAGCAAAACAATGAAGAATCTATTTTATATGTTAGCTTGCGTATCGGTGATTTTCCTCTCGGCTTGTTCGTCACAGAATAAGAAGGAAAAGGATGATGCACAGGCATTAATGCAAGATAGTGTCAAGGCTGCCGGTCCGCAACGCATGCAAGTTTCGGATGTAAAAGCAACTTTTAATTATCAAGGAAAAGAATATCAATCATCTGTATTGCGCCAGCCGGATGAGAGTTTGCCTATTGTAAAGAATGAACAAGGAGAAAAGTTTATTGATAACCGCATTACTTTGCGTCTTACTTGTGGAGGCAAACAAATAGTAGAT
The DNA here is from genome assembly GCF_030151085.1 of Bacteroides sp. Lineage (GTDB taxonomy): Bacteria > Bacteroidota > Bacteroidia > Bacteroidales > Bacteroidaceae > Bacteroides. The sequence continues at coordinate 7,597 of NZ_JASLER010000043.1, read as the reverse complement.
AGGGTTTTTACAAAAGAAAATTTTACTTCGTTGGTTGACGCCAAATTCATGCAATATGCCATACTGGAGGGATTGGTGTATGACCAGACTACTCCTCAGGGAATTATATATGCAGCAAGTGTCTGCTATCCGCAATCCGACCTTTACGTTCCTATTAGACTGACTATTACGTCTGATGGAAAAATTTCTATGGCAAAAGAGGAATTAATGGAGGATTATCAGCCGGATTCAATAAATTGAGAATTAAAATATAATAGTTCCAGATTGTTTCCAGTTTTATAAATCATCTTTGGCGGTATGAAAATTCTGATTGTGGAAGATGAGCAAGACTTGCGGGAAACTATCCGTACTTCGCTCCTAAAAGAAAAATTTGTCGTAGAAACAGCTGCCGATTATTTCTCGGCACTGGATAAGATTAACGACTATGATTACGACTGTATTCTGCTGGATATAATGTTGCCTGGCGGAAGCGGTTTGGATTTGTTGCGTGAATTGAAACGGCTTCGTCGTAGTGATAGCGTACTTATCATTTCTGCTAAAGATTCTTTGGACGATAAGGTCGACGGGCTGGAATTAGGAGCTGACGATTATCTTACGAAACCCTTCCATCTGGCAGAGCTGAATGCTCGTATAAAATCGTTGATACGTCGTAGGCAGACCCAAGGTGATGTTACTGTTGCCATCGGTAATTTATTGCTTTATCCCGATAAGCGTCAGGCTGAAGTGGGGGGAGTGTCTTTGCAACTGAACCGTAAAGAATTCGATCTGCTATATTATTTTGTAGTCAACCCCAATCGTGTCATTAATAGAATGAGCCTTGCCGAGTCTGTATGGGGTGATAACATCGATCAAGCCGATTCACTGGACTTCATCTATTCTCAGGTGAAGAATCTGCGTAAGAAGTTGAAACAAGCTGAGGCTACCGTAGAACTGAAAGCGGTTTACGGTTTCGGCTATAAACTTTCTGAAGTATGAAACTCCTACATTATACCTATCGTAAACTTTCGCTGCTACTCTTCTTACTGATGGCGGTGTGGGGAGTTCTGTTTTACTATGCCATCATTGATGAAGTTATAGATGAAACGGATGATACCTTGGAGAATCAGGCTGAAATCTTAATTAAAAAAGCTTTGCTGGACCCTTCCATACTTACTACAGAAGGAACATTGATGTCTTTTTATAAGTTTCAACCTATTTCGGAGGAAGAAGGAGTTTCCTATAAAGTAGCATTTTATGATTCTACCGTTTACATTGAAATGGAGGATGAAGATGAACCGGTGCGTGTTATGCGGACTGCTTTCCGCATGCCCGACGGACAGTTCTATGAATTGACTTTGATGATTTCCATCTTGGAACGGGATGATATGGTAGAAGCAATGCTTTGGTATTTGGGAGCACTATTTCTGCTTTTTCTGGTATGTACATCCATTGGCATCAGGGTGGTACTGAAAGGTGTTTTTCGTCCCTTACACAAATTGCTGGACTGGTTGCATAGTATTCAGCCCGGTAAAGAAGTGCCTGTTTTGGATAATCCTACTAAAATAGGGGAGTTCCGTCAGTTGAGTGATGCTGCAATGGATATGGGAAATCGTAGCTATAAAGCCTATCAGGAGCAGAAACAATTTATAGAGAATGCTTCACACGAATTGCAGACACCGCTTGCCATTGTTCGTGGAAAAGTGGAACTTCTGGCAGAAAATGAAGGCTTGACTGAGCAGCAAATGAAGGAATTGGATGAGATTTATTCTACTTTAGGTAGAGCTGTAAAGTTAAATAAGTCATTATTATTATTGTCTCGCATTGAGAATGGTCAATATACCGAAGTAGAGGATGTTTCGGTTGATGAGATACTTGATAACCTTCTGCCTGATTTGATGGATATATATGGGGGCAAGCGGATACATTTGGATCGTAAGCAAGGGGAAACTCCGTTTATTATACGCTGTAACCATTCATTAGCCCAAATTTTGATTTCTAATTTGGTGAAGAATTCATTGCTCCACAGTCAGGAAGGAGGAGAATTACAGATACTTACTACACCGAATTCATTCGTGATAAAAAACACCGGTGATGCTCCATTGGATAACGAGAAACTATTCCATCGTTTCTATCGAGGAACAGATGGAAAGAAGGATTCTACAGGTTTGGGGCTTGCAATTGCACGTTCTATCGCACTTTCTGCCTCTTTGAAACTGACATACGAATGGCAGGATGGCATGCATTGCTTTCTTCTTGTTAAAGAAATTAAAAACTACCGTTAACACCGATTATTCCCAAATCTTTCCTAATTCTCTGTCGTTATTTGCAGTGTGAATAATGCAAGAAATATTCAGTAACATTTAAAAAATAACGATTATGAAGAAAGTATTATCTATTTTAGTAATGGCTCTTGTAGCTGTACAATTTGCTTTTGCTGGTGATGTAATTACTCAGGACGTGAAACAATTGCCATTAACGGCACGTAATTTTATTAACCAGTATTTCAGTAAACCACAGATCTCTCATATCAAGATTGAGAGTGAGGTTTTGCAGAGTAAGAAATACGAAGTTCTGTTGACTGACCGTACGGAAATAGATTTTGACAGCAAAGGTAATTGGGTTGAAATCAATTGTAATAAGGCTGCTGTTCCTGCTGCTTTGATTCCGGTATCTGTGAAGGAATATGTGAAGACAAACTTCCCTAAAGAAAAAATTACGAAGATTGAACGTAAACGTAGTGGAGTAGAAGTTGAATTGAGCAATGATTACTCCTTGAAATTCAATAATAAAGGCAAATTTGTCAGCATGGATGATTGATTCTGCAAATGAATGTTGAACCCTAATTTTATAAATAATGAAAGTTAAGATACAAATATTAGCAATGATGTTCATCGCTGCATTAGCATTCAGTGCGTGTAGCGATGATGATAAAGATGATCATATAACAGTGCCTGTGGCAATATCAGATGCCCTGAAAGCCCAATATCCGTCTGCAACCCATATAGAATGGGAACAGAAAGGCAAGTATTATGTAGCTGATTGCAGGTTGGATGGCAAAGAAGCATCTGTGTGGTACAATACCAATGCGGAATGGCAATTGACAGATCTGGATGTTGCTTGGGTCGACCTCCCCGGCACTGTACAGACCGCCTTTATGGAAAGTGAATATGCAAGTTGGGAACAAGAGGATTTTGATGTGCTCGAAACTCCATTACAACCCATTGAATACGTCATTGAGGTTGAGAAAGGAAATAAAGAAGTTCAGTTATTCTACTCCGAAGAAGGTAATCTATTGCTGGCTAAAGATGTAACAGGGAAGGACGATACACATTGGCCGAAGTAAGTTGAGAGTTGAAAGAGGAAAGTTGAAAGTTAGCTGCGCAGTATATAAGGCTTCGTGCGCAGCCAACTTTCAACTTTCCTCTCTCAACTTTCTACATTTGTTTAAAGTCCTTCGCCAATCCTCCCTCACTCGTTTCTTTGTAAAGTGAAGGCAGGTCATTTCCGGTTTCTTTCATTACAGTTACTACTTTGTCGAAAGATACCCGGTGCATACCATCGGTGAAAGAGGAATAAAGATTAGCATCCAAGGCACGAGCGGCAGCGTATGCATTTCGCTCGATACAAGGAATTTGCACTAAACCGCATACGGGGTCACAAGTCATGCCGAGGTGATGTTCCAGACCCATTTCTGCTGCATATTCTATTTGTGCAGGACTTCCTCCGAATAGTTGGTTGGCAGCGGCGGAAGCCATTGAACAAGCTACGCCGACTTCTGCCTGGCATCCGGCTTCGGCACCCGAAATAGATGCATTAGTCTTTACGATATTTCCTACCAGTCCGGCAGTGGCGAGCGCACGGAGAATACGTGTATCGCTGAAGTCACGGCTTTTTGCCAAATGATAAAGTACCGCCGGTACAACTCCACAAGAACCACAAGTGGGGGCAGTCACAATTACACCTCCTGAAGCATTCTCTTCGCTTACAGCTAAAGCGTATGAGAAAACCAGTCCGCGAGATTGAAGAGAAGCTTTATATCCACTGGCACGTATATAATAAGTAGAGGCTTTGCGACGTAGATTCAAAGGACCGGGCAATACTCCTTCTTGCTCCAATCCGCGTTTTACAGCAGCTTGCATGGTTTGCCATACTTCCTGCAAATAGTCCCATATATCACTGTTCTCGCATTCTTTTACATACTCCCAGTAACTCTTACCTGTACGTTCGCACCATTCCAAAATTTCGGTCATACTGTTCATTTCGTACACATCCGGGGTGTTAATGGATGAATCACCATTATTTTCTTCTGCCAAGGCACCACCTCCGACGCTAAACACGAGCCATTGGTCTGTTTCTTTACCTTCGGTATTCAAAGAAACAAACTTCATACCGTTAGGGTGGTATGGGAGAAATATTTTTGGTTCCCAGATAATCTCTACCGGCGCTGCGGGTTGCAGTGTTTCGGTGATGGCTATGTTAGTCATGTGACCTTTACCGGTTGCAGCAAGGCTTCCGTATAAAGTTACTTTGAATGCAGCTGCTTCCGGATGTCTTTCCAGAAAAATTTCGGCAGCTTTGCGAGGTCCCATAGTGTGACTACTGGACGGGCCTGTGCCGATGCGGTAAAGTTCTTTGATTGATTTCATAAAGAATGATTAATATTTAATGATTTAACTCAAGTCAACGACTGTAATGCCTGCACCGCCGAATTGAATATGTTCATCTGCAAAATGGCGTATACCGGGCACTGTTTGTAAATATTGCCGGATAAGGGTGCGTAAAATACCTGTACCCGTTCCGTGAAGAATACGTACGCGCGCCATACCAACGAGGATGGCATCATCTATAAAGTAGGTTACGGCTTGCAAAGCTTCGTCTCCACGCATACCCCGGACATCAATATCTTGTTTGAAGTTCAGCTTCTTCTCGTACATACTGTCCTGCGTTTGAGTACTGATGTAGGTACTTTTGGTAGATAGCTCCACTTGCTTCGGCTGGGCATTGGTACGCTCTAATCGATCCAGTTTTACAGTGGTTTTGATACTTCCAAAAGCGACTGTGGCATTCTTTCCGTTTACTTCCAGTACCTCTCCAACAGTAGTCTGACCTTTTATCTTGACGTTACAACCGGGTACGATTGCTGCCAGACGCTCGGCTTCTTTTCTCGCTTGCTGTTCTGCCAATGCTTGTGCTGATAGGTTATTGTTTTGACCTTTATCTGCTTTCTTCTCCTTTTTCCGGTTTTGTTTTTCTTGTAGCTTTTCCATTTTGCGAGCTATCTTCTCTTCTTGCTCTTTGTTGGCAAGAATTTCCATAGACGCACGGAAATCGGTGAGTTCCTGGCGTACCTGACGAGTTTTCTCCTTGTCGGCTTGGGCTTCTTTGATGACGCGTATGGTATTTTCGATACGCGCATTGGCTTCTTGCATCAGTTGCTCTGCTTCTTCTTTGGCTTTACGCAGAATTTCTTTGCGTGATTTCTGCAACTCTTCTACTTCGGTCTGGTAACGCTCAATTGTTTCTTCCATGTGCTTCTCGCGCTGGCGAATGGTTTGACGCTTACCTTCCCAATACCGTTTATCGCGTACAATATCTTGTAGGTATTTGTCGGCATTGATATATTCGCTGCCTACAATTTCCGAGGCATCGGCAATCACATCTTCCGGTAAACCTATTTTGCGGGCTATTTCTACGGCAAATGAACTTCCGGGATTACCTATTTGAAGTTGGAAAAGGGCTTGCATCACGTGGCGATCGTATAGCATGGCACCATTTACTACTCCTTCATGATCTTCGGCAAAGTGTTTCAGATTCTGGTAGTGGGTAGTAATAACACCGAAGGTCAGCTTTTGGTTGAAGCGTTTCAATACGGCTTCGGCAATGGCACCACCAATCTGCGGTTCTGTTCCACCTCCGAATTCGTCAATCAGGATAAGACTACGCTCGTTGCAGTTCTTCATCATGATCTTCATATTAGTAAGGTGGGAAGAGTAAGTACTTAAATCATCTTCAATAGATTGTTCGTCGCCAATATCGATAAAGATACTACTGAAGATACCGGCGTGGCTGCGTTCGTGCATGGGCGTAAGCAGTCCGCATTGTAACATGTATTGCAGCAATCCTACGGTTTTCAGGCAGACGGATTTACCACCGGCATTCGGACCGGAGATTATCAGGATGCGTTGTTTTTCATTCAGTTCAATATCCAGTGGCACAACTTTCTTGCCATGTTTGTTAAGGGAAAGTTGTAACAGAGGATGTACGGCCATCGTCCAGTCTAATATCTGTTTGTTCTCAAAAGCCGGTTTCAATCCGGATATTTGTTCGGAGAACAGAGCCTTTGCACGTATAAAATCGATCTCGGAAAGAAACTCATACGAAAGCAGTACTTCGGGGATAGAAGGACGTAGCTGATTGGAAAAATCCGTCAGGATGCGGATGATCTCCCGTCGTTCGTCACCTTCCAGTTCCCGGATGCGGTTATTGGCTTCTACGACTTCGGCGGGTTCAATGAATACGGTCTTTCCACTTGCTGATTCATCATGTACGATACCTTTTATTTTTCGTTTCAATGCCGGGGCAACAGGGATAACCAAACGACCGTCTCGCATAGTGGGCGTTACGTCTTTATCTACTACTCCTTCGGATTGAGCATTACGAAGAATACTGTTCAAGGAACGGGAAATGCTACTCATCGTACTTGCCAGTTCCCGACGGATACGAGCTAATTCAGACGAAGCATTATCTTTGATCTTTCCATACGGAGAAAGAATTCCGTTTATTTTTCCTATGAGTTGTGGGAATACAGTAATATCCCCTGCCAGTCTTTTCAGGCAAGGGTAGGGGGAAGTGCCTTCTTCTCCATCTTCTCCTTCTTTTTGCAGGAAGCGTACAATGTCTCGTATGGTTTCCAGCGAACGGCGTAGATCAAAAAGTTCTTGTTCATCCAGATACATACCTTCCACCCGTATTCTTTTCAGGGAAGGGCGGACATCAAAGAAATATTGTGCAGGGAAGTTATCTTCCTCTTGAATGATACGTACAAATTCAGTGACTTGATTCAGGCGTTCTTCTATTTCGCTAAAGCGGTCGGAAAAAACCATAGCCGTCACTCGTTCTTCGCCAAGAGTGCTGAGGCATTTTTCCTTCAGCAATTGGCGTATTTGGTCGAAACCTATTTTCTGTTCGAAGTTCTGAGGGTATATCATGGCACAAAAGTACGATTAATTCACGAAAAAAAAGAAAAGAAGTTTGCAGATTTAAAAAAGAGTCGTATCTTTGCACCGCTTTCGAAAGAAAGTACTTCTTAAAAGGAGTTTGGAGAGGTGGCAGAGTGGTCGATCGCGGCGGTCTTGAAAACCGTTGAACTGCGAGGTTCCGGGGGTTCGAATCCCTCCCTCTCCGCAAAAAAATCCAATTAAGTCCCGTAAGATCAAGGTTTTACGGGACTTTTTGTATAGATACTCAAGTAAGCGAATCTAATGGATCAACGTAAAACTCTGAGGGATTTTCATTTTATGCATATAATTTAGTAAGTCTGTATAAAAAGAACGCCTTATCTCTGACTCCCCTAAACTGTGCTCTGAAAGCTTTGATCTTCGCATTAAAAGATTCTGCC
>NZ_JASLER010000062.1 GCF_030151085.1 Bacteroides sp. | reverse complement strand
TAAAACAGAGGTAACCTCAGTCGTTATCTTTGGTACTCTCTGTCGTTATGAGAGGCTGCCTCTGTCGTTATGTGAGGCTACCTCAGTCGTTATGTGAGGCTACCTCAACGAAAATCCCTGATATACAATACGTTGTAAATGACAATTCTCGATTTTGGCAAAAAATATTTCATGACAAATGGAGACTGTTACTATCTGTTGTTTAGCTCATTTCTTTTCTGTTATGAATTAATTTTTCGACGCAGATGACGCAGATAACGCAGATAACGCAGATTTTTTCTCTTTCATGTTATAGGCAGCCATTAAATCTGCGTCATCTGCGTCATCTGCGTCGAAAAATAAGATACGCGTATTTAGCTCATTTCTTCCCCATTTTGAACTAATTTAAACTACTGATTTACATAATTAATTAAAAAAATGGCGGACCATTATTCTGTACTACTTATGTCTTTTTTATATTTCGGCTAATTTTTTTATCTTTAACCCCTCAATTACTAATATCTAATAACATGAATCAAACTCTTACACGACAAAACCCACAGCAACACATCGTTTGGTTGGATGTAGTTCGTTTGGTAGCTATGTTTACAGTAGTGTGCTGCCATTGTACAGATCCTTTTAATTTCTATCCCGGAGATTCCCCTGAGATTGTAGACATTAAGTTTTGGGGAGCCGTTTATGGAGCGGCACTTCGACCTTGTGTACCTCTTTTTGTAATGATAACCGGTGCTTTACTATTGCCGATAAGTGGTGAAACGTCCGTATTCTATAAAAAACGTATTCCGCGGGTATTCTTTCCTTTCCTTATTTGGTCGATAATCTATAATTTATTCCCATGGTTTACGGGGCTACTGGGTGTAGAACCACGGGTAATCCTCGATTTCTTCCCTTACTCGGGTGAAGAAGTGATGCGCCAATCTCTTGCTGTAAGCATGGGGTATATAGCAGAGTTGCCTTTTAATTTCTCGTTGCTCGATGTGCACATGTGGTACATCTATCTGTTGATAGGACTTTACCTCTATATGCCTATTTTCTCTGCTTGGGTGGAGAAAGTATCGGAACGTGCTAAGTTATGGTTCCTTATTACATGGGGAGTGACGTTACTAATACCTTATTATAACGAATTTGTATCTGAATACCTTTGGGGAACATGCTCGTGGAACGCATTCGGCACACTTTATTACTTTGCCGGTTTCAACGGTTACCTGTTATTGGGGCATTATCTGCGTCATCACGACTGGACAACCAAGCAACTCTTGGGATGGGGAATCCCGATGTTTGCAGTGGGATATGTTGTGACATTCTTCGGATTCCGCCACATGACGGCACAACCCGATTGTACGCCCGAAGGGCTGGAATTGTTCTTCACCTACTGTTCACTGAATGTAGTGATGATGACAATACCTGTATTTATGCTTTGCAAGAAAGTGAACTTCACTTCCGAACGATTGAAGAAAGTCTTTGCCAACCTCACGCTTTGCGGATTTGGCGTCTACATGATACATTACTTCTTTACCGGTCCCACCGTAGTATGGATGCGAGCGCTTCATGTACCCATCAGTCTGCAAATTCCTTGTGCGGCCGTGATTGCTTTTGGCATATCCTGGTTCTTGGTAGCAATGGCATACCGTTGCTTCGGAAAGAAGACGAAATGGGTACTTGGATAGATGCTCCTCTGGTTAGAGATTCTTCTTCATGGTTAGGTGGTTCTCGCCATCTAACCGTCGATAGGTAACCTCATTCATGATTCTTCGGATAAGGAAGATGCCAAGTCCTCCTATCTGACGTTCCTCGGCAGGTATGTCGAGGTTAACTTCAGGAGCACTGGTGGGGTCGAATGAAAGACCGTTATCTGTCAAAAAGAAGATAAGCTGATTTTCGGTTGCAGAGGTTTTCAATATAATTTCGTGTGCTTCTTCTTGCGGGTAAGCATACATGATGATGTTGGAAACTGCTTCTTCCAAAGCTAGATTGATGTGCATAGTGGTTTCCATAGATAAGGATAACTCTGCGCCTAATTCTTCGATAAACTCGGCTAATGTTCCGATCTCGTCCAAATTGTTGGTAATTCGAATTTCTTTTTCCATGATGTTATTCTGATTTGTAGTGAAGTATTAAGATAGTAAGGTCGTCACTGGCTTCTGCTTGTTGCACGTGATTGGCAACCGATTCAATTACAGAATCCACGATGTCGCGTACGTGGTGTGTCTCGTTCTGCTCTACGGTTTGTAGCAGCTGGTCTTCTCCATAAAGTTTCTTGGACTCATCTTCGGCTTCGGTCACACCGTCGGTATAAAGTAAGAGTAGACTGTCTTTCTCAATTTCAATCTCTTCTTCCGTGTATTCCATATCTTCGACAATACCAACAAAGACTTGTATTCTTGCTTTCAGGAAATAAGGTACTCCGTGTACAGGTATTACGATAGGTGGGTTATGTCCTGCATTACAGAAGCGCATGTGTCCGGTCTTCAGGTCTAAAATGCCAATAAATAGGGTGATGAACATGCTCGATTCGTTATTCTCGGAAATCGAACGGTTCATGTGCGTCATGATCTTAGCAGGCGAATCGAATTGTTGCGACAATGTACGGAACAGGCTTCGGGCAATAGCCATAAAAAGAGAGGCGGGAACTCCTTTGCCAGAAACGTCACCTACCACAAAGTAGAGGCGGTCGTCGTCAATAAAGAAATCATAAAGGTCGCCACCCACTTCTTTGGCAGGTTGAAGCACTGCATGCAAGTCTATATCTTTACGCTCCGGATAAGGAGGGAATATTTTGGGAATCATTCCCATCTGAATTTCATGGGCAATGGATAACTCGCTTTCAATACGTTCTTTGGCAGCTGTTGTGGCTTGCAACTCTGATACATAGGTAGATAGGGAGTGTTGCATGTAAACCAATGAGTCGCGCAAATCCTTGATCTCATTCTTAGAGTGTACTTCTGGCAGATTTATATCGAAGCGTCCTGTAGCAATGGCGCGGGCCGATTTGGAGAAGGCTCTGAGTGGACGTACCAGTCTGTGGATAATATGGTATAATAGCGGCAACAGTATCAACATTCCGGCCAGGAAGATATAGATAATGCGATGCAATGTGGAATCCAGTTTGCTCAATATTACTTGGCTGGAACATACTGTACAGATAGACCAACCACTGTTAGGAATGGAAGTATAGAAAGCATAAGAATTTTGACTGGCATTGTCGAATTGTGTAGTGCCGGTGTGCCCTGCCAGCATATCTTTACCTAGCTTTTCCTTTTCACTATCCTGTGTATCGTAAGCATCGGAGAAGATCGTTTCATTCATAATCTTCGTCAGATTAGGATGAGTCAGGTAGCTACCATTACGACTGAGCAGAAAAGTATAGCTTGATGCATAGGGCTTTAACTCGTTAATAATATCCGTGAAATGAGATAAGGAGATGTTTGCGGTGAAAATAGCAAACACTTCTCCCTTCTTGTCGCATAAGGGTAATGAGTAAGTACTCATTATAGTATTTCCACCTCCTGTATCATAATAAGGTTCACTCCAATAATTCTGCTTTAGTAATTTGGGAATCAGAAACCAGTCCATACATGGATAGTCATAGTCGGTTCCACCTAATACCTGATATTTTATATCCTGGCTCTGTGAGGTTTCAGCCGAAGCATACGGCATGAAATATTTACCTTTCTCTTTGTAATATTCGGGGATAAAGGCAATTCCACTTCCCACAATCAAGTTGTTTCCGCTGACAATCGGCATGATAATGTTGCGCAAGGAGTCCGGATGATTCCTGTTCTTCTCTATGAGCCAGGTTGACTGTTTAAGAGTGGACTCTACAATACGAAGTTCTCCGCTGATTTGCGTGGCAATGTTCTTGAGTGCTCCGTGTGCATGATCAATGGCATCATCGGTTATCTTTTCACGGCTATAATGGTAGAATAGTGCCATGACGCAAGTGAATACAACCAGCGTGAAAGACAAGACGTAAATGCTTAGTTTTGTGGCGAATGAATGAGAATATATACGTTTCATGAGTTGGCAAGTGCTAAAGGTTATTTGACGAAATCCTCATAACGAATGGCGTGTGTACCTTTCGGCGTAAGTATCTTGGAAGCAAGTTCAAATCCTTCACGGCTCAAGTGGTAAGTGCGTTGTTCGTTTTGTCGGTTTATTTGCAACCGTAATACTTCTTCCAACATTTTGCGTTGGTGGTAACGGTTAGTACCGATATTGTGTTTTTTGATTTGTTCCATGACAATATCCAAAGCTTCTTCACGATGTTCGTTAGCCCATACCCAGCCACGCATACTAGCCTTTGCTATCTTATGCGCAATTTCCGGATTCTTGTTGTAAAACTCTTCGGTAACATAAAGTCCGTCTTCGGGTATGTTATAGCCATAATCAGCAAGACGTAATACATTAGCAGAATCAATCTGCATTCCATATTCCGCAAGCTGTAAATACTCGTTGTAACTGCCAACCAGACAGATATCTACAGCACCGGACATAAACACATTGACTCCACTGTTGAAACGTGTCCATTCTATAGCACCTAATTTATAATGGTCGGCAAGACGGTCCAGTAGTTTATAACTCAAATGGTTCCATACGGCTATTTTCTGATTGTGTAGCGATGTCTCATTTTTTATGGGAGAGTGGCTTATCAGCATCAGGCTATTCTCTTGTGAAGTTTGCAATATATTCACTACACGTGCACCGGAAAGCCGTTCCATAAATGCGTACGATAGATTCATCACTACCACTTGTGCACGCCCTTTCTCCATCATAGAGAAAGAGCTTTCCGATATGGCAGGATGTTGTATCTTTAAGTCGAGCCCTGCTTCCTTGTAGAAGCCTAACTTCTCTGCCACATAATAACCGGTAAATTGTGCTTGGGCAGTCCATTTAGGAGTGAGAATAATGCTTTGTGCTTGCACACTATATGGAAAAAGAAATAGCATTGCCGGTAACAAGCATGCAATGAACTTTAGTTTTCTCATGCTGATTTCAGAATTTAGCGAATGTTGAAAATTGAAATGCATCCTGTTATTTCAAAAATATGTCTGATTTCCGGCTGCATGGCTTCTATAGCGAGGTGTCCGCCATTTTTAGCTACACTCTTTTGAAGAATGAGGAATCCTCTTAATCCGGAACTACTGATGTAAGACATCTGCTCACAGTTGATTATGATATTGGGTTGCTTCTCTTCGAGCAGCGGTTGTATAGCATTGTTGAAATCACGTGCATTGGCAGTATCCAGTCTGCCTTCAATATCTAATACGATGATGCCGTCTAACCGGAATATATTAGTTGTGAGGGTTGCCACCGGCTTAATGTTTTTATTGATATTTTTCTTGAGTATCAGTCGGTTCT
>NZ_JASLER010000041.1 GCF_030151085.1 Bacteroides sp. | reverse complement strand
CTGCTCCGCGACCTTCGGGGTGGATTTCTCCTCGTCCGAAGACTTTTACGTCTCTTGCATTTACTACCTGAATACAACCTTTCACGATAGCACCGCCTGCTATATAAACAGTCTTGCCGGAGGGGACGTTCAACGTATCACCCGGCAGTTGGTGTATTCCCGGAGCGAAGTAAATCAGATTACGGTCTTTCAATTTCTTCGGCTTGTTACTGTCTATCGGATTGGCAAACAGATGCAGGTTATGGAAGATGTCACCGTTTACTTCTACAGATAGATTACGTGGACGGTTCAGCTTAAATGTCAGTATGTTGCCGTCTATTTGCGGAGTGATTTCGTAGGACAACGGGCGCACTCTGCCTGTATTGATAACCCCTTTATTGGAAGTAACAGATACTTCTATCTCACCGTCGAAGTCGAAATACCCCATCGAAGCAATTTCAACATTGTGTTTGGTGTCTCTCACTTCGTCTACCTTTACGGGATAGGTAACAACGTTTTGCCACTCTTTGCCCGGTTGGCGGACTTTTACGGTGAAGTCTTGTATTAATTCTGCTCCTTGCGGGGCAGGGTAAGTCACCAGTTGGTTTTGTGCACTCATAGTCTGAGCCAGTCCAAGCAATATGCCGGAGATAAAGATTAGTTTTTTTAGTTTCATTGGTAATAGAATTATGTTGTTTTAAGTAGAAATACGTTTTGCAACGAATATCCACTTAATGGACGACTGAGATTTTAATGGGACAAATATAATCAAACCAAGCGAAAATACCTGTTATTGATTCTAAAGTGTCCGAACAACATGATACTGAAACTGTTGATGCAGAACCTAAACCTATTGGTACAGAAAAAAGGTAGATAAAAAAAGAATACTATTGATATTTTTCATACCTTTGCATTGAAGTCAAGAACAGTGGTTTTTTTCTTCATTTTATGGATATTATTGCATTTTATGCTTCTTGCAATTCAGTAAAAGTGGTGTTTTATGAAGGATTGACAAAAACAAGGAAGTATGTAAATGCCTGTACAATAGTGGTGCAGGCTTTACTACTCTGTTTTGTCAAGGTTGACACCACTTCCTTCTGAATTCGGATAGTATAGTTCTGCACCCTTCTTTTTTGAAGGGGAACTTAAAAACCTTATTCAAAATGAAAGTATACACAGGTAAATTCGTTCAGAGTATCTTAAATCAGATACCAAAACAAAACATTCACGAGAAATCCCTCACGGTCTTCCCTTTTGTTAAGTCCCACAAGATTTTACTAACCTTTGATATAAATCTAAATTAATTTATGTAATGAATGATATTGAAACAGTTGTGCTACCAGCCGACAAAGATATTATTGAATTGATGTGCCTAATGTGGATGCAGAAGCAGACCAACCAAGAAAAATACGAAATAATAAAACCCTTCTTTAAAAGATTAAATCTATATTGCGATGAATACAGTTTAAGATTTGATAAAGACGCTGATTTATTTTCCATACCTTTAGCCTCAATTGATGGAGTAGAATACGAAGAAGAAAATGATATATTGTTTATGTTGTTCAATAAGAACAAAACACTTCACCTTTTTAATTTGCCCCTAAAACGACATATCATTTATGTTTATAAGAAAAAACATAATTGTATTATTGAATTCTTCTTGAACGTTTATAATAAAGTTAGAGTTAAATGCATTTGTTACAAATTAAAATTAGAGCTATTTAGATACTTTAAAAAACGGCTAGATAAAGAGCGTAGTTAATCTTGGACGAAGGGTATATCTTAGTAGAAAGCATATTGAATTCCATGAATCTTATAAGAATTTTGGATTTGATTCCATAAATATTATAAGATTTGTGGAATTTGTATTCTGAAAAACTCTATCTTTGTTCTGAACGGATATCCATAAAGGTATGATAGAGCGATTGTTAAAACAAAAAATAGAGGGAATGATTGGTAGTGATAAGGCTATTATCATAATGGGACCTCGTCAAGTCGGTAAGTCAACGCTATTGCATGAGATGTTTGGAACCTCACGGGAAGTCTTGTGGCTGAATGGGGATGAACCGGACGTACAGGAATTGTTTGCAAATATCACTTCTACACGTTTGAAGGCTATTATTGGTAATAATAGGTTTGTTGTTATTGATGAGGCACAACGTATTGCAGATGTTGGAGTAAAATTGAAATTGATTACTGACCAGATAAAAGGGGTGCAACTTATCGCGACAGGTAGTTCGTCTTTCGAGTTGGCTTCGAAACTGAATGAACCGCTGACAGGAAGGAAGCGAGAATACAAAATGTTACCACTTTCGTTTGCCGAGATGGTAGCACATACTAATCTGCTGGAAGAGAAAAGAATGATTCCTCATCGATTGGTGTTTGGTTATTATCCGGAAGTTGTGACCCATCCGGGTGATGAGAAGATGATTTTAAAAGAATTGGCTGACAGCTATCTTTATAAAGATATTCTTACTTTGGATTCTATTGGAAAACCTGATAAATTGGTTAAACTGTTACAAGCACTTGCTTTGCAGGTTGGCTCACAGGTATCTTACAATGAAATAGGGCAGTTAGTGGGACTTGATACAAAAACAGTTGACAGGTATATTGATGTTCTTGAAAAGAATTACGTTATTTTTCGTTTGGGATCTTTCGCACGTAATTTGCGTAATGAGCTGAAAGCTAGTCGGAAAATATATTTCTATGATAATGGAATCCGTAATGCTGTATTAGCTAATTTTTCAATACTCGAGAGTCGCGCTAATGAAGAAATAGGGGGGCTATGGGAAAACTTCATCATTTCTGAACGTCTGAAGCGTAACGCTTATTCGGGCAGTTATTGTAATTATTGGTTTTGGCGTACCCAACAGCAGAAAGAAATTGATTATATAGAAGAGGAAGATGGGCAAATATCTACTTTTGAGTTTAAATGGAATCCAACTGCTAAATATAAATATCCTCAGCAGTTTATTGATGCCTATCCGGGAAGTACTTTTCAAGTGGTTAGTCGTGCCAATATAGAAGATTTTCTATTGGATTTATAGCATCAGCTTTAAGTAATTCTACTCCTTTATTCGTATTTTATAATAAAACGAATGAAAGATGAATAAGAAGAATACTATTCTGGCAATGTTTTTGGCTGTTTCAAGTGCTTTGTCTGCACAGTCTATTTACCCCGGGCAACATGCAGGTAAGTTGAAAAAGGAAACAGTTGCTCCACTTTACGTGGAGAGTTTTGATTTGAAAGACATACGCCTGTTACCAAGCCGTTTCCGTGAAAATATGATGCGAGATTCTGCCTGGATGGTTTCTATAGACGTGAATAGGCTGTTGCATAGCTTCCGTACAAATGCAGGCGTTTTTGCGGGTCGCGAAGGTGGGTATATGACTGTGAAGAAACTTGGAGGATGGGAGTCTTTGGACTGTGAATTGCGTGGACATACTACAGGGCATTTGCTATCTGCCTATGGGTTGATGTATGCTGCTACGGGTAGTGAGATTTTCAAACAAAAAGGGGATAGCTTGGTCAATGGACTGGCGGAAGTACAGAAAGCACTTGGCAATGGCTATGTTAGCGCTTTCCCGGAAGAACTAATTAATCGTAATATTCGTGGAACAGGTGTTTGGGCGCCGTGGTATACTTTGCACAAACTCTTTTCGGGGCTAATCGACCAGTATCTGTATACTGACAGCAAGCAAGCTCTTGAAGTTGTGACAGGGATGGCAGATTGGGCATATAATAAATTGAAACCGCTCAATGATGAAACTCGCCGTTTGATGATACGCAATGAGTTCGGCGGTATCAATGAATCATTCTATAATCTGTATGCAGTGACAGGAGAAGAGCGCTATCGTTGGTTGGCAGAATATTTTTATCATAACGACGTTATAGATCCGCTGAAGGAACTGAAAGATGATTTAGAAACCAAACATACCAATACTTTTATTCCGAAGGTGATTGCAGAAGCCCGTAATTACGAACTGACACAAAATGAAACGAGTCGTAAATTAACCGACTTCTTTTGGCACACGATGATTGACCATCATACTTTTGCACCCGGATGTAGCAGTCAGAAAGAACATTTCTTTGATACTGCACACTTCTCCAAGTATCTGAATGGCTATACAGGTGAAACTTGTTGTACCTATAATATGTTGAAGCTCTCCCGCCACTTGTTCTGCTGGACGGGCGATGCAAAAGTAGCAGATTATTATGAACGTGCACTGTATAATCATATTCTAGGTCAGCAAGACCCGGAAACGGGGATGGTCAGCTATTTTCTGCCTTTACTGAATGGAGCGCATAAGGTATATAGTACAAAAGAAAACTCATTTTGGTGCTGTGTGGGTAGTGGCTTCGAAAGTCATGCCAAGTATGGTGAAGCAATCTATTATCACAATGATAAAGGTATTTATGTGAACCTCTTTATTCCTTCCGAAGTGAACTGGAAGGAAAAGGGTTTGATTCTTCGTCAGGAGACCGCTTTTCCATCCGAAGAAATGACTTCAATCACTGTAAGTACAGAAAACCCCGTGCAAACTACAGTCTACCTGCGCTATCCATCATGGAGTGGTAAAGTGACGGTACTCATCAATGGTAAGAAAGTATCTGTAAAACAGAATCCGGATTTTTACATCGCCTTAACCCGCCAATGGCGAAATGGAGATAAGATTGAAGCAACCTATCCAATGCAGATGCATCTGGAAACAACACCCGACAATCCGCAGAAGGGAGCTTTGCTATACGGTCCGTTGGTGTTGGCAGGAGAGCGTGGCACGGAAGGTATGCAAGTTCCGGCTCCATTTTCCGATCCGAAACTGTATAATGATTATTATACGTATGATTATCATGTTCCGGCAAACCTGAAAACAACGTTACAACTGGATATGAAGCATCCGGAAAGAAGTTTGCAACGAGTAGGAGAAGAACTGAAGTTTATTACTCCTCAAGGAGATATTATTCGTCCGTTGTATGATGTGCATCATCAACGGTATGTGGTATATTGGGATTTGAAAGAATAAAATAGACATGAAAAACTTACGAACTTATTTAATCATAATGGCTTGCTTCACTCTTTCATTCACAAAGAGTGTTGCAGCCGAGTGGCAATGGTCGGTACAGATGCCGGATATTGTTTCTAATGAAACGGACGATCATCCGCAGGCCTACCTGTGGATACCTTCAGAGTGTGCCCAAGTGCGGGCGGTGATGGTAGCTATGCATAACATGACGGAAGAAACCTTGTTCGAAAACTCTTTATTTCGTGGCAAACTATCGGAATCGGGTATTGCCTTGATATGGATTACTCCCGGTTGGGAGCAGCCATGGGATGTACGTACAGGTTGTCAGGCTGCTTTCGACAAGATGCTCGAAGACCTTTCTGCTATCAGTGGCTACAGCGAATTGAAATATGCTCCAATCATTCCGTTCGGGCATTCGGCAATGGCTACTTTCCCGTGGAACTTTGCCGCATGGAATCCGCAGAAGACTTTAGCTATTATTTCTTTTCATGGCGATGCTCCCCGTACCAACCTTACCGGTTACGGACGCGAGAACCTGGAATGGGGGCGTACCCGTAATATCGACGGCATTCCCGGACTGATGATAGAAGGAGAATACGAATGGTGGGAATCCCGTGTGAATCCTGCTTTGGCTTTCCGTATGATGTACCCCGAAAGTTGCATCTCTTTCCTTTGCGATGCCGGGCGCGGACATTTTGATCTTGCTGATCGTACGGCCGCTTATATCGCTCTCTTCTTAGAGAAAGCTTTGGAAACCCGACTGCCGGAAACCGTTGCATTAGACAAACCGGTAGCACTGAAAAAGCTCAACCCGCAGAATGGCTGGCTTGCCGAACGTTGGCGTAGGGGGGATGGAGCTCCGGGAGAAAACAGGGAAGCTTCCACTGTAAAACCACCGAAGCGTATAAAACCGGCTCCCTTCAAGCAGTATAAAGGAGATGTTCATGACGCCTTCTGGTACTTTGATAAGGAGATGGCAGAATTGACCGAAACAATCTATCAGCAGGAAATGGATAAGAAACCGCAATACCTCGGCTTTGAGCAAGCGGGGCAATTACTCACCTATAATAAAGACTCGCATATACGTACAACTGCCCGATTCTTGCCCGAAGCAGATGGATTGACTTTTCATCTGAAAGCTGTTTACATGAATAGCGATTATACGGCAACATCTGATGCACATGCATCTGTTACGCCTGTAATTACCCGTATCTGTGGTCCGGTTCAGAAAGTGAACGATACTACTTTTACTGTTCGCTTCTATCGGATGGGGATGCATAACAGGCGTCGTACTGGTGATATTACCTTGCTGGCAAGCAGTGATGGGGATAACCGTTATAAGAGTGCGGTTCAGGAACTCAGTTTCCGCATACCTTACCGCCATACGGAAGGCAAACGACAATGTATTCTATTCCCCGGTCTGCCCGATGTGACCTTGGGAACTGAAGAACTGTCCTTGAATGCTACTTCCGATTGTGGTCTGCCCGTGTATTACTATGTGAAAGAAGGGCCTGCGGAGGTGGTAGATGGTAAGCTCGTATTTACAAAAATCTCTCCTCGCAGCAAGTTTCCGCTGAAAGTAACAGTAGTAGCTTGGCAATATGGTTTGGCGGGTGAGGTGCAAACGGCGGAACCTGTGGAGCGTAACTTTTTGATTAACCGGTGATTTCTTTGATACCTCTTTGGGGGCATGGCTGAATTTACATATCTTTGCTATTAGTTAAACTTTCGATATTGTAAATACGCTTATGAAAAAAAGAATTGCAAGAATCTGTATGTTATTGGCCTGTTCCCTTGGGTATGTCAATGGGCATGCAACAGTGCCTCCCTCTGTCGTTACATCTACTATTGAAGAACTGGCGGCAAAAGACAGTAAGAACCAGGCTGGTATAGCCAAAGGCGTCAATCAGGTGGCTCGGCTGTGGCAGTCTGCCGATGGAGACGATCAAGCCTTCAAGTCATTCTGTTTGGAAAACTATATATCCGATCCGGCAGAGAAGGAACAAGTATTCCTTAAAGTCAGTGAGTATTTGGAGGGGATTTATGGTAACTTCAACGAGATAACGCTTTGCCTGCAACGCAATCTTAGTCTGGAAACCGGTCCTTTGCATGCCATTGATGAAAAATTTGGTGCCTATAGTCCCGGTTCGCATCTGACGGATGACCTCTATGCTAACAAGACAGGCTTTATTATTGCCTTGAACTTCCCGAAAGTTTCGTTGGAAGAAAAAGAGGCGTTGGGTAACGACCGTAAGGCTTGGGCTTATGCACGCTTGGGCGATATGTTTGTGGAACGCATTCCGGCTGCTGTGAAACAAAGTGCAGCCGATACAGAGAGCGATGCCGATATTTATATCGCTGACTATAATATCTATATGGGGCGTCTGCTTACTCCCAAAAGAAAGACAATTTTCCCGGCTGATATGCGGTTGCTCTGCCATTGGAACCTGCGCGATGAGATCAAAGCTAATTATAATAAAGGCAAAGAAGGATTGGAAAAGCAACGGACTACATACGAGGTAATGAAACGTATCATTGCACAAGATATTCCGAAAGAAGTCATAAATGCTGATCGCTTTGAATGGAATCCGACTACCAACACTTTGTTCTTGAATGGGATGGAAGCGAAAGGAACTCCCGAAAGTCCGGCTCGTTATCAGAAGATGCTGAATAACTTCAAAGCTCAACAACGTATTGACGCTTATACGGGCAATACCTATATAGATCGTAAGTTTAACGATGAGATGGAGATTGCTTTAAAAGATGTCGAAGCTTTGTTTGACCAATACCTTACCGCTCCCGAACTGAAAGAGGTAGGAAAGATTATCTCCAAGCGTCTAGGTCGGAAACTGGAGGCTTATGACATTTGGTACGATGGATTCAAAGCCCGTAGCAATTTGGATGAAAATAAACTGAACGAACAGACCCGTGCCCTTTATCCCAATGCAGAGACTATGGAAAAGCAGCTTCCCGATATTCTCTGTAAACTCGGATTCGATAAAGAACGCGCCCAATACTTGGCAGATAAAATAGCGGTAGATCCGGCACGTGGTTCAGGACATGCTTGGGGAGCAGCCATGAAAGGACAACGCTCGCGACTACGTACCCGTATCCCGGAACAAGGCATGGACTACAAGGGATACAATATTGCTATCCATGAGTTCGGCCACAATGTAGAGCAAACTATTTCCATGTATGATGTGGATTACTTTATGATGAGTGGCGTTCCCAATACTGCCTTTACCGAAGCACTGGCCTTTGTCTTTCAGAAGCGTGACTTGGAATTATTAGGTATTGAGGACAATAATCCCGAGAAACTAAAGATGGACATTCTGGATAAGGCATGGAGTATGTACGAGATTTGTGGAGTGTCCATGCTGGATATAGCAGTGTGGAAATGGATGTATGCCCATCCCGATGCTACCGCCCTGCAATTGCAGGAAGCGGTGATTACCTTGTCGAAAGAGGTCTGGAATAAATATTTCGCTCCTGTATTCGGTATGAAAGACGAGACTGTGCTGGCTATTTATTCTCACATGATCGGTTATCCGCTCTATCTTTCGGCTTATGCGTTCGGGCAGATTATTGAATTCCAATTGGAAAACTATCTGACCGGAAAAGATTTTGCTGCAGAGGTGAGCCGTATCTTCAAACAAGGCAGACTAACCCCGAACGTATGGATAAAGCAGGCCACCGGTGATGACCTTTCTGTTACACCGATGTTGCAGGCTGTACGTAAAGCCATAGAATAAAAAGGAAAGTAATTGCAAAACTGATATTTTTTTCTCTCCGGTTGAGTATTCTTCTCTTCACAACCGTATTTATAAGAAACAATAAGTACGATAACATGAAGAATATTAGTTTTGCAATTACTTTCCTTACCATAAGTGTTGGGCTTGCTGCTGAAACCGGTAAGGAGTTAAGATTAACTTCTCCCGACGGTACGCAACAAGTTGTATTTTACCAAAAACAACTCTCGCCGCAAGCCAATGAGCTTTGCTACAAGGTGGCATTCAAAGGAAAGCCAATCATAGAGGAATCACGTGCGGGATTGGAACTGGATAATCGCATTTGGGAGATGGCATTGGGACAACGCAATCTGGTGCAGCCTGCCTCTTGGATGGATAATCTGGAGGTTGATTCTGTAACCTGGCTGCCTGCCGTTGATACTATCTGGAAACCACTCTATGGTGAACGTAGCCAGATGCACGACCGTTACAACGCTGCTACCTTGTACCTTTCTAAAAAAGACGGTTCTTTCTATCGATTAAATATTGAGGTGCGTGCCTACGATGAAGGTATCGCCTTTCGTTATTTCTTTCCCGAACATCCCAAAGCTACTTTCCACAAGGTGGTGGGCGACCTTACAGAATATACTTTCCCCACAGGCACCAAAGCCTGGACCGAGCAATGGGCGCAGGCATTCTTCGAACATCTCGATATCAACGACATCAAGCGTCCTGTAGAACGTGCTTTGACAATAGAACTTCCGGATGGAACATGGGCTGCCCTGACCGATGCCGATGTAGATGACTGGTGTCTGACCAAATTCAAAGCTTCCGAAACCCAAAAGAATACGCTGACGTCCGTCATGTACAGCCCTGTGGATATCGTTACCTATTACGCTACTCCATGGAAGGTTATCATGGCTGCCGATAAACCGGGTGAATTGTTGGAGCAGAATAGCATCATCGAAAATCTGAATCCTCCTTGCGAGATTGCCGATGCTGCCCAATGGGTGAAACCCGGAAAGATAATGCGGGAGACTACCATTTCTACCGAAGGAGCCATTGCTACTATTGACTTTTGTGCCGCGCATAACATCCCTTATATGCTTTTCGACTGGCAGTGGTACATGCCTTGTACTTCGCACGATGGTGATGCTACGAAGGTAGTTGCCAAACTGGATATGCCGCGCGTCATTGCATACGGAAAAGAAAAAGGGGTAGGCGTTTGGGTGTACGTCAACCAACATGCACTGATGAAGCAGGCTAGAGAGCTTTTTCCTTTGCTGCATCAGTGGGGCATTGTCGGAGTTAAATCGGGTTTTGTGCAATATGCCAGTCACCGTTGGGCTACTTGGGTACACGATCTTGTACGTTTGGCGGCAGAGAATCATTTGTTGATGAATATTCACGATGAATTCCGTCCCTCAGGTTTTAGCCGCACTTATCCCAACTTGCTGACGCAGGAAGGTATCTGTGGAAATGAAGAGTTTCCCGATGCTACACACAACGTTACATTGCCTTTTACACGTATGATAAATGGTGCAGCGGATTATACTATTTGCTATTTCGATAAACGTTTGAAGACAACGCATGCGCACCAACTAGCTGCTTCACTTGTCTTCTACAGTCCGCTGCAAACGATTTTTTGGTACGACCGACCTTCTTTCTATCAGGGAGAACCCGAAATAGAATGGTTTGAGAACCTGCAAACCGTATTCGACGAAACAAAAGTGCTGGATGGTGCTCCCGGAAAGAATATCACTATGGCACGTCGTAAGGGGCAGGAATGGTTCTTGGCTGCAATGACCAATAATAATGGATCTAAAGAAAACGTTTCACTCTCTTTCCTTGATAAAGATAAAACTTATCTGGCATCTATCTATACCGATGGTGGTGAGAAAGTGAAGACACGCACCCAAGTGGCTTGCACTTATCTGCTGGTAGATGCCTCTATGATCCTAAAGCTTGATTTAAAGCCTAGTGGGGGAGCTGCCATCCGTTTTGTGCCTGTTGACCGGAAAGGAGCAAAGGGTTATAAGAAATATAATGGAAAAATATTGTAATGCATTAGGTGTAATTCACTCTTTAAACGTATTAAAGAAGAAGTTATTCATGAAGTTATTCATGAAGGTAGATTTATTTTAAGGTAAAAGGTGTTTTCGGGCTAATTAATAAAGAAGATAACAACTATGGTAAGAGTTTTTTTAAGGATCATTCTGATGTTTGGTATTTGTCAGGGCATGTATGGACAGTCTGTTTCGAAGGTATGGGTAGCCGATCAAAAGGATGGTACCTATATCAATCCTATCCTGCATGCCGACTATTCCGACCCCGATGTTTGTGCCGTAGGCAATGATTTTTATATGACCGCATCCAGTTTCGGATGTACTCCCGGGTTACCTATCCTTCATTCCAAGGATCTGGTGAACTGGAAGTTGGCGAATTATGCCCTGAAAACCATCGTTCCTAAAGAATTCTATAATCAGCCTCAACATGGAAAAGGAGTATGGGCTCCTTCCATCCGTCATCATAACGGCGAGTTTTACATCTACTGGGGAGATCCTGATTTCGGTATCTTTATGGTAAAGACCAAAGATCCGCTTGGAGAATGGGAAGCTCCGGTGTTGGTAAAAGCCGGAAAAGGAATGATAGATCCCACCCCCCTGTGGGACGAGGATGGGAAAGTCTATCTGGTACATGCCTGGGCAGGAAGCCGTGCTGCCTTCAACAGTGTTATTACCGTATGCGAGATGAATGCCTCGGGTACACAAGTCATCAGCGAACCGGTACTTGTTTTCGATGGTAATGACGGCGTGAACCATACGATAGAGGGACCTAAGTTCTACAAACACAATGGATATTATTATATACTGGCTCCGGCTGGCGGAGTCGTAACAGGCTGGCAACTGGCGCTTCGTTCACGGAATGTATATGGTCCTTACGAATCGAAAATAGTGATGGCACAGGGAAAAACCGATATAAATGGTCCTCACCAAGGTGGCTGGGTTGAAACAGCTTCCGGTGAATCCTGGTTCATCCACTTTCAGGATAAGGCAATGTATGGCCGCATTATCCATCTGAATCCAATGAAGTGGGTAAATGACTGGCCGGTTATTGGCGAAGATAAGGACGGCGACGGCTGTGGAGAGCCAGTCAAACGCTATAAAAAGCCGAATGTCGGCAAGACTTATCCGGTAGAAACTCCTGCCGAGAGCGATGAATTCTATTCTCGCCGACTGGGTTTACAGTGGGAGTGGCATGCCAATTATCAGGATTCTTTCGGATTTACTACCGACTTGGGATATATGCGCATCTATGGACATATCTCGTCTGAAGACTTTGTGAACTTCTGGGAAGTGCCTAACCTCCTGTTACAGAAGTTCCCTGCCGAAGAATTCACCGCTACTACCAAGTTGAAAGTCGTAGCTAAAGCCGACGGACAACAGTCCGGTCTTATCGTGATGGGGTGGGATTACTGCTATATAGGAGTTGAAAAAAAAGGAGAGCAATTTCTTCTGAAACAAGTAGTCTGCAAGGATGCTGAACAGAAGAATCCGGAAGTTGTAACGCGCATTACTGAACTTCCTTTGAGCCGTAAGCTTGAGGCAGGGTTGTTTCCCAATTACGAACGTGATATCTACTTGCAGGTAAAAGTCGGAAAGAAGGGTATTTGCCATTTCTTCTATAGCCTCGATGGAAAGAAATACAAATCAGCCGG
The DNA here is from genome assembly GCF_030151085.1 of Bacteroides sp. Lineage (GTDB taxonomy): Bacteria > Bacteroidota > Bacteroidia > Bacteroidales > Bacteroidaceae > Bacteroides. Next base: position 22,197 of record NZ_JASLER010000041.1, on the reverse strand, counting down.
AGAACCTTTTACCGCCCGTCAGGGAAAATGGATAGGTGCTAAAGTCGGTTTGTTCAGTACCGCTCCTTTTGGTAAGGATAGAGGTTGGGTCGATGCAGACTGGTTTCACATAGAAAAGTAAAAGAACATATTATATGAAGACAAAAACTTTATTAGCAGGTTTGGGATTATGCCTGCTTGCAGCTTGCTCCACGTCGAAAGATGAATTCAATGTGGACAAGGCACTCGATTACTGCGATACTCAGGTACATCGCACTTTGACTGAGTTGAAAGGAAACGATGGCAACATTGATTATACTATGATGCCTCGTAATATTATGGACAGCCTCACTACCTGGCATTGTCGCAAGGCTACCAAGGATGAGTGGTGCAGTGGTTTCTGGCCCGGCATCTTGTGGTACGATTATGAAGCTACCGGTGACGAGAAGATTAAAGAAGAAGCGGAGAAATTCACTTCCTCTTTGAAGTTCCTTTCCGAAACTCCGGCATTCGACCATGATTTAGGTTTCCTCATTTTTTGCAGCTATGGGAATGGCTATCGTCTGACGCAGAATCCCGAATACAAACAAGTAATTCTGAATACAGCTGATACTCTTGCAACCTTGTTCAATCCTCGTGTTGGCACTATTCTTTCCTGGCCGCGCAATGTTGAGATGTTTGGAGGACATAATACGATTATGGATAATCTGATAAATCTGGAAATGTTGTTCTGGGCTGCCAAGAATGGCGGTAATCCTTATTTATCCGATATCGCTATTGCCCATGCTGACAAAACAATGAAATACCAGTTTCGCCCGGATTATACTTCTTATCATGTAGCTGTGTATGACACCTTGACGGGAGATTTCCTTCGTGGATGTACCCACCAGGGATATGCTGATAATACGATGTGGGCTCGCGGACAGGCATGGGGCATCTATGGATTTACTACCGTTTACCGGGAAACGAAAGATACGCGTTACCTTGATTTTGTGCAAAAGATTACGGATGTCTATCTCCAAAACTTGCCGGCAGACTACGTGCCATATTGGGACTTCGATGATCCGTCTATTCCTAGTGCTCCTCGTGACGCTTCTGCTGCTGCCATAGTAGCTTCCGCGCTATTGGAACTTTCTACTTATCTTCCCGTTGAGAAAGCCACCGAATATAAAGATGCTGCGGTGAAGATGTTGATTAGTCTTAGTTCTGATAAATATCAGAGTGGTAAGTCAAAACCGTCGTTCTTACTTCATTCCACAGGACACTGGCCTGCCGGATCTGAGATAGATGCATCTATTATCTATGCAGATTATTACTATATAGAGGCTTTGCTGAGGCTGAAAAAATTACATAGTAATCAAAGTGTTATTTAAAAGTGGAATTTCCAATACAAATCGAGCGCCTTGAGTATAGGTGGTATCCAGATAGATGTGCCCATTCAACAATGTCGCGATACTTCGGCAGATACTGAGACCTATACCAAAGCCCGGTTTGAAGCTATCCAGCTTTTCGTAGCGTTGGAAGATAATCTCTGCATTGTCTGGAGAAATACCACAACCATTGTCGGTAACCGAAAAGGTTACTTTCTCCGAATCAGTTTTATAAGAGAGGATAATTTTGCCATGCTCTGTATATTTGCAGGCATTTTCTAGAAGATTCATTAGTATTTGTTGCAGACATGAGGCATCTGTCGTGATAATAAGATTAGTGGGAGATGCCTCTAATCCCAGTGAAACTCCTGTAGGGACTTTGGCGGTCATATTTGTCAAAGTGTGTCTGCATAGTTCTTCTATATTTGTTGAGTTGAGAGATAGCTGATAGTTGCCACTATCCAAAGAACTGAGATCGAGGACATCATTAACCAATGTCAGTAGAAGTTCGGTATTCCGATGAATACTGCTGAGAAGTTCTGCTCGTTCTTCCGGTTCTAATTCAATATTTTCGTTACCGTTCAGTAAGTCGTTGAATCCTACAATGGCATTGAGCGGAGTACGTATTTCATGACTAATATTTTGTAGGAAGACAGTCTTCAACCGATCGGCGGTTTCGGCGCGGCGGCAAGCTTCTTCGGCCAGCTGCTTTTCTGCCTGTAGACGGTGTGCAGAACGACGGCGACTGATGGCATAGACTAGAGAGAAACCACTTGTCATCAATAATATGATGATAAGAACAATAAAGTTACGTTGTTTCTCTCGGGTTTCTAAAGCTATCCGCTGTAATTCTTCCTGTTGGTGTTGCACCTCAAGGCGATTCTTCTCCATTTCCAAAGTCTGATTGTTGAAACGAGCGTTGTATGCAGCAAGCACTTCTGTATTGGCAGCTTGTATAATGGAGTCGGATAGCTTGTTTTTTAAACTGATGTAGTTGTAAGCTTTCTCAAAATTCTTTTGTTCTAAGAAAATTTTTGCTTGATACTCGGCTTGTGCAATCGGATTTTCAATAGAGTCTACATAAACGAGTGCTTTGTCCCATTGCTTTGAGGCAATATAATAGTCGGTAACCCCAATAATATAGCTGCTTTTATTAGCTCCTATAAGTAGTTTCTTTGCGTTGAGATCATCAAGTAATTTTTTATATAGACTGGCTTTATTAAATTTATGGGCTTCGATATAAATTTTTAATAGAATAGAATAAGCGCTTATTTTATGAGCTGCAACTTGGGCGGATACCAATGATTGCAATGCATATTTCTCGGCTGTTTTCAAGTCTTTCTTATTAAGATAACAATAGCCAAGACGGTTGTAAGGATAAGAAATGTCTTTAGTCTCACCGATGTTTTTGTAATAATCTATGGCATTTTCAAACTGTGTGATAGCGAGATCGTTGTTCAATGACTGATAAAGTTCACCCATACGAATATAACTACGAGCAATACCATACGAATTATTGAGGCGTAGTGCTTCGTCTTGATATTGTTTTAATTCTCGTAGCGCCTGTTCGCTGTCATGATGCTGTATGTAGTAGGAAATAATGCGGTTCCACGCACTGAATATGTACTGCTGATGTTGTGTGTGGCGTGCAAAATCGGCAATATTTTGATTCTCGCGCAATAGGGCTTCCAAACTGTCTGCATAATAGTAATAATCAACTTTGAGATGTAATGCCAGACATTGTGCCTTGTCGTCTTTAGTTTGCGTAGCACTTTCGAACAGAGTATCTGCCATAGCCAACACTACTGGTTTATTGACGTATGAACTACACTTCTGATAGTAAGCATATAGCTTATCATCAATTTTATAAGGATTATTCTGTGCTTCTGCTGGCTGATAAAACAGGGTAGAAAACAACAACACGATGAGTAGTCCGAGTAGTCGATTCATGGCAATATATGGTTGATATTGCAAATATAATATTTTTATTGTTTACTTTCCAATTTGTTGATGTTTCTCTGCATATAGTAGTATATTAAAGACAATACAATGATGGAAAATTATAAAAAACATCCAGCTATCGTAATATATTGATAGCTGGATGTTGAGTTGTATTAATTTTGAGTATGAGTAAGGATGGAGATCTAGAATTTGATTATCGTCTTCTTTCCTGAATAGTTAACACTCTTTCCCCCTTTCATTGGTGCATCTCCTGTTCCCGATTTCTGATTCACCAATATCACCTTGAACTTGCGGTTTTTCAACATACCGGGATATTCTCCCTGACGGTCTTCTATCGTCAAATTGCGGTTTTTGTCATTCCACTCAAAATGGATGGTGGAGTACATACCTTTTTCGTAATTGTAGTTATCATTCTCGTCTTCATACAGTGTAAACATACCGTCGGCACCGGGGTAGATGCGAATTTCGAGGTTGTCCCAGTTCTTTTCTGTGGAGTATTGAACTTGCGGACCGAAAGGCAGAATGCTTCCGGCCTTGATATATACCGGCAGGATGTCTTTGGTCACAGCACGATTCACGGTTTGTCCGCCTTGTTGTTTCTGGTTGTTCCAGAAATCCCACCAATCAGCTCCTTCGGGCAGATAAACAGACCATTCCGTTACTTCCGGACGGGTGACGGGTGCTACCAATATAGAGCGACCGAAGAGATATTCACCACCTACCTCGTAGGTTTTCTTATCGGCAGTGAAGTCCATCAGCAATGGACGCATAAAAGTACCGTCATTACTTGATACATCCCATGAAGTACTATATATATAAGGTAACAGTCGATAACGCAACTTAATCATTTTTTCTTGGGCATCGAAGCACCAGTCACCACGCTTGCCGAAGTTCCATATTTCACGGGGTAACTCTGTACCGTGTGAACGCATCATGGGGCAGAATGTGCCGAATTGCATCCAACGTACATATAAGTCTTGATATTTGGGGTTCTTAGGACCGCCTTCCTGGTTCCAGCGTCCGGCAAAGAATCCGCCTATGTCACTGTTCCAGTTGGGAATGCCCATAAGGGTGTAGTTCAGTGCTGCAGGAATTTGTTTTTCCAGCATGTCCCAGGTAGAGACTACGTCACCACTCCAAGTATTAGAGCCATAGCGTTGCTGACCGATGAAACCTGAACGCGTGAGGATGACTACACGTTTGTTCAGATTATTTGCTTTCTGGTGTGAAGCGATGCCGGCATTATGCATTAAAGAGAAAGCATTCTTTACACTACGATAAGAACCCAATGCAGTAGGCAGGTCGTAATCGGAATCTTTACGGTTGATATGGTCGGGTTCTGTAGAATCCAGCCACCAGCCATCGTTGCCGATGTAACTGAAAATACCTTTATTGAGGTATTTCCAATAGATATCTCTGGCTTCAGAGTTATAGGCATCGTAGGGACGGGTACCACTGTTGGGCGGCCAGGTGTCGAAGTTGATAATCATACCTTTGGAATCGAACTCTTTGCGCTGTTCGGTTTTAGGACCGAAGCCGGGCCAGGCTACAATCATTAGTTTGGCATTCAGGCGGTGTATCTCATCAGCCCATTTCTTGGGTTCGGGGAAACGTTCGGGGTCGAAGCTGTGGGAGTTCCAGGCACTGTCGGTTTTCTGATATTCCGCCCAGTAACGCCAGTCTTGAATCATACAGTCGATAGGAATTTGCAGTTTGCGGAATTCTTTCAGTACATTGAGGTTTTCTTCCTGGGTATGATAGCGTTCTTTGCTTTGGAAGAAACCGTAACTCCATAACGGAAGCATCGGGGCACGTCCTGTGAGGTCTCGGACTTCGGCAATGACTTGATCGGGAGTACTGCCGTACATAAAGTAATAATCGGCACAATGTCCCAGGCTCTCAAATGCCAATTCCTGCGGGGTATCGACGAACTCGGAAATGGAGTAATTGTCCCAATACACGGCGTAGCCTTTTGCGGGTGACATGAAGTAGGGGGAGTAAGTGAACATGTTCTCGTTTTGCATGTGGTGCATGGAGTTGCGGCGATTGAGTTTGCCATCCATTACCTGACCGACACCATAGATGGGTTCGTCTTTATCCAACAGGAATGAACCTCTTACCTGATAGGAGGGAGTACCTGCATCGTCCTTTGCGGCAAAGGAGGTGCCATAGTCTTTGTCTTTAAGTAACTCTTTGCCATCGGGAGTATAGAAACTGATACCTCCGGTAACGGGGTTGACGAGCACTTTCAACTGCGAAGATTCCAGAGCATACAGTCCACCTTCCTGCGATACTTCAATCGGAGTAGTTTCGGGCGATTTGGTTACAACGAGACTTTCCTTGTTGTAGGTTTTGCCTTCGGGAGTTTTATAAACGCGGACAATGGAAGGTGAATAAAAGCTTACGCTAATGTCCATTCCTTGGGTGGAGCACTTGACGCCTTGCCCGGTGCGTTGCACATTCTGTGCTGTGCAAAGGGTGGTTGCAATCATTGTTGCACAAGCCAGCAATATAACGGCTTTTCTACTAAGATTCATTTTCATGGTCTTTTAATGTGTTTTCATTTTTACCCTGCAAAGGTAGGTGCAGAGACTATCAGAACAGCAACAACTATGTTGAAACGAACAACAATCAGGTTGATTTCTGTTGTTGTGCAGCGTATTCAGAGGGGCGGCAACCATACATCTCCTGAAAACATTTACTCAAATAACTGGTACTGCTGAAACCGGTGAGTTCGGCAATTTCGGTGATGCTGAGGTTGTTTTCAAGAATCAATTGTGCGGCTCGTTGCAGGCGGATGTTGCGGATAAACAGACTGGGCGACTGGTCGAGTAGAGCAACCAACTTGCGGTAAAGCCCCGTACGCTCCATACAGAGGTCACGGCTCAGTTGCTCTACCGAATACCCGGGAACATGCAAGTTCTTTTCTACCTGTTCGATGGCTTGGGTAAGGAAGGAGTTTTCTTCATTAGGCTGAGGCTCTTCTTCTTTTATAGTTGATAGAGTAGGCTTCTCCTGCGGATATGCTTTTTGTTCGGTTTCATAACGGTTGCATTGTTCTATCAAATTTCGGATGCGAAGTAATAGAATCTCTTCTTTATGTCGTCGCTCTACTTCTTTTTGGGTCCGATTGATGTAAAGGCGGATGCTAACATAGATCAAGGTCAATATAAGAATCACATAAACGGTATATGCCATATTGGTTTTCCACCAAGGGGCATGAATAATGATGCTAACTTTGGTTATCTGCCGGTCGGCCCATCGGGTTGCATTGTTCGAAGACATTACTTTAAGAGTATAGTTTCCCGGAGGCAGGTTGGTATAAGATACTTGCAAGATGCCGTTGCTCTCCTTGTTACTGGTGGTGGAAAGCCAGTCCGAGTCGATTCCTTCCAGTTGATAACGGTAGTAAGTGCGTTCCGGGTTGAAGTAATTCAGTGCGGAGAATTCACAGGTGATAAAGTTCTGATTGTATTCCAATGAAATTTTACGGGTATAGGCGGTAGCTTGGGGGAGTATAATCTGTTCATTATAGGCTTTAGCAGGGATGATTCTTTCGCCATGCAGATAAAAAGCGGTAAAGATGGGTTGGTAAGGTAGGCTGGGGGTGTTGTAAGAGTTGTCTGAAGTGAGGATTGTAAACCCATCGACCCCTCCAAAGTAAAGTGTTCCGTTGCTCGATTCGAAAGCGGAGTTTGCTATATATTCTCCTTCCAAGGCTCCATCGCGTTGGTTGTAATTAGTGATGGTGATCTGTAGAGTCTTTGGGTCAATGCTGAGTTGGGATATGCCGTTACTGGTAGTAACCCATATTCTGTGTTGCCGGTCTTCGAGAATAGCTTGTACAAAGTTATTAGTTAAACCATCTTCACGATAAAAACGTCGGGGTTCGGTCTGCGTGTCATCGTTGTAGAGTTCCAGCCCATCTGGTGTTCCTACCCAAGTCCATCCCCGACTATCTTTGCGGAGGGTTGTATAAGTTTTGTTCTGAAAAGAAGTGGAATGGGGGAGGGAAGTGATCGGTAAAAGTCTTCGGACTCCATTTTCTTGAATATCCAATTTGTAGATGGCAGAACGTTCTTTGATATATAGGTTGCCCTCCTTGTCTTCCGCAAAATGAGTAACAGCTATATCCTCTTCGGCAGATACCGGGAATGCTTTCCGGTCTATATGTATCAGTTTGTACATGGCAGGGTGATAGTAAAGTAATCCCCGATTGAATGTTCCTAACCACAAAGCTCCTTGCCGGTCTTGAAAGACAGTACTTATTTCTGTAGCCGGAATATTTCCTTTTTGCGTTTTGAGTGAAGGCAGATATTGCTGCGTTCCTTTGTCAAGGTCCATAATCCAAAGGCCACGGACACAGCTGATGTATGCTTTATGATCGGTAGAAATGATTAAAGTGTTCAGTGTGTAATCCTTTTCCATGATTTTGGTCCACGTTTGTTGTCGTGTGTCGAAATGAAAGAAGCCTCCTTTGGAACCATTCCGCAATTGGTAAAATCCCTTCTTAGCGTGGACTACAAGCGAGGTATTTCCGAATTCTCCCCTTTCTTCTTTAGGATAAGCTGCTTTAATATAGAGCTGTTTCTTTGTTTTGAGATGATAACAGACTACCTCTCCGGTATTAAAGAACAGGTATAAAGAGTCAGCATCTGTTGCCAAATCTTGTACTTTTCCTTGATTGGGGGACAGCTGAAGATTAAATTTGAGGTCTTGTTGTAGCAGCCTCTCATCGGTTATCAACCAGATTCGTCCTCCGGCATCTACAAACATATCATCTATAGGCTTCTCAATTCCTTTCTCTTGAAAATAGGAGTTCAGGTTGGTGATATATTGTTGCTTGCATAAGTCAATGCACATCAGTCGGCGGTAGTCTTTGATCCATAGTAATGAATCGGAGCTGAGATAGAAGTGGTAGAAACCGTCGTATTGCTTTAGTGGATAAATGTCTTCAGACGTACGATGGAGATTGGTGAAGTGTGCGCCGTCGTATAGGTTAATGCTTCCAGTGGTGGTAAAGGTCATTCTGCCGTCGGGCAACTGGAAGATATAGCGTATCTGATTGTCGCTCAATCCTTGTGTGGTATTGATAGTGATGAATTGGAAATCATTGCCATAAGTGTGACAAAGAGTCACTACTAAGAATATAACAAGGAGAAATAGACGTTTTATACTTTCTATACGATGCCGGTATATTGGTATGATAGTATAAAAAAAACTTTTCATAGTAATACGATTATGTTTTCAAGGGCAAAGATACACTTTTTCTTCTAATACATCAGTTCCTGCCATTGTATTGGCAAGGCTTTGCCAATGCGATGGCAAAAAATCAAAGAAGCACATAGGAGTTCAGCGCTTCCTTATCGAACTCTCCCTTACTTGCAGTTGTGTAGGAACTATCACTTGCTTGATAGTCTTGTTCCCTTTAGTTTGCTCTATCAAAAGTTGACAGGCTGTTTCTCCCATTTTATAGGTTTGGTGGGATATGGCCGATAGTTTAGGTTCAATATAATTGGCATGCTGCTCATCGGTATATCCTATGATGGCTATATCATCCGGTATATGCAGATCGTGGCTTTTGATAACTTCAATAGCTGCAAAAGCCAATGTATCGTTCATGGCAAGGATGGCATCGGGTGGGTTGGGAAGAGACAATAAGGTTTCTGTAGCGATTTTCCCTTCTTCATAATCTATCTTTCTGCACACTACTAATTCTTTTTCGATAGGAATGTGATTGCTGCGCAGTGCTTCCAGATAACCGTGTTTCCGCTTCTTCACAATATCCAGATGGTTGGCTCCACCGATAAAGGCAATCCGTTTGCTACCGTTATCCAAGAGATGTTGAGTGGCTATTTGTGCTGAATGTTCGCCATCTGCCACTACCGAAGAAAACTGGTCGGTCAGACAGACACGATCGAACAAAATAAGTGGCATGTTAATATCTTTCAGAGCGGTGAGATGGGAATAATCTGTGGTTTCTTGAGACAAACAGGCTATAATCCCTTCTACCCGCATATTGACTAGATTCTCTATGTTTCTCTTTTCATTTTCGTAAGATTCATGCGAGGTTGTGATGATCACAAAGTATCCATTGCGGATTGCCATATTCTCTATTCCATTCAAAATGGACGAGAAGAAGTGAGTTACAATATCCGGTACAACCACCCCAATGATGCGTGGTGCATTCTTTCGCAGACTTAGTGCAAAGGGGTTGGGGCGGTAGTTCATCTCTTTGGCCAGTTCCTTGGCTTTGGCGCAAAGTTCACGACTGATTTCAGGACTATCTTTCAGTGCCCTCGAAACGGTAGGGATGGATACACCCAGTTCCCGGGCAATATCTTTGAGTGAAGTATGTTTCTGGCTTTTCATGAAATAGTCTTGTTTTAGATTCATTTACAAAGGAACAAAATTCAATCCTAAATGCAGTATATAAGATTAGTTTTTTTACGTAAACCGTTACGTTTGTTTTTTGCAAGGTGTCAGCTCTATCGGATTCGTTTCCTTCCTACTTTTGTCACAAGCAAAACAAATTAAAATCTGAGAAATATGCAGTACCATGAAATCGGCAAAACAGGGATGAAGGTATCTTCCCTTAGTTTCGGAGCTTCTTCGTTGGGGGGAGTTTTCCATGATATCAAAGAGAAAGAAGGCATTGAAGCTGTTTTTGCAGCTATCGAAGCAGGAATGAATTTTATAGATGTTTCCCCTTATTACGGGCACTATAAAGCTGAGGCTGTATTGGGAAAAGCACTGAAAGATATCCCTCGCGACCGTTATTATCTTTCTACTAAAGTAGGACGCTATGGTGAGAACGGTGTAAATACCTGGGATTATTCCACAAGGCGTGTAACAGAGAGTGTATACGAAAGTATGGAGCGCTTGCACATTGATTTTATCGACTTGATTAATGTGCATGACATTGAATTTGCCGATTTAAACCAGGTGGTTAGCGAAACACTACCGGCTTTGGTTGAACTCCGAAAAAAAGGTGTAGTAGGGCATGTAGGTATAACCGACTTACAACTTGAAAATTTGAAATGGGTGATTGACCATACTGAAAACGGCACAGTAGAATCTATCCTTAACTTCTGCCACTACTGTTTATGTGACGACAAGCTATCTGATTTCTTGGATTATTTCGAAGAAAGAGGCATCGGTATCATCAATGCCTCTCCGCTTTCAATGGGTTTGTTGACCGAACGCGGTGTTCCGGCATGGCATCCGGCACCCAAAGAATTGGTAGAAGCGTGCGTCAAAGCAATGGAGCATTGCAAAGCTAAAAACTATCCTATCGAGAAGCTGGCTATGCAGTTCTCAGTAAGCAATCCGAGAATTGCCACTACACTCTTCAGTACGGCCAATCCGCAGAATGTGAAGAAGAATGTTGCTTTTATCGATGAGCCTATCGACTGGGAGCTTGTTCGTGAAGTACAAGATATTATTGGAGACCAACAGCGTGTAAGCTGGGCAAATTCATAAATAGACTGCTCCTATGGATTACACAATCATTGATGCACATGCCCATTTGTGGCTGCGCCAGGATACGGAGGTAGACGGTTTGCCTATTCGTACTTTGGAGCAAGGCCGTTCATTGTTTATGGGTGAAGTTCGCCAGATGGTTCCTCCGTTTATGACGGATGGAGTGAATAGTGCGGAAGTTTTTCTCTCGAATATGGATTATGCCCAAGTGGCTGCTGCTGTCATTACGCAAGAGTACATTGATGGTATTCAGAATGACTATCTGGAGGAAGTAGTATCCCGTTATCCCAACCGTTTCTTTGTTTGTGGCATGTGCGAATTTCGTAAACCGGGATTCTTCGCTCAGGCAAAGGAACTGATAGCAAGAGGCTTCAAAGCCATCAAGATACCTGCTCAACGCTTGTTACTGAAAGAGGGACGGGTGATGCTGAACAGTGAAGAGATGATGCAAATGTTTCACTATATGGAAGAACAGGGTGTAATGCTTTCTATTGACCTAGCAGACGGGGCAACACAAGTTTCTGAAATGGAAGAGGTTATTCAGGAGTGTCCCCGGTTGAGAATAGCTATAGGTCACTTCGGAATGGTAACACGTCCTGATTGGAAAGAACAAATCCGCCTGGCGCGTCATCCCAATGTGAGGATAGAATCGGGAGGAATTACCTGGCTGTTCAATGAAGAGTTCTACCCGTTCACAGGAGCAGTGAAAGCCATTCGTGAGGCGGCTGAATTAGTAGGAATGGAAAAGCTGATGTGGGGTTCGGACTATCCCCGTACCATCACCGCCATTACTTACAGGATGTCTTACGACTTCGTCACGAAATCTTCGGAGCTTACCGAGCATGAAAAGCAGCTTTTCCTGGGAGAAAATGCACGGAACTTCTATGGTTTATCTGACCTCCCGGTACTGCCGTATATTAAAAATATGTCTGAATAAATCAGGAACAAATCAATACCATGAAACAAAATAAATATACTATCCCTTTAGCACTTGTCTTTTGCCTTTTCTTTCTGTGGGCAATCAGCAGCAACTTGCTGCCTACTATGATAAGGCAACTGATGAAGACTTGCGAACTGAATACGTTTGAAGCCTCCTTTACCGAGACTGCCTATTGGCTTGCCTATTTTATTTTCCCTATTCCGATAGCCATGTTTATGAAACGCTACAGCTATAAGGCCGGTATTATCTTCGGTCTGATATTGGCTGCTATCGGCGGGTTACTTTTCTTCCCGGCTGCCATGCTGAAAGAATATTGGGCTTACCTCTGCATTTTCTTTATTATTGCTACCGGCATGTGTTTCCTTGAAACGGCTGCCAATCCGTATGTCACTGCTTTAGGAGCTGCCGACACTGCTCCCCGAAGACTGAATCTGGCACAGTCCTTTAACGGACTCGGTGCTTTTATTGCCGCCATGTTCCTGAGCAAACTCATTCTTAGCGGAACGCATTATACACGCGATACCCTTCCTCTTGATTATCCGGGAGGCTGGCAAGCCTATATACAGTTGGAGACGGATGCTATGAAACTGCCTTATCTGATCTTGGCATTACTGCTGATTGTGATTGCCGTTGTTTTTGTATTCTCCAAACTTCCTGCGATAGGCGATGAAGGAACATATACTTCTTCGGGTTCGGGCAAGAAAGAAAAGCTGATTGATTTCGATGTATTGAAGCGTTCGCATGTGCGTTGGGGTGTGATTGCACAGTTCTTCTATAATGGTGGACAAACTGCCATAAATAGTCTTTTCCTGGTGTATTGTTGTACCTATGCCGGATTGCCGGAAGATGCTGCAACCACTTTCTTCGGCTTGTATATGCTTGCATTTCTTGCCGGACGCTGGATAGGTACGGGCTTGATGGTAAAATTCCGTCCGCAGGATATGCTGCTTGTTTATGCTTTGCTCAATATCCTGTTGTGTGGAGTTGTTATGGTGTGTGGGGGAATGGTAGGGCTGTATGCTATGCTGGCTATTTCTTTCTTTATGTCTATCATGTATCCCACCCAATTCTCATTGGCTTTAAAAGGGCTGGGCGAGCAGACAAAGAGCGGGGCTGCCTTCTTGGTTATGGCCATCGTGGGTAATGCCTGTCTTCCACAACTGACGGCTTACTTTATGCATGCCCATGAGCAAGTCTACTATATGGCATACGGCATACCGATGATTTGTTTCGTCTTCTGTGCCTATTATGGATGGAAAGGATATAAGGTAATTGATTAATAAATTTATTTCAAATATAATGATGAAAGCTGTTCAGATTGTCAACCCCTCGGAAATGCAGGTGGTTGAATTGGAAAAGCCGGTTGTTGGTGCCGGTGAAGTGTTGGTAAAGATAAAGTATGTGGGCTTTTGTGGCTCGGACTTGAATACATATCTGGGACGTAATCCGATGGTGAAACTCCCCGTAATTCCCGGACATGAGGTAGGAGCGGTAATTGAAGAGATAGGTGTGGATGTACCTGCCGGTTTTGAGAAAGGGATGAACGTAACGCTGAACCCCTATACTAATTGTGGTAAGTGTGCATCTTGCCGTAATGGTCGTGTCAATGCTTGCGAACACAATGAAACGTTGGGGGTACAACGTAACGGAGTGATGTGTGAATATGCCGTATTACCTTGGACAAAGATTATTCCTGCCGGAAAGATATCTCCTCGTGATTGTGCACTCATTGAACCGATGAGCGTAGGATTTCATGCTGTAGCCAGAGGTCAGGTGACTGACAATGAGTACGTCATGGTCATTGGTTGCGGAATGATTGGTGTAGGCGCTATCGTACGTGCTGCTTTACGGGGAGCAACGGTAATCGCTGTCGATTTGGATGACGAAAAACTTAGTCTGGCAAAAAGAATAGGAGCGTCATACGTTATCAACTCGAAGACTGAAAACGTGCATGAGCGGATGCAGGCATTGACCGGAGGTTTTGGAGCCGATGTAGTCATTGAAGCTGTTGGTAGTCCGGCAACGTACATAATGGCTGTGGACGAAGTAGGTTTCACGGGGCGTGTCGTTTGCATCGGATATGCCAAGAGTGAAGTCGCTTTTCAGACAAAGTATTTTGTACAGAAAGAGCTGGATATCCGTGGTTCCAGAAACGCATTGCCGGCGGACTTTCGTGCGGTGATTAATTATCTGGAAAATGGAAATTGTCCGATAGAAGAGTTGATAACCCGAATTGCAAAACCCGATACGGCTTTAGAAGCTATGAAGGAGTGGGAGCGCAATCCGGGTAAGGTCTTCAGAATTTTGGTAGAGTTTTAATTATATGCAGTAAGAAAAAATGAAGAGGTTATTATGCTTAATCGGTGTAGGTCTGTTTTGTGCTTCTCTCCATGCTCAGATCACTGAACGTGAACGTCCTGCCGAATGGAATCAACTGGTAAAAGGTGCCCGTTTCCTGGATCGCTTTCTTCCTATGCCCAACGGCACTCAGGCCAAAGGTATTTGGGGAGCAGACAGTGTACAAAACCGTTATGTAGACAATGGTATCGAACTACCCGAAATTTCTTTTTGGGGTGGCAATATCCTGCAAACTTCCGATGGAAAATATCATTTATATGTGTGCGGCTGGCCGGAGAATTCTCCTAAAGGTCACATGTTCTGGTCAAACTCAACCGTTTACCATGCTGTATGCGACAATTCCATCGGTCCTTTTAAAATTCAAAATTCTGTTGGTAAGGGACATAATCCCGAAGCTTTCCGACTGAAAGACGGGCGTGTTGTGGTTTATGTGATAGACGGTTATTATATGGCAGATAAAGAAGATAGTTCCGTATGGACGTATGGTAAATTCAACTTCGACCCGCGCGACCGCAATATTATTGAAGGATTATCTAATCTAACTTTCGCCCGTCGGCCCGATGATTCCTATCTGATGGTGTGTCGTGGTGGTGGTGTATGGATTAGTAAAGACGGGCTTTCCCCTTATCTCCAACTGACGGATAAAAGAGTATATCCGGCAGTAGAAGGTCATTTCGAAGATCCCGTCGTATGGCGTGACGAACTTCAATATCATCTGATTGTCAACGACTGGTTAGGGCGTATAGCCTTCTATCAACGTTCCAAAGACGGTGTTCATTGGGTGACGGAACAAGGTGAGGCATACGTACCGGGGGTATCTTACCATAAAGACGGCGAAGTGGAACACTGGTTTAAGTACGAACGTGCCAAAGTTTTCCAAGATGTGCGTGGTCGTGCAGTTCAGATGAACTTTGCAGTGATTGACACAATTAAATGGGAGGATCAACCCAATGACAATCATAGTTCCAAGAATATCAGTATTCCTTTGAATAAAGGTATGCTGCTTTCTGTATTGAATGAGAAACAGATTACCCCCACTACACGTACCATTGAAGTGAAGATATCTGCCGAAGAAGGATTTAATCCGCAAACGGATGTAGACGTCAACTCCCTGCGCTTTGGCTCTTATACGGAAGTGAACTTCGGTCGTGGTTGCAAACCTTTGAAGACAAAGAATTCAGGAAATGATTTAATTGTAATTTTCAATGGCAAAGGAAGTGGCATCACTGCCGATGAGTTTGCTCCGAAGATGATAGGAAAAACTAAAAGTGGAGAGTTGCTTTACGGTTATGCCCGTCTACCATACGTTGATTACCAACCGGCTTTGTTATCTGCCCGCCGTCCGGTATACGATAAAGATAAAGCCGAATTGAAGGTTGAAATACAGAACTTCGGTTTATCGGCTTCAATCCCTACTGAAATAGAGGTAATCTGTAACGGAGTAAGTCAAGGTCGTACATCAGTGCAGGTATTACAACCTTATGAGACAGTGAATCCATCATTAAAACCTACATTTGCTTCTTCTGATGAAAAGTCTTTATATGAAGTTATTTTCTTTCAGCAAGGGGTAGAAGTAGACAGGAATATATTTAAGTAAGCTGTACCTTTGCGAAAAAGTTGATAGAATACAAACACTCATGTAAATAGAGAGGGGGCTATAACGAATTATCTCTTATAGTCCCCTCTTTCTTCTGCATGTATCAGATGCAGGAAATTCAGAGTGTTTATTTTCTACGATCGCCTCTTTGAGATCTCATACTTTGGTATTTCTTATATTGCTCTTCAGTCAGAATCTTTTTGATTTTTGCATCTGCCTCGTCACGTTTCTTCTCCATTTCTTCACGCGAAGGTCTTTCACCCGATTCATTTTTGCCGGGACGCATCTCTTCCATCACTGCTTTGAAGTCTTTAGCTTGGGTTTCGTTCAATCCCAGTTCTGTAACCATCTGCTCAATGCGTTGCGTTCTATCAGGGCGACCACCTCTGTTATCCTGTGCCATACATACTGCCGAACCGATAAACAAGGCAACTGCTAAACTTAAAATTTGCTTCTTCATAATTCTGTTTTATTTAAAAGTGATTGATTTTTCTGTGCATTTAGAAGTCACATGTTTATGACGGTTTTGCACAGAAAAGGTTTACTCTGACCACTTGTTAAATCGACTAATAGGAAGTTTTTATAGACGAATGATTGAGCTTTTATATAATTGTCATACCTATTTTAGTAGCCTGGATTCTGTATCAATAGATTATTCTTATTCATCTCATCCAAATAAATCGGCATCAGATAAGATTTATCATTCCATTTTCTTTCCTGTACTTGAATAACCTCATAAGTTGGTACTTTGGCACCATACGGATATCGGATATCAATTCCTTGAGCAGGTTTGATGGCATCGGGGGCAATCATCCATCGGCGGATGTCGAAGTAGCGGTGCTGTTCGTATGCCAGTTCGATCTTTCTTTCATTGCGGTAGTGTTCCATTAGTGCATCGCCTGTTTCGGTAGACGGGATGTCCGGCATGCCGGCACGTTTGCGAATCAGGTTGATAGTTTGGCGAGCTTCATCGTTTTCTCCCAGTTCGAGGCAGGCTTCGGCATAGTTCAGTAACACTTCGGCATAACGTATTTGCCGCCAGGGATAAGGCTGCTTGTCGTACTGATGATTGACAGACGGATCGAGGAACTTACGCATATAGTAGCCTGTATAGGTTCCGTTCCAGTCTTCGATTGGCCCTTGGCGAGTATCGAGTCCGGCAGTATAGCTACCGTCCGCTTGCTGATAGAAAGCAGTCTGCACAATGCCATCCGGGTCGGAAGCTATGGCATCGTCCGGGCGTTGGCGCCAATGCGAACCGTTGTACATAATGCTGGCATAGAATCGTGGGTCTCTGTTCTCGTAAGGGCGGGCGGCTTGCTGAGGATTTGACCAGCTGAACTTGCTTCCATCCTTCATTTCGTATGAATCGACCAACTGACCGGTCGGCGTATTGCCACCCCAACCGTGGAAACCATTCGGACTGTTGAATAACCCTACGCGAGGCAATTGGAAGTCGTCACTTTTATGATTGACGAAGTCGTAATACTGTACCATGATATCTTCGTCCGAATTATGACATAAGAAGATATTTACGTAGTTCTGTGTAGCTTCGTCTGTATTAGCCCATCCTCCGGCTTCACCATACAGGTGATAGATACCCAAATCCATTACCTCCTTTGCTGCTTCTTTCGCTTTACGCCAACGCTCTGCACGGTCTCCACCGGTGGTATAGCCTATCAGTTCCGGATTCTTGTAACCCGATGCCCATTTCGATTGAGAGACATAAAGGTCACTTGCCGCATAGAGCAGTACGCGTGCTTTCAGTGCCAAAGCAGCTCCTTTGGTGGCGCGTGCCTTATCTCCGGTCAAAGGTAGAACGGTGGCGGCAGCTTCCAGGTCTTTCACGATGAAGTTGATGGTTTCTTCAAAGGTATTGCGTGCCACCAGCAACTCGTCGGCTGGCGTGTAAGATTTCTCAATCAACGGTACGCCACCCCATTGGCTCATCAGCCAATAGTAGAAGTAGGCACGCAGATAATGTACTTCACCTTTCAGACGGTCTACAGCATCACCTTCCAATGCATACTTCTCTGCATTTTCGAAGAAGATATTGCAGGCACGTATGTTCTTATAAAGATTGTTCCAGTTGATGTTATGGAAGGTTATAATCCAAAAGTTGGGAGCAAGGATGCCTTGATAGCTCGGGCTAAGTTCGCTCATCACTACCGGTTGACTTTCCCATGCCCATACTTCCATCGATTCATCGCAAAGGGAGGAGAGCATAACCGTATGAAAACCCCATTTCTGCCCTTCATAGATATTGTTTACAAAAGCTGTAATCAGCGATTCATCTGTCCATACCACTGCATCCGAATAGCGGTCTACCGGGTCTACATTCAGGAAGTTGTCGTTGCATGCCGTCAGGGTGAGGCACACCAACAGTACTAATTTATAAATATGTTTCATGTCTTTCGGTTTTAAAAAGTAAGGTTGATACCAAAGTTGATTACTTTATTCAAGGGATAGTTATAGCCGGAACCACTGGTATTCTCCGGGTCATAATCCTTCATGTCCGGGCTGAAAGTCAATAGGTTGTAGCCACTGATGTAGACACGCAGATGCTCTATACCGACTTTCTTGCTCCAAATGGCAGGTACGGTATAACCCAGTTCGATGTTCTTCAAGCGAACGTAGTCGGTCTTATGCAACCAAAAGGTATTCTGCTGATTGACAAAGTACTCGTTGCTACGGTTGTAGGTACGGGGATAAGAAGCGGTGGGGTTATCTTCCGTCCAGCGATTATCGTAGAAACTTTTCAGATAGTTGGCGAAGTCGCCCGATTCGGTGGATTGGTAGAATACACCGCCAAAGGCACCTTGCAGCAAACAAGACAAGTCGAAATCTTTATATCCGAGTTCTATATTCAATCCACCGGTGAAGCGGGGAGTGCGGCTTTTGTCATTGCGTACGCGGTCGTTGCCGTCTATTACTTCGTCGCCATTCACATCTTTGAAGATGATATCACCCGGACGGGCACCTGTCCAATGGGGATAAGCATCCACTTCTGCCTGGTCTTTGAAGATGCCGATAGCTTCGTAATAAAGGCCGGAGTTGATGGGGCTGCCTGTAGACTTCTGATAATCCGGTGTTCCGGCTGCTTCGTCCCAAAATAGTATCTTGTTCCGGGCATATACGCCGTTCAGGTTTACACCCAGGCGGAAGTCATTGAAACGCTTGCGATAGTCGATATTAAAGTCTACACCTTGGTTTTGTACTTCGCCCAGGTTTTCATCGGGTAGCAATAAACCCGAGGTAGAGGGTACGGAAGCGTTGCGTTTCCACAGAATATCGGTGCGCTTGTTGTGGAAGTAGTCGATGGTCAGCGCCAGGTCGCCTTGCAGGAATTGCAGGTCGATACCGATATTCTTTTGCGTGGCGGTTTCCCAGGTTACGTTCTGATTGGGGGCTACTCCTTCTTTCAATGCCTGATTGAGCGTGCCGCCATTGTTGGTGACGAACATCAGGTCATTGAATGTATAGGATGCCAGATATTGATACGGGTCTATCATATCGTTACCCGTCTGCCCCCACGATGCGCGTACTTTGGCAAAAGAGATGAAAGGCAACGCTTTCTTAAAGAAGTTTTCTTCTGAAACGACATATCCCAAAGAAACACCGGGGAAAAAACCGAACTTGTTAGACCGGTCGAAGATGTACGAACCTTGGTAGCGCCAAACGAATTCAGCCAGGTATTTGGACTGATAGGCATAGTTAACGCGACCGAAGTAATTCAGACGGGCTTCTTTATATCCGGTACCCGTATTGTTCATTTCGCTCTGACCACCTGCAAACAGTTGGTCGATGGAACTGGATAGGAAGTAACGGCGGAAAGCTTCGAAAGAGTCACCGTCTTTGGTAATGCGTTCAACACCTGCCAGGACATTGATGTCGTGAACCTTTGCAAATGTGCGGCTGTAAGTAGCAATACCACTCAGCAATACGCCCAGGTTATCTTCCATCGATTCTGTGAGACGTGGGTCACTGAATCCCTTTTTACCTTTCACAAGCAGAGGTTGCCCGTTGTCATCTTTGGAACTGCCGTCCCATGAATACAGATACCAGGGTTTCTGCCAGATTTTACGGAAACGGAAGGATTTGTCCAGTGAAGCGGTTGCTTTGAGCGAAAGACCTTCTACATGGGGAACCTTTATATTGACACCGAAATCACCGTTTATCACGTAACGCTTGTCTCTTTCATACCCCGTCTGATTGGTACAGATTACAACGGGATTATCGCCGAATTCAATATCGGGTCCAGGCAAGCCATTGGGCCAGTAAGCAGGTGAATTCGGTTTGGAACGCATCAGCATGCGGAATACGTTTTCCGAAGAACGGGTGGGGTATTTGCGGTCTTCCATGCGTCCGGTCAGATTAACGTATGTGTCGATGTACTTATTGATTTTCATATCCAGGTTCATCTTCAGGTCATACTGGTTGTAGTTGGAACCGCTGTTGCGGTAGAAAGCATCCTGACCTTTGGCAGATACGCTGACATAGTATTTCACGTTTTCTGTACCACCGTCTATGGTAGCATTGGCGTATGTTTGTGAAGACCAATTCTTCAGGGTTTCACCAAACCAGTCGGTGTCGGGATGTCCCCAAGGATCAGAACCGTCGGCATAAAGCTTCAGATCGGTTTCTGAGAAACGGGGCTTGTTGCCGGCGTACTTGTCTATCTCGTTCATCAAAGTGGCATACTCTGAGGCATTCGTCATTTCGGGAATAACGGTAGGAGTGGTGATGCCGTAGTTGTAGGAAGCGCTCAACTTCGGTTTTCCTGATTTGCCTCGTTTGGTGGTAATCAAGATAACGCCGTTAGCGGCTTGTGCACCGTAGATGGCTGCTGAGGCATCTTTCAAGACGGACATTGTTTCGATGGTATTTGGGTCGATACGTTCTAAAGAGCGTCCGGGTACTCCGTCAACTACTACCAGCGGATCGGCTTTACCGAAGGTATTCACACCTCGCACGGTAATGGTTGCACCGTCATAACCCGGTTCTGAGGTGTTGGAAACGGCAACTACTCCCGGCAGGCGTCCGGCAATGCCCTGACTCACGTTGGTGACGGGTGTCTTAGATAGTTTCTCTCCGCCTACACTGGTTACCGAGCCGGAAAGGGTGGCTTTCTTTTGTGCGCCATAGCCCACAATAACTACTTCGTCTAGCAATTCGCTGTCTTCTTTCATAAGAATGTTCAGGGTACTTTTCCCATTTACGGGGATGTTTTGTGGCACATAACCGATGTAAGAGATGCTCAGACTGGCATTTGCCGAAGCGAGTTTCAGCATGAAGTTACCGTCCAAGTCAGTGATAGCGCCATTGGTCGTGCCTTTCTCCATGATGGAGACGCCCATCAGTACTTCGTTTGTTTTCTCGTCTGTGATTTTACCTTTCACTGTAAAGGATTGTGCATTTGCGTTCCAGGCTATTCCGAGTATCAAAATGCCCAGTAGCATCCATCGTTGCAGCCATTGTCTTCTTCTGCTGCGGTGTGTGAATTCCAATGTTTTCATAAGTGTTATTAGTATTAAGTATGTTTGAAATATAATGTCTGATAAACGGCTACTTATGTATCACTCTGCTTGTAGCCTAACTGTTGCTTCCCCAAGTCCTTCGGCAGAAACCGTTAATTGAATATCGCCTTTCTCTCCGGTAGGTTGAATGATGGCAATTGCTTTACCGCGGAAAGTTTTCGGTGTCAATGAGCGGAAGCTCTCCATATCGTCATAGCCACCATTGCCGGAAGCTATAACGGTAGCTTTCCCCGTCAATTGTATTCGCAAAGGGACAATGGCGTCGGGAACTACATTCCCATCTTTATCCACCATCTCGATTTTTACGAAGGACAAGTCTTCTAAGGATGCGTTTAATTGTGTGCGATCTGCAACCAAACGGATGGCAGCGGGTGCTCCGGTAGTTTTCAGGCTTACGGATGACCTCTTCTTATCTGAATTTTGTGCTGTAAGTTCCCCCGGAGTATAAGGAACCTCGAAAGTTGCGGTATAATTATCTTTATTGGTTTCTTTCTCGGCTATCAACTCTCCATTCAGGAATAGTTTTACTTGGGGAGAGCGGCTATAGACATTTACACGCATTGGCTGGCCTTCCAGTCCTTTCCAGTTCCAGCTGAGGTATTCGTCAGTCCATCCCCAACCGTTTACCACTTCCTTTTTGCCGGGAGCTATCGGGGCATGTACCGCCATAGCAATGGGACTTTGACGCCAAATGACATCACGATAATAGGATTGTGGTTTCTTGTCGCCGCAAAGGTCGATGTCGCCGCACCAGGCATTGTACCAAGGCCAATCCATAAACTGAGGGTTATGTTCACCGGGAGCTAGTTCCAGAGTATGTGCCAGTCCGGCTTCACCGATATAATCGATGGCAGTCCAAACAAAATCGCCGATGATGTAAGGGTGCTTTTCTACCAGGTTCCAGTTTTGCGCCAGCTCTTTGGGATAGGATTCACTACCGTAGATGATGCGCTCGGGATGGGCGGCATGGTC
>NZ_JASLER010000007.1 GCF_030151085.1 Bacteroides sp. | reverse complement strand
ACCATCGGGTAAATCGAGGTTCACACGCTGACCTGCCGGAACAGTAATGGTCTGCATTGCTATATTTACATTGTCTTTATCTTCGCCTATTGAAAACAAAGCAGCCGTTACACCTACCGTTATTATTACCACAGAAGCTATCTTCAGAAATTCCCGAATGAAATAGTTCTTCTTCTTGATCTCTTTCTTGGCTATACCAGACGCTTTCGAATGTCCCACAAGAATCATCGCATTGAATAGCTTTCGCTCCCGACGGAAGAGTTTATTATTCTCTTCGGAAGCTTCAGCCCATTCTTTCACCGATTTCATCTCGTCTACAGTGGCATGTCCTTCGAAAAAGCGGTATAGTATATCTTTATCCATGTACATTCTTTTTTTGCGTATCTACAATAATAGCGAACGGGAAGAAACATTCCCTAGTGAAATATGAGATTTTTTTTTAGAGAAGGGAGTTGAGTAGAGAAATCCATCCAAATCAAAAGAAATCCGATTTTAAAAGAAGCTCACAAAAGGAATATCATTCGAGACAATATTTAAAGCGTGTTAAACATATGCAGTTCCGTGGGGCATTTAAGCATTTATTAACTTATTAATAGTAAATTGCAGACTCCATGTGGTATGCCACATAGTATAATACAATAAATGCTTTTTTAATCTTAATAACACAATTCTAATGGAAAAAACTTTAGTTATTTTGAAACCTTGTACTGTTCAGCGAGGTCTGATCGGTGAAATTATTTCCCGCTTTGAAAAAAAAGGGCTTCGCTTGGCCGGAATGAAAATGGTTTGGTTAAGCGATGAGATCTTAAGCGAACACTATGCCCACCTTAGTGAAAGATCATTCTTCCAACGGGTAAAAGACGCAATGAATGTATGCCCGGTGATTGTTTGTTGCTGGGAAGGCGTTGACGCAATACATGTTGTGAGAACCTTGGCTGGAGTCACGAATGGAAGAAATGCTGCTCCCGGCACCATACGAGGAGACTATAGTATGAGTGTGCAAGAAAATATCGTGCATGCGTCCGACTCTCTGGAGACTGCCGAAATCGAGTTGAAGCGTTTCTTCAAAGAAGGCGAGATATTTGACTATGACTTGAAAAATCTGCTGAGCTTATATGCCAATGATGAATTTTGAGTTTGGCATATACCACTAAAAAGGCATGCAAAAGAAAGTTACAGAATTGGAACAACATGCCGCTAATTCAGATAAAAGAGAAGAACCGAAGCAGGCAGATAATCTTTTAAAGCGATGCGCAATGCCTTAGTTGCTTTAGAAATATGAAACTCTACTCCTTTAGTAGTCATCGCCAATAGTTCGGCTATTTCTTTATGGGGTTTGTTCTCGTAGCGGCTCATCATGAAGATACGGCGGGTTTGTTCGGGCAGAGTTTCCAAAGTCCTGTCTACAATCTCTTGTATCTCTTTCGTAAAAATCTCATTAGGTTCAAAATCTCCCAAAGTGAGTACGCGACTCGATAGTTCCCAAGCATAGATGCGAGAGATTTCATCGGATGCGTCTTGATGTATCTGCTGGCTACGCAGATAGTCAATACAACGATGCTTGATAGCTGTGAGTACGTATGCCGGAACATTAGTGTCAGCAGGCAGACGATCCCGGTTTTCCCAATAATACATCATGGATTCAATGACGAAATCTTCGGCAATGGCTTCGTCATGCACATACGTATCGGCAAAGTGTACAAAACGTTGCTGATAGTCTATAAAGAAATGATTGAATTCAGTTAGATTAAAGGTCATTACGCATCACTGGTAATTGGTTTGAGTGGCAAATATACACTTTTATTTAAAAAAGAAGCAAGAAAGAGAAGAGAAAACAAAAAGCAATATATGATTGCCTATAAACTACAAACAAACTATAACCGCATGTGCAATATGGGATACTCCTTACCCTCTCCATCCAATTCCGATCTGCTAAATAGGTTGAAGCCTATGGATTTGTAAAAGCCAATAGCTTGTGCATTTTGTTCATTCACATCGACTTTGGTTACTTTTAAATTAGCTATCGCATATTCAACTAATTTTTTCCCTATTCCTGTGCCACGGCAATTATTATCGACAAATAGCATTTCAAGATTTCCTTCTGCAACTCCCATGAAACCAACTAAGACACCATCTCGCTCAAATCCTAATAGGATGACATATTGAAAATAGACCGGAAGCTGTTTCTTATAATATAAAAAATCCTCCTCTTTTAGAAAATCATGCGTATTCAGCACTGCACTTTCCCATATCTCTATTAAACGTGGATAATCCGTTACTTCTACTTTTCTGATCATAATTTTAATGTTAATAAGTAGTGCATCATAATTATTGGATACACTACATACGGCAAAGATCGGAACTTATACGTAAAAACACAACATAGAATATAATAATAACATAATGACACTAAAAATAGCGTTACGCAAACAATGCCATCTATGCAAATACAGAAAAGCAGAGATTGATTGCATAACTACTGGAATACTTATTCCGTTATTTTGCATAATATTCTTCTTTTATACAGATTGTAGCTATAAAAAGTTAACTTCGTGTCTGCTGTAAGTTAACTTCCAGCAGACACGAAGTTAATATCCCACCGACAAGTTATATATTCCCCACCGATGAACACTTAATTTCCCACCGAGAAATAAGCAAAAAGCGAATTTTATCCATTTAAAGAGGCACTTTCTAATTTATTAGAGAGTGGTCTTTTCACCTATACATCTAGTTATTTGATATTTATAAAAATCCGTTTTCATATTTATCTTCATCTGGGAAGGTGTACAGAAATAGCGCATTCTCCGATGATAGAAAATACAAAATGACAAAATGGAATTGCAGTAAAAGTGAAATATATATGGTTAATTTCTATCCTAATAGAAAAAGGGACTAAACTCGGATTACTCCTTATTTAGTCCCTATAATTCATACAGGTTGTAATACCTACTGTGGACCTGGAGGGAATCGAACCCTCGTCCAAACGAGGAAATCATAAGCTTTCTACATGCTTATCTTTGCCTAATTTTTCGTGCAATGACAGAACCAAAGCCATCAATCATTGCCTTATCCTCTTTAGTTTCATCTACGTCGCAAGGCCGACGCCGACTATCTCCGATGTAACTGCACCACTGAACCGGAATGCTTCGAAGCCACAGCTTCCGAGTGATGTCCCGTCCCAGCACCTAGTGCCGGGATTAAGCTCGATCTACTATGATTCGATTAAGCAGCAAGAGCGTAATTAGTTTCGCCAGATAAAATTTTGAGGACTGAGATTTAAGTGCAAATCAACGACGCACTGCATGCTTACTTACCATTTCTGCCCGCTGTCAAATCCAGTCAAGCCCATTACTTTACAACCAAATGGTTATAAAAAGAATTATAGTAATATTCTAAATATCCAATAACAAAAAGTACATAAATAAAGAACGATTACTACTTTCTTCGGTGCAAAGATAGAAAATATATTCTGCATTACATTAATCTTATCTGAATTTATCTATTTGAGGTAATTGTTATTTAACTTCTTTTCTCTATCTTTGCCTGTGAATGCAAAAGCATTCGCTTTATAAATATTTCAGTTTGGCACATCCAAAAACGGCAAATTTTTAAATGTGCGAACCAAACTGAACGGTACTCGTTATGTCGTCATTTTACGATAGGCGTGCCCGTTCGGTGTATCGGTTTGCACAGGTTCTTTGCCGTACCTTGGATGTTCTGAATACATTGGATTGGGCACGTTTTTTTGTGCCTATCCTTACTTAAAACCAAAGGATATGAAGGCAATAGAAAATTTCATGTATGAGTTGACATTATTACCAATGCGAACCCTAAACAAAATCATTCTTATATTTTGTGCAATGTTGACTGCTATAGCATTATTACTCTGCCTAGCTTTCTACCTGTATTCAGTTAATCAGCTCCAACAAGGATATATAGACCTCGTAGATACCTACACAGAGCAAAAGTCTATAGATATTACGTCTCGCTAACAGTTACAGGAAATATAGTTATACATAAGGGGGAATAGTGTTACAGATAAGAAGTAGCACTACTCCGGACAATAGATACCCGTACTTTGGACTATTTTATGATGTCTTACCTATTAATAAGCCGTATCTTTGGTACCTGTAAAGAATAAAAATAAAACATAGTATAGCCATGAAGAAACTAATTGTAGCCACTTTACTGTTAGGTAGCGGCACATTGCTGTCGGCACAGAAAACGATGAAAGTACCGGCAATATATAAACCGGTAAAGAGTGAGATGTATCACAAAGGTTGGATAGACTTCAACAAAAATGGAGTGAAGGATGTGTACGAAGATCCCACCGCCACCCTCGACGCACGTATAGAAGACCTGCTGAAACAGATGACTTTGGAAGAGAAAACTTGCCAAATGGTTACCCTGTACGGCTACAAACGAGTATTGAAAGATGCCCTCCCTACTCCCGAGTGGAAACAAATGCTATGGAAAGATGGCGTTGGCGCAATAGACGAACATCTCAACGGCTTCCAGCAATGGGGGCTTCCGCCATCGGATAACGAGAACGTATGGCCTGCATCCCGCCATGCCTGGGCATTGAACGAAGTACAACGTTTCTTCATAGAAGATACACGCCTCGGCATTCCCGTAGATTTCACGAACGAAGGTATACGGGGAGTAGAGAGTTACAAAGCAACCAACTTCCCCACTCAATTGGGCTTAGGACACACCTGGAACCGTGAACTCATTCATAAAGTAGGATTAATCACCGGACGCGAAGCGCGTATGTTAGGCTATACCAACGTCTACGCTCCTATTCTTGACGTGGGTAGGGATCAGCGCTGGGGACGTTACGAGGAAGTGTACGGAGAGTCTCCTTATCTTGTTGCCGAACTGGGCATTGAAATGGTACGTGGTCTACAACATAACCATCAGGTAGCTGCTACAGGTAAACACTTCGCTGCATACAGCAATAACAAAGGGGCACGCGAAGGCATGGCGCGCGTCGATCCACAAATGTCGCCCCGTGAAGTAGAAAACATTCATATTTATCCTTTCAAAAGAGTGATTCAGGAGGCAGGCATGCTGGGTGTGATGAGCTCGTACAACGATTACGACGGGATTCCCATCCAAGGAAGCTATTACTGGTTGATGACGCGTTTACGCCATGAAATGGGTTTCCGTGGTTATGTGGTATCGGATAGCGATGCCGTAGAGTATCTTTATACCAAGCATGGCACCGCCAAAGATATGAAGGAAGCTGTTCGTCAAAGCGTAGAAGC
Organism: Bacteroides sp.; assembly: GCF_030151085.1. Lineage (GTDB taxonomy): Bacteria > Bacteroidota > Bacteroidia > Bacteroidales > Bacteroidaceae > Bacteroides. The sequence goes on along the minus strand of NZ_JASLER010000007.1, from coordinate 37,554 downwards.
TGGGTTGAATGTGCGATGTACATTCCGTTCGCCCGACTCCTTCGTACTTCCGCTTCGCGAACTGGTGAAAGAAGGCGGATTAAGCGAAGAAACAATTAATGATCGGGTACGTGATATACTCCGGGTAAAATTCCTCGTTGGATTGTTTGATGCTCCATACCAAACTGATCTTGCAGGAGCCGATAAAGAAGTAGAAAAGGAAGAAAACGAAGCTGTTGCCCTGCAAGCATCCCGTGAATCCATTGTATTGTTGAAGAATGCAAATAACACATTGCCACTGGACATCAATGCTATAAAGAAAATAGCTGTATGTGGTCCTAATGCCAATGAAGAAGGGTATGCCCTGACACATTACGGTCCGCTTGCTGTAGAAGTAACCACCGTATTGCAAGGAATCCAAGACAAAGTAAAAGGCAAAGCCGAAGTACTCTACACTAAAGGTTGCGACCTGGTAGACGCCAACTGGCCCGAAAGTGAAATCATAGACTACCCGATGACTGGTGAAGAACAAACCGTAATAGACAAAGCTGTAGCCGATGCCCGTCAAGCCGATGTAGCCGTTGTAGTACTTGGTGGCGGACAACGTACCTGTGGCGAAAACAAATCACGCAGCAGTCTGGATCTCCCCGGACGTCAATTGCAACTGCTACAGGCTATACAAGCTACGGGCAAACCGGTGGTACTCATACTTATCAACGGCAGACCGCTCTCTGTGAACTGGGCGGACAAATTCGTACCTGCCATTCTCGAAGCATGGTATCCGGGCTCTAAGGGAGGAATCGCACTTGCCGACGTTCTTTTTGGAGATTACAACCCTGGCGGAAAGTTAACCGTTACCTTTCCAAAGACCGTCGGACAAATTCCCTTCAACTTCCCTTGCAAGCCCTCCTCTCAGATTGATGGCGGCAAGAATCCGGGACCTGACGGCAATCAGTCAAGAATCAACGGTGCTCTCTATCCTTTCGGATATGGATTAAGCTATACCACCTTCGAATATTCCGATTTAGAGATTACCCCTAAAGTAATCACTCCGAACGAAAAAGCGACCGTACGCCTCAAAGTAACCAATACCGGGAAACGTGCCGGAGATGAAGTGGTTCAACTCTATAGTCGTGATGTATTAAGCAGCATCACCACCTACGAGAAGAATCTTGCAGGCTTCGAACGTGTTCATCTGCAACCGGGCGAAACCAAAGAAGTAGTCTTCACTATCGACCGCAAGCACCTTGAGCTGCTGGATGCTCACATGAAATGGGTAGTAGAACCTGGTGATTTCGTCCTTATGGCAGGCGCTTCTTCCGAAGATATCCGCCTGAACGGTGTGTTGACCGTAGAAGATTACCAGACCCGTGCCAAAACCATTGAAGCCCAAAAGCCAGCCAGCCGGGTAAGTGCCAGCACCAATCCGGAGGATGCAGAGAATGTGCTCGATGGAAAAATCAACACCGCATGGCAAGGAAATAAAGGAGATTATATTACCTTTGCCCTAAAGAACGGAGCCAAAGTAGATAAAGTATCCATCGCCTTTACACGCGACAACAATCTGCCGGCTAATTTTGAAATCCAGCTTTCGGGTGGTGGCGGTCAGTTCCTGACTGTATATTCGGGAACCGTCAGCGAATATGGCAAACTAATTTCATTTCCGTTCAAAGGAACAACCGCCAGTGACCTGCGCATTGTGCTGAATGATGACCGGGTAGGGGTGGCAGAAGTTGTCCTATAAGCAAAACTATTCTCCGCCCCCTTCAGGGGGACGGGGATATAATATAAAACCTAATGAAAACACTTCTCTACTGTATGATCGGATTAAGCCTCACCGCTTGTTCGTCTCAAAAGACTGCAAGCAATCAGGACGAACTCGCCATGTTGGTGGGTACTTACACCAACGGAACAAGCAAAGGTATCTATACCTTCCGCTTTAATCAGGAAACCGGAGTAACCACCCCGCTCAGTTCTGTAGAACTTCCTAACCCCTCCTACCTCACTCCTTCGGAAGATGGCAAATTCGTCTATGCCGTTAGTGAAATGAATGATAGTACGGCCGCTCTCAGTGCCCTTGCTTTCGATAAAGAGACTGGAAACCTACGCTTACTGAACACTGAACGGACCCTTGGTGCCGATCCTTGCTACGTAGCCACCAACGGCAATGAAGTGTTGACTGCCAACTATAGTGGAGGATCGATGTCTGTTTTTCCCATAAACAATGATGGTACACTCCAACCCGTAGATACTCTTTTTGAAGGAACAGCCAATGGTCCTGATACAATACGCCAAATTGTTCCGCACATCCATTGTACAATATTCTCACCGGATGGAAAATACATCTTCGCCACCGATTTCAGCGCCGATCGTATTCTGCGTTTCGTGCTGCATCCTAAAGATATCATTCCTCATCCATCTTTAGAGACCGTCAATATAGAGGCGGATTCGGGTCCCCGCCATCTCACATTCAGTCCCGATGGCAAGCACGCTTACCTTATTTCCGAATTATCCGGCAAAGTGACCGCCTTCAATTACAACGATGGCAAACTGGTACAAATACAATCCATCACTGCCGATACCCTGGCAGCTCGTGGTAGTGGAGATATCCACCTCAGTCCCGACGGAAAATATCTCTACGCCAGTAATCGGTTGAAAGGTGATGGCATCGCTATCTTCGCTGTAAATCCCGAAAATGGCACACTTGCTAAAGTGGCTTATCAGCTTACCGGTATCCATCCGCGCCATTTCAACATTACCCCTAATGGCAAATATCTACTCGCTGCTTGCCGCGACAGTAATGTAATTCAGGTATACGAACGTGATTTTATCACCGGACTACTTAACGATACTCATCAGGACATCGTCGTAGACAAGCCTGTTTGTGTACAATTCGTTGAATAAGTAAGAGTAGTTCGTTAATAATTTTAAAATCGTCCCCGGACAGCAATAACTTGATTAACTTTGTCCCTCAACTTAATTAAGTCTAAACCAATAGATCGTATGAAAAAGAATATATTGATATTTTCAACTTTACTCCTGGCTACTACCGCCGCTGCCCAAACAGAAGTTACTGTAGGTGTAATGAACGGCAAAGACTACGGTGTAACGTATGTATTACCCAAAACAGAAATTGAATTTGTACTTCAAACCACCAAACATACCTACACCCCGGGAGAGTTTTCCAAATATGCCGACCGCTATTTGCGCCTTAACAACGTGTCCGCCGAACCTGAAGTGTACTGGACATTGGACAAGATACAAACCCGTGTGGCTGGTGTACCGGATAAAGACAATGTCTATTTCGTCAAACTGAAAGATAAAACCGTAGCCCCTCTGATGGAACTGACGCAAGACGGTATTGTGCGTTCCATCAACATGCCTTTCAGTGGTCAGCAAGACAATCAAAGCGCCAAACCTACTACAGCAGCGGAAACAAGCATTGACCCACGGAGCTTCCTTACCGAAGAAATCTTAATGACCGGCTCCAGTGCTAAAATGGCCGAATTAATTGCAAAAGAAATCTACAGCATTCGCGAGAGCAAAAATGCCCTTCTGCGTGGTGAAGCCGACAATATGCCCAAAGATGGCGCACAGCTTAAATTGATGCTCGACAATCTGAATCAACAGGAACGTGCCATGGCCGAAATGTTCTCCGGCACTATAAAAGATGAACCCAAAACCGTTATTATTCGCTTAACTCCCAAAGAGATGAAGAACGAAGTAGCCTTCCGCTTCTCCAAGAAACTGGGTGTAGTTGCCAAAGATGATCTTGCCGGTGACCCATATTATATCAGTGTAACCAACCTAAACACTCCTGACCTCTCCAACGTAGCAGAGAACAAAAAGAAATTAGAAGGTGTAGCTTACAATGTTCCGGGTAGAGCACAAGTCGTTCTGACTCAAAATAACAAGAAATTGTTCGATGAAGAACTACCGATCACACAATTCGGTACAATAGAATACCTCGCTCCTGTATTGTTTAACAAGAGTTCGACTGTAAAAGTGTTGTTTGATACAGCAACAGGAGGATTAATAAAAGTAGATAGAGGAGAGTAGTTTACTTTCTAACTCTTAATTGAATAAATCCGTCTTTCCGAAGTTGCATTATAAAAGTAGTTATTCGTGAAGCATAATTGGCTTCTCCCTCAAAATGTTCGGCAAGTAAAGATACTATTTCTTGTACTGTACGTTGGCCATCAATTAGATTCCATACAGCAGTACCATGCTCTTCGAGCGTCACACAAATATCAGGTGACATTCCCTTCGGCAACAAGAAACGACGCATCCAGTCATATTTAAAGCGAGGATAGGTGAGTACAATTGACTCACCTTTCCATTCGCTTGTAATATGTCCACAACGAACCGGAACAGCATCCAACAAACTGACTTTTCCTTCATTAGCTTCCATCTTTTCCGCTCGTTTTTTAGTTTATCTTATTTTTGAATATTGGCTTTCTGCAAACCATAACCCTTTTTCTTATCTTCAGCTTTCAGTAAGATAGCAAACACAATGGCCAATACACCAAAGCAAGTAAAGATAATCATCGGAATAGTATAATCATAGATAGGTTTTCCTGCATCGGTATGTCCGGTGATGCAATAATTGTCGAGCACCTTACCAATCAGCAAAGGAACACCCATAAGTCCCCAGTTTTGTACCCAGAAGATCAACGAGTAAGCTGTTCCCAATTTATTTTCAGGAATAATCTTAGGAACAGAAGGCCACATAGCAGAAGGCACCAAGGAGAAAGCTATTCCCAATAATATAATAAGTACCAGAGCGATCAACCAATTATCCAAGAAAGGAAGAGAGAAAGTAAAATGAATGATAACCAGCATAATAGATCCAAGTAACATGATAGTAGCTCCCTTACCTTTACGGTCGTATAGATTACCAAAGAGTGGAGTCAACAATATGTTTCCGAAGGGCAGCAAAGAAGGAATGATACCCGATAATGATGCTTCAATATGGAACTTATTTATCATCAGGCTCGGAGCAAACTTCAAGAATGGGAATACCGCAGAATAGAACAATACGCACAACAACGCAATATACCAGAAACCCTTCAATTTGATAATCTCAAAGATATCACTGACACGGAATGGTTCTTCTACCTCTGCCGTTGCATCCAAAGCATCTTGTTCATCACGGCGTTTATCCATAACCACAAACACCAGGAATGAAAGTGTACCAATGCAAAGGAGTATCAAACCTATCAATATAGGCATACTGATAACATTATTGAAAGCTCTGCAAAGCAACGGAGTTAATCCGATAGCAAGTCCTGTACCAATACGCGCCGTAGCCATCTCAAGTCCCATCGCCAAGGCCATTTCCTTACCTTTGAACCATTTTACGATGATCTTGGAAACCGTAATACCTGCAATCTCTATACCGACTCCGAATAAGGCATAACCCAAAGAGGCAACCAATAAAGGATATCCCCAAGCGCTACCGAAGATAGAAACTGTTTCACCTCCGAAATCATGGGAAACACCGTACCATTTGATTGCTACACCAATCAACATAATGCAGGTAGCCATCAATCCTGTAAAACGCACTCCCATCTTATCCAAAATCATACCACCGAAAATCAACATCAGGAAGAAGACATTGAACCAACCGTAAGCACTGGTGAATGTTCCATAGTCATCGCCCGTCCATCCTAATCCTCCACCACCAACGGGACTTTGCAGCAGATCTTGTAGAGGAGCCATCATATCCGTTATGAAATACCCGCAAAGCATTGTAAATGCTACCAGAGACAAGACTACCCAGCGTGCAGTTTTCGACTCGCTTAATTTTCTTTGAATGTGTTCTTTCATTTTAGTTTTTAATTTATCTCATTTATTATATGTTTTCCATTATATACACAAAGGTACAAAAAATAAGCGAAATCACTTATTCTTTCTCAGAATTCATGATTTCGCTTATCTTTTATTGCTTTAACCGTATGCCGTCTATCTTTATTCAGCAGGTTGTTCTGTAGCAGGTGCTGTAGTTGCCGGTGCTGTAGCAGCAGGAGCTTCAGTCTGCGGAGCAGCTGTACCTACAGGCATGTTATAAGGATTAGTTTTTTCTTCTTGCTGTGCTTGTTCCATAATCACTTCACCATTCTTATGAGAAGTTGAAGGAACTGTATAAGCAGAGGCAATGCTGAAAACGACTAAAACTGCTGCCAGGGTCCATGTTGCTTTTTCCAGGAAATCGGTAGTTTTGCGTACACCCATGATTTGGTTGGATGATGAAAATCCTGATGACAGACCGCCTCCTTTGGAATTTTGAATCAGTACAATGAAGCACATCAGCACAGATGCAATCACCATTAAGATAACTAATAATAAGTACATTTTGTTATTTTGATTTAGCGTTAATAATCAATTTCTCTAAAAATCTGATTTGGTCTGCAAAGTAAGCATTTTTTTTTGGATAATTCAAACTTAATTTTTTAATAATTTCAAGTGCTTTGTCATATCGGCGCTGTTTGATATAGATTTTCGCCAAAGTTTCTGTAAAACAGCTATCATCCAACTCATCATTAGGAGTCGAAACTGAGGATTCATTCTCTTCTTCTTCCTTCGGAAGTTCAGCTTCTATTTCAGGCATACTGACAGATTCACTTTTTAGAATAAAGTCGTCAATCAGTTCATGCCCGCGAAGCTTCTGTGACTCGACTTTGGTTTCTGCCTGAGTCCTTTCCGACGATTCGGTTTCCTCTTCATCTTGCGTCAGATAGGAAGTATAATCCATGGCATAATCCAGTTCCATACTGGATGAGTTTTCCTCGGGAACGGTAGCTAGGAAGGCATCTATCAAGGATAAAGTACGATCTACACTAAGTTCTTCATTCGTTTCTTTGAAAGAGAGAAGCGAGGATTTTTGTGTTTGCAGTACATAACGGTCACCTTCTATCAAATAGAACAAAACGCGACGGTCTGCCACATACAATACAGCCTTGCGCAATTCAGCACCAAAGTTTATATCGTGGAGCAGATAGAGATTTTTGAGGTAAAGCAAACGTAACGATTGGAAATAAGGATAGCGCGCCACCAAGGTGCGAAGTTCGTACAAGGTGTCTCTATCCAGCGTCTCGGGATGCTGAATCCATTGTTGCAAATGGGCAGAAGTCATTCTTATATTACCAGTTAGCTACAGTTGCATTAAATATTTGTTCTGTAATATCTTTCACCATCAAAGTAATAAGCTGGTCTTGCACCGCCGTCAGCAACTGTGAAGAATCATACAATTGGAAGGCGGAGAACTGCTGGTCTGTGAAGTCGTCTTTATGATCTGTGTTATTTACATAAGTCACCTTGACAGTTAATGTCAGCTTCACTTTAGAAGAATAACCACTAGCATCCACCGACTCATTATATTGATTATAACCGGTTATTTCGCCGCTAATTTCAAGATCACCTCCACTATTCACCAGGCGCAGACGTGTTTGTTGTATAAACATGTCCTTCAACTTCTGATTAAACTCTGTAGCCAAAGGAGCATATACGTATTCCGCACGGTTCTGGAATTCACCGATAGAAACAGTCTTCACCTTCGAGTAATCAATAGAACTAATCGGGGCAAGCCCCAAAGAGATGCGGCAGGAATATACCACGAGCACCAAACCAACCAAAGCTGTGATTAGTGCTATTTTTTTAATCCAATCCATATTCTTTTATCTTTCTGTATAAGGTGCGCTCGGATATATTCAAGTCCTGCGCTGCACTTTTACGCTTACCATGATGCTTTTCAAGCGCTTTGCGTATCATTTCTTTCTCTACTTCGTCTAAGGAGAGAGATTCTTCCACATATTCTTCCGTATCCTGAATATCATCATCCACGGTTGGAGCCGATTTTATTGAAGGATGAATAATAGTAGGTACACCAGAGGTTACCGGAGGTACCACGGCCGGAGGTGTCGGCGTAAAATAGGTAGAGGGTGCTACTGCCTGTGAAGACACGGTTCCCCTGCCCTGCTCAGTCATGATTTCATGTACCAACTTCTTCAACTCCGTCACATCATGGCGCATGTCGAAAAGCACTTGATAGAGAATTTCCCTCTCACTCTCGAAGCTTTTACTTTCTTTTACACCAAACAATGCCGGAAGGCGTTGCATAGTATTTTGCTCAGGCAAATACACCTTTAAGATAGATGAATTGATTTCACGATTCGTCTCTATAATGGATATTTGCTCTGTGATATTCTTCAACTGACGCACATTGCCCGGCCATGAATATGATAATAACATCTGTCTGGCATCTTCAGTCAATTGGATGGCTGGCATACGATATTTCTCAGCAAAGTCCGATGCAAACTTACGGAATAACAGAACTACATCCTCACCACGCTCACGTAAAGGCGGTATCTGAATGGGAACTGTATTCAAACGGTAGTACAAATCTTCACGGAAACGACCGTTCGCGATGGCTTGTGTCAGGTTCACATTGGTGGCTGCAACAATACGCACATCGGTTTTCTCTACTTTAGAAGAACCTACCTTCATGAATTCACCACTTTCGAGTACACGAAGCAAACGTGCCTGAGTTGGTAATGGTAATTCACCTACCTCGTCAAGAAAAATAGTTCCGCCATTTGCCTCACCAAAGTAACCTTTCCGTTCACCGATAGCTCCCGTAAAAGCTCCCTTCTCATGCCCGAACAACTCGGAATCGATGGTACCTTCCGGAATGGCACCACAGTTCACGGCAATGTATTGTCCATGCTTACGACGGCTGTATTGGTGGATAATCTGCGGAAAGCTCTCCTTTCCTACTCCACTCTCTCCGGTAATCAGCACAGACAAATCGGTAGGCGCCACCTGAATGGCAATATCGATTGCTCGCATCAGTGTTTCATTGTTTCCAATGATGCCAAAACGTAATTTTACTTGTTGTATCTCCGCTTTCGTCATACTATAAATCTTCTTCTGCGCTATCGAGCTTCAATTTATCGCTGTCGTCACGTTTTTCGTAATATTGTTTGCGTAAAGGATTAGCGTGTGCCACTTTCTCACGTTCACGGTTACGGAACACGTCAATGGCTACATAGACTGCCTGACGGAAGGAGTCTTCCGAAGCCAGTCCTTTTCCTGCAATATCATACGCCGTGCCATGAGCGGGTGAAGTACGTACAACGGGAAGTCCTGCCGTATAATTCACACCTTCGTCCATAGCTAAAGCTTTGAATGGGGCCAAACCCTGATCGTGATACATAGCCAGTACACCGTCAAAGTGGGTAAAGTTGCCCGAACCCATAAATCCGTCTGCCGGATAAGGTCCATAACAAAGCATACCTTTTGCTGCCATCTCCTGAATGGCCGGAATAATAATCTCTTGCTCTTCTGTCCCTAGGAGACCTTCGTCACCTGCATGTGGATTCAAAGACAACACTGCAATACGAGGTGCATCAATACCGAAATCCTGTTTAAGGGAACGATTAAAAATCACCAACTTCTCTTGTATCAGTTCTTTGGTTATGGTCGATGCTATCTGGCTAACAGGGATATGTCCGGTTACCAGTGCCACTCGGAAATCATCTTTCATCAAGATCATTAAGGCTTTTCCGCCATCTCCCAATCTTTCTTCAATATATTCCGTATGTCCGGGGAAAGCAAAATCCTCCGACTGGATGGTATGTTTGTTGATGGGAGCTGTTACTATAACATCTATCCATCCCTCCTTGAACTCTTCAATAGCTCTTTCCAATGCACCGAGTGCTGCCTTTCCGGCTTCGGGATCGGGCTTTGAAAACTCTACTTTCACTTCATCATCTGTACAGTTAACAACGCTCAAACGGTTGTCTGCCGCTTCCGAAGCAGAATTAACGATGCTGAAGTTCGTAGGCAAATCGAGGGATTTGCGATGATAAGCTGCAACCTTTGGCGAACCATAAATAACAGGCGTACATAATTCCAGCATCACAGGATCTGAGAATGTTTTTAGAATTACTTCATAGCCTACGCCATTTATGTCGCCTTGCGTAATGCCGATTCTTATTTTGTTGTCTTCCATTTTATTACTTATTATTAATAGTGTCTTTTGCGGCCGAGTTCACCGGAATCTCCATACCTTCTTGCTTACTGTTAGGCAATTTCAAAGTATATAGGGAAGCTTCCATTTGGCGAACCAAGTTGCGTTTCAATTTATCAGGTGAGTAAACAAAGACTTCCGATACGATAACACGTTTGTTCGCTTTGTCCAAACGGGCATGTGATACGAATGGGCCACCCATAAAGTCACCCTTTACACGCCACAAGCCACGAGCTTCCAAAGCATACTCACCTTGTACCGAAATAGGACGCACATCGGTCATCAGTGTATCGGTTGACATATACATACCTTCTTTGGCACCCGGAATATTTGCTTTCATTACGGAGTCGCGCTTATGCACGAAATATTCTTTGGTAAATGTATCTTTATCAGTATAAGGATAAGAATAGATAACGAAGTTCTGGTCACCTGTAGCAGCATTTGTTCCTGCCCAGAAGAAGTCTTCACCTTGCTTAGTAGAAACCAATTCGCCCGGCACCCATACATCAGAGTCGAACATGCTCTTTACTTTTGTAGAAACATAGTCACTATGCTTATTTTTCAATACGGAAATCTGACGGTTCATTTCGGCATGTGTAAAGAAGTCTATGATGACTTGCTTATTCTCCTCTACAAACTTAGCAAACGAAGCTTCATCAGGTGCCTGGATAGTCAGAATGGATTGTGGAGCAGCATATACATCTTTAGCATACTTGAACTTAGGCTGAGTATAAAGATCTTTATTAATTTCCACTATGATAATATTGCGAATCAACTTCAAAGTAGCATCATAATTGGCCGGAGAAGTGAACATGATACGGAACGAACGTTCAGATTGAGGAAGTCCCGGCACATCTGAATCAAGTACATCAAACAGAGCTCTACCTGCCGGACGTTCCCATACTCCCGGATCTACTACTACCAAGATTTCATAGGCACGACCACTGGAAGTCGGAGTAAACACACCTTTTTTACCGCTGCACGCAGAAAATAGGGTCAAAACAAGAGCCATACTCAAATAAAACAGATGCTTTTTCATATCTCTACAGTTTTAGTTTTCACAAAGCTACGAAGAATGCGTAACATCCTCCTCACTTAAGTTAATAATTTATATTAATTCTTGTTTATTCTCCTCTTGCTTAGCTGTAGAAAGCATGCCACAAGCTGCAAAAATATCTTCACCACGAGAGGAACGTATGGTAGTAAACAGTCCGTGCGAAGTGAGATAATCGCGTAGGGTAGCCATCGTTTCCATATCGGCACCTTCCAAATCCACTCCCGGTATAGCATGGAAACGAATAAGATTTATCCGGCAATCCACGCCTCGCAGTAGTTTCAAAAGTTCCTTGGCATAAAGCAGAGAATCATTCACGCCTTTAAAAACAATATATTCGAAAGATAGTCTGCGCTGTTTACTAAAATCATAGTTTCTTAACAATTCTACAATTTCCGTTATAGAAAATGCTTTCTCTGCGGGCATCAATTCACGACGCTGCAAGGGTACCGGAGTATGCAAACTAATAGCAAGATGGCAATCAGACTCTTCGATAAAGCGTTGTAAACCCTTTTTTAGCCCTACTGTAGAAAGGGTAATACGCTTAGGACTCCAAGTAAAACCGTATGATGCGGTCATTACTTCCAGAGCTTTCAAAACTTCGTCCAGGTTATCGAGTGGTTCGCCCATCCCCATCATCACAACATTAGTCAGTTTATCCCGTTCGGGTAAAGATATGATTTGATTGATAATTTCGTTAGCAGACAGATTGGCTGTATAGCCTTGTTTACCGGTCATGCAAAACTTGCAATTCATTTTGCAGCCCACTTGAGAAGATACACAAAGAGTAGCACGATCCTCATCGGGAATGTAGACCGCTTCAACAAAGTGACCGCCATCTGTCCGATACAAGTATTTCACCGTACCGTCTACTGAGCGCATTTCGTCAATAGGGCCTGCGGCACCTACTTCATAAGATTCATTCAACAACTCGCGATGTTTCAATGACAGATTCGTCATTTCGTCAATGGATGTTACCTTCTTGTCGTACAACCAAGATGCAATCTGTTTGGCAGCAAAACCGGGCATACCCAGATTCTTTACCACCGATTGCAATTCGGAGAGTGTCAAGCCCAAAAGAAGTCGTTTCTGCATATATTCTTGTTTTCTTGTAGAGAATCATTTGTTTCATTGAAGGAAACCTGTTGTTTCCTCAGGGGAAACTATCTGTTTCATGCGTTGAAACTGTTGGTTTCATTAGACGAAACAGGTAGTTTCAAAGCAGGAAACAATAATTAGTCCCCTTTATTAGAATGCAAAGGTAGGAATAAAGTTGCACAACGACAACGGAGCGAATAGAAAATGAAATATATAGATAATTAAAAAGCCGCCCGGCATAACCGAGCGGCTTCTCATTTATCTATTCACCTATGCTTCTTAGAAGAACAAGTAGCGCTTATCTTTTACTTCACCTTTCAGATACAAGTCATTGATGAACTGAGATGCCATACGAGCATGCATTGTTTCCAATGTAGCTTCTTCAATATCCTGATTGTATGTTTCGTTCAGTTTTTCTTTTGCGTATGGTTGAAGAACAAATACACCGCCATTACCTTTAAGCGGAGCACTCAACTTGTTCAGCTCAGCTACAGAAGCGTATGCACTTACCATAGGTTCGCTGCTACGCAAAACTGGAACGTATGCAGATGCTGCGAAAGTAACGTGTTTTACAGAATCGCTAACTGCGGCAGCCATGTTCTTGTATTGATCAAAAGTAGTAGCATTAGCAGCCTTCATGTCGGCCATAATCTTCTCAGCTTTCTTGTCACGAAGAATTTCATATCTCAATTGATCTTTTACCAAAGCCAACGGACGATAACCTTCCGGAACAATATTTACTACACTAACAACCAACATACGATCGCTTTCACCACATTCGTACAAACCGGAAACTTCACCGGCTTTTGCTTCGAAAGCCCATTTCAATGCATCTTTTGTACCTCTTACACCACCAATTCCGTGTTCAGAGCTATACAAATCTGCTTTATCCAAAAGTCTGTAACCAGCATCTTCAGCATTAGCAGTCATTTTATCCAATGTATTGTTAGCAGCGATAAACTGGCTGAAATCATTATATGCCTTACTATAAGTTTCCTTACTGAAATCGACCGAACGCTTGATAACGGCAACTTTATATTTATCCTTTACACCCTTCTTGTTGGTAACTTGCAAGATAACGTTTGCTTGTCCTAAAGGCAGGTTAGTCAACTCATTCTGTCCCAAAGTAGTTACAGCAGTAATATACTTCAAGTTGTCACCGTCTACTTGAGCCCCTTCGTAATTAGCAGAAGAAATCCAAGTAGGCTCACCTGTTTGACCATACTTCTTAGCGATTTCTGCGAAATCAGCACCACCCTTAATTGCATTGTAAATACTGTCAGCTAAAGTTTTAGTCTTCGCAGCATCCTCAGCAGCAACCTGGATTTGACGGAACTCGATAGAGTCAGCAGCAGCTACAGAAGCCAACTTTTTGAAAGAGTTGATTGTATTATCAGTTACATTATAATAAGGTCCATAAACACCACCTACAGCTACTGAATCCAAGCGAGCTGCAACATCAGCAGGCAAAGTTTTAGTTGTGTAGAACAGATCTACATACGGAGTAATAGAACCGGTAGAACGGATGAAAGTAGTATAATCAGCAGGGTTACCGGCAAGTTGCTCAGTAGCTTCTTCTACTTCTTTCTGAATAGCAGCTCTATCTTCAGGGCTTGCTGTTACCTGTACATCGATATACTTGATAGTACGGGTTTCTACATACTGTTTGAACTGTTCTTTCTTCTTATCATAGGCAGCTTTCAACTCCGATTCGCTGATGGTAATTGTAGAGTCTACGATAGAAGTATAAGGGATAGCAGCCAATAACAAGTCAGTCTGGTTCACTCTGGCATCAAAAGCATCTTGTGCTTCAACCGGATTAGAGAACAGAGACTTGGTAATCAGAGCCTGATATTTTTCTTGCAAACGAGCCTGTACAAGTGACTTTTCAATGAAAGACCAGAACTTATACATAGAATCGTAGTATTCGGCATATTGAGCAGGCATTTGCGCCTTGTTCATCTTAGAATAATCTACCAAGAACTTCTTCAACATATCCTTGTCGAATGCACCAGTTGCCTGATTACGGAATGGAGTCTGTTGCAACATCGGATGTACACCGGCGTCGATGATTGCTTGAATTTCAGCTTTAGATACGGTCAAACCAAGCTTCTTAGCTTCTTTTTCAATCAATTTATTGTTTACGTATGTTTGCCATACCTGATCTTTAATTTGGTTGGTTTGCTCATCGCTCAATGCATTCATGCCACTAGAGAACTTCACAACTTCTGTATATTCCTCTACCAATGCTTGATAATCTTGAGCGGAAATAGTCTCCCCGTTCACTTCACCTACGTCTTGTGACTGGTGTGGCTGAAGCACTTTCCACGCGTCACCTGCGATGAAAGCAAACAGCGCCAAACCAATAACAATCACCAATAAGGGTCCTTTAGACCGGATGTTTTGTAATGTTGCCATTTTTGTTAATATGATTTATTTATTTATTATTATTTTCTCGTTAATGTTCATTTTAGCGCACGAAGATACAAAAAATGCTAATACGCATCTATTTATTCCCTAAAAAATTACGCCTAAATATAATTATTCAATGACTTTCAAGCGTACTAACTCAATTTTGGTAGCCGTTACCTTGATAATTTTGAATTGGTAATCGTCTATGGAAATCACTTCGTGCAATTTCGGGAAACTCTGATAACGATTCAGGATCAGTCCGCCCACTGTCAGATAATCATCTGATTCCGGCAAATCCAGTCCGAAAGTCTCGTTCACCTTTTCTATCTCCAAGCGTGCCGAAAGCACATATTCATGTTCGTCAATCTGCTTGCATATATAAGAGGTGTTATCATGTTCATCTTCTATATCTCCAAAAATTTCTTCAACCAGGTCTTCCAAAGAAACAATGCCTGATGTCCCGCCAAATTCATCCACCACTACAGCAATGGTTTTCTTTTGTTGCATAAACAACTTCATCAGTTTATGTGCAGCCATCGTTTCAGGAACGATAGGAACTTCCTTCACATTATTCCGCCAGTCAGCCGGATTACGGAACATCTCAGATGAGTGGATATACCCCACAACATTATCTATATTACCATCGTATACGATGATTTTGGAAATACCGGATTCTACAAATAAACTCTTCAGATCTTCAAGAGAAGTGGTTACATCCACAGCAACAACTTCTGTACGTGGTACGATACAATCGCGTATCTTTATATTCGAAAAGTCGAGGGCATTCTGGAATATCTTTACTTCCGCATCCAGTTCTTCCCTACTATCAGCATTCTCAATACTAGATTGAATAAAGTAGTCGAGATCCACCTTGCCAAAGGCTTTGTCGGAAGCATCTTTATTAATCTTCATGCCAAAGACACGAAGGAACAGATACGATAACCCTGAAGCCAATTTCGAAATTGGAAACAAGATGATATAACAGATAAACAAAGGAACAGCACATACCCTCAACATCAAGTTCGGATTGATTTTGAACAAAGTTTTTGGTAAGAACTCTCCTGTTACTAAAATAATAAGCGTAGAAATGATAGTCTGCACCAATACCATCACAAAATGATTGGAAATCACGCCGGCAAGTAAATTCACCTCTATGATTTGCGCCATTAAAATACCGTAAATAACAAGTGCAATATTATTCCCCACCAACATGGTAGAGATAAAATTATTGGGGTTGCGGAAGAAATAGCCTAAAATATTGGAAACCACACCAGGTCTCCGTTCCATTTCAAAGCGCAACTTATCTACGGAAACGAAAGCAATCTCCATGCCCGAAAAAAAGGCAGAGAAGAGCATAGTTATCAATAAATATACAACGGTATCCATAATATCAGTTAACAGAATCTGTTTTCAAGCTATCAGCAACAACCGGCTCATCATCCATGTAAAAAACACCTTCGGGCTTATGTATGGTATAAACGGTCATTTGCTGGTTGGACTCAAAACCACGTCCGGTAATTATACGGTCTGGCTGCTCTATTCGGATAAACTTATCCGAGTACACTTTTTGCTTATTCTGATCCCAGTACAGCAGTTGGGTATCAAACTTTTCTCCCTTGAGGTTTTGTATATGTACATTTCCCATCAACTTCCATAAGCCTTCCTTATTAAAGAAGTATGCTGTATCTGACTTGATGCTTGCTTCGACCTGAAACAAGGAGTCGAAATTCTCTAGATATACTCCCTTTTCAAATGCCCAGTGAGGAGGATTTTTACGGTCAAACATCAGCCATTCTTCCGTAACGATACGATAACGTGTAATACCAGAGTCCGAAATCAGGGTCGTAACTCCCCGAGTATCCAACACCGGCAATGAATCACGTTCGGTAATAGCTTTCCCTAGTTCCTTTTTACGTCCCGAACAGGCAGAAAATAAAAGAAACATAACCATTACCCCAAGGGCAATGGTTATGTTTGTATTTCTATGACAAGCAACTTTATTAAGCCGTAGAAGCATAGTTTTATCTAATCGTTGTTGATTCACCGATCCAACCGCCGATAGTAACACGGTCACCAGCTTTGTAACCCAACATAAACAGGTCTTTAGCTTGCGGAGTATGACGGGCATAAGTTGAAATCAACTCATTTGCTTTTTCTGCTACAGAAGGATCTACAGCTTTAGCTCTCTGCAATTTGTCAATTACCAAGAAGTAAGTACACTTATTCAAAGCAGCTTCATCACTCCAGTTAGGACTTGAACCATACATCTGAGCAATCAAAATATAAGGATCACCAAAGTTTTCGTTATAGCTGATAGCCTTCTGAGCATAACTTCTGGCTTGAGACAATTTCTTCACCTGCAATAATCCGGCAGCAGTAGCATAAGCAATTTCGGCCTTCTTCTTGTTATCAGTTTCTTTGTTCAAAGCTTCATCGAAGTACTTTATAGCATTATCAAAATCTGCTTTCTTATAATACATATACGCAACGCCTATAGCTGCATCAGCAGTGGGATTGATGCGATACATATATTCAGAAGCCTTAAAATAAGCTTCGCTCTCGTTACACTTCATCATCTTCAAGATAGCGATGGTTTTTTTCAAGAAAGCAGAGTCAGCCTTATGCTCTTCTACCTTCGGACCATAGATATTCTGCAAAGATTCGCAGTCGGCAACGCCACTATTGATGAACATAGCTACCAAATTATCTTTAATAAGCTGCAAGTTCTTCTTCTTTGCTTCATTGTTTTCAGCATTAATAGCATCGTCTGCATATTGAGAAGCATTAAGATAATCTTGGAAGAAGTCATCTGTATGGTTAGTGTCAGCTTTAACTTTCTGCATGGATATATCCAAAAAATAGTGCAGAACAGCAGGTTTAGAGCCACCCTTTTCTGAGTTTACAGACTCTTTCAACCAATTATAAGCAGTATTAAGATCCGGAGCGGGAGCATATTGGAGATAATCCACAGCCTTAGCACCCAAAGCATCTGCTATACTGGGCACACCTTTCATTCCTTTCTGAACAAATTCAGGAATATACTTCATTCTCAAATCATATACATTCATCAACTCATCAAAATACTTCTTGTAATCGGCAGAATTTCTATCCTTGATTTTACTCAAGAAACCTACCAGAATCTTCTGAGCATCCGTAAAAGTGTAATATCTCAATGTAGGACAGTCTTTCAGTACAGCCATACATGGAGCATAAGCATCTTTAAAATTACCGGCTCTTACCGCCTCATGCGAGATGCTACTGTTTTTATTACAATCATCATTCTGTGCAAAAGCGCTGGTTACTCCACCCGAAAGAAGCAAAACAGCTACAAGCGTCTTAAATTTCATTGTATTTAAATTTTAGTTGTTATATTTACGTCTATTCAAATTCATTAATCCACTTTACGTTTGAAGAACCAACGTTCGTTGAAGGTTACACCTACACAAATGCGCAAAGTATTCTCATTCAAGAAAGCAGCATTGGTACCTTGCATCCTCACATATTGAGCAGAAATACTCAACAAAGAACGAGTTCGTGGAATGGGCAAGCCAAAACCAGCAGTTAACCCATACTCATTGGCAGCACGTACACCGTCAATTTTATAATAAGGCTTAGAATAATAGGCTCCCAAACGATATTTCACATGAGAAAAATAACTTCTTCCCATAGGGTTCGGAAGATATTCCGCACCAAATGCTATTTTTTCACGCTTACAAAATGCATTTTTATCATTCATATAAGACGTCTTATTCCAATCTTGAAGCATGACATCCACTCCTAGTGTCAAACGATTATCGTATACATAGGTTACACCAACACCAAATGTCGTTGGAATGCCGAAAGTAGCAACTGTATCTCTTGTACTGACGGTAGCCCCCGTACTGGAATTTCCCAGTTGGTCCTGCACGTATGAATCATTACTCAAATCATGGCCCGGAGAGAACACAACACCCAAAGTCGCTTCATGTTTCTTACTGAATTGATGGGTATATTGTGCACCGAAATCCAGTTTGTAACTTTTTACTGCTACATTGAATACCCGTGTAAAAGGCATAATAGCCGAATTAGAAGGGAAACTCTGATTCGCAGTACGAGTTATATCTCCCCAAAGATACGAAATATTCGCACCCACTGAAAGATTTTTAATTATTTTAAAACCTGCACCTAAGTACAATTGATGCAATCCACCTTCACCGGAATAAGTTGTAGCACTGGAGTTATTAGGGTAAACCTTATCCTCATTGTATTTTCCCATGCTATAACCTACATTTGAGTAAGGCAATAATCCCAAGCTGACTGCTGCCCATTTGCTGGCACGAAACTGCATGACTATGTAATCAAAGCTTGAATTTTTAGCATTTTGCTTTATGTTACCATCACTAAGATTGGTATTCTGCAAAGAGAGCCCTCCATCAAATATAAAAGTAAGCGAATCTACTGCCGTATAGGACGCCGGATTCAGAAAGTTGGTTTGGTACTTGTCCCTCAATCCATAGCCAATGCCACCCATAGCCCTGCTATTACCTGAACCTTGGTCTGACAATTGTCCATATCCATATCTCGTATAAGGAGAATTCGTATTATTTTGAGCGACTGCCACTCCTGATAACATCGTGAGCAAGAGCACCAAAAGTGTTTGTCTATATCCTATCATTATTATAGTTTAAAATTCGGTTTAATCCTTTCAACACTAAAAATTTGTCTGCAAAGATGATACTTTTTAAGTTTGTATCAAAAGAAAAATCATCACCGCCCGTTAAAAAAACCAAAAGTTGGGAATATTTATACTTCATGGCGGTAATATACCCTGAGATTTCATATTCCATTCCTTTCAGCACTCCGGCTCGGATGGCGGTTTCCGTATCTTTACCCAATTCCGGGCAACGCCCTTCAGATGCCACCAAAGGAAGCTTTCCGGTAAACTGATGTAGCGCCTTAAAGCGCATCTGCATACCGGGAGAGATATTCCCACCATGATATCGTCCGGCTGCATCAATAAATTCGTAAGTGATGCATGTACCGGCATCAATTACGAGCAAATCTTTGTCCGGGAATTGTTCATTAGCACCTACCACTGCTGCCATACGATCGTACCCCAAAGTCTGAGGAGTTTCGTAAAGGTTTTCCACCGGAAGAGGTATCTTTTCGTTCAACCAAAGAAGCGGCATGGGTAAAAGCGCCAATTGGTCTGTCACCCGTTCACTCAAATCGATAACCGTAGCAACAATCGCCTTTTCGCATGGATATCTAGAGTAAATATCAGACAGATGCTCCAATGTTAGATTGGAGTCATACATCACTTCTACAATGACAGAGCCATCAAATACCGCTATTTTTGCGATCGTATTTCCTATATCAATAATGAGATTCACTAGGTTGCTTATTGTTTAGCGGTGCAAAGATACGATTTTAATAAGAAATAACTCGGCTTGCTGAGAATAATTTACTGTCTTACTCTAGATTTGACTGACTCTTATAAGTATCATCTAAATCTAGAGTAAGACATTTAGAATATCACCAACAAACACAAATAATAACTTTATCTTAATTTTCAAATTTAGAATTTAGTTCTTCCTTTGTATCATAATCAAGATTTTTATGTAAGTTTGCAGCCATGAAACGGAACATACTCATTACTATATATGTCATCCTATTTTTCCTTTGTGCACACAAGGCCATTGCCCAAACACAAACGCAGCAAGGAAATACTTCCGACTCCATACGTATCAGCCTGCTGACGTGCGCTTCGGGCGGAGAAATATATTCACTCTTCGGTCATACTGCCATACGCTACCAAAACTTCACACAAGGTATTGATGCTGTATTTAATTATGGTATGTTCAACTTCAATACCCCTAATTTCATCTTCCGCTTTGCTTTAGGAGAAACAGATTATCAACTGGGCGTATCAGACTATGAACACTTTGCTGCCGAATACGACTATTCCGGTCGTGACGTCTGGCAACAGACATTGAATCTCAATCAAGAAGAAAAGGTCCAACTCGTAAACCTTCTGCAAGAAAACTATCGCCCAGAAAACCGAGTATATCGCTATAATTTCTTTTACGACAACTGCGCCACTCGTCCGCGTGATCTCATAGAAAAAGCTATCAACGGCAATTTGGAATATGCTGACAATATGACCGACACGCACACCGGAATAACCTTCCGTGATTTACTACATAAATATAGTGAAGGGCATCTCTGGTCACGTTTTGGTATAGACCTCTGCATTGGTAGTCAGGCTGACAAACCCATCAACCGAAGACTGATGATGTTCATCCCTTTCTACGTGCAAGAATTCTTCAATAAAGCTCAAATAGCAGACACCGCCGGACAAGTACGTCCTCTGGTAACTACTGACGAGAAAGTAGTAATCACCGGTAAAACAGCTGCCGACCATCAATCGGGTGGTATTACACCTATGCAAGCATCTTTACTATTATTTATTATAGTAACAGTCGCCACCATTTATGGCATCCGCAATGGAAAAACATTATGGGGAATCGACCTCATACTATTCCTTGCAGCCGGACTTGCCGGATGTATCCTTGCATTTCTGGTACTTTTCTCACAACACCCGGCAGTCAGCCCCAACTATCTGCTGTTTGTCTTCCATCCATTGCACTTACTTTGCCTGCCATGTATGCTAAATAGAGTGCGAAAAAAGAAATTAAGCCGCTATATGTTGGCCAATTTTACAGTTTTAACACTTTTTATAGGGTTTTGGGCGATAATTCCACAAAAAATCGACTTAGCTGTATTACCTTTGGCACTGTGTTTGTTGATACGTTCGGCAAGCAACCTTATTCTCTCCTACAAACGAAAATAATGAAAAAAGGACTGATAACTTCCATACTCGCGCTGACTTTCAGCGGCCTGCAAGCCCAACCACTGCCTGCTACCCCAAAATTGGTAGTAGCATTGACAATTGATCAGTTGCGCACGGATTACATGGAAGCATTTTCATCTTTGTACGGAGAAAAAGGTTTCAAACGACTATTACGTGACGGCAAAGTATTCCACCAAGCAGAATTCCCATTCAACGGAACAGACCGTGCTTCTGCTATTGCAGCCATTTATACAGGAAGTACCCCTTCTATAAACGGCATCATTGCAGAAAATTGGTTGGATGCCGGTACGCTACGTCCTGTAAATTGTGTAGACGATCCCAACTTCATGGGTAACTACACCGATGAAAGTACCTCTCCTTCACAATTACTGACTTCTACGTTTGCCGACGAGCTGAAAATAGCTACGCGCAATAAAGGTTTAGTATATGCCATCGCCCCATTCCGAGATGCCGCCATCTTTGGCGCCGGACATGCCGGAAACGGTGCCTTTTGGCTCAATGAAAATACAGGAAAATGGTGCAGCACTACCTACTATAGCGAGTTTCCATGGTGGGTAAGCCAATACAACGAACGGAAATCACCTGACTTCCGTATCAAAGATATGGTGTGGACGCCAGTGCATCCCTTCACTAGCTATACTTTTCTACCGGAATGGCGCAACCAGCCATTTAAATATAAATTGGACGGTGAACGAATCAACAAATACCGTCGGATGATTACCAGTCCTTTTGTCAACGACGAAGTCAATTTACTGACCGAAGAGTTGTTGAACAAGAGTACTATCGGTCAGGATAATGTACCCGATTTATTGTCACTTACCTACTATGCAGGTAATTATAATCACCAAAGCACACAAGATTGTGCTATGGAAGTGCAAGATGCATACGTCCGTCTGGACCGTAGCATCGCCAACTTGCTGGATATCATAGAACGTAAAGTAGGACTTCATAACGTGCTTTTCTGCATCACCTCCACCGGATATACTGATCCTGAAGTTGCCGATGCCAGTATTTACCGTATACCGGGGGGAGAATTTTACTTGAACCGTTGTGCTACCCTCTTGAATATGTATCTTATGGCTACTTATGGAGAGGGACAATATGTAGAAGCTTATTACAACCAACAAATCTATCTCAATCACAAACTCATTGAAAACAAACAATTGAATTTGGCTGAGATACAAGATAAATCTGCCGAATTTCTGGTGCAGTTCAGTGGTGTAAACGAAGTTTATTCCGCCCACAGACTACTCTTAGGCTCATGGTCGCCACAAATAGAACTGGTACGTAATAGTTTTCACCGTAAACGTTCTGGCGATTTATTGATAAATATACTACCTGGCTGGACCATCATGCAGGAAAATAATTCCGATAACCGCGTAGTACGTAGTGCCAATATCCCCGCTCCTCTTATTCTGATAGGTGCTGGTATCAAAGCCGAAACAATTCGCATACCCATCAGCGTTGACCGCATAGCTCCCACTCTATCGAGTGTGATGCGCATTCGTGCTCCGAATGCAAGTACTGCAAGTCCTCTCGATTTGTAAAAAACCTCCCGTAAATCACTGGAAAATCAGCATTTTAGTGTAACTTTGTACCCAAAATGCCAGCAATTGCAATTAAAACGTTTGTAATTGCGCTCTTCAATCAATTTAGTAAATAATAATAAAAACAGATATATAATGGGATTTAATGAAATTTTAAGCTCGATTTTCGGCAACAAATCCACACGCGACATGAAAGAAATACAGCCGTGGGTGGAAAAGATCAAAGCCGCTTACCCGAAAGTAGAAAAGCTCGACAACGACGCACTGCGTGCCAAGACAGAAGAACTGAAAGAATACATCAAGAACTCTGCCACCGAACAACGTGCCCAAGTAGACGAACTGAAAGCCAGCGTTGAAAGCACCGAACTGGAAAAACGTGAAGAAATCTTCAACCAGATTGACAAAATTGAAAAAGAGATATTGGACATCTACGAGAAAGCACTCGAAGAAGTTCTGCCTACCGCTTTCTCTATCGTAAAAGAAACAGCCAAGCGCTTCACCGAAAATGAAGAAATAGTAGTTACTGCCACCGACTTCGACCGCCTGCTGGCAACCACTAAAGACTTCGTACGCATTGAAGATGACAAAGCCATCTATCAGAACCATTGGGTAGCCGGTGGAAATGATACCGTATGGAATATGATCCACTACGATGTTCAGCTCTTTGGTGGTGTAGTACTGCATAAAGGTAAAATTGCCGAAATGGCAACAGGTGAAGGTAAGACCCTTGTAGCTACCCTGCCTGTATTCCTCAATGCATTGACCGGCAATGGTGTACACGTGGTTACCGTGAACGACTACCTCTCCAAGCGTGACTCCGAGTGGATGGGCCCGCTATACATGTTCCACGGATTGAGTGTAGATTGTATCGACCGCCATCAGCCTAACTCCGACGCACGTCGCAAAGCTTATCTGGCAGATATCACCTTTGGTACAAACAACGAATTCGGTTTCGACTACCTGCGTGATAATATGGCAATCAGCCCCAAAGACCTTGTACAACGCCAGCATAACTATGCTATCGTCGATGAGGTAGACTCCGTATTGATTGATGACGCCCGTACTCCGTTGATTATCTCAGGTCCGGTACCTAAAGGCGACGACCAACTTTTCGAAGAACTTCGCCCGCTGGTAGAACGTCTGGTTGAAGCTCAGAAGAAGCTAGCTACCCAATATCTGGCTGATGCCAAGCGCCTGATTGCTTCCAGCGACAAGAAGGAAGTAGAAGAAGGCTTCCTCGCCTTGTTTCGTAGCCATAAGTGCTTACCCAAGAACAAGGCATTGATTAAATTCCTCAGTGAGCAAGGCATCAAAGCCGGTATGCTCAAGACCGAGGAAATATACATGGAGCAGAACAATAAGCGCATGCCCGAAGTAACTGAACCCTTGTATTTCGTTATCGAAGAAAAGTTGAACAGCGTAGACTTGACAGATAAAGGTGTAGACCTTATCAGCGGTCACTCTGAAGACCCTACCTTCTTCGTATTGCCCGATATCACCGCCCAACTCTCAGCTCTTGAGAATGAAGCAGAACTCTCAGACGATCAACGTCTTGAAAAGAAAGATGCTTTGATGACTAACTATGCCATCAAGTCAGAACGTGTGCATACTATCAACCAATTGTTGAAGGCTTACACTATGTTCGAAAAAGACGATGAATACGTAGTGATTGACGGACAGGTTAAGATTGTAGACGAGCAGACCGGTCGTATCATGGAAGGTCGCCGTTACTCCGACGGTCTACACCAAGCCATCGAAGCCAAGGAAGGTGTAAAAGTAGAAGCTGCTACCCAGACTTTCGCTACAATTACTTTGCAGAATTATTTCCGTATGTACCACAAACTTTCGGGTATGACCGGTACAGCCGAAACAGAAGCAGGTGAGTTGTGGGACATCTATAAACTGGATGTTGTGGTTATCCCTACCAACCGCCGTATTTCACGTAACGATATGAACGACCGCGTTTACAAAACAAAACGCGAAAAATATAAAGCCGTTATCGAAGAAATCGAAGCAATGGTAGCAGCCGGACGTCCTGTTCTGGTAGGTACCACTTCAGTAGAAATCTCCGAAATGCTGAGCAAGATGTTGACTATGCGCAAAATTGAGCACAGCGTATTGAATGCGAAGTTGCACCAAAGAGAAGCAGACATCGTAGCTACCGCAGGTTTGAAGTGTGCTGTAACCATTGCTACCAACATGGCAGGTCGTGGTACCGATATCAAGTTGAGTCCGGAAGTAAAAGCTGCCGGCGGTCTTGCCATTATCGGTACAGAACGTCATGAGTCACGCCGTGTAGACCGTCAGTTACGTGGTCGTGCCGGACGTCAGGGTGACCCGGGTTCATCTGTATTCTTCGTTTCATTGGAAGACGATTTGATGCGTCTGTTCTCTTCCGACCGTATTGCCGGTGTAATGGATAAACTGGGTTTCAAGGAAGGTGAAATGATTGAACACAGTATGATCTCCAAGTCTATTGAACGTGCTCAGAAGAAGGTAGAAGAAAACAACTTCGGTATTCGTAAGCGTTTGCTGGAATATGATGACGTAATGAACAAGCAACGTACGGTAGTCTACACCAAACGTCGTCACGCTTTGATGGGTGAACGTATCGGTATGGATATCGTAAACATGATTTGGGACCGTTGCGCCGCTGCCATAGAAGCTCCTGACTACGAAAACTGTAAGATGGATTTGTTGCAGACGCTCGCTATGGAAACTCCGTTTACCGAAGAAGAATTCAAGAACGAAAAGAAAGAAAAGTTGGCAGACAAAACTTTCGATGCCGCTATGGAACTCTTCAAACGTAAGACTGAACGCATGGCACAGATTGCCTTCCCGGTTATCAAACAAGTATATGAAACCCAAGGTCACATGTACGAGAACATCCTTATTCCTATCACAGACGGTAAGCGCATGTACAACATTTCTTGTAACTTGAAAAGCGCTTACGAAAGCCAATGTAAGGAAGTGGTAAAATCATTCGAGAAGTCTATCCTGCTACATGTTATCGATGAGTCTTGGAAAGAGAACTTGCGTGAATTGGATGAGTTGAAACACTCTGTACAAAATGCTAGCTACGAACAAAAGGATCCGTTATTGATTTATAAACTAGAGTCTGTTAACCTGTTCGATACAATGGTTGACAAGATCAATAATCAGACAATCTCTATCTTGATGCGTGGACAAATTCCGGTACAAGAACCTCAAGAAGTTCGTCAAGCAGCTCCCGAAGAACGTCAGGACCTGAGCAAATATCGTGAACAGAAGCAAGACCTGAGTGATCCGAATCAACAGGCAGCCGCTGCCCAAGATACCCGTGAACAACCCAAACGTGAACCTATCCGTGCGGAGAAGACTGTAGGTCGTAATGATCCTTGTCCTTGCGGTAGTGGCAAGAAGTTCAAGAATTGCCACGGAGCTAATGCATAAAAGAGATTAGTTGATAATGGTCTGTACTATTACAGACCATTTCACTAACAACATCCAGGCTAATAAAAAAGAGAGTGCATATCACACAATTTGTAGATATGCACTCTCTTTTTTGTTTGTTTAGTTATTCGGATTACATCTATTAAATGTCGGCTCTATAATTTACTTTATCTGCATAATGCATCTCAGTACTGCACCTACTCCGCTACACCTCCGCTCTTCCTCCGCTTAGAGTACCCTCAAAGCGAAGCATAAGCGGAGGTGTAGCGGAGCGAGTATAGCTTTAAGACTTCATTATATCAATTAAAGTCGTAATCAAATCCATTGAAATAAGCAGTTCCTTGGTTGTCATTGACAGTATAGGAGAAAATCCCTACTCTCGCTCCCTTCCAATCACCAAACCTCAAAGAATAAGATTTACCACAGGAAGTAAACCGCTTATTATCCGTACTAAAGGATAATTGATGCTGATTGGCTTTTGCATCCAAAGTAGCACGAAGATATACTTTTCGGCCGGTAATAACTTTGATTTTCTCTACCTGACCATTCGACTCCAGATACAAATAATTCTTGCCAGCTTCCTTTAAAACACCAATAGCATTATAGAGATTTCCTACACAGAATAATCCGGCTCTTTGTCCTTCGACCAGTTCTGAGAAATCGAGTTCGGTAGTAGCTACACTCTCGTATCCCATACATTTCTGAGTGAGCATATTACGGGAAGCACGCAAACAGTCGGCTTTTGAAGCCGTAAGAGCAAAGTAACCTTTACGTTTGGACAAACTCCAGTTCTGATTCACAGGATTGTGGTTGAATTGCCACTGTAAACCTAAAGTTTCAGAATTAAAATCATCCGAAGCCAATGGATAATAGGGAAAAACAGTTTTACCAACTTTGGGTTTTGTCCACACTTTTACGGGTTCACCTATTCCATTCATATCGATGTCTACACCAATGACCGGCCATTCATCTTTCCAATGAGCAGGTTGCAGATGCACTACCCGTCCAAGTGGTTCAGTCAGTTGGAAATGATAGAACCACCACTCCCCCTCGGGTGTATCAACCAATGCTCCCTGATGAGGACCATTCACATCGGTACTTCCTTTTTCCAGGACCACCTTTTTTTCGTAAGGACCATAGATATTCTTGGAACGTAAGATGGTTTGCCATCCTTCACCTACTCCACCTTCGGGAATGCTGAGGTAATAGTAACCATTGGCTTTAAAGAACTTGGTTCCTTCAGCTACAGGACCGGTATAAATTACATGACCATCATCCAGCAGAGTTTTACCATCCGCACTCATTTTGTGCAGAATAATAGGTCCTGCTCCCAACTGGCTACGACCAATATAAGCTTGCCCGTCATCGTCCCAAAGGGGACAAGGGTCTTCCCATCCCCCTATGTTCTTCACACAATGAAGTGGAGCCCACGGACCATGAGGATCAGTAGCAGTAGTCATCATCAGACCTTCGCGCGGAGTACAGAAGAAAATCCAGAAGCGCCCGTCATGATATCGAATGGAAGGTGCCCATGAGCCTCCTCCATAATTGCCATTCTCATCCCAACCGGGAAAATCCAAACGACTGTATACCTGACTGATCGTTTTCCAATTTACCATATCATCCGACTCCAATACCGGCATGCCCATATAATGGAACTCGGAACAGACCATATAATATTTATTTCCCACCCGAATAACATCGGGGTCAGAATAATCGGCATTCAAGATAGGATTGATATAGGTTCCATTCCCTTGATCGCCCCAGGTCACTTTAGACGTTTGTGCGTTGGTTGCCTGCAAACAACAGGCAACCAACGCTAAACATAACATATATTTCTTCATTCTTATTCTGCTACAATTTCCACCACACGACTATTCAACTGTGAAGTAGTGAAAAGGGGCAAACCTACGTTCATCAAATACTCACCGGAGTACAGTTGCCCGTTTCCTTGCAAAGAAGAGTTCGTGCCCGGCATACCGTTGATTTCCTTCACACGGTACATTTTGTTAGTATCCAAACCCTCGAGGCGTACCGGTAATGTTTTTTCGGCATAACGTGGATGGATATCGAAAGCAAAGACCACTGCTTTTTTCTTATTCTTATCCACAAACATGGTAGAGGTATGGTTACCGCTATAAGGGGATACCAAACGATATTGATCTCCCTCAAGAATAGCTGGTTTCAGGGCATTGTAGTTCTTCACCGCACTACGACAATAAGCTTCTTCGGTTTCATTCAACTCTTCCAACTTAATATCGAAACCTAACTTACACATCATGGCTACATCTGTACGGAACTTGATACTTGCATTCTTGTTCCACGTAGTGACATGTGCACACATCGTTTTCGCCGGGAATATCTGTGAGTAACCCCACTGAATAAACAGACGTTCTATAGGGTCGGTATTGTCACTTGGCCAAAATTCAGTGAAATATTTCAGAGCTTCATAGTCTGAACGGCCACCACCACCCGAGCAAAGCATCATAGGCAATTTGGGATATTTGGCTTTCACTCGTTCCAATACATTATATAATCCACGTACGTAGTCAATGTAAAGATGGGACTGTTTGTTTTTCAAATAAGCCGAATAGATATTGGTGATAGGGCTATTACAATCCCATTTGAAAAAAGCGATATCGGGATTCTTTGTCATCAGGTTATCGACTACGCCGAATACAAAGTCTTGTACTTGCGGGTTGCTGAGGTCCAGTACCATTTGGTTACGGAAATAATATTCATCACGGTTAGGCAAATGAATCACCCAGTCTTTATGCTTTTCGTAAAGTTCACTCTTCGGATTCACCATTTCGGGTTCTATCCACAAACCGAACTTCACACCTTTTTCTTTGGCTACTTCGGTAAGATGAGAAACTCCATTAGGCAGTTTATCGGCAGTTTCGTCCCAGTCTCCCAAACCTTGATGGTCACCGCTACGGGGATATTTGTTGGCAAACCAACCATCGTCCAGCAAGAACATATCTACTCCCAGTTCTACGGCATCACCCATCAGTTCTTCCAGTTTCTTCTCATCGAAATTGAAGTAAGTAGCTTCCCAGTTATTGAGCAGCGTCATGCGATCTTTATCTCCATCTTTCACCTGGTACTTACGTGCCCAATCATGGAAGTTACGGCTTGCTTGTCCCTTCCCATTGAAACTATAAGTGAAGTAGAAGTCGGGAGTGCGAAAGATTTCATTCGGTTTCAGGCTGTATTCTGAAGCATAGGGGTTGATACCTGATATGACACGAAGTTCATTCTTGTTGTCAACTTCGAATACGAATTGAAAATTACCCGTCCAGCCCAAGGAACCTACAATGACTTCACCGCTATTCTCATCGGCTTTGCCATCCAATGCGAGTTGGAAGAAAGGAGGAGTAAACATACTGGCACGACTACCCAACTTGGTATCCAACGTTTTCTTTCCAAATTCCAAAGGCACATCCTTCATATGTGCTTCAGTTGCCCAGTCACCGGCAAATTCAGTCAACAGATAGTTGTCACGATTGAAATGCAACATGGAGGAAGCATACTTATGCAATACCACCGGTTTCTTTTCTTTATGGCTGATTTCAGTATAGGTCTTGATAAGGTCCTCTTTCTGATAAGCCACAAAATGCATGATGACAGTTACGGGGTATTTGTCGTCCTGCAAGGTAATCACCGTTTCCTCTACTCCCGGAGATACCTGGTTTACCGAATGAGAGAAGTACTTCAAGAGTAAAGATGGATTGCCGTCGTTATGCAATACATGGATGGCGGGTTCAAAATAATCCTCCATACCATTGGTAAGATACGCTTCAGTTCCCATCGGCAAGAAAGCGATGTCCGAAGCATGATTCAAACTCTTACCTAAATAGCTTTGATATAATCGCCCATTGTCGGCAACCTTATAAATGAGGTTTACACGGTCCGTACCAATTTTAATCACCGGCTTATCCGCCGCTTTCAATATACACGATATGCATAAGAAGCATATCAATAAAAACAGTTTTCCTTTCATGGTATCATTCATTAAATTAATAGATATTGTTGTATTTCATTTCCTGATATCGCTTGGCAAATGTAGCCGAATTAAACCTAAACTAATAGCGCAAATGGAGCAAGAATTAAGAAATTTGAAGCAAATCACTTCCTTTTCGCCGAACTATCCTTATCTTCGCTTCCTAATTTAATACTTCACACACTATGCCACGAATTAGAGAAGGGTTCAAGGGAGAACGTGCAGTGATTCTACCTACTTTCCTGATAGAAGAATTGAAACAAGATATTCTTGGACGGGAACTTTACATTACAGACATAGGCTATTATCCTCAAGCCAGTTTTCATTACCGTAAGCGAAGCAGCGAAGAAGTAGGAGAGTTTGTACTGATTTACTGTGTAGAGGGTGAAGGATGGTTTGAATTAGACAATCGCCGGCATACAGTGACAGCTAATCAATTCTTTATTCTGCCCGAACATCAGGCACATACTTATGGAAGTAAAGCCGAGAACCCGTGGACCATCTATTGGATGCACTTCAATGGCATAAAAGCAGCTTTCTTTAGCAGTGGTTTCGACAGGCCTTGCAATATCACTCCTCAAGAGCACTCCCGTATCAAAGAGCGTTTGGGATTGTTCGAAGAGATTTATTCATCTATCAGCTCAGGATATAGCAAGAATTACATGTTGTATGCCACCACCAGCTTGTTCCACTTTTTGGGTTCGATGAAGTTTATTGGTGAATATCGTGATTGCGGTTCAATGGATAGGAATACAAGCAAGGATATAACACAACTTGCCATCCACTTCATGAAAGAGAATCTGAACAAAAAGATAAGTCTGGCTGACATTGCCCGTGAAGTAAAGCTGTCCGTATCTTATTTCTCCAATTTGTTTGAAGAAAAGACAGGCTCCTCGCCCCTACGATATTTAATCTATCTGCGGATACAAGAAGCCTGCCATTATCTAGACTTTACCAACTTAAAGATTAATCAGATCAGTCCGTTGGTTGGATATGATGATTCTCTCTATTTTTCCCGACTATTCAATAAGACGATGGGGATGTCTCCTTCGGAATACAA
The DNA here is from genome assembly GCF_030151085.1 of Bacteroides sp. Lineage (GTDB taxonomy): Bacteria > Bacteroidota > Bacteroidia > Bacteroidales > Bacteroidaceae > Bacteroides. Next base: position 6,086 of record NZ_JASLER010000007.1, on the reverse strand, counting down.
GGCTAGAAAGAAAGGATAACCGCCCTATCGGACTTCGATTGTTTTCAAAAGTTTGATATCATCGGATGCACTACCGATTTGGATTTCAAAATTACCAGGTTCTACGACCTCTTGCATACGGGCATTGTACAGACTCAGTTCCTTTATAGGCAATTGCAAACATACTTTCGTAACTTCGCCGACCTTTAGCAATACTTTACTGAAGGCTTTCAACTGTTGAATGGGAGTAGATACGGAACTCACTTTGTCACGAATATAGAGCTGAATTACCTCTTTTCCTTCTCTCTTACCACTGTTAGATACTTCGACCATTACCGTCAAAGTATCTTTGGGAGTAAAGATGGAATCGTTCAGTGTACAACTTTTATAGTCGAACGAAGTATAACTCTTTCCATGACCGAAATTCCAAAGAGGCTCCGGCTTATCGAAGATATAATGTCCTTTAGGTTCTTCGGGAGTACCCGGTTGATCGAAAGGTTCTTCACGGTCGGTCACAAAGTGATTGTAAAAACAAGGTGTATTACCCGTACTGCGTGGAAACGAGACATTTAACTTTCCTGAAGGATTCACCTTTCCTAACAGAATATCAGCCAGTGAGCGACCTTGCTGTTCACCACCATACCACTGCACCAATACGGCATCGGCATGCTCCTTCACCCACGGCATAGCCAGTGGCTTTCCGGCAATGAACACTACAATCATTGGTTTGCCAGTCTTTTGCAATTCTTTCAATAGTTCCAATTGTACGCCTGGAAGCTCCAACGAAGAGAGGTCAAAGCCTTCACCACTGGTGGAATATTTAGGTGCACGCCCCAAGTAAGTGCTCCGTGTACCGATAGCAACAATAGCAATATCACTTTTCTTTACAGCTTCTACCGCTTCCGGTATGTGTTGCATATCCCGGCTCCACCAATCGCAACCTTCAACAGCATGTATAACCGTACTATTGTCCACGGCCTCTTTCAAGCCTTGCAGCAGAGTAACACCTTCTTTGGTATCAGGTCCTGTCCATGAGTAGTCTCCCATAATCGTCTGGTTACTATTAGGACCTACTACAGCAATGGTACGGTATTTGTTTAAGTCCAAAGGCAGAATATCATTCTTATTTTCCAGCAATACAACACTTTCATCGGCTACTTCTTTAGCCAAAGCGACCTTTGCTTTATTCCTTACGACCTTATTCACCGCCTCAGGTTCGGCGTAAGAGGCATCAAACAACCCCAGCGCAAACTTCACAGTCAAGACACGACGAACAGCCAAATCAATATATTTCACGTCAAGCCGTCCTTCATTAACCAACTGTTCCAGCGTTTCATAGGCTGAATCAATGTTCACATCTATTCCTGCCTGAAGAGCCTGTATGGCAGCCTCCTCCCGATTCTTTACAGCATGATGGAAAGTCATTAAGCGTTCTACCGATCCCCAATCGGAATAGACATATCCTTTGAAGCCGAGTTCTCCGCGCAGAATGTCTGTCATATAATAGGATGAGCCCGTAGTAGGTACTCCGTCATAGGCGCTGTAGCAACTCATCACTGCCCACGGGTATGTTTCGGCAATTACCCGTCGGAAGGGGTATAGGTACAGGCTGCGCAAATCACGCTCTCCTCCACTGACGCTTGCACAATTCAGTCCGCCCGAAGGAGTGCCATGAGCCACAAAGTGCTTAGGCATACAAGTAATGGCATATTTCTGATAGCCACGTATAAATGCAATACCCATTTCAGCTATCAGAAAAGGGTCCTCACCAAAGGTCTCTTCAATACGCCCCCAACGGAGTTCACGAGCAATGTCAAGCACCGGAGACAAAATCTGATGGATGCCGATGGCTTTTGCCTCTTCACCAGCAGCCTCTGTCATGCGCTGTATCAGGGCAGGGTTGAACGTACTGCCCTGTGCCAAGGCATGTGGAAAGATGGTACAATCGTTCTGAATAATGCCTTCAATACCTTCGGCCGAAGTCAAAACAGGAATGCCGAGGCGAGTTTTAGTAAGCATATAGCGTTGCAATTCTTTATACATCACCGAACAGTCATATGCCGACATACCCATTTCGTGCACAGTACCGTAACTCTCACCACCGAATATACGTTCGATATCCTGAATCTTACCTGCTCCACGGTTTTGCAACTGCAAGACTTTTTCGTGTAAAGTCATTCTATTCATCAAGTCGTTCACCCGTTGTTCAATAGGGGCGGACTTATCTTTATATACTGGTTTATCGGAACCGGCATAAGCCGGTCCAGACAAACTGATACATAGTAAGCAATGAATGATTACCAAAAGTTTTTTCATCTTCAATCTATTTATTATAAGGCGTAACCAAGAGTTTATAACTTCCCCCATTCAGCAAAGCCTCATCGAAGTTTATCGTTACAGACTTGCTTTCACCCGGCATTAGTGTGAAATAGTTATCGCTCATAATAGCCGGTAACAGACGCTCGCCATCAGATGTGCGTACAGCCTGTACATGTACGGCAAATGCTACACTCTTGGCTGATTTAGGATTGGTAACGACTGCCTGTATCTCAGCTTTTCCTTCGGATTTCACTAACTTGGAAGAGGTTTTGAGTTCGGCTTTCGATAACTTATTGAGTGCAGTAAAATCCAACCGGTCGTTACCACGCCAGTAGTTGTTTTCAGAGATTACACGGCCACTCTTGTCTTTCAGTTTCAGACGAATGAAATGAACATCAGATAAGCCTTCGCTGGCCTGTGTACCCCCTAAGACATCGAAACTCCACAACGAATAACCGAACCACCAGCCACGTTCAATACCAAACATACGCACGTAACGGGCATCAACCTCGGGGAAAGTAATCAGTTCGACGCCTGCCACACCTTCGTTTGTCTTATATACCTCGCGCCAATTCTTAGCATCATCGGATACTTGAATCTTATAGGCTTTTCCAAAGGAGGCTTCCCAATCCAAACGCACACCACCTACCGGTTGCACACTACCTAAATCAACATAAATCCACTCATTATCGGCCACAACTGCCGCCCAACGTGTATCGCTCTTACCATCTGTCACCAAGTCAGCTTCGCCATGAGTAGTAGATGATGCGTATGCAGGCTTGTTCAGAGAAAGGTTCTTACGTTCTTTATTGAAGCCGATAGTGAAACACTCTACAGTAGTACTGGAAGGAGAATTGACTGTTACCGACTGGTTGTAGGAAGTTACTGGTTTACCATCTGTATTGTAGATAGTTACCTCGGCATGCAAATCTTTCAAATCTTCGGCAGTAGTATTGGCTATCTTTACCACATCGGTTACAGGATTCCAAAGGATATGCACCGGTTCGCAAGCGGACTTCGTTCCCCAATACGCACCGGTGAGATCGTAATAGTAGTCATACGTCTGCCATACCATGGACGGATAAGCAGATTGCCCCATCCAGGTCATAATACCCGATGCATCTTCCCACATTCGGTCCAGCCAACCTTCGTACATGGCTTTATTGGATTCGATGTTGATAAGCTGGGCTTTACGGCAATAATCCTCAATACCTGCAGGTGCACCGAAACCTTTAGTTATGGAAGCGTCGTAACGGTCGGGAGCCGCATTAAAGGCTGACTGACCGAAGTAATGGAGGTTCCACATTTCATCACACGGCCACCAGTTCTCTTTAGGCATGAACTTCTTGAAACTTTCGAAATTGGGAACCACTGCCGTACCAATCTCTGTACGGAAACCCCAACCACGAGCGGGATCTCCTTCCAGTCCATCGGGATACTTAGTGAAATAGTGACGAGGCTCGAATGCACCCCAAGGTCCACTACCGGTCAATCCGTCGGCATGAGAGTTGGCTTGGAAGTAACGGTCGCCACCATCAAAGGTTTTGATATTCTCAGCCATCCAGCCTTCCAACGGAGGTTGTGGATTGGACTCGTTATCACCACACCAAACGGCAATAGAGGGATGGTTGCGTACACGCTTGATTTTCTCTATCATATTGTTGTTGAAAACATTCAAATCGTATGGCAGATTTGGATTAGAGTTGATCCAAAAATCATCCCACACCATCAGTCCGTACTTATCACAAGCTTCGTAGAACTCATCATCAGTAGTAGAACCCAGCCAGTTGCGAATCATATTGAGGTTCATTTCTTTATGCAGACGGATTTTAGTGTCGTATTCTGCACCCCGACAGCGAAGCATATACTCGGACATACCCCAGTTGGTACCTTTCACGAAGATAGGTATGCCATTTATATAGATATGAAATGTGTTGCCGTTCTTGTCATAAGTATATTTCTTAATACCGAAAGTCACGTCACGTTCTTCGGACACTTGACCATTAACCGTAACTTCGAACTTACAGGTGTATAAGTTAGGTTCGCCATAGCCATTGGGCCACCACAGTTTGGGGCTATTGATGGATAATTGCGGGAAAAATCGTTTATCGAATTTCACTAATGTAGAAGTCTTCGGATCGAGATTTACTTCTTTAGTAAAAGTGATATTGCCCGGCATGATAGTACCCTTCACCAGCGCTTTCTCGGATTTAGAAGCATTATTCTTCACTTCGAGTTGTACCGAAACATCGGCACGGGCATTGCTGGGTAGCTCTGCACGTATCCATGGATCGATAAGTGTAGCTACACCGGTATTACTGAGGTAGACTTTATCGGTAATACCACTATTCAATCCCGGTACGTATGGCATCCAATCCCATCCTCCACTGGACAGATACGTGGGACTTCCTTGATTGGCAAGAGGTGTTTGGGGCATGTGTACAAGCACCGCCAAGACATTGGAAACATTCTTGCGAACCAGACCGGTAACATTGAAACGTCCACGGTGCATGAATCCGTCCAGTGTGCCCAACATCTGACCATTCAGATAAATATCTGCCTTGCGATTCACACCATTGAAGTTCAACCATATCAGTTCTTTATTGAAATCGGCAGGAAGGATGAATTCGGTACGATACCAAAAGCTACGGTCATATTTACTACGATCCACCTGATGGATGTTATTGCCAAAGTTAGGGTCTTTCTCCAATCCCGCCACTACATAGGAGTTGAAAGCTGTACCCGGTACCACTGCATCTACCCAATCGGCGGCATCATAACCGTTTTTCAACAGTGCTGCCTGGTCTACTTCGACCTGTGGTTTGAGCTTCCACTTCAATTGCGGATTGTCACTGTGCAAATAGACAGGATTGGCTTGCAGTAGTTGGAAGCATCCCGCCAGAACAAGTCCTGTTATTAGTTTTTTAATACTTTTCATGTTGTTAGTATAAGAGTGTTTCAAATTTATAAATCGTCTGTTGGTTGTATTCTTCTCCCGGATTTAACAAGCAAGAAGGAAAACCAGCATGCGAAGGTGTATCGGGGAAATATTGCGTCTCCAGGCAGATGGCCGTATCAGGATGTTCCAGATAGCCACCTGTGTAAATCAAGATACCCGGCAAATCTGTTTCCACAGCAAGACATCTACCGGTTTCGGGATCATGTAATTGTGCTGCCGGCATTATTTCTACAGACGAAGTCTTCTTCAATACGTAGCAATGATTGTATCCCCGGTTCCAGCTTAGTTGTTGATGATTGGCATAGATTCCTTTTCCAATCTCGGTAGGAGTAATGAAATCGAAAGGGGTACCTGTTACTTCCACTTCACGTCCTGTAGGAATGAATTCTGAAGTTGTATCCAACATCCATTGTGAAGGAATCGTCAACCGATGGTGGGTTATCTTCTCTCTTCTCCCACTCAGATTAAAGTAAGCGTGATTGGTCATATTCAGATAAGTAGGTTTATCCGTCAGCCCACGGTAGCGGATGGAAAGTTCGTTCTGTTCGTTCCATCGGTATTCTACCTTTATGTCCACATTACCCGGAAAACCACCTTCATCATCAGGTGAATGAAGCAAGAAACAAACCCCATCAGACAGAAGCTCCCATTGCCACAGCTTCTGATGAAAACCAGAAGTTCCACCGTGGTTGGTATTCCGACCATCGTTGGTTTCTAGTTGATAAGTAACTTCGTCGATATTGAAAGAAGCACCGCCTATTCGATTGGCAAACCGTCCAATGATAGCTCCCATATAATAAGTATCTGTAAGATAGTCATCTAGTTTTTC
>NZ_JASLER010000105.1 GCF_030151085.1 Bacteroides sp. | reverse complement strand
GTATCATAGACAGTCTTGGCAAGCCCTTTCTTACCTTGCTGACAAAGAATACGGCATTTTACACAAAGAGCTTCCTCGTTGATATAGTCATGTTGGAATAGTGTATCTGCAATTTTTAGCTTTAACGTCTCCGAGAGGTCTTCCCGCTTCAGTAATCTGCAAAGCAGATCAATGGTGTTATTTGAAAAATCGTTTTTAAACGTATCAATCCAATCGGTTTCCATATTAGGTAACATCATACCACGTAGCAATAACTCGAGCAGCTTCTCTAAGTTCTGACTATTATTCTCTTTATATAAATAAAGTGCTTCCAGATAGTCGCAAATTGTTCCTTCTTCAAACTGTATGCTCCAGAAGCCATTTTGATTCAATATTTTGATATCACCTACTTTTTCCAATAAACCGCGTAGTTTACTCATATATACATTACGGTTGTTCTTGGCAGATTCATCCGTCTTGTCATACCATAATACTTGGATTAGTTTATGACCAATGATTCCTTTGGAGTCTCTTCCGGTATAGAGCACAAGCAATATCAATAAGGCTTTAAGGGTTGGAGTAAATAAGGCTGTAATATCATTGCCTTCTTTATCCACAACATGGAAACCACCAAAGAAACAAACACATCCCTTGGAGAAATCATAGTTGTGGAATGTTGTTGTCTCTGTGTGTATGGGCATTTCTATTTTTATCTCAGATCTATCATTGATTAGAGAGCCATTCGCTGTTTCTGATTGGAGACTGTTTGTTTCCGCTTTCTTGTTGTTTCCGGTAGCGGTCTTGACCCGATTTATTTCAGCCTTTTTCTTTCTATAATAGAGAATTCCCATTCCGGCAATAACCAGTATTCCGACTATAATGTACAGCCATATAGATGACTGATCGTTTTGACCGGCATTGTCTGCAACCACATCCGGCTGCTTAAAGGATGAAATAGGAATCGGAGGGAAATTCAGTTCATAGATATCTATATCAGCTTTTCCGCTTACTTCAGCTCGGTGAATCACTGTATATAACTTCTTTTGTTTAGGGGAATAGTATATGTTGGTATACATATACTGAGCCTCTAATTTCAGTCCTATAGGCAATGACATGAGCTCGAAATGAGGTGTTTGAGTATCAATTTTCATCAACGTACCACCTTGCTGGGTACTGAAGAAGTAAAAACATTTTTTTTCGGGATCATAAACCATATTCTCACTGGGCTGAAAGTCTCCTCCATCCGGAACCTGGGTGAGTTCCCATAGTTTATTGGCTTGCTGGGTCAAAAGATTGACAGCATACAAGTCATAATAGTTGCGGGGAGATAATTCTTGCCGTCCGGATGGGCAACCGCGTCCTCCGAAGATATAAAGTGTGCTGTCAACTATGACAGAACTGGAAGAGTATCTGGGATGAATATTTGTCAGATTGAGGTGACGCTGCGGGGTATCTTCATAAGGATAGCAGATTAATAGCTTATTATTATAGTGATAATGTCCATATCCACCGAAGCTGATCAATGAAGAATTGGCCGGATTATAAACGAGTGTATTATTCCAATAGTCATGTTCCTGTACGGCTGCCTGTGTTCCTTTCCAGCTTTGCGAAACAGGATCAAAGAACGAATATAGATTTTCATTCAGGTTGTAGGATAACAACTGATGTTGCTCTGGTAGATATATCAACTGGTTGGGATAGTTGGCTACGAACTCGCCGCCTTTTACCTGAATGGTGTCAGTTATCCTTTCATCCGTATGGAAAACATACAGCTTTTGTCTATTGTTGGCTATGTAGAAAGTTCCGACAGTAGGATCGAATGCTACAGAGGGAGAAGATTTGAATTGCTGTGAATGAATCTTCTTCCAGGTGATATACTGGTCTATAATCCAACGGGTATTCTTGCCGGAAGCCGGACTGTGGGAAATCTCGTCATAACAGACTTCCTTATTATGGCGTGCCATTTTCCACAAACGTATTTCCTGCAATCCGCGCTTGATACTGATATCTCTTAAATTAACGGAAGCTACATCGGCTAAAGAGAAACCCTCATAGGGACAATAACCGAAAGCAAAGCGTAGTTTCTGCGTACCTTTTAAGTCGGGGTAATTCACATTGATTTCCGTACTATCATATAATACGGTAATATTTCCCTCTTTAACATCGAGGGTCAGGCTGGCTGAAATCCAAGTTTCACGCCTCACTTCTTTTTGAATGGGGTATACTGCATCTCCGGTGACCAGAATAGGGAAGCGTCTGTCGTTTTCGCTGACACTGTACATCAGATCGACATTCTTATTGTTTTCAGTAATGATGCGGAATACGGTTCCGAATACATTATCGGGTCTCACCCAGAGGTTAAAGCTCAGGGTAATTTTGTCTCCTTTAGTCTCTATGGGCTTTCCATCTTCTAATACCATACTGGTAAACTCAGAATTCTGAAGCGGGTAGGATTGAATATGCAAACCATATTCAGGAAGCTGAGCGACTGAACGCATACACATCAACAGAAGAAAGATAATAGATTGTGTCTTTTTCATTTTGTATGTTCTTAATGAAGTATTAGCTCGTACAAAAGTAATGCTTTTTAGTGAAAACCGATTACTTATTTATGCAATTATTACAGCCAGGCTTCGCTTTTTCTGCAAAAGTGATTCATTAAGTGGATTTTAATGTTTCATTAATTATTGTTTTATCATTTTATTAAGCGGTTGCCGCTTACTTTGCAGTATAAATAGATTAAAATCTGATAATATGAATTTAAAAAGGCACTTATTCTTATTTGCAGGAATATTATCCTGCTCTTTTCTAATGGCTCAGCAGCCAAGTGATATTTTATCCGTTTCAGCATCCACTAATGTGGAAAAAGCTTCGTTAGCTTTTGATAAGGATCAAAAGACAATGTGGGAAGTTAGTGGGCAGGACTTGAAAACAGACCAATGGTTGATGTTTACTATCCAGACCTCTGGTGATGTATGTGAACTTGGGGTTCAGATGCAAGGTGTTTCTAAAGAAGACTTAAAGCAACTGATGAATATCTTTGTTACATATGATCCTATGAATTTGGGAGTGCCTGTCGATTATCAGATACAGGGTAGCGCTAAAGAGATGCGGTTGAAGTTCTCACCTAAATATGGGGCACATGTCCGGTTGGCTTTTAAGGGAGGTGATCGTGTTAAACCTTTTATGGTAAAGGAAGTATCTGTTCTTTTAGCTGATAAGGAATTGAAAGACCTGAAAGGAGAAAAGACTTCGCTACGCTATATGGACCCTACGCTTCCGGTGGAAGAACGTGTAGAAAGTCTATTGTCTGTGATGACACCGGAAGATAAAATGGAACTGATACGTGAAGGCTGGGGGATTCCTGGTATTCCTCACTTATATGTACCGCCCATTACAAAGGTGGAAGCTGTACATGGCTTCTCATATGGTAGTGGAGCTACTATCTTCCCCCAAGCCCTGGGAATGGGAGCAACTTGGAATAAGAAGTTGACGGAAGAAGTGGCGATGGCAGTTGGCAATGAAACTCTTTCGGCAGGTACTATGCAGGCATGGTCTCCGGTACTGGATGTAGCTCAGGATGCCCGTTGGGGACGTTGTGAGGAAACATTTGGAGAAGATCCGGTTTTGGTGTCACAAATTGGTGGAGCTTGGATTAAAGGCTACCAGTCTATGGGGTTGTATACTACTCCGAAACATTTTGGTGGTCATGGTGCTCCGTTGGGAGGGCGCGATTCTCATGATATAGGATTGTCTGAACGTGAAATGCGCGAAGTACATCTGGTTCCGTTCCGTCATGTGATTCGTAACTATGATTGCCAATCTTTGATGATGGCTTATTCGGATTTCCTGGGTGTGCCGGTAGCTAAAAGTAGAGAATTACTACATAATATTTTGCGTGAGGAATGGGGATTCAGCGGCTTTATCGTTAGCGACTGTGGTGCTATAGGTAACTTGACTGCCCGTAAACATTATACAGCTAAAGATAAAATAGAAGCTGCTAATCAAGCTTTGGCTGCTGGTATCGCTACGAACTGTGGTGATACTTATAATGATAAGGAGGTGATACAGGCCGCAAAAGATGGACGTATCAATATGGAGAATCTTGAAGAAGTGTGCCGCACAATGTTGCGTATGATGTTCCGCAATGAGTTGTTTGAAAAAGCACCAAACAAGCCGTTGGACTGG
>NZ_JASLER010000073.1 GCF_030151085.1 Bacteroides sp. | reverse complement strand
TCATAATCCTGACCTGACTCCTCTGTATGGTGCAAGCACTACTGTGGGGAAAGTGATTTCTAAAGGTGATATTGTGGTATATGAGTCGACTGTATATCCGGGCGTGACGGAAGATGAATGTATTCCGGTAGTGGAAAAAGTTTCAGGTCTGAAATTCAATATAGATTTTTTTGCGGGTTATTCTCCTGAACGCATCAATCCGGGTGACAAACTGCATACGGTAGAAAAGATTAAGAAGGTGACTTCCGGATCGACTCTTGAAATTGGCAAGAAAGTGAACGAGGTGTATGCTTCTGTAATAGCTGCGGGAACGCATTTGGCTCCCACGATGAAGGTGGCAGAAGCTGCAAAGGTCATTGAGAACTCCCAACGGGATATCAATATAGCCTTTGTTAATGAACTGTCCAAGATATTTACCCGCATGGGTATTGACACTCAGGATGTACTGGAAGCGGCAAGTACCAAATGGAATTTTCTTCCTTTCAAGCCAGGACTGGTTGGCGGGCATTGTATCGGTGTAGATCCTTATTATCTGGCTCAGTGTGCACAAAGCTATAGTTATAACCCTGAAATCATATTGGCTGGTCGGCGAATGAATGACGGTATGGGAGAATATGTGGCCAGTCAAGTGGTAAAACTTATGTTGAGGAAGGGGATTCAGGTTTTAGATTCCAATATACTGATACTTGGCTTTACTTTCAAGGAAAATTGTCCGGATGTCCGTAATACGAAAGTGATAGATATCTATAAGTTTTTGAAGGAATACAATCTGAATATAACAGTTTATGATCCTTGGGCAAATTTAAATGCAGTAAAACATGAGTATGGAATTGAAGTAATTAATGAATTACCTAAAGAAAAATTTGATGCTATCGTTTTAGCAGTTGCTCATCAAAAATTTTCTGGAATTGATATAAAGGAGTTATCAAAGACACAGTCCGTTGTGTTTGATGTTAAAGGTTTTTTGCCCAAAGATTTTGTTGATGGTAGATTGTGATAAAATGAAAAGACTTTTCTTTGTTACCAATGTCGATTGGTTCTTTATTTCCCACCGTTTACCTCTTGCTTTAAATGCTATCCGGCAGGGTTATGACGTTTATTTATTATCACGAGATACTGGAAAAAAACAGTTTTTACAGGAAAAAGGTATTCATTTTATAGATATTCCTTTTGACCGTTCTGGAAGTAATCCTGTCCATGAGTTGAAATGTATTCTTCTATTATATAGAAATTATAGAAAGTACAGACCGAATATAATCCATCATATTACTTTGAAAGCGGCATTGTTGGGAGCTGTTGCAGCAAAGCTGTCTAAACAGCATAATGTTGTGAATGCCATAAGTGGATTGGGATATAATTTTATAAATGGTCGCAATGGAGGTCTACAAAAACTGATAAAGGTTCTAATACGTATTACATTTAAAAGCAAGTACTTCTCTTTTATTCTTCAGAATCCAGATGATGTGAATATGATTAGAGAGTTTGATTTGGTTCCTTTATCTCACATTTTTCTGATTAAGGGATCTGGTGTGAATTTGAATGAATTTGTTTGTTCTAAAGCTCCAGACAGAGTGCCATTGAAAATACTCTTTCCTGCAAGAATCTTATTAGATAAGGGAGTGATGGAGTTCATTGGTGCAGCTAAACTTCTTCAAGGTAAATTCATGGGGAAGGTAAAATTCATATTGGCGGGTGATTGTGACAAAGAAAATCTTGCAGTTTTGGGAGAAGAAAAGCTGAAGGCTCTTCTTGTTACTGATTATATAGAATGGATAGGGTATCAGTCCAAGATGTTCTTTATATATACAGATAGTGATATTGTAGTTCTTCCTTCATACCGAGAAGGTCTACCCAAGTCATTGATAGAGGCATGTGCGGTAGGTCGTCCGATAGTTACAACTGATGTACCAGGTTGTCGTGAATGTGTGAAATCAGAATATAACGGCTATTTGGTTCCGCCTAGAGACATTGAAGCTTTAGCAGACGCCATTGAATTATTGATAAATAATGATGTGAAGAGAAAAGAGTTTGGAGTGAATTCTCGTCTGTTGGCAGAAAAGGAATTTTCTATAGATAAAGTAGTCCAACAGACTTTTGATATTTATCATTCACTGTATCGATAATTCTTATTAATTATATTTCTAGATAGAAAATAAGATGTTCTGTAATCCGCTTCATAATAAATAATTCTCATGAATATACTTATTACAGGAATACACGGTTTTGTGGGCTCCAATCTAGTTGTTGCCTTAAAAAAGCGTCATATTCTTTATGGTCTTGATATCGTCGCTCCTGAAAAGGAGGGAGTAGTAAAGACTTTTGCTTGGGAAGATATTGAATCAACTTCTTTTCCAATGCAGCGTTTGCCACAATTTGATGCCATCATCCATCTGGCCGGTAAAGCACATGATACAAAGAATCAGTCTGTTGCACAGGCATATTTTGATATCAATACAGGACTGACTCAGAAGATCTTTGATTTCTTTCTGGAATCTACAGCTAGGAAGTTCATATTCTTTAGTTCAGTGAAGGCTGCTGCCGATAGTGTAGTAGGGGATGTGTTGAGGGAAGATGTGATACCTACTCCAATAGGACCTTATGGAGAGAGTAAGATAGCGGCAGAGAATTATATTCTCGATAAATTAAAAAATAAAAATGAAAAATTAAAACTGCATGACGATAAGAAGCAGGTATATATATTGAGACCTTGCATGATTCATGGACCGGGCAATAAAGGAAATCTGAATCTGCTTTATAATGTGGTAAAGAAAGGTATTCCCTGGCCTTTGGGAGATTTTGAAAATAAGCGTTCGTTCACTTCGATTGATAACTTATGTTATGTGGTGGAAGGTTTACTGACGAAGAATGTTGCGAGTGGCATTTATCATATGGGTGATGATGAAGCTCTATCTACAAATGAATTGATTGCTCTCATGTGTGAGGCTATGTGTAAAGCACCTCATATCTGGAAGATGAACCGGAAGATGATGGAAGGTTGTGCAGGCTTAGGAACTTTACTTCATCTGCCGCTGAATACTGAACGTCTACGGAAACTGACAGAGAATTACGTGGTTAGTAATGAGAAGATTAAAGCAGCACTTGGCATTGAACAAATGCCAGTTCGTGCTGCTGATGGGATTATGAAAACGATAAAATCGTTTTCAAATTAAGAATTATCAATTAAAAATTAAAGGGGCAAGTACGGTTATGTATTACCTGATTATATTGGTTCTGCTATTTCTGGCAGAACTTTTTTATTTTAGAATAGCTGATAAGTGCAATATCATCGATAAGCCCAATGAGAGAAGTTCCCATACCCGGATTACTTTGCGTGGTGGCGGAATCATTTTCTATTTTGGCGCTTTGGCTTATTTCTTGAGTAATGAATGGGAATATCCCTGGTTCATGTTGGCATTGACCCTAATTACCTTTATCAGTTTTGTGGATG
>NZ_JASLER010000063.1 GCF_030151085.1 Bacteroides sp. | reverse complement strand
AAAAAACACTTTTTCTCCCCCCACAATCCATCTTTACATTATTAAGATACGCGCGAGCGCGTCATTTATTCTTTTTTTAAAGGAAGAGTGTGTTACATTATATCTTGTATAGGGTATATCCCCTACCCTGCATATTGCCATCCCTACACACACATTCTAACAAAAACTGTAGATTTTCGAAGAAAAGAAGAAAGTCTTTCCGAGTAAACTGTTAATTTTGTCCTCCTTTTTAATGTAACTATTAATTAATCAAAATCAAATTATGACTAAAATGGGGAAAAAAGCCTAACTCAAGTAATGCGCTATAAAGCGAAGGATTTTCAGGTTATCTACGAGAGGGAAAGTAAGGAATCAGCAGAAGCAATAGAGTACTTATTGCATTCACACCACCGTCTGAAGGTAGAGTATGCTCAAAGAAATGAGTTTTTGAAGCCTTACATACCTCTGCTGCTAGACAAGGAAAAGGGATACGGATTGACGAAAGCCAAAGAACTGGCAGAAGCACTACATCTGATAGTGGACTTCATGGATGCCGACGGAGGAACAAATACACTGAATGCGGATTGCATTGTAACAGAGATATATAAGATATATCACGAGCTCTATCCCAATCATCCCAAGACTAGACACCAGTAGGAAATTTACAAATTCCTAATTAGGGAAAAACGGCTTTTTTCATGAAAAGCCGTTTTTTGTTTGTCTCGAAAAGAATGCAGTCCTTTGCCATGCCGATAGGGCAAACTAAAACAAACGAACATGGAAAAGATTCCCGTAACCACCTACCGTGGTTTCAGTAACGTCAGCGGAGAGACAAATCTCGAACAAGAACTGGCGGACATCAAGAGTGGCAAGTATGCCAGACTAATCATCAAAATTGCAAGCCTCGTGGTACAAGGCAAAATAGAAGAAGCCAACCACGTGAAGAAACAACTCCCCTTCAGAACCGTAACCGCCAACTACCGCGACCGAAGACTACCTTCCGGCATCATCCGTTACAACCCGATTATCACCCTCGACCTTGATGAGCAATCCCCTGAACAGTTGGAGGAAATAAGAACACAAATCAACAGCAATCCCGACACCCTCGCCTCCTTCCTCTCACCCAAGCAGAGGGGATATAAGTTCTTTGTTTTCCCTCATACAGAATACGCCCGAAGGCTAAGAGAACAACTTCTGCAAGGCGAAATTAGTTACTCCACTCTCGAAGAAATTCACCTGAAGCTATACAACGCCGCCAAAGAACACTACGAGAAACTACTCGGAGTAGAGATGGATGGGAGCGGAAAAGATCCGTCGAGAGGCTATTTCGTCTCCTTCGATCCACAGGCATACTTCAACAGCAGCCTGCAACAGGAGATTGAACCACTGGAAGTACATATCACCCCCGCACCCTCTTTAAAGAAAAAAGGTAAAAAGACGAACACAAAAGGCATGCAGGAAGAAGATGCCGAAGAGGATCGAACAGATCGGAAAGACAGCATACAAGAAAACAAGACAGACTACAAAGAAATTCCAAGCAAGCCCGAACCCTGGGAAACACTAATCTTCTCGAAAGCCGTAACCGCCGTAAAGCGCATCATGAAATTCAAGAAAGGAAACCGCGACAGTTTTCTCTTCGCCCTGGGAAACAAGTGCTATGCCAAAGGACTGAATGAGGAAGTAGCTGTGCGCCTAGCCCGGGAAGCTTTCGGAAAAGACGGGTTCGACGTGGAATCTCCCCTTCGCAACTCGTACATCTACACAGACAAGACCACAGAAGCTGCCACGACCAAGGAAGAGAAAAAGCCCATCATCAACCTGGTGATGGACTTTCTGGGAGAACACTACGGCATCCGCAGAAACACCATACTGGACCGTCTGGAATACATGACCTACACCCCGCCCGAAGAAGCCCGAAAAGGGTATCAGCCCATGAGGAGCAAAGACTACAACTCCATATTCGTAAACCTGCAGATAGCAGGAATATCCTGTTTCCAGAATTATCTGCGAGCGGTAATCGATTCCAATTACGCCAAGGAGTTCAATCCTTTCATCGATTATATGGACGAGCTTCTTCCTTGGGACGGGACGGACTACATAGGACAACTGGCAGATACCGTACAGGTAGAAGACCAGGCTTTATGGAAGGACGGACTGCGCCGATGGATTGTAGGCATGGTGGCATGCGCACTGGACGATGAACAGATGAACCAACTTGTCATCATCCTGTACAGCGAACAGGGAAAAGGCAAGAGCAGCTGGATACGCCATCTGTTGCCACCCGAATGGAAGGAGTACTTCTACAACGGCATAGTGAACCCGGAGAACAAGGACGAAGCACGCCTGCTCGCTACCCGAATTATCATCAACATGGAGGAGTTTGAAGGTGTGAAGCCCGGAGATCTGGCAGCTTTGAAGAGAATCATTGCACAAGACAATGTGACGCAAAGAAAAGTGTATGACATGGAAGCCTTCACCCTACCCCGACACTGCTCCTTCATAGGAAGTACCAACAACCGTCAGTGCTTGCAGGACATCGGGGCGAACCGCCGGTTCCTGCCCATCACCGTCAAGGAGATAGACTACCACACGCCGGTAAATCATGACGGGATATATGCTCAGGCGTTGGCGCTGCTCAAGAGTGGCTTCCGATACTGGTATGAAGGTGAAGAGATAGACCGGCTGAACAAGCATAACGAGCTGCATCGCATGAAAGACCCCGTAGAAGAGAATCTCTTTGTTTATTTCCGTAAACCGTTGCCCGGAGACTTGTCGATAAAATGGTTACCCGCAGGCGCTATACTCACAAAGCTGAACATATACGGAAAAGTGCAAGTGAACATACAATCACAAAAGATACTGGTACAGGTATTGGACAAATATCGTTTCAAGACAAGAATCAATGCCCAGGATACCACAGAGTATGAAGTGACAGACATACAGCAGGACGAAGTGGAAAACAACTTCAAAAGCACTAATCCACCTCTATACTAAATCCGCCAACCTCACCTTTACGCCGCTAAACCTCACCTTTAGGGTTCCCCAAGTGCAGCTACTATCAGCCCCACTTGGGCAGGCGTATAGGTACGGGTGTGGGGACACAAGCCCAAGGCGGACAGGTCGTCACGCAAACCGGGATAAAGGTCGATCCAATGATTCAGTTTACGGAAAGCGGCCTGCGGACATAGGTCCGGGCAATAGATTTGGGCCAGTTCGGTACGCCCATAAGTACGAATAACAAAAGATTCCATATTGTATTTTTATGATTTATAATACTTCAAATATAGTCATAAATCACCACACTATCAAAGATTTTCACCTAAATAACCGACAATAACAGACCCTAATCTACCACAACCCTCCCTAAGTGACAAATGCCCATATCCGAAGTGTTATCTTTGTAGTGTTGAGCTCAACTATGTGTTTTTTAATTTTCTGATTGTTTAATTCTTTAAATTGTTACAACTATGATTCGTTACAAAAAGTATCAAGTGGTGGGCGCAAAAAGTCCACTGAAAGGCCTCTGGTATGCACGCCCCGTAATTGAAGAAACCTTCGACACCGAAAAGCTTGCCAAGCACATGGCCAATCATAACACCCCCTACTCGGCCGGTGTCATCAAAGGCGTGTTGACAGACATGATCTCTTGTATCAAGGAACTGATTCTGGACGGTAAAAATGTAAAACTGGACGACCTCGCCATTTTCTCCGTAGGAATTGTCAGCAAGAAAGGTGCACAATCCGCCGCCGATTTTTCATTGGCCAACAACGTCAAGGGATTGAAACTCCGGGCGCGCGCCACAGGCGAACTGAGCAACAGCCAGATTAACCTGGAAGGACAACTGAAAGAGTCTTCGGCATATGTCGTAGAAGGAGGTTCATCAAGTAAGCCCGGAGGAGACGAGAACGACAATCCGCTAGGATAAGAAAAATAGTAATCACTAACCATCATCATCATGAATGAAGAAAAAAAACCAAAATCGGTATGGGGCATTGTCCTCAAAGTAATCATTACCTTAGCTACTGCCCTTGCGGGAGCTTTGGGTTTAGGTGCCTGTAAATAGTTATGCGCACGATTACCCTACTCATTATTCATTGCTCGGCCACGCCTCAGGGCGTGAGCCTGAGCTTTGAGGATTGCCGACGTGACCATATTCGCCACCGTGGCTTCAGTGACATAGGTTATCACTTCTACCTGACGCGTGACGGTGAAATACATCGTGGACGTCCGCCGGAAAAGATCGGTGCGCATTGCCTCAATCATAACCGTCACTCCATAGGTATCTGTTACGAAGGAGGACTGGATGCTGAAGGCCGTCCTACCGACACTCGCACCTTAGAGCAAAAAGCTTCGCTGCTTGCTTTGCTTCGTGAGTTGAAACGAATTTTTCCACGGGCGCTGATTGTGGGACATCATGATCTGAATCCGATAAAACCGTGCCCTTGCTTCGATGCGGAAAGGGAATATAGGGGGCTGTAATAGGCTCCCTTTTTTTATCTAAATTGCAAAATCAATGAAAGATTCTATTCTTTACGATAAAAACAGGATGTAATATTGCTTTTTTATTAAAATAAATCATATATTTGTGCTTATTTCACAAATATACCAGTTTAAAGATGATTATTCAACTTACAATAGGCAATTTTCTTTCTTTTAAGGAGCAGTCAACTCTTTCATTGGCTGCATCTGCCCTAAAAGATATACAGGTTTCAGCTGAGGATATTCTTTTCAACATTGGTGATACAGAATTGACTTTAGTAAAAAGTGCTGTAATCTATGGAGCAAATGCTTCTGGTAAATCGAATTTTATTAAGGCTTTTGAATTCTTAAAATGGTATATAATTAACTCTTCAAAAGATATTCAAGCTGGTGAACGGGTGAATGTGGAGAGCTTTCGCTTAAATTCGGAAACAGCGGATGAACCCAGTTATTTTGAAGTAATTTTCAGTGATGAAGGAAACCAATATCGTTATGGTTTTGAGGCCGATAATGCAATCGTACATTCTGAATGGCTTTATCAGAAGAGTAATAAGAAAAGGGCTAAAGAAGTAGAACTATTCTATCGTGAGAAGGATAAGTTTGATATTCACTCTAAATTTATAGTTGGTAAAGAAGTAGCAGGTAAAAAGATGGTGCGCTCTAATGCATTACTGCTATCTGTAGCTGCGCAATTTAATGATCCCACATCCGTGGAAATTATGGGATGGCTCAATGATACTACCATTATATCTAGTTCTAATGATGAAAAGATTTGGAATATAGCAACCATTCAGTTGAATGATGTAAAGATGAAGCAGCGAATAGTAGAGTTCTCACGTTATGCGGATTTAGGTATTGAGAATATTGAAAAAGTTGATAATACTATAATCAGTACACATATCCAATACGATGATAAAGGAAATGAAATAAAGTCTGTTACATTTCCTTTCAGGAAGAATGAATCAGAAGGAACTATCAAGTACTTTTCATTGGCTTATCCAATCATTGACGCATTGGATAATGGCAAACGCTTGATTATAGATGAATTTGACTCAAAAATGCATCCGCTTCTTACTTGCCGGATTATCGCTTTGTTTAATTCAAAAGAGACGAATCCGAAGAATGCACAATTGATTTTTACTACACATGATACCAACCTGCTCAGTGCAAATATTTTCCGTAGAGATCAGATTTGGTTCACACAAAAAGACAGGTACGGAGCTACTGACCTTTATTCACTAGCAGAATATAAGGTGCGCAATGATGCTTCTTTTGAGAAAGATTATTTATCAGGAAAGTATGGGGCAATACCCATTCTTGGAGATCTAACCCGGTTGTTTTATTCAAAAGAGCAATAATATGGCCATTGTAAGAAGAAAAAACAATCCTCGTACAGAACGAAAATTAACTCGTATCAGTGGAGTGCGTGAGGTTAAACAAACTTTTCTGATTATTTGTGAAGGAGTGAATACTGAACCAGACTACTTTAATGCTTTTCGTTTGACATCAGCTAATGTGAAAGCAATAGGGCAAGGAATGGGAACAGTAGCATTGGTGCAGAAAGCTATCAATATCAAAATACAGGAAAAGCAAAAAGGCCGGATAT
>NZ_JASLER010000052.1 GCF_030151085.1 Bacteroides sp. | reverse complement strand
AAAAGCCGATTGTCCGGCTTCGAATCCGATAAATCCGGGAAGTACAGAGCCGTCTACCTGACCGCAGATTCCTTTGATACAACGGTTACCCACTTCATTTGCAGGAGCCACCATGATATCGCAAGTAGAAGTTCCGATAATGCGCGTAAGTACCCCAGGTGCTACCGAAGCTCCGACAGCGCCCATGTGCGCATCCAATGCGCCTACAGCTACTGCGATACCTTCTGATAGGCCAAGTTTCATTGCCCATTCGCTTGTAAGTGTACCTGCTTTAGTATCACTGGTACTGGTTTGAGTAAATAAATGCGAATGCATCTCCCCTAACTTTGGATTAAGTTCCGAAAGAACTTCGCCATCAGGAAGACCCCAACGAGAGTGCCACATAGCTTTATCCTCGGCTATACAATAACCAAAGCAGATTAAACAGTAATTTAATAGGAGTAATAAAATAAAGAATAATGATATAAAAAGAAAAGTAGTAGAAATACAGTCAATATTTCTACTACTTTATAAATGTCTATTTTTACCGATAATTACTTACCGATGTCACACAAGGAGAAATCTTTTAGAAGTTAGAGCCAATAGATTTCTAATTTATTAGATATTAATATAAAACTTGCTTCACATAAAGAGAAAACTTATTTTGCATAGAGATATAAGTTGCCTTGCCCAGACTACAAACTTTAATCAGAAGCTTTAATCTTATAATCAGAACTTTTGATTATAAAACCAAAAGCTTCGGTTATATAATCAAAAGTTTCGGTTATAGTTTTGTCTATAGCCGAGATAATTTTTATATCTAAGCAAAGCAAGTTTCTGATAAGTATTAAGGAAGTTTCCTATTAATATCTCATGTTACGACCTTATAAGGCTTTCGGTCTAACCAAATGATTTGCGTAACATGAGTTATTAGTTTACCTAAAGTTTAAAGTTGGGTATTATATATACCTTATTGAATAACTTCATTTATCAGCTCTTGAGGCGAAAGCGGTGTAATACCGAAAATATAGCTTTGTCCGCAACGGAAAGGCTCAGTCAATTCAAAATTCTCATAGGCTATGCCGCCGGGAATAGGAGATTTGCTGGCCCAATATGTATATCGCCCGTTTACTACTCCTTCTAATTCGTTACTTGGCTTGGGACAATACCAATATTGTGTTGCCTTCTTACCTTCATATTTCCAATGAGTATCTGTGTCATCAGCATAAACGGCTTCTTCAGGATTTTCTTCATCAGGAGAGGCTATGAACCACGCACCGTCCTCTTTATCCTTTATCATTTCAGATAAAGAAGTATGATCATGCGGCGTAAAGTTAGAGTCTTTATAATCGGACCATAATAAACCAGCTTCTTTTGTCTTTCCATTTGCAAGGTGCAATGTTCTGAGACGTGCTTTATTCCCCATCGTAGCTGTGAGAATAAAACGATTTAGCTGATCGGAATCATTAGTGGTATAGGATGTCAACTCAAATTCATAAGGCTTTCCTTCCGTGAATTTAATCCGTACATAAACGTCTGCACCATTTTCAAACGTTTCACAGAAGAAATAAACAGTCAAGGTTTCAACTCCATTTTCATGAGCTACTACGCCCTGTGCAGGATAATATTGATCTGGGAATGAAGGAGATTCAGTAGTATTGCTGCTCCAAAAACGTTTGCCACGTACATTATCCAACTGGCTCCATTCCAATTCAGATAGTCCTCTGCTATTTTTTGCTTTATCTACCGGCTCAAAAGCTATAAAGTTAGTCACAACGAATTTTTCATGTTTTAAATAAGGTGTATATATACGGATCAGTCCACGAGGACCACTCAAAGGAGCAATCCCTATCTGAATACCGTCTGCAAATCCCCAAACAGGTTGTGCTTTTGTGTTTTGGGCAGGTTGCAGCCATATTCCATTCCTTTCGGGAGTTGCTAAAGTTTCCGGAGCGATTTGCAAGTTTGTCTGTCCATTGCAGTAATGTATTCCTGCTACAAAAAGTAAAAGTGTAAATAGAATCTTGGTTTTCATGATCTTAAGAGTTTAAAATTGTTTTTTATGTGTTATTTATGGTAGTTTACGTCGCTTTCAATACGATTTCATGCCGCAAAGATAAAATTGTTATAACGAATTAGCAAAATAATTTGCAGATTTAATTTTTATGTTTATATTTGCATCGTGATAATACGATAAGTGCTACTATTTCAATAAGTAACCTGAAAGAACAATACTAATATATAGCAAAAACGTTATACCTTATATATGTCGTCACTAAAGAAAATATCGCTAAAAGATATTGCTGAAGCCGCAGGAGTTTCAACAGCATTGGTTTCATTCGTGTTAAATGGCAAGAAGAAAGAATACCGTGTGGGTGAAGAAACCGCCCAGCGTATCCAGAAGATTGCACAGGAAATGAACTATCAGCCCAACCTTGCGGCTAAAAGTCTGCGCAGCGGTAAAACAAAGACCATCGGACTAGTGGTATCCGACATATCCAATCCTTTCTTTTCTCAATTGGCCCGGGTGCTGGAAGACGAAGCAGCCAAACGAGGCTATACCGTACTTTTTGGAAGTTCGGACGAAGATACAGAGAAAATGGATCGTGTCGTGAGCAACCTTATTAATAAAGGTGTGGATGGTCTGATAATTGTACCTTGTGAGAATTCCGAGAAATCCATTGCGGCACTTGCGAAAAACAATATCTCCATTGTTTTATTCGACCGTTACTTTCCCGAAATCAATGTCAGCTATGTAGCTTTAAATAACTTCAATGCAGCCAATATCGCAACCAAATATCTGTTAGAAAGCGGCTATAATGCTCCTTGCATGGTGGCATACGATCTTAATTTAATTCACATGAAGGAACGTATTCGCGGCTATAAGAAAGCAATGGAAGATGCCGGCAAGAAACGCCTGATCAATATTACTTATTTGAAACAAGATTCCCCTCGAAAATCAGCTGACCGCTTATTACCCAAAATGGTGGATACCGGTGTGGATGCTTTCCTCTTTGGAACAAATATGATATCACTAGCTTGTCTATATGCTATAAAAGATATGGGACAGGAAGTAATCAATAAAATAGGTTTGGCAGGCTTTGATGGTAATCCTGTCTTTGACTTCCTTAGTGTACCCATCTCCTACGTTCAGCAACCTATAGACGTTTTAGTTCAGAAAGCTCTTGGTATTCTGATAGATAACATCGCCAATGGAAATACAGTGCAATCTGTACTTGCCGATGGAGAATTTATTAAAATGACTCCTTAAGGGGAGCATTTTTTTTCAAAGATTGCTTAATCGTTTTAGTTAATTTAAAATATTAATTCATATAAATCAGTTTTAACCATGAAAAATTCAAGACTAATTGGTGGAAAGCCTAAAATAGGTATCCGTCCTATTATCGACGGTCGTCGCGGAGGTATCCGTGAATCACTGGAAGACATGACAATGACTATGGCACATAAAGTAGCAGAACTTTATTCTTCAATGCTGCGTCATAGTGACGGAACACCTGTGGAATGTGTCATTGCAGATACGACTATCGGTGGGGTGGCCGAAGCAGCTATGGCAGCTGAGAAATTCCGCACTAGCGGTGTGGGTGTAGTATTGTCTGTAACTCCTTGCTGGTGCTATGGATTTGAAACCATTGATATGGATGGCGAAATGCCAAAAGCGATTTGGGGCTTTAACGGAACAGAGCGTCCGGGAGCCGTATATCTGGCTTCTGCTTTAGCGGGACACACACAAAAAGGATTACCCGCATTTGGAATCTACGGACGTGATGTACAAGAGGTAAGCAATACAGAAATACCGGCAGATGTACAAGAGAAGTTGTTACGTTTTGCCCGTGCAGGACTGGCAGTTGCCACCATGAAAGGCAAATCTTATCTTTCAATAGGTAGCGTTTCTATGGGTATTGCAGGATCTATTCCCAATCCGGATTTCTTTCAGGAATATCTAGGCATGCGTAATGAATATGTAGATGCCAGCGAAATAGAACGCCGTGTTCAGTTGGGCATTTATGACCACGAGGAATTTGAACGCGCCATGGCATGGACGGAAAAATATTGCAAGAGCAATGAAGGTACCGACTACAATCCGGAGCACCTGGTATATTCACGTGAAGAGAAAGATGCCCGTTGGGAATATGTAGTAAAGATGACTCTTATCTTCCGTGATATGATGATTGGTAATCCTAAATTGGCAGAAATGGGCTTCAAAGAAGAAGCAATGGGACACAATGCTATTGCAGCAGGATTCCAAGGACAACGCCAGTGGACTGACTATAAACCGGATGGTGACTTCTCAGAAGCTATTCTGAATACTTCTTTCGACTGGAACGGCATCCGTGAAGCATTTACATTTGCTACAGAAAACGACACTTTGAATTGCGCTTCCATGCTCTTGGGGCACTTATTAACCAATACAGCTCAGATATTTGCTGATGTACGTACTTATTGGAGTCCTGCGGCAGTAGAACGCGTTACCGGTAAAAAACTGGAAGGTAAAGCAGCGAACGGTTTCATTCATCTTATCAATTCAGGTTCTTGTACATTGGACGGAACAGGCTGCATGCAGCGTGACGGCAAACCGGTTATGAAGCCTTTCTGGGAAATATCAGAAGAAGAAGTTGAAGCCAGTCTTGCAGCTACTAAATGGCATCCGGCATCTCGCGATTATATGCGTGGCGGTGGTTATTCTTCTCAATTCCTCACACGCGGTGAAATGCCTGTGACGATGTGCCGCTTAAATCTTATCAAAGGTCAGGGCCCTGTGCTTCAGATTGCTGAAGGTTGGGCAGTTAATCTGGATGAAGATGTATTCAAAGCCATCAATGAACGTACAGACCGCACCTGGCCTTCTACTTTCTTTGCCCCGCGCTTAACCGGTAAGGGTTACTTCCGTGATGTATATACCGTAATGAACCATTGGGGTGCCAACCATGGAGCTATAGGTTACGGACATACAGGTGCGGACTTGATTACGCTGGCTTCTATGCTTCGCATTCCGGTATGCATGCACAATGTTTCTGAGGAAAATATTTTCCGCCCCAGTGCATGGTCTGCTTTCGGCGAAGACATGGAGGGTAGTGACTACAGAGCTTGCAATAATTATGGACCTCTCTATAAATAAATACGCAAAGCATTATGTTAAAATCAACCAAACTGAAAAACACTCTGCTGGTAGGTGCAACCACCATACTTGTATCATGCGGCGGACAAAAAGAAATAAAGATGGGAAGTTATGCTTATGATGCCCAGTTTTTGAAAGAAAATGGCATTGAATATACTGAATTGGTGTCTGCTGATGGAAACTCAAAAGTAATGATCGTTCCGGCATGGCAGGGACGAGTGATGACTACTTCTGCTGACGGTAACGGAGGCGACAGCTACGGTTGGATCAATTATCGTTTCATACGTGACGGAAAAGTCAGTTCACAATTCAATCCGGTAGGAGGTGAAGAACGCTTTTGGTTAGGTCCCGAAGGCGGTCCGTTCTCACTCTACTTTAAGGAAGGGCAAGAACAGGTGTACGACAATTGGGTAGTTCCTGCTGTTCTTGATACGGAAGCTTTTGATATTAAGTCACAAAATAACAATAGTATCCGTTTTGTGAAAGACACTCGCCTGACGAATGCTTCCGGTACTAATTTTGATATGAATATAGACCGTACCGTATCGTTAATGAATACTGACGAGGTTGCTACTAACTTTGATATTCAACTTTCAGAAGATATGAAAATTGTGGCGTATAAGAGTGACAACAAGATTACAAATACAGGTGATAAAGCTTGGACAAAAGAGGGCGGGCTTGTATCTGTATGGATGCTCGGTTGCTTCAATCCTACGCCGACCACTACTGTATTCATCCCTTATAACCAAAATGCAGAAGGAACCATTGTGAATGATGAATATTTCGGTAAGATTCCTGCTGACAGATTGATAAAAGAAAACGGTATTATCTACTTCAAGATTGATGGACTTTATCGTTCCAAATTAGGATTACCTGCTTCACGGGCAACCGAACTATGCGGAAGTTATGATTCATCGAAAGGTGTACTTACCATCTTGCAGTGTAGCCTTCCCGAAACTCCATCAGTCTACGTGAACGGTCAGTGGGGACCACAGGAAGATCCGTTTGCAGGAGATGCAATCAACTCTTATAATGACGGTCCGGTAGAAGATGGTTCCATTATGGGTCCATTCTATGAAATTGAAACTTCTTCTCCGGGTGCTGAACTTGCACCGGGTGCATCGTTGACTCATACACAGAAGGTAATCCATATACAAGGCAAAGATGAACAATTGGCTCCAATCGTACAGAAGTTATTCGGAGCAGACTTAAATGTGATTAAAACGAAATTTCAATAGGTTAACTACATAATATGAAAAATCACATGGAATCAAATAGAATAATACCAAAGGGAATACTCTTTCCATTCATTCTGCTCACTACGCTGTTTTTTGCTTGGGCAGTGCCGAACAATCTTACGGATACGATGCTTGCTGCATTTAAGCGCATCATGAGCATGAGTGATTCGAAAACGGCATGGATACAAGTAGTGTGCTATTTATTGGGCTATGGTTGTTGTGCTGTTCCCGGAGCTTTGTTTATCAAAAAATACACCTATAAATCGGGGGTAATGCTAGGACTTGGTTTATATGCATTTGGAGCCTTATTATTCTATCCGGCAATGCTTTGTTCGGAAATAAACGTTGAGTTCAGCTTCTCTATGTATTTGTTGGCGATCTTTGTTCTTTTTGCCGGACTCTCTGTATTAGAGACTTCTACAAACTCTTATGTTTTGGCAATTGGTCCTGAAAGTACGGCTACACGTCGCTTGAATTTATCGCAGGCATTCAATCCATTTGGAGCAATTACCGGAGTGGTGATCAGTCAAATTTTCATTCTTTCGCAATTGAATATGATGACTGCTTCAGAGCGTAGTCAACTTCCAGCTAATGAATTAGCGGCTATCCAAGGACAAGAACTAAATGCTGTAACTACAGCGTATGTTGTGCTCGGACTAGTGATGGTGGTTCTCTTACTCGCTATACGATTTACCAAGATGCCGAATCTCCGTGAGAGTGGTGAAAAGATTGAATTTGGTGCAACTTTACGTCGTCTGAAGAAAAATAAGAATTACGTATGGGGTGTGGTTGCGCAGTTCTTCAACATCGGTGCACAAATTGCTGTATGGTCATTCGTTATCCGTTATGCCATGGTACAATTGAATTTCGACGGTGTATTAGCAGCATTAGGCGATTCGGCTTCTCCGGATGCAGTTGTTAATGCGTTGCGTAATGTCGAACCGGTAGCTGCTGCATTCTACAATGGTTGCGAATGGCTTGGATTAAACGATTTGTTACCACGTACATCGGAGCAAGCAGCTGCAACTTATTATATCATGTCACTTATCCTCTTTGTATTGATGCGATTTGCATGTACAGGAATGATGAAATATGTGAAAGCTTATAAACTCTTGATAGGTCTTGCCCTTCTTGCCGTAATGTGCTGTTTAGGTGCTATGTTCGGTAAAGGTAGTTTCGGAGTTTATTGTTTGATGGGTATTTCCGGTTGTATGTCATTGATGTTCCCCACCATTTACGGATTCGGACTTACAGGATTGGGAGAAGATACCAAGATCGGTGGTTCGGGTATGGTGATGGCTATTGCTGGAGCAGCTGTTCTGACTCAAATTCAAGGTATCGTTTCCGATCAAACCGGTAGTATCATGGCAGCTTATATTGTTCCGGCTTTTGCCTTTGCAGTGATTGCTTATTATGGATATTTCGTTGCTAGAAAACAAGAATTATCAATCAAATAAAGAATCTATGGAATCAGATAAGAAATACGTTCTCGGTCTTGATTTTGGTACAGATTCTTGCCGTGCATTGGTAGTAGACGCACGTAATGGACAAGAAATGGCTACGGGGGTAAGTTTTTACCCCCGCTGGAAAGCCGGTCTTTATTGTGATGTACACAGCAATCGTTATCGTCAACATCCGTTGGACTATATTGAATCTATGACGGAAGCCGTACATACTGCTTTGTCCCAGTTAACAAAAGAAGAGAAAGCCTCTATTTGCGGATTATGTTTTGATACTACCGGTAGTACTCCTGCACTGACTGATTGCAGTGGCATGCCACTGGCATTATGCCCGGAGTTTTCAGAAGATCCGGATGCTATGTTTATTCTATGGAAAGATCATACAGCTGTTTATGAAGCTGAACAAATCAATGCATTAATCAAAGAACGTAACCTCGACTATTTACTCTATGAAGGTGGCACTTATTCTTCAGAATGGGTATGGTCCAAGGTTTTACACGTTATCAACACAAACGTCGATATAAAGAATGCAGCGTATGCATGGGTAGAGCATTGCGATTGGATGACCGGATTAGTAACAGGCAACACTGTACCCGAAAAGATTCTTCGAAGCCGTTGTGCTGCAGGCCATAAAGCTATGTGGCACTCTCGTTGGGGTCTTCCTGATGGCGAAGTTCTTTCGGAACTTAATCCGGCTCTAAGTGCAATGTTACCACATCTTTTCACGGAGACATATACCAGCGATACTAAGGCAGGCACTCTCACAAAAGAATGGGCAAATAAACTGGGATTGCCAGAAGGAATTGTAGTAGCTGTAGGAGCATTGGACGCACATATGGGGGCGGTAGGAGCATCAGTAGCACCTGGGGTACTTACACGTATTATCGGAACTTCTACTTGCGATATCATGGTGGCTCCTGCAAATGAAGTGGGTAACCGTTGTATCAAAGGAATCTGCGGTCAGGTAGACGGCTCTGTACTTCCCGGATTTATCGGATTCGAAGCCGGACAATCGGCTTTT
>NZ_JASLER010000098.1 GCF_030151085.1 Bacteroides sp. | reverse complement strand
ATCGGCGGTAGCGGTATGTAAGGCTTGGTGCATGTCTTCATCTGTGGCTTGCGGATTGCCCATAAGTAGATTGTCGCGGATTGTGCCGCTAAATAGGGTATTGCCTTGGGGAACATAAACAAAGTTACTCCGGGTTTGAGGGGAAATTTGTATAGTTGAAAGTTGAGAGTTGAGAGTTGAAAGGTGGGGCGGTGCGGTGATAGGGTTTTTACTACTGAGGGTGACACTTCCTGCCTGTGGAGTAGCGAGGGCGAGCAGAAGTCTGATAAGTGTTGTCTTGCCTCTTCCTGTTTCTCCAATAACTGCTGTACAACTTCCGGCGGGAAAGTTGCAAGAGAAATGATCGAATACAGGTTGGTCGCTTGTGGAGTAACCGAAGGCGATATCTTTCAATACTAAATCGGGAGTAGTATTGAAGAAGATCGTTTCTCCACTTGTTTCGGCTGGCAATTCTTCAAGTTCCAGTAACCGGTCTACGGCAGTAAGGGCATTGACAACCGAAGGTATCAGACGCGAAAGGTCAAGAACGGGACGTTGTACTTTTCCGACGAGTTGTAGGAAAGCGGTCATGGTTCCAAAAGTAATACTACCGGTGCTGAGGCGGACGGCTCCCCAAAGAAAAGCAGTGAGATAACCTCCGGAGAAGGCAAAAGCAACCATGGTGCGGGCAAAAAGTGAGAAACGTGTACGTCCCATGACTTGGCTACGGAGCATATCCTGTAGGTCGTCGAGTTTGTCGAGGTGTCGTTCACTCTGTTCCAAAGTTTTAATTACCGTACGGTGTTGCAGGCTTTCCTGAATGACGGATTGAATGTGGCTATCACTTTTCCGGATGTCATGGGTATATCTCCGCATGCGCCGCATATAGAATCGGCTTCCCAATAGAAAGATGGGCAGTATGGCAACTACCAACCAAGGTAATGAAGGGTCAAGATAGCAGAAGAATACGAATGCGGCTAATAGTTGTACTCCCGTAACGATGAATGTCGGGATAGAGGATGTCAGCAAAGTTACAATAGCGGAAGTATCTTGTTCTATGCGGTTTACGATGTCACCTGTATGGAAGCGCTCTAATTCATTCCAGCAACTTTGTAGCAGGCGGGAGAAAAGGCGATGCCGCAGGGTGTTTCCGGTTTCTATCTGCATGCGGGTGCTGATCCAGGTATCGGCAGTTCCGCAAAGCAATTGGGCTATCAGCAGAATAACGGTAAGGATGGCCGCATGTACCAGACTTCCGGTTGTTGCTCCGGTGGCAATATCTATTACTTGTTTGGAAGCATAGATAAAAGCAAGTGACAAGCCCACTCCCAAGATGCCTGTAAAACAACTTAGTAGTATCCATCCGCGTTGCCCGGCAGAGACGGACCAAATATATTTTAGTTTCTTGGTCTTCACTTTAATCTATTCATTTGTATGGCTATGGTGCCTTTTACCAACGTAACCGGATACCAAAAAGCTTCGCCCGGTGCAAACTGCCTTAATGCATTACAACGGCGGGTGGCACGCATAAAAGTATACCATTTCCCTGCCCAATATCCTTTGGGGCGGGGTTTGATACGGGTATCATGTTGACCAAAGTTTCCGGTAGCCAGAATATCTTCCAGTAGTTTCTCTCCTAATTCCTTAATATCTTCCAATGGAAAGGGCAGATGATGAGCAGGAAGTCCGAGGTATGTAACGGCAATGTAACCGAATGCTTGTGCCGCACGTAACAATCCGAGATCTTGTAGTTGACCAAGCAGGGCAGGAGTATCTATATCCTTATGACGACGGTTAAGCAGGCAGGCCCAGTCGCAAAGTTGGCGCAACCCGATGCCACTGTTCAGAAAATGGACAAAGGCATGCAGGAAGATGTAAAGTGCATTGAAGGTTGGGGGAGGAACTGGCATGGTATAACCCGTTTCTGCTTTTTTAGGGTACCATTCGTTCACTAGTTTCCGGAAACTACGGTTAGCAAGCGGATTGTTCAGACGAAGGATGATACGATGGTTCTCGATATGTACACCCCGAAGGGCGTAACTGGCATGTTTATCAGAAGCTTCCCCTTCTACTATGGCGCCTTGTTGCAACAATAGTTGATTAGCGACGGGTTGTCCTTTCTTTCCCAGATAGACGTCAATATCACCGCATTGGCGATGTTGTGGTTTTCGATAGTTGGTTCCGATACCTTGCCCCTTTAGCAAAACAGGATTTAACCCGGCATTACTATAAAGAGGAGTGAGTTCGGTTAGCATTTGGTTGAGACGTTCATTGGCTTGCTCTATCCGAATGGTATTGGCTGCCCATTGGAGATAAAGCGGACGTGGCGGATACAGTTCCGCAGGAAGGGTGCAAATGCCATCGAAAGTCAACGCAACCAATGCTTGTGATTGTGCCATGCGGTATAACGTATTCCAATCAGATTCTGATACGGATTGAAAAAGTGTAATATTGGCCGGCATGCCCCACAAACCGGAACGCACTAATGAGAAGAATGCTTGTTGCATAATGTCGTTATATTATAAGTCACACACCACTCCGGCGTCCTTTAACTTTTTGATAAAGTCTTCCGCATCCAAGCGTGCTTGCTCCTCGGTTACCTCATAATGCTCCGTCATCATTTGTGTAATAGAAGCGGCATCGAACTCTTGATTTCCTATGGTTGTCCAAAGGTAAGCGGCGGTAGGATTCAGGTTCAGGATATTGCTGAAGTCCACATGGGAGGAACCGTCTTGCATGATAATGCATTCGTCACCTATTTTATGTAGGAAAAGTCCTTCTCTGATTCTCATAATTCTATATGTTTTTATTAGTTATAATCTTCTGAATAGGGCGAGTAGCCAACGCCTTACCGGAGTAAGTTTCAGCCACCAATAAGAGTAGCGCTTCCATACTTTACCGTCAGCCGGGTATCTTTTATCTTTGCGTATGGCTACGGCCATAAGTCCCATAACCTGATCGATAGAAGTTTCTTCTGTTTGCGCCAGGTTACCATCACCTTGCAATATCAGTGTATCGCCGTGACGGTGGATAATCCGATGGAATACGATACGTTCTGTTATGTCACGTGCCAGTACGGCGGCACCCGGTTGCAGATCATCCGTAGTGAAGCCTCCCAGAATTATCCGGTCACGCCGATCCACTAGAAACGGATTCATACTATTCCCTCGTACGACGATGGTTACCGTATGTCCTTCCTTAATGAGCCGGGCTACTTCGGGAAGTAATATTTCATTCGGAATATTCTTTTTCATCTTATTATCACTTTACCACTCTGGGCATTTCCTCCTCTACCGTCTTTTGGCAAAGCTCTGCTGCCTCTTGATTGGGCAGGCATTTCAGATGAAAAGTAGGAGCGAGGGCGGCAAGATCGGTTACTGTTGAAACGATTTCTCTGTATATTTCATTGTCTTGTTTCAGGCAGGAACATGAAGGCAATAATGCGGCAAAAGCCCGTACTGTACTTTCTTTCTTAATTTCATTCATTGGTGCTTGTTCCAGCCTTACAAATGCACCTACTGGCATATACTCATTGCGATAACAGGGCGTTTTTCCACTCCACGGTGAACCGTAAACCGTAACTTGCTTGCCCGGAATATCCACGTGTACTATCGGATTGTCATCATTCAGCAGGTGGCATCCCGGAATATGTTTTAACCAAAGTGAGGTATGCGTACTTTTGCCGGTACCACTCTTTCCAAGAAAAAGGTATCCTTTATTATCAGATGCAATAACTGAAGCATGCATCAGCAATGTATGATGTCGTGCGGCATTGAAAGCGTAGAGCATCATTAGGAAATTGTTGAGGCCGAAGCCTATCGTACCTCTCTGTTTCGGCAAGTCTTTGGCAGTATTTTCGTTAGTTGGTAGGTAAGCAGTACACCGACGGAATCCGTCAGCACACTCCATGCTGTATGTTATTTCAGAATTCCATGGAGTGATATTTATGATATGAGCAGTATTTTCTAGCGGACGAATAGCACAACGTGCGTCTTCCCAATCGAAACAGATATCCGTATCTTGCTCTTCGGTTATCCCTGTACCTTCTGCATTTGTCAGATGCAATTCAAAGATAGTTGCTGCGTCTGAAGTTATTGGAAGTACGAACGGTGAAAGCGAAGGTAAAGTATCTGCAATATCTATCTTAGTATTGTTGATGATGCTGAATATGTGCGGACCGACGCGATAGGACGAGGCTTGGTGCTTCATGATTTTATTGGTTATTTAGTCTGCTGAATATGCTAGAATATTGTTCGTATTTGTGACAAAAGTAACTAAAATATTGGTGTTTATACTTTGTTTGCGGTGAAAAGTCCGGCTTGGGATGCTAAAAATGCGGTTAACAGATGGAAATTAATCACATTTATATGAAATAAGAAGCCGACTGCCTGGATTTTACTCCAGATAGCCGGCTTCTTTTGATTGTTTATATATCTATTTTGTACTTGCAAGCATCATATTAACATTGCTATTATTCAATTCATAAACAGTCTTTTGTACATTGCTGTCGTAAGCATTGCTCTTGTTATTCCAGCAAGCGTAGTTCAGTTCAACTTCATTATCAGAGTATTCTACATCGAGTTTGAAATAAGGAACCCAGGCTTCTTTCTCACTGTTCCACTTGGAGGCTTCTTTGCTGGTCACACGGTTTTCGTTGTCGTAAGTATAAGTGTAACGCAGGTGGCGGAATAAGTGACCGTCTTCATTACGGAAGATGTTCTTGGCGGTCATTACTTCGCCAGTCATCTCGTTGTTGGTTACATACTGGGTAGGGTTTACTGCACTTGCTGAGAAGTTCATTACACTTGCCATTACTACTGCTAACATTACAACTGCTTTGGAGATTAAGTTCGTTTTCATAATCGTTATTTTTTTATTGTTATTACTTCGTTTTCTGAGGTGGTGTTTTTGTCAACCGCCTTCGCCTATATATAGTCAATTCGCGTGCCAAACTAGTAATTGGTTGATTATCAGTGATTATCCAAAATGAAGCTATGTCCGCTTTCGGACAAGTGTCCGCACAGAAACGAACAATATCAATAAAAAGCAATCATTATGTTTGCGTTATCATCAATAAAGCATGTTCATTTCTACTGGAAAAGAGCCAATCAGGCAATCAAGTATTTACCGTATATTGAAAATAATTATCTAGTCAGTGATAACTAACTTTCCGGTATGGTTAAAACAATTTCTAAACATGCAATAAATATATAAGCTGTTTGCAACCGACTTATGGGATGTTTGCAACCAACCGATGAGCTGTTTATAACCAACTTATAGGACGTTTGTAAGCAGCCCACTAGTTTGTAGGCATAGAAAGGATTATTATTAGGGTTGAAAAAACTTATTTCTAGTGATTTAAGAGGTTATATTACACATTGTTATTTAATTCATTTCAAGTAAGTAATGAATTAAATGCATATATCTTATTTTTCGACGCAGATAACGCAGATTTAATGGCTGCGCTATGAGTAAAAGAAAAATCTGCGTTGTCAGCGTCATCTGTGTCAAAAGATTAACTCCCCCCCCCGTCAGATACCCTTTTTAGTGATTGGTACCTTCAAATAAGTCACGGCTATCTTTTGAATTCTGCGAACTCCGCTTGAAATGATTGAAAGTGTAGCTGATAGACAGCGTGATAACGGGAAACTTTGGTCGTATATGCGTGATAGATTGTAGGTTAGGAGTGATAATTTCACTCTTATAACGTGCAGAGTTGAATATATCCCGGAAGGCCAGGGTTGATTGCAGATTGGAACCCAGCCATTGCTGACGGATAGCCAGATTGACAAACCAGAAGGAATCCGACCGTCCTTGGGTAGTCACTGAAGGACCTACAAAGTTGCCGTCCAATTGAATACGAGTGTTCTTGAACACACGCAAGAGATTATTTACGGTTACGTCGTAATTGGTGCTCGTCTCTTTTTTACCTCCCGAATTGATGTTGTTCACTACCTTATAATAATAGACATTACCGTTCACATTCAGGTTCCACCATTTGTTGACTATGAATTGTCCGCTTAGTTCCATGCCCAGTGCATGGTCATTACCTACATTAGCCATTGAGTCCAGTGTAACCCCAGCTTCGTATGGTACGCGTAAACGCTCAATTTTATCTTTGCGCGACCGGTAGAACAGGCTCGATTGCAGCACCTGCTCACCGATGCTCTTTTTATAATTCAGTTCAAATGAATGTATGTATTCGGGACGTATGTCGGGATTTCCAATTTCGGCCGTATAATAGTCGCGATAGGTGATATACGGTTCCATATAAAAGAGTTGCGGGCGATTAGTCCGGTAAGAATAGGCAAATGTCAGTTTCTGCTCATGAGGTAGCGTGTAGCCGATGTGTACCGAAGGGAATATCTCAAAACGGTTTTCGGTGCGCTTTGCCCCTTCAATAGAGCTGCGCAGCACTTGGTGCGTATGCTCCCCTCTGACTCCAGCCTGTATATCGAATGCCTTGTAACTGTCACTTCCTATCAGGTAAACCGAATGGATTCCGCGTTGAAAGTAGAAAGTATTGTATATATCTTCACGCCAGTAAAATTCCTGTTTCTCCGGGTTCCAGAATTGCATGCTGTAATCACCGTCTTCCAGATAGGAATGATACTGATAACCACTTTCCAAAGTACCGGTTTTGCTGTATGGGTAATTATAGGTAAGATCTGCCTCCACAGTGCGGCGTGTTTCACTTTCCCAGGCACGGTGTCCCTGTTGGCGTTGCCCGCTCTTGTCGAAAAGATCGCTTTGAAAATATTCAAGCGGATCGTTTTCGATGCCTATCCTGAAGCTTCCGTTCAAGGCATGTCCGTCGTCGTCGAACTTGTGCGAGAATCCAGCTTTGGCACTGTTGACAGTCGAATGCAGGTTGTACATGTCGCGGCTGTTGTGATTGTACGGGCCGGATACGCCGTTGGCATCCGTATGCATTTCTGTATAATCCAGGTTTCCTTCACGGGTGAATTTATCATAAACGATCTCCAATTCTGCATTGACCGATGTTCGGGGAGAGAAGGCATAGTCTACGCCACCCCGTAATCCATAATGATAGTTTTTCCCTTTTCGGGGGCCGTTGGATATGGAAGTGGTGGTGATGTTATCAACAATGGTAGTCTTGCTCTGTTCGAAATCACTTTCACGTATCGGTTGATTCCAGTGTCCAGCGAGGTGCCATTGCAGTTTGTTATGTTGCTGTGACAGTAAGAAGTCTATGCTGTTGGAGAGAGCTGTGCTGCCCGACAGATTAACCATGCCGTTAATGCCCTGTTGCTTATTCTTCTTGGTGATGATATGAATCATACCCACTTCTCCGTCTGTGTGGTAGCGTGCCGAAGGAGTGGTAATGATTTCAATGTTCTCTATTTGTCCGGCAGGTATCTGCTGCAATGCCTGACTGCCCGAATAGAAACTAGGCTTTCCATCGATATATACCTTGAAACCGCTGCTTCCTCTGAAAGTCACTTCTCCGTCTGCATCGACCCGGAACGACGGAGTGTTTTCAAGAATATCCACTGCTGTGCCCCCACTGCTCATCAGCGCGCTGGAAGCATCTATAATTTTCTTGTCCAGTTTGTAAACCACTTGCCTCTTCGTGCCTTTCACTACGACTTCGGCTATACCGATTTCCAGCGGTTGCAGTTCGATCACTCCCATGTCCGTAACCCGTTCAGTAGGGTGGATAACAATTGAATCCCGCGTATAAATATCATATCCCAGAAACTTCACCATCAGCGAATAGGTTCCGGCTTCCACGCCTGACAACAGGAAACTTCCGCTAAGTTCCGTATGAGTTTTGGCAATGATGCCTGCTCCATTCTTCGAGAGGTAAACATCGGCAAACTCCAGCGGATTGCCTGTACCTTTTTCACGAACTATCCCTTTGATTTGCGAAGAATTCGCTATTACGGATTGGAAGCAGAAAAAGAAAAAAAGAAGAATAAATGTACTTTTCATGTCGATTATTTTATAATGTGTGCTGCAAAGATAATCAGATGCTTCAAAACCGGAAAGAAATGAATTAATTATAACTCAGTACTGTGACATATTAGTAGAAACCTTTTTCAATCCTTATTTGAAATAAGCTTTGCGTAAAGCTTAATGTAATACAAAACATTTCATGGAAGTGATTTGTTAAAATGAAAGAATTAATGATGTCTTCAATATATAATGAAATTTGATATGACTAAAAAGATAGATTATATTTCTTTGTTCGCACGTATAGCTATTGCTTTGAGCTTTCTGTCAGCAGTTGCAGACCGCTTTGGATTGTGGACACCTCTTTTGGGGAATGAGAATGTTGTTTGGGGTAATATGGATAACTTTATCACATATACCGGTATCTTAGTACCGTGGGTTCCTAAACTCGTATTACCACTTTTAGCTTGGGGAGTTACCATTGCAGAAGTTGCCCTTGGAGTATTATTGATAGTTGGCTACCAGAAACGTATAGTATCACTTCTCAGTGGACTTTTATTAGTGGCTTTTGCATTCTCTATGTTGCTCTTTTCTAGTTTCAAGGCTCCATTGGATTATAGTGTATTCTCGGCAGCGGCTTGTTCTTTCCTACTATTCAAAAACTATCAGAAAGAGAAGTAAGATAGGATGGATTAGTTAATCCATCCCTTTATTCTTTCTGTAATCGGCAGGAGATACTCCTGCCCGGCGTTTAAAGAACTTACCAAAGGACGATTGGTCAGAGAAACACAGTGTTGCCGTAATTTCTTGTATAGAAAGTTTGGAGTAAGTCAACAGGTTGCGCGCATCACTATAAAGCATTTCAAAGATAAAGTCACAGACACTTTGCCCGGTGATGCGCTTTACAATTAAGGTGAGGTAATGCGCCGAAATATTCAGTTGGGAAGCATAGAAATCTACTTTATGCTCTTTACGGTAATTCTCTATCAGCAGTTCTATGAGAGCTTTGATGATGCTTTCATGGCGCGTCAGGCTGGGGTCGTCGTACCATTCACTTTTCCGGTCGATAACATCGCTCAGGTCGAGGTAGAAAGCAAAAAGGGTATTCAGAATAACATCTTTATAATGCCGATGGGCAGTGTTGACGATTGCCCGGTCGATGGCGGATATTCGTGTGGAGAGAAGGGAAATATCTTCAGGAGCCATAACGAGTATGGGGGCGTTGTAAAGTCGGACGCCATATCGTATTCGTCGGTAAATCATATCAGTAGAGTCCATCTCCTTCATAAACTCTTTACTTACAAAAAGACAAAGGCAACGGAAATCGGGACTGCAATTTTCGAAAAAGAGGAGATGGGAAGCGGAAAGGACGAAGGTCGTATTGGCTGAGACCGAATGGGATTGATGATTGATGTTTGCCTGCGCTGTTCCAGATAAAACCAATATGCAGATAGTGGCATTGAAGAAGACCGGAGAGAATAGATGTTTCCGGATACCCTCTGCATCGAACTCCACACAATTAATCTTCCTCCGTATAGGTTCTTTATCCCCTTGTAGGAAGTCACTGATGCTCTTTATGTGAATGGGCCTTTTCATGTCCTGATGCTCCTTCTTAATCTTTGTACAAAGGTACTCAAAAGAATGGAATGGTACAAATAAAACCAGTATTGTGTAATTTGAGATTTTAAGAGGTGAGGCTTTTTCCCGACCTTTGCCGCCGATTTTGAGAACAATAATTAATTAGTTTACAATAGGTATTATATGAGGAAATTTACTCTTTCTCTATTCATGCTTTCAGGAATGGGGTGTGGTGCTTGTATCTTGGCCCAAACCCCTTCCAATTGTGTTTTGAGCATAGAACAGATGTTTGAACTGGCTGATAAGAACAGCCGTAGTATCAAGACCTTTGACTTGGCGGAACAGGAAGCCGGACAGGCTGTGAAGGTGGCGAAGAATGCTTTGTTACCCTCAATTGATGTCTCCCTCTCTGCCAGCTATCTGGGCGATGCTTGGATTGCCGACCGTGATTTCTCGGATGGTGAAAACGCGCCTATGCCGCACTTCGGGAATAATTTTGCTATCGAAGCTTCACAAGTACTTTATGCCGGTGGAGCTATTACGAGCAATATTGCAATGGCAAAACTGCGCCAACAAGTAGCGCAATTGGACAAGGACAAGAATCGGCAAGATATTCGTTTTCTGCTGGTTGGTAATTATCTGGAGTTATATAAACTGCGTAATCAGGCGGAGGTATATAAGCAGAACATCGAACAGACCAAACGCCTGCTGACTGATATCACAGCAAAAGCACACGAAGGCCTTGCTTTGAAAAACGACATCACCCGCTATGAACTACAATTGAAGTCGCTGGAACTGGCACTGACACAAATAGAAAATAGTCAAATTATCATCAACAATCAGCTCGTCACCATTCTGGGGCTTCCGCGGGAAACCGTGATTGGCATTGATTCTTGTATTCTTGACAAACTTCCCTTAGTTTCTCCCGAAATGGAATGGCAGAATACCGCTGCCGAACAGCTTCCGGCATTGAAACAGGCAGAACTGGGTATCAAACAATCGCAGCATGGCGAGAAACTGGCGAAGTCCGAACGCTTACCATCTGTTGCCTTGTTTGCTGCTAATCTTTTGGATGGCCCGATTACCATTGAGGTGCCTCCCATTGATAAGAACCTGAATTATTGGTATGTCGGGGTAGGAGTGAAGTTTAATATCGCTTCTATTTATCAGTCCGGTAAGAATATCCGCAAGGCGAAGATTGCCACGCAACGTGCCGTGGAGGGCAGGCGTCTGCTGCAAGAAGATGTACAGACTGAAGTAAAAGCAGCATACGTCCGCTTCGGAGAATCATTCACCATTTACGATACGCAACTAAAGAGCCTTGAACTGGCTAGTCAAAATTATGATATTATTCGCAATCGTTATCTGCATGAGTTAGCGCTAATTACCGATATGCTCGATGCTAGTAATTCCAAACTAAGTGCAGAATTACAGGTGGCAAATGCGCGTATCAATATTCTGTTTAATTACTTCAAGTTGAAGAAGACTACAGGAAGAATTTAGTGAAGCAGAGTTTCGATAAAAGTTATAACTATTCACATGACTAATCAAAGTCTCAATTAATTAAAATATAAAGAGCAATGAAGCACAAAACTAAAAAGTTAATCTACAACATCGTAGTAATCATTCTTATACTGGCTGGGATCTGCTGGGTAAGCTCCCGTTTTATTCATTTGGGTAATGTGGAGTTTACTGATAACGCACAAGTGAAACAACTTATCGTCCCTGTGAATTCCCGTGTGCAAGGCTTTATTAAGGAAGTCCGTTTTAAAGAAAACCAGACAGTGCATAAAGGCGATACTTTGGCCTTGATAGAAGATACCGAGTATCGTTTCCGCCTGGCACAAGCTGAGGCGGATTATCAGAATGCTCTATCCGGTAAATCGGCTATGACGACTACGATTCATACGACGCAGAACAATATCTCCGTATCGGATGCAACCATTGAAGAAGCCCGTATACGCATGGAGAATGCAGAGCGCGAATATAATCGTTACAAGAATCTTTACGAGCAGGAAGCTGTTACCCGTCAGCAATATGATGGGGTAAAGACGGACTATGATGCACTAAAAGCCCGTTATGAGGTGTTGCTTCGGCAAAAACAATCCACTACTTTGGTGAAACAAGAGCAAACGCAACGCCTCGACCAGACCGTTGCCGGCATTCAGCTTGCCGAAGCTGCACTTGCCTTGGCTAAATTGAATCTTTCTTATACCGTCATCCTTGCCCCTTGCGATGGAACGACCGGACGTAAGAATATTCAGGAAGGTCAGTTGATACAACCCGGACAAACCATTGTCGATGTAGTCGATGCTAACGACCGATGGATTATCGCCAATTACAAAGAAACCCAAACCGCCAATATCAGCGAAGGCAATCTAGTCGAAATAGAAGTCGATGCCATTCCCGGCATTACTTTCCGGGGAATAGTGAAATCTCTTTCAAGAGCTACCGGCGCCAGCTTTTCGCTGCTTCCACAAGATAATTCTGCCGGTAATTTCGTAAAGATAGAACAGCGCATCCCCGTTCGTATAGAGTTTACGCCGGACAACCGCCCCGAAGATATGAACCGCCTATGTGCCGGTATGAATGTAGAATGCGAAGTAAACTATTAATCCTATGCACGAAACAGGACCTTTTTCTATCCCTGCCATCCGTGATTTTGTCCCGGAGAAGTGGAAGCCGTGGATTATTATCTGTATGGTAGTCATCTTCCAACTTTCCGGTGGCATCTATATGGCGGCGGCAGGTGAGATGGTTGGCTCACTGGCACTGATGCAGGAAGATATCATGATGGCAGGTTATGCTTCTATGGCAGGCATGGCGTTGACATTTGCCATCATGTTCCGGCTGAAATTCCAGTTTACCTCGAAGGTGGCATTCCTCACTTGTTGTACGGCGCTAATCATTTGTAACCTGATTTGCGTAAATACAGATTGTGTGCCTCTTTTGGTGGGAATCAGCTTTATTTCGGGCTTTTTCCGCATGTGGGCTACCTTTGAATGTAATTCAACAATACAACTTTGGCTTACTCCAAAGCGTGACCTTTCCATCTTTTTCTGCTTCATATACTTGCTGGTGAACAGTTGTATCCAGCTGTCGGGACTTGCCACTATTTACGTTTCCTATTTCACGAAGTGGGAATATATGCACTGGTTCATCATTGGTTTGCTGGGCTTTGTAATGCTGCTTGTGATGGTACTTTTTCGCAATATCCGTGTGATGCGCAGGTTGCCGTTATATGGGATCGATTGGCTGGGGGCTTTATTATGGGGCTTAATTCTTCTTTGTATCATCTTCATCTGTCTTTACGGTGACCATTATGACTGGTTTGAATCCGACTATATTCGCATGGCTACATTGGCAGGACTGGTGATGTTGCTGCTCAACATTTGGCGTGCATCATTCATCCGGCATCCGTTTATTGCACTCAAGACGTTCAGTTATCGCATGGTATGGTTGCCGTTTCTTCTTTATATATTGATAGATTTCCTGCTTGCCCCGTCACATTTGTTGGAACATGTCTATCTGGAAGGGATTCTCGGTTATGATTCCTTGAATACAGTTTCTTTGAATTGGGTGGTGATGCTTGGCATTGTGGCGGGTGCATTCTTTACCTATCAGACATTTGCCTTGCGTAAATGGAGCTATAAAGTGATGACGGTCATTGCATTTACTTCTATCGTGGGTTATTTGGCGATGTTCTATTTCACTATCGACTATAATCTGCCTAAGTCGGCTTTAGTACTACCTGTTTTTCTGCGAGGCTTCGGGTATGTGATTATTGCGATTTGTTTTCTCACGGCTTTGTCTCGTGTGCCGTTCGAGAACTTTTTTCAGGCAGTCGGTGTTCAGGCGTTTGTTAGTGCTGCTTTCGGTAGTGTGCTAGGAACAGCTATGTTAGGTGAAATCTTGAAATTTACACTGAAACGGAATGCGATGCTTCTTGGTACAAATCTCGATCATGTAAATCCCCTAGCTTCACATATTCCTTTAGGACAACTCTATGGTGTCGTGCAGCAGCAAGCGCTTATAGTGTCAATGAAAGAGATTTTTGGTTGGCTGACACTATTAGGTTTATTCTGTTTGCTTTTGTTTATGGTGAATGAGAGCAAGGTACGTCCACAAAATGCAATACATCCTACTTACAAAGCTATTCGTAAGTTAGTGAAACGGGAGACGTGGCAATCGACGCACGAGGAATGAAATGGCTATTAATCCGCGCTACTTTGAACAACGTACAGGTTGACATACAATTCGCTTGACAGATTTATACCCTTTTTCTTATCATAATCAGTTGAAAATCGCTACCTTTGCACCTCTAAACGATAATTTCATTGACACTATGATATCTGTAGAAGGACTGAAGGTAGAATTTAATGCCACCCCTCTGTTTGAAGACGTCTCTTACGTCATCAACAAAAAAGACCGCATAGCCCTTGTGGGTAAAAACGGTGCGGGCAAATCTACCATGCTCAAGATACTGGCTGGCATGCAGCAGCCTACCTCCGGCGTAATTGCTGTTCCCAAAGAATGTACCATCGGTTATTTACCTCAGGTAATGATACTCAGCGATGAGCATACCGTAATGCAAGAAGCCGAACTTGCCTTTGAACACATCTTCGAAATGCAGGCGGATATTGAACGCATGAACCAACAACTTGCCGAACGTACGGATTATGACAGCGAAGATTACCAAAAACTCATTGACCGCTTCACTCACGAGAACGAACGTTTCTTGATGATGGGCGGTACCAATTACCGTGCCGAAATAGAACGCACCCTTATGGGACTCGGTTTCTGCCGTGAGGATTTTGACCGCTCCACCAGTGAGTTTTCCGGTGGTTGGCGCATGCGTATCGAATTGGCAAAACTTTTGCTGCGCCGTCCCGACGTATTGTTGCTTGATGAGCCTACCAATCATCTAGATATCGAGAGTATTCAATGGCTGGAGAATTTCCTCTCTACTCGTGCCAATGCGGTAGTGCTCGTCAGCCATGACCGTGCTTTCCTCAATAATGTAACTACCCGTACCATTGAAATCACTTGCGGCCGCATCTATGACTATAAAGTGAAATATGACGAATTTGTCGTGCTTCGCAAAGAGCGCCGTGAACAGCAACTTCGTGCCTACGAGAATCAGCAGAAGCAGATTCAGGATACCGAAGACTTCATCGAACGTTTCCGCTATAAAGCCACTAAAGCAGTGCAAGTACAGAGCCGCATCAAACAACTGGAGAAGATAGACCGTATTGAGGTGGACGAGGAAGACAACTCCTCACTTCGACTTAAATTTGTTTGTAGCAGCCGTAGTGGTAATTATCCGGTCATCTGTGAAGAGGTAGCCAAAGCCTACGGCAATCATGTTATTTTCCACGATGTAAATCTGACCATAAACCGTGGTGAGAAGATAGCGTTTGTTGGAAAGAATGGTGAAGGTAAATCTACCCTCGTGAAGTGTATTATGGATCAGATTACCGACTATACCGGTAAACTGACTTTAGGACATAATGTGCAGATAGGCTACTTTGCCCAGAACCAAGCACAGTTGCTCAACGAAGATCTTACGGTTTTCGATACGATAGATCATGTTGCCGTAGGTGATATCCGTCTGAAAATACGCGATATTCTCGGTGCTTTCATGTTTGGTGGCGAAGCTTCGGACAAGAAG
Organism: Bacteroides sp.; assembly: GCF_030151085.1. GTDB lineage: Bacteria > Bacteroidota > Bacteroidia > Bacteroidales > Bacteroidaceae > Bacteroides. Next base: position 47,264 of record NZ_JASLER010000098.1, on the reverse strand, counting down.
GTAAAAGTACTTTCCGGTGGAGAGCGTACCCGCCTTGCTATGATTAAGCTGTTGCTGGAACCGGTGAATTTCCTTATTCTCGATGAACCGACGAACCATCTTGATATGCGATCTAAAGATGTGCTGAAAGATGCTATTCGTGAATTTGACGGTACAGTGATAATTGTCAGTCACGACCGTGACTTTTTGGATGGACTTGCGACTAAAGTATATGAATTCGGTGGAGGATTGGTGAAAGAACATCTCGGAGGTATCTATGACTTCCTTCAAAAAAAGCAGATAGAGAGCCTGAACGAGTTGCAGAAATCTTCTGGCTTATCGGCTTCGCTGGCTACTAATAAGACAGTAGAAGCTGACAATGTCCAGCCTTCGGATAACAAACTCTCTTACGAAGCTCAGAAAGAACTGAATAAGAAATTGAAGAAATTAGAACGTCGGGTGGCAGACTGTGAGTCTGAAATAGAACAAACCGAATCAGCCATTGCCATCCTTGAAGCCAAGATGGCTACCCCGGAGGGTGCGTCGGATATGTCTCTTTATGACCAGCATCAAAAGTTGAAAAGCCAACTGGACCGTGTGATGGAAGAGTGGGATGAGGCTTCTGTGGAGATGGAAGAAGCAAGAAAAGGATGATAAAACTGTAAACTATAACTTTATAACATTATTTTATGAGAGCATTTCATTATTTACCTATCGCAGCGTTCTGTCTAATGGCAGCATCCTGCAGCACAGGCAAGAAGCAAGCCGAACTTACAGCCGGCATCCAACTTGCCAATCTTGACACAACGGCTCTACCTGGAACCGATTTCTATGAATACGCTTGTGGCGGTTGGATGAAGAATAATCCTATTCCAGCCGAATATTCACAATATGGTTCTTTTACCATTCTGGCGGAAAAAAATCGTAAGCAGATTCAAGGACTTATCGAAGAGTTAGCTGCTACTCAGCACGAAGCTGGTAGTGTAGCTCAGAAGATCGGCGATCTTTATAAAATTGTGATGGACAGCGTCAAACTGAATAAAGAAGGTGTAGCTCCCATCCAACCGGAACTGGACCAACTGGCCGCCTTGAAAGATACGAAAGATGTTTATGCACTGCTGGGAGATTTGCAAAAGAAAGGTATCATTGCATATAATGTTATGTATGTTGGCGCTGACGAGATGAATAGCTCCATGAATGCCGTTCTGGCTTATCAATCCGGTTTAAGTATGGGCGAACGCGAATACTATCTGGAAAATGATGAGGCTACCGCTAAAATTCGTGACGCTTTCCGTACTCATGTACAGAAAATGTATCAATTGGCCGGTTTTGATGAAGCAGCCGCAAAGAAGGGTGTTGAAGTTGTTATGGATGTAGAAACCCGTCTTGCCAAGGCATTCCGCTCTCGTACGGAATTGCGTGATCCGCATGCCAACTATAATAAAATGAGCATCGAAGAGTTGCAGAAGAATTATCCTACTTTCGATTGGAATGCTTATTTATCTGCGCTGGGATTGAAGGATGCGAAAGAAATAATTGTCGGTCAGCCTGCTTCTTTGAAGGCTGCTGCTGATATTCTGAACACTTTGCCTGCCGATCAACAGGGCCTTTACTTGCAATGGAAGTTGATTGACGCTTCTGCCGATTATTTGAATGATGCTATGGCTGAACAGAATTTTGATTTCTATAGCCGCACGATGTCCGGTACGCAAGAAATGCAACCCCGTTGGAAGAAAGCAGTGGGCACTGTAAGTTCTGCGTTGGGTGAAGCTGTTGGCCAGATGTATGTAGAGAAATATTTTCCTGCTGCTGCCAAAGAACGTATGGTTACTTTAGTGAAGAACTTACAAGAAAGCTTGGGTGAACGCATCCAGAACCTTGCTTGGATGGGTGATTCTACTAAAGTGAAAGCTTTGGAGAAACTGGCTACCTTCCACGTGAAAATCGGCTACCCTGACAAATGGAAAGATTATTCTACATTGGAGATCAAGGATGATTCTTATTGGGCAAATATGGAACGTGCCAATCAGTGGGGACATGCTGAGATGATTGCCAAAGCCGGTAAACCGGTTGATAAGGATGAGTGGTTGATGACTCCTCAAACTGTAAATGCTTATTACAATCCTACTACCAATGAGATTTGTTTCCCTGCCGCTATCCTGCAATATCCGTTCTTTGACATGAATGCTGACGATGCTTTCAATTATGGTGCTATTGGTGTGGTAATTGGACACGAGATGACTCACGGATTTGACGATCAGGGACGCCAATACGATAAAGACGGTAACCTGAAAGATTGGTGGACAGAAGAAGATGCCAAACGTTTTGACGAACGTGCACAGATTATGGTGAATGTATTCGATAGCATTGAGGTTGCTCCGGGTGTATATGGCAATGGTCGTATGACTTTGGGTGAAAATATCGCCGACCACGGTGGCTTGCAGGTATCTTACCAGGCATTCAAGAAAGCGACTGCCAATGCTCCGCTTGCCGAGAAAGACGGCTTTACTCCCGAACAACGCTTCTTCCTGGCTTATGCAGGAGTATGGGCTAATGACATTCGTCCTGAAGAAATACTGAACCGTACGAAGAGCGACGTTCACTCATTGGGTAAATGGCGTGTGGATGGTGCATTGCCGCAAATCGGTGCTTGGTACGAAGCATTCAATATCACTGAAAAAGATCCGATGTTCTTGCCGGTGGAAAAAAGAGTTTCCATCTGGTAAAATCGGAAAATATTTCCTTTAAAAAAGGCAGCAGACTGGCGACAGATGCTGCCTTTTTTAATTATACCTAATTTATTGTATATGAATGTATGAACGAATAAACAAAATTTGTAACTTTGCACACCAAAATACTTATATACGCATACTTTAATACGCAAATCCATGTCTGAAACAAAAAGAATTAAAACAGCATTGGTGTCCGTTTACCATAAGGAAGGTTTAGACGAAATCATTACCAAGCTGCATGAAGAAGGTGTAGAGTTCCTTTCAACCGGTGGAACCCGTCAATTTATAGAATCTTTAGGTTACCCCTGCAAGGCAGTGGAAGACCTTACTACATACCCTTCCATTCTGGGTGGACGTGTAAAGACTTTGCATCCGAAGATTTTCGGAGGTATTCTTTGTCGTCGCGGATTGGAACAAGACATGCAACAAATTGATAAATATGAAATTCCCGAAATAGATATTGTAATCGTCGACCTTTATCCGTTTGAGGCAACAGTTGCCAGCGGTGCCGACGAACCTACTATTATCGAGAAAATTGATATAGGTGGTATCTCTTTGATTCGTGCCGCCGCTAAAAACTATAACGATGTAGTTATCATTGCTTCTCAGGCTCAATATCAACCGTTCCGCGATATGTTGATGGAACATGGCGCTACAACTACGCTTGAAGAGCGTCGCTGGTTTGCTAAAGAAGCTTTTGGCGTTTCTTCTCACTATGACTCAGCTATCTTTAACTACTTTGATGGTGAAGAAGGTTCTGCCTTCCGCCAGTCGGCAAACAGTCAGAAGACTTTGCGTTATGGCGAAAATCCTCATCAGAAGGGTTATTTCTTTGGTAATCTGGATGCGATGTTCGACCAGATTCATGGCAAAGAAATCTCATACAACAATCTGCTTGACATCAATGCAGCGGTTGATTTGATTGATGAGTTTACAGAAACGACTTTCGCCGTTTTGAAACATAACAATGCTTGCGGTCTGGCTTCACGTCCTACCGTACTCGAAGCATGGAACGATGCACTTGCAGGTGATCCGGTTTCTGCTTTCGGTGGCGTGCTTATCACCAATGCGGTGATTGATAAAGCTGCTGCTGAAGAAATCAACAAGATCTTCTTTGAGGTGATCATTGCTCCCGATTATGATGTAGATGCATTGGAAATCCTCGGTCAGAAGAAGAATCGTATTATTTTAGTTCGCAAGCAGGCAACCCTTCCTAATAAGCAATTCCGTTCTTTGCTGAATGGGGTATTGGTACAAGACCGTGACCTCAAAGTAGAAACTCCGGAAGACTTAAAGACTGTTACAACAAAAGCTCCTACAGCACAGGAAGTTGAAGATATGCTTTTCGCCAATAAGATTGTAAAGAACAGTAAATCGAATGCGATTGTATTGGCAAAAGACAAGCAATTGTTAGCAAGCGGTGTCGGTCAGACTAGCCGTGTTGATGCTTTGAAGCAAGCTATCGAGAAAGCCAAGAACTTCGGTTTTGAACTGGAGGGCGCTGTAATGGCAAGTGATGCTTTCTTCCCCTTCCCCGACTGTGTGGAAATAGCAGGCAATGAAGGTGTAAAAGCTGTTATTCAACCGGGTGGAAGCATTAAAGATGAACTTTCATTTGAGTATTGCAACGAGCATGGCATTGCAATGGTAATTACTGGATTCCGTCACTTTAAACACTAATTAGGATTTACGATTTGACGATTTACGATTTACGATTAAAGTTACATTGTGAATCTAAATCTCAAATTGTAAATAAGAGAAATATTAATCGTAAATCGTAAATAGTTAAATTGTAAATACACATGGGATTATTCTCTTTTACTCAAGAAATAGCGATGGACCTTGGCACAGCCAATACCATCATTACCACAAATGGTAAGATTGTGGTGGATGAGCCTTCGGTAGTGGCATTGGACCGTCGGACAGATAAGATGATTGCCGTGGGCGAAAAGGCAAAGTTGATGCACGAGAAGACTCACGAAAATATACGTACCATCCGTCCGCTTCGTGACGGTGTAATTGCCGACTTCTATGCTTGCGAGCAGATGATACGCGGACTTATCAAGATGGTGAATAACCGCAATCGTTTGTTTTCTCCTTCACTCCGTATGGTGATTGGTGTTCCTTCGGGTAGTACCGAAGTAGAACTTCGTGCTGTACGCGACTCTGCCGAGCATGCCGGTGGACGTGATGTCTATTTGATTTTTGAACCGATGGCTGCTGCTATTGGTATCGGCATCGACGTGGAGGCTCCGGAAGGTAACATGATTGTTGATATAGGTGGTGGTTCTACGGAAATTGCCGTTATCTCTTTAGGAGGTATCGTTTCTAACAATTCTATCCGTATAGCCGGTGATGACTTTACAGCCGATATTCAGGAATACATGAGCCGTCAGCATAACGTGAAAGTCAGCGAACGTATGGCCGAGCGTATCAAAATCAATGCGGGTGCTGCCTTGACCGAATTAGGTGAAGATGCTCCGGAAGATTACATTGTGCACGGTCCGAACCGTATCACAGCACTGCCGATGGAAGTACCTGTTTGCTATCAGGAAGTGGCACACTGTCTGGAGAAATCCATCTCTAAGATTGAAACTGCTGTTCTGAGCGCATTGGAGAATACTCCTCCCGAACTTTATGCCGATATTGTACACAACGGTATCTATCTGGCAGGTGGCGGTGCTTTGCTTCGTGGACTGGATAAACGTTTGACTGATAAGATAAACATACCGTTCCATATTGCGGAAGATCCTTTGCACGCTGTTGCCAAAGGTACGGGAATTGCATTGAAGAATGTTGATCGTTTCTCATTCTTAATGAGATAATACAGGCATGCGAAATTTACTGAACTTTCTCATTAAATACAATTACTGGTTCCTCTTTCTTTTGTTAGAGGTGACCAGTTTTGTTTTATTGTTCCGTTTCAACCATTACCAGCAGAGTGTATATTTTACGTCTGCTAACGGAATTGCAGGGAAGGTTTATGAGGTTTCGGGAGGCATTACTTCCTATTTCCATTTAAAGTCTGTAAACGAGGACTTGCTTGATCGTAATATGTTACTGGAACAGCGCGTTTCCTTTCTTGAAAAAACCTTGGCTGAAAATGGCATGGACTCGGTAAGATTGTATAGCATGGAACGGCTTGCCCCCGAAGGTTATCGCATATTCAAGGCAAGTGTCATTAAGAACAGTTTGAACCGGGAGAATAATTACATCACTTTGGATCGGGGCATTCAAGAAGGTATCCGTCCCGAAATGGGAGTGGTTGATGCTAACGGTGTAGTGGGTATTGTTTATAAGACGTCCCCGCATTATTCTTTGGTTATACCTATACTGAATAGTAAGTCCAGTATTAGTTGTAAGATTGTGGGTAGCGACTATTTTGGCTATTTGAAGTGGGAGGGGGGCGATTCACGTTATGCCTACCTGAAAGACTTACCTCGGCATGCAGAATTTAACTTGGGCGATACGGTAGTAACCAGTGGCTATTCCACTGTATTTCCCGAAGGTGTAATAGTAGGAACGGTAGATGATATGTCCGATTCACACGATGGACTTTCTTACCTGTTGAAAATAAAGTTGGCTACGGACTTTGGTAAAGTGAGTGATGTGCGAGTTATTTCGCGTAGTGGGCAAGAAGAGCAAAATGCGTTAGAAGCAAAAGAGGAAGAAAAGTGATCATCAATTATCTACATAAAATAGGGTGGTTTATCGGTTTGGTACTGTTACAGGTACTGATATTGAACAATGTACATATTGCCGGGTATGCCACCCCATTCTTATATATCTACCTGATATTAAAATTTGAATCGGATGTTCCTCGTAATGTTCTGATGCTTTGGGCTTTCTTTTTGGGATTGACCATTGATATACTCTCTGATACTCCGGGAATGAATGCGGCGGCTACTGTTATGTTGGCTTTCCTACGACCTGTATTCCTGCGACTGTTTGTACCTCGTGATACACTGGACGGTTTAGTGCCGGCAGTCCGTACAATGGGAGTTGCTCCCTTCTTGAAATACTTAATTGTTAGTGTCTTTGTACATCACGGAATGCTGCTTACCATTGAATTCTTTTCTTTTGCCCACATCGGTACACTGTTGCTGAGGATTGTGGCAAGTACATTGTTGACTGTTACTTGTATCATGGCAATGGAGGGGATTAGGAAGAAGTGATTAGTGATTTGAGGAGGAAGAATGGCAAAAGATTATATACTGGAAAAGCGAAAATATGTAGTAGGCATGGCAGCTGTTGTCATCGTCATTATTTATGTATTGCGTTTGTTCGACTTGCAAATCATGACGGATGATTACAAGAAGAATGCAGATAGTAATGCCTTTTTAAATAAGATTCAATATCCTTCTCGTGGTGCTATTTATGACCGGAATGGTAAATTGCTGGTATTTAATCAACCTGCATATGATATTACTTTCGTTCCCCGTGAGGTGACACAACTGGACACACTTGACCTTTGCCGTACACTGAATATCACCCTCGAACAGTTTGAAAAACGTATGAAGGACGTAAGGAACCGTTGGATGAATCCCGGCTATTCCAAATATACTCATCAGACTTTTATGACACAGCTTTCCGCCGAAGAGTGCGGCGTATTTCAGGAAAAGCTGTTTAAGTTCTCCGGGTTTTATATTCAGCGGCGTACTATCAGACAATATACGTATAACTCTGCCGGTCATGCATTGGGAGACATCGGAGAAGTATCAAAGAAAGATATTGAGAACGATGATTATTATATCCGTGGCGACTATGTAGGTAAGCAAGGTATTGAGAAATCTTACGAAAAATATCTTCGTGGAGAGAAAGGAGTCGAAATTTTGCTTCGCGATGCTCATGGGCGTATTCAGGGTCATTATATGGATGGAAAACTGGATCGTCCTTCTGTTCCTGGTAAGAACTTGACTTTGGGTATTGACATAGACCTGCAAATGTTGGGTGAGCGCCTGTTGCAGCATAAAATTGGATCTATTGTTGCCATTGAACCTGCAACGGGAGAGATTCTTTGTATGGTATCTTCGCCGACTTTTGATCCTCACTTGATGATTGGGCGTCAACGTGGTAAGAATCATCGGATATTGCAAATGGATAAACGGAAGCCATTGCTGAACCGGTCTATTATGGGAGCTTATCCTCCGGGATCTACCTTCAAGACAGCCCAAGCATTGACTTTTCTTCAAGAAGGAATTGTGCACGAGGATTATCCGGCCTTCCCTTGTGGACATGGATTTAACTATGGAAGTTTGCACGTTGGTTGTCACGCTCACGGATCGCCTCTGCCTTTGGTGCCGGCAATTGCTACTTCTTGTAACTCTTATTTCTGTTGGGGACTGTTCAGGATGTTTGGTGATAAGAAATATGGCAAACCGCAAAATGCGATTACCGTTTGGAAAGATCACATGGTGTCACAAGGTTTTGGTTACCGGCTTGGAACTGACTTACCTGGTGAACAACGAGGTCTGATTCCAAATGCCGCTTTCTATGATAAAGCATACCGAGGCTCTTGGAATGGACTAACTGTCATAAGTATTGCTATTGGTCAAGGTGAAGTTCTTGCTACTCCATTGCAGATAGCCAATCTTGGAGCAACGATTGCCAATCGCGGACATTTTATAACTCCGCATATCGTGAAAGAAATACAGGATAATGAACTGGATAGTCTTTATCGCTTTCCACATTATCCGACAATTGACAAAATGCACTATGAAGAAGTAGTGAAAGGTATGCGTGCGGCTGTTACCGGTGGTACTTGCCGTTTACTCAATACTATCCTCCCGGGTATCGAATCTTGTGGTAAAACGGGTACAGCTCAGAATCGTGGAAAAGACCATTCCGCTTTTATGGGATTTGCTCCTATGGATAATCCGAAGATAGCTATTGCTGTTTATGTGGAGAATGGAGGATTTGGAGCAACCTTTGGTGTACCTATCGGAGCTTTAATGATGGATCAATATCTGAATGGGAAGTTATCTCCTGCCAATGAGATACTGGCAGAAGACTTCAGTAATCGAGTAATATTGTATGGTGACGAGGAGAGATAGTATATGGAAATCGCTGGATTGGGTAACAATTGTTGTTTACCTGATGCTGATTGTATTCGGCTGGTTCAGCGTTTGCGGGGCAAGTTACGATTATGGTGACCGTGACTTTCTGGATTTCTCAACCCGTGCCGGTAAGCAGTTTGTGTGGATTATATGTTCTTTCGGATTGGGATTTGTTTTGTTGATGCTGGACGATGCCCTTTATGATACATTCTCATACCTTATATATATAGGACTAATGCTACTTCTTATAGTCACGATATTTATTGCGCCCGATACGAAGGGGTCGCGGTCGTGGCTGATATTAGGACCGGTAAGTTTGCAACCGGCGGAGTTTGCTAAGTTCGCGACGGCATTAGCGCTGGCTAAGTATATGAGTGCTTATTCGTTTACAATGAAGAATTGGAAGAGTGCAGTAATGCTATTGTTCTTGATCTTGTTTCCGATGGTACTGATTATTCTGCAACGGGAAACAGGTTCCGCATTGGTTTATTCTGCTTTCTTCCTGATGCTTTATAGAGAAGGAATGCCGGGAGTTGTTTTATTTTCCGGTATTTGTGCGGTGGTTTATTTTGTGGTCGGCATACGTTTTGACAATGTAATGATTGCAGATACGCCTACGCCGATTGGTGAATTTGTAGTATTGTTAATGGTACTACTATTTGCCGGCGGAATGGTGTGGGTTTATAAAAAGCGATGGGCACCTGCCTGTAATATCATACTGGGCTCTTTGGGGGGATTACTTATAGCTTATTTGGTCTCAGAGTATGTGGTACACTTCAATCTAGTGTGGGTGCAATGGGGACTTTGTGCAGTTGTTATCTGTTATCTTTTGTTCTTGGCATTGAGTGAACGTCATTTTTCTTACATTCTGATAGGCTTGTTTGCTCTTGGATCCATTGGCTTCCTTTATTCCAGTGATTATTTCTTTAATAAAGTGTTGGAGCCGCATCAACAGATACGTATCAAGGTTGTGCTTGGTATGGAAGAAGATTTGACTGGTGCCGGATATAATGTGAACCAGTCAAAAATAGCTATTGGATCGGGTGGCTTGATGGGGAAAGGTTTCCTGAACGGAACTCAAACGAAGCTGAAATATGTTCCCGAACAAGATACGGACTTTATCTTTTGTACTGTAGGAGAAGAAGAAGGTTTTGTGGGCTCTGCCGCTGTATTGCTTTTGTTTCTTATCCTGATATTGCGGTTAATTGTCGTAGCAGAGCGACAACCTTCGGTTTTTGGGCGTGTGTATGGATATTCGGTACTCAGCATTTTTCTGTTTCACCTTTTTATAAATATCGGTATGGTATTAGGCTTGACGCCGGTAATTGGCATCCCATTGCCTTTTTTCAGTTATGGTGGTTCTTCATTATGGGGCTTCACTATCTTACTCTTTATTTTCCTGCGGATTGATGCAGGACGAAATCGCAGGCTATAGCGTTCTACTTTATAGGAAAATGATGCGCTCATTTAGAGGTGTTCAGCGTGTCCAAGCAGGAAATGTCCGTTCCCACGTGGGGAAACGAACGTTCCCATTAGGAGAAACGGATGTTCCCATTAGTGGAAACGGGAGTTTCTATTAGAGGGAAAAATAAGTATTTGCTTTTATTTCTTCAGTTTAATACCGATGTCGTTGATTCCGCTTAGCACTTTGTCAGGAAGGGTGTAGGCTATCTTGAATTGATAGATACCCGATTTACTAATTTGGACACCTCCTACCGAAAATTCAGACTGATAGAGGCTGCCCCAGCCAGTACCTTTCCATTTACCTTCTTTATCGGCTAGAGTGAGTTGAAGAGAGTCGGTTGGTAAAGAGGTAGAATCAGGGGTTTGATAGTTAATGGACAGATTGAGATTTTGGTAAGGATAGTCATTTCGGTTCCTGATTTCTACGGATAACTTATAATAAGTGAAAGAGTCGGGAACCTCTACTGCAAAAGAGAGTGTATCTTTCTGCTGCCATCCTTCCGCAGGGATTGATTGGAAGGAATGATATACAGTCTGTTTGTCGCAAGCAAACAATGCACTTGCGACAAACAGCAATATGATACTTTTCAGATAGAAACTACTATTCTTGAACCGGTTTATCATTGTTGTGGGCAGGTCTTTCTCCTTGCGGTCTGGGATTGTTGTTACGTGGCGGTCTACGGTTATTATTCCGTTGCTGATGATCCCCTTGTCTTTGTTGATCCTTAGGTCGGGAGTGTTGTTGATCTCCTTGTCTGGATGGCTGCTGCCCTTGTTGCCTGGGCTGCTGTTCTCCTTGTCTAGGCTCTCCTGGTCTAGATTGTTCCCTGTTTTGAGGAGCAGACTGCTCACCTCCTTGGGGACGGTTGTCATTAGGTCTTCTCTTTTTCTTGTTACGGTTGTTGTTGCCACCATTCCCTTCTCTGTTGTCACCACCATTCTTACCTTTGCGGCTACGGTCAAAGCGGGTAAGGCTTTCTTGTTCCAACAGATCTACCGGTTTCTTAGGCTCAGGGCGATGAATCTCTTCAACTAAATTATCCGGTTTGATACCTCGTCTGTTTAACCCGATTATTTCGAAAGCACGTCTTCCACTGATAGTAACCAAGTTGGCAGGAATATTTTTATCACTGGAATAAGTTATCTGATTGTTTAAGATATCAGCTTTGAAGAAATAGTAGAAGCCATCTTTAGTTTCCAATTCAATTTCTCTGGAAGGCAGACGTTTTTGTGCTTCTACGTAACAGTCTACTTCATAATTGAGGCAACACTTCAGTTTGGCACACTGACCGGCAAGCTTCTGAGGATTGAGTGAAATGTCCTGGAAGCGTGCTGCACTGGTTGATACCGAAACAAAAGAAGTCATCCAGGTAGCGCAGCATAATTCGCGTCCGCAAGGTCCAATACCACCAATGCGTCCGGCCTCCTGGCGTGCACCGATTTGTTTCATTTCAATGCGAACATGAAAAGCATCAGCAAGTACCTTAATCAATTGGCGGAAGTCTACACGTTCATCGGCAATGTAGTAGAAGATGGCTTTGTTTCCGTCTCCCTGATACTCCACATCTCCGATTTTCATGTTGAGATTAAGATCTACAGCTATTTGGCGGGCACGTATCATGGTGGAATGCTCGCGACTTTTGGCTTCATTGTATTTATCCATATCTACCGGCTTAGCTTTGCGATAGATACGTTTGATGTCGGCTTCCGACTTAATGTTAGCCTTCTTCATCTGTAGCGGAACAAGGCGTCCGGTTAGTGTTACCACACCGATATCGTGACCGGGGGTAGCTTCTACGGCTACAATATCTCCTTTTTCCAAAGGTATCTTATTGCTGTTACGGAAATAGCCCTTACGGGTATTCTTAAACTGAACTTCCACTAAATCGCTTTCTTCGGCATTGCCGGGAATATCGGCGAGCCAATCGTAGGTATTCAGTTGCTTGTCTTGCCTGCCGCAGCTTTTGCAGCAGAGACCTCCGCTTCCATTATGTAGTTTAAATTCCATTCTTATCTATTGTTTTAATAATACAATCATTTTTAGTGAAAAATCAAAGAAAACCATTCTGGCATTGACGTTCTGCTCTATATGTACTTGCGCTTCGGTCAGCTCGTCCATAATGCCCATAACGTTTCGTTCGTTGACGAATGGGGCAAAACGGGTAGCGAAGTTCTGTTCAGGCAATGTCATATAACTCATCTCTTTTTGATGCAAATTATAGATGAAGTTCTCCCGAATCATGCGTTGGCAGTATTCCAAAAAGTGTTTTTGACGCTCGCGTCCTATACTTGCCAGTTGTTCGCTCCATTGCTTCATTTCCCTTATTTTACGTTGATAAGAGAGACGCATCAAGTTGACAAACAGCTCGAAAAAAAGTTCATTCTCTTCGTTCAGATGGATGGTTTCCAGTGCTTTGACAAAGTCTCCATTTGCGAGATGGGCTATCGTTTCACTGTCTCTGGGCTGCACTCCATATTTTTGTTGCAAGGCTGCTGCCATATCCGATTCTTCGATCTTATTGATGTTGAAACGTTGTGTACGACTGAGGATGGTTTGCAAAATCATCTCAGGAGCTTCGGATATTAACAGGAATATTGTTTTCTCAGGTGGTTCCTCCAATAGTTTGAGTAGCTTATTGGCACATACTTCATGCATCTTTTCCGGCAACCAGACTATGGTTACTTTATAACCTCCTTCGCTGGACTTCAAACTGAGTTTACGAGTAATTTCGTCACTTTCTTTGGCATAGATAATGGCTTGACCATTCTCAGCATCCATCTCATTCAGCCAATGGTTTAGCCCGAAGTAAGCACTATTGAGCAACAGGTTGCGCCAACTAGCAATATAGTCATCGCAAACTTCTTTCTTACTCTTGGCATTTTTTACAATCGGAAAAACGAAGTGCACATCGGGATGTACCAGTTTATTCCATTTTACACAAGAGGGACAAGTACCGCACGCATCTGTTTCCGTACGGTTAGGGCAGCAGATATAACGGGCATAGGCCAATGCTAATGGAAGTTTGCCTACTCCTGACGGACCACAAAAAAGTTGTGCATGAGGAATACGCCCTTCTTGCACTTCTTGTATCAGCCTTTGTTTGGCAGCTTCTTGTCCTATTACATCTTTAAAACCGAACACGATATATTAGTGATTAGTGATTAGTGATTAGTAATTAATCACGATAATCAGTTAGTTCTCAATTCTTATTTCTTAATAAATTTGCTTGGCAACTTCTTTGATGCTGTCTGTTGCTCCTACAGAATAGAAGTGCAGACTTGGGATACCATGTGCCATAAGCTCCTTGCATTGTTGCACACACCACTCAATACCTACTTGTTGTGCATCAGCGTCACTCTTGCATTTCAAAGTTTCTTTAGTCAGATCTTCGGGCAAATCAACTTTGAATGTTTTGGGGATCATACTGAGTTGCGACATCTTCTTAAACGGTTTGATACCTGGAATGATGGGAATGGTAACACCTGCTTGGCGGGCACGTTCCACAAAATCGAAATATTTCCGGTTATCATAGAAAAGTTGGGTAACTGCATATTCGGCACCCATTTCCATTTTCTTCTTTAGCCAGTAGATGTCTGAATCTAAGTTGGGAGATTCTTCATGTTTTTCTGGATAGCAGGCTACACCGTATGAGAAGGGGGTATTGGTGACTTTCATTTCCGAACCATCCACGAAAATACCATTGTTGAAATTATTGATTTGTTCCTGTAGTTCAATCGCATGATGGTAGCCATCACCTTCCGGAGTAAACACGGATTCATGCTTTGCTTTGTCACCACGTAATACCAATAGGTCGGTAATTCCCAGAAACTGTAAATCGAGCAAAACATATTCTGTCTCTTCCCGGCTAAAACCACTACAAAGAATATGGGGGACAGCCGTAATGTTGTATTTATTTTGGATGGCAGCCGCTACAGCTACAGTACCCGGACGACGACGTAGACGATTCCGTTGGAATAATCCGTTGCCAAGGTCTTTGTATACATACTCGCTACGGTGTGTGGTAATGTTGATGTATTTGGGATCGAATTCTCGTAATGTATCTATGGTTTGGTACAGCTTATCAATGCCTGTGCCTTTCAAAGGTGGCAATATTTCAAATGAAAAAGCTGTTTTTTCGTTACTGTGTATCAGGTCGATTACTCTCATTTCTTTTTCGTTATCTTTGTCTAATTGGCAAAAATCTTGCACATTGGGAACAAAAATACGAAAAAGAAATGAGATATGCCGAAAATGGCGGCTATTCTTTTATACAGCGAATGGAAAGACCTTTATAATAATTATAGCCCGTTGCTATCGTTTGATCTTTAACCATTTCATTACTTTGCCCCATAAAAAATACAGTTTGTTCAGGAACTTTACCGGTTACTTCATCCAAACTCCAAAAACCTGCCATCTTGTATATGTTCGCATGATAATTCTGAAACCACATTCCGGCAGGATACAAGTTGAACATTGTCTTATTTTCTACCGGAGCGACATCGCCGGTTCCATGTCCTGCATACTGCCATTCCCCTGATTTCAGTAAAGAAGCATCTTCGTTTATATAAGCATTCAGCTTATCCCAGTCTGCTGTTGTTGGTATTTTCCATCCGTATGGAGCTATTGACTTTGTATTTACAGCTTCTCCGTTATAAAAGTAAAAATCATAGTCTTTTGCTTTGTAATATCCGGGATCTTTACCAAGGTTTATTAGCAATGCTATAGGACTACCGTCTTGATAATAAGTAGCTCGTAGATTATCTTTCATCCAATATTGAGTACCTATTTTTACAATAGGATATTCTTGTACCCCATTTTTTGTGTCACGTATCGTGTATTTTGCAATACTTACGTTGATGGGTGCCTCCGGTTTGCTTTGGAAAATGTTGCCGTCTTTGTCAAAGTAGATTTCGTTGATGGCTGCTGAGTTACCGGCATCGTAGCTAAATGAATTTTTCTCCTTATCCCAGCAGATGATTCCACCATTAATCGCTTCTTTGGTATCCAATAGTTGAAGTACTTTTCCTCTGCTTAAATCGGTTGTTTCATCTTCCTTAACCGGGTAGACTACAATTGCTTTTGAGGTCAGTTTTCCTGATGACAGATATTCTTTGCATATTTCTGCTATTGGCTTATTGTTTGAATAAACCCGGTATACATTGGATTGGGAGAAGGAAAGAACAGATAAGTGAAGGGCGGCATAGCTTCCATTATTGTTTGTGTTGTCTAATGCAATACAAGATTCCCATTCTTTGATTGACCCAATCATGCTGCTCAATATATTACTATTAGCCTGCATTGATGTTATCCTGATTTCATATTGCTTGCTACCTGCTATTTCCTCAGGGGTGGGTATGGGACAGCTATATATTCGTCCGTTCCACTCCATTTGAAGTGATTGCTCTTTGCTGATTGGTTGAGGGATGATAATAAACTCTTTGCCTGTTAGATTATTGTCTTTGTCTTTTTCCCATGTACCCGATGAGATAATATCCGATACGGTTCCATCTGATAGATTGAAAGTTCCTTTTGTCAGGTCATATTCTGCATGTGTGTAGAAACCGGTGGCAATAATTCGTGGATTTGCTTTTAGCATGTTATCTATATTTTCATTTTTGCCCGGGATAAGGGTGATTTTCATTTTAGTAAGTTTGTGCTGGTACTCTAATTCTACGGTTTCGCTACTGCTAGCAGTTCCGGTGGCTTTTGCTAAAACAAAATCGCTTTGCGAATAGGCATCTTTATCGTTTTGGTTGGATTGTACAGATATGGGAATAAGGGAACTTCCGGTTGGAATACCCTCATCACAGTAAGGGTAGTAGCTGATAAAATGCAGGGTTGCATCTTCTCCTTCCGGATAAAATATATCTTTGGAAGGTATCAGGGTGTTATTGCTTCCACAAGTCAGACATAAGTTGTCGAGGTATCGCTTCTGGTCAATGCTGAATTCCGGTAGCATTGCGTACAACGCTACTTTATCACCTTTGTCAAAAAGATTGTTGGTAGCTTTGGTTGAGGCTTTACCTTCTTTTATGGCGAAAGTGATTGGTACACTTCCTTCTTGAGTCTCTTTTTCGATTTGATTAACACATGCTGTAGTACAGCAAAATAGTGTCATAAAAAACATGTTTCCAATTAGCGTTTTCTTTTTCATAATATAGAATTTGTTCGGGATGGTAACTGCCTATATCCCTGTTAATATTCACTGATCTAGTGTATCTAAATATAGACTGAGTAGTACCTAATTGGTATGGAAAAGTAGTTGCGCTTTAGGATGCTAATTGTTAATGTCTCGCTAGACATTATGGTGCATTTCACTCTGTGTTTATCGCACTTTTTCGTTATAAACGGTAACAAAAGTAGTTTTATATATTGAATGGTAGACCATAAATCAATAAAAACTTTTATAAATTATTTATCACACTCTGATTTTTTGTCTAACTTTACACACTAAAATCGTATATAGTAATAAGTTAAACCATAGATATAAATTCATGCCTTTAAATTTACCCGATAAACTACCTGCTATAGAGTTGCTTAAAGAAGAGAATATTTTTGTCATTGACAACTCTCGGGCAACGCAACAAGACATTCGTCCATTACGCATTGTGATCCTGAATCTCATGCCGTTGAAGATAACGACGGAAACGGACTTAGTTCGTCTGCTATCCAATACCCCCCTTCAGGTGGAAATCTCTTTCATGAAGATAAAGAGCCATACTTCTAAAAACACGCCAATAGAACACATGAAAACGTTCTACACCGATTTTGAGAAGATGCGGGGCGAGAAGTACGATGGAATGATTATTACCGGTGCTCCGGTAGAGCAGATGGACTTTGAGGAAGTTACCTATTGGGATGAAATTACAGAGATTTTCGATTGGGCTCGTACGCATGTCACTTCGACCTTATATATTTGTTGGGCGGCACAGGCTGGGCTTTATCACCATTATGGTGTACCCAAATATGCTTTAGGTAAGAAGATGTTCGGTGTTTTCGAACATCGTACATTGCAACCTTTGCATCCCATTTTTCGGGGATTTGATGATATGTTCTTTGTGCCTCATAGCCGTCATACGGAAGTGCGCAGAGAAGATATACTGAAAGTACCGGAATTGACAGTGCTTTCCGAATCAAAAGAAGCAGGTGTATATTTGGCGGTGGCTCGTGGCGGACGTGAGTTCTTCGTAACCGGTCATTCTGAATATTCCCCGTTAACTCTGGATACGGAATATCGTCGCGACTTAGATAAGGGATTGCCTATTGAAATGCCTCGCAATTATTATGTGGATGACGATTTAGAAAAGGGCGTTTTGGTACGTTGGCGTGCGCATGCCAATTTATTATTCTCCAACTGGCTGAATTACTTTGTATATCAGGAAACGCCGTATAATATTAATGATATTGAATAAACAACGAGTGATAAAGCAAAGAAAAATAGAGCTGCTGGCTCCTGCCAAGAATTTGGAATGTGGTATTGAAGCAGTGAATCATGGTGCGGATGCTGTGTATATCGGTGCCCCTAAGTTTGGTGCCCGTGCTGCCGCCGTCAATTCACTGGAAGATATTGCAGCTTTGGTGGAACATGCTCATCTGTATAACACCCGTATCTATGTTACCGTTAATACCATTCTGAAAGAAGAAGAGTTAGAAGAGACGGAGAAGATGATTTGGGAATTATACCGTATCGGTGTGGATGCATTGATCGTTCAAGATATGGGTATCACGAAATTGAATCTTCCGCCTATTCCGTTGCACGGCAGTACCCAGATGGATAACCGTACTCCGGAGAAAGTGCGTTTTCTGGCTGAAGCTGGTTTTCGTCAGGTGGTGCTGGCGAGGGAACTTTCTTTGCAAGAGATACGTGACATCCACGAAGCATGTCCCGAGGTGCCGCTTGAAGTTTTTGTGCATGGGGCACTTTGCGTCAGCTATAGTGGGCAATGCTATGTCAGTCAGGCATGTTTCGGGCGGAGTGCCAACCGGGGCGAATGTGCGCAATTCTGCCGGTTACCGTTTAGTCTGGTAGATTCTGACGGCAAGACGATAGTGCGTGATAAACATTTGCTTTCTTTGAAAGACCTCAATCAGAGCGAGATACTGGAAGAACTGCTGGATGCAGGCGCTACTTCCTTAAAGATAGAAGGTCGCCTGAAAGACGTTACATACGTGAAAAACGTCACAGCAGCGTACCGTCAGAAGTTGGATACCATTTTTGCCCGTCGTAAGGAGTATGTACGTGCTTCTTCGGGTACTTGCCATATCGACTTTAAGCCTCAGTTAGATAAGAGTTTCAGTCGAGGCTTCACTCATTATTTCCTTCAGGGAAGGGAACAGGATATTACTTCTTTCGATACTCCTAAATCATTGGGAGAAGAAATGGGTACCATGAAGGAGCAGCGAGGCAATTATCTTACCGTTGCCGGTGTGAAGTCCTTCCATAATGGAGACGGTGTTTGTTTCCTCGACGAGCAGGGACGTCTGCAAGGTTTCCGCATTAACCGGGTGGAGGACAATAAACTTTATCCGGCAGGGGAGATACCTCGCATCAAACCACGTACCCGTCTTTATCGCAATTTCGATCAGGACTTTGAGCGCATCCTTACCCGTAAATCTGCCGAACGTAAGATCGGTATTTTCTGGGAACTATCTGAAACCGCTTTCGGCTTTGCTCTTTCGGTTGCAGACGAAGATGACAACCGGGTTACTCTTTCTTTCCCTTATTCAAAAGAACTGGCACGTACGCCGCAGCAGGAAAATCTACGGTCTCAATTGAGTAAACTGGGTAATACACCTTTTGAGGTAAAGGCAACTTTGTCGGAAGATACCGCAGGGATTATGATCCGCTTTACCGAAAACTGGTTTATTCCTGCTTCTGTTGTAGCCGACTGGCGCCGCCAGACTATTGATAAATTGATGGCTGCCCGCCGCATTACCTACCGTCGCGAACTGGCTGTATGGAAACCTACCCAACATGCCTTCCCCGCTAATTCTCTGACGTATTTGGGAAATGTAATGAACAGTGCAGCCCGGGGCTTCTATCTGGAGCATGGATTATCTTCCGTGTCGCCGGCTTACGAAAAACAGACTGTACCCCAGGCGGTACTTATGTTCTGCAAACATTGCCTGCGTTATAGTATGGGGTGGTGTCCCACTCATCAGAAAGGCCATTCTCCTTACCGTGAACCTTATTTTCTGGAAGGTACGGACGGTAAACGATTCCGCTTGAGTTTCGACTGTAAGAATTGTCAGATGAAAGTATATGGAAATGAAGAATAAGGAATTAAGAATGAAGAACTTGCAAAGGAAGGACTACGAAAGTCTGATGGGCAACTGTTGGCAGGTAGTGAGAGGTAGGAGGCATTTCTTGCACTCCTTATGCTCCCTGCGCGCGCTCTTATTCTTCATTCTTTATTCTTCATTCTTCATTTCTCTGGTTTCTTGCCACTATCCCCGTCCCAATCTGGAAGACGAGGAGATGAGTGAGAAAACCCGTGACTCGCTGACCTACTTATACGAACGGCATTATACATGGAATACGAACCTGGAAGTGCATGCCGATTCTATAAATCTTGCTTGTTTGCCCGTAAAAGATTGCTATAATATGCTCTATCAGGGGGACCGGGTAGTAGTAGCAGAATTTGCCATCCATCCTGCAGACAGCGTGGATAGCGTGTGGGTGAAGTTGGCGCATTCGCAAGAGATACAAGGCTGGCTGAGGGAGTCGGAGATGATGCATGCCTTTGTGCCGACGGACAGCATTTCACAGTCTATCTATCTGTTTAGTGATACGCATGCCTCGTATTTTTTTATCATCTTTGCACTATTTGTGGCTGCCTGGCTTTTCCGGGCATTCCGTCGCAAGCAGTTGAGGATGGTTTATTTCAATGATATCGACAGTGTTTATCCGTTATTGTTATGTCTGCTGATGGCGTTTAGTGCTACGGTTTACGAGTCGATGCAGGTATTTGTGCCCGATACGTGGCAGCACTTCTACTTTAATCCTACTTTGTCGCCCTTCAAGGTGCCATTCGTCCTTTCTATATTCTTGATGAGCATTTGGCTGTTTATCATCGTGCTGTTGGCGGTACTTGATGATTTATTCCGCCAACTTTCCCCGGCAGCGGCTGTATTCTATCTTTTAGGATTGGCGTCCTGTTGTATCTTCTGCTATTTCTTCTTTATTCTCACCACATATATTTACGTGGGCTATCTGTTTTTGGCAGCTTTCCTTTGGGTGTTTGTCAAGAGGTTGCGAGTGTCTCTCACCGTGTCCCGATACCGTTGCGGTAAGTGTGGACAAAAAATCAAGGAAAAAGGCATTTGTCCGCATTGCGGTGCTATCAATGAATAATGTTTTAGTGCAATACATTACTCATTTCATTACAAATTATAATCTAAAGTATCATTACTTTTATCCTCGCTACAAGGCAATCTGAACGGGGGCTTTGTTCGGCACCGAGGAACGAGTCGTTCGACACCGGGGAACCCTACCTTCGACACCGAGGAACCCCTTGTTGCTCGGTGCCGTTCTTTTCAGCTATTGGAATGAATGGTAAGATAATAGTATAATTTTTCTTAGAACCTGCAACGCAATTCTATACCAGCTTGTACCGGACGGCCTTTTTGCATAAATCCGTTGCCCATGCTTTCGAAGTAGAAGGCTGCATAATCTTTATCCAATGCATTGCGCACCCAGAAATCAATTTGCCCACGGCCTTTCTGGAAGCTGACACGTCCGTTCAGTGTTCCGTAGAATGCCTGGCTGACTGTATTTTCTTCCGTCCAGTAGATGCGTCCGGCGGCGGTGTAGTTGGCATTCAACTGAATGCGGTCCAGAAAGTGCCCCGGATTGATACGGAAGACGTATTGTCCGCCGATGTTCATTGTGTGCTTGGGAACAAAAGGTACATAATTACCCTTGTAGTTGTTTTTATCACTTGTTGCATAATCTTTGAAAGTGGCGTATGTATAACCGTAACAAGCGTTTAAAGTCAAGGCATCGGTCAGTGCTGCGCGCAGACTGGCTTCCGCTCCATAACTATGACTTTTTCCAGCATTCACGGTGATGCGTCCCAAACCTTTTTCGGCAAATTTGGAAATCTGTTGGTCACGGGTATCCATGTAGAAAGCGGAGACATCGGCTAGCAGGCGGCCTTCCCATAATGTCAAGTGAGTGCCTATTTCGTAATTCCAAGTATATTCAGGTTTGTAACGGGTAGCTTCTTGTACATCGGGCACCTCGTTTTTCATCTTTGTTATCATGGCGGACATTGCACTGAATGTGGGGTCGGCGGCAATGGCATCCATCATCGAATTGCTTAGTACGCCTGTGATGAGGTCGGAGAACATCTGTATGTTGTATCCTCCTGAACGATATCCGCGGGCGGCGGTGGCGTATACATTGTTTCCCTTTCCCCACTCATATTGCAAGGCAAATTTAGGCAGTAGCTGAACATAGTCTGTTGATTCTTTACCCAAGTATGCCGCGTCAGCTTTCAGTCCTTTACTTTCGAGATTCATAGGTGGCTTTGCCATGACTAACGAGAAGTTAAAGTCCGTAGTACTTGACATGGAATTATAATCCATCCGTATCTTCTCATAGTCTAGACGTAATCCGATGGTGGCCGACAATCCTTTTATCAACAAATCATTGAAGGTGGATTGATGGAAAAGTGCGCCACTTAGAGTGGGTGTATCGAAGCTGCCGCTCACTCGCAGGCTTTCATTATTGATGCTCAAATGCATGGTAGGCGCTCCCGGTTTGGAGGCAAGTCCGTCGAAAACATTATTCGCATTTCCTTCGATGACCTGATTGATACCTTCTTTATGAAATTCTACCGGACCTTCCGTATGCAGCCATTGATAGAATCCAAAAGCTCCCGTAGTCCACTGCCAGCGGCGGTTGGGTTTGGATTTGAGAACAATTTCTTCGGAGATGGTATTCATCTTCTGCTTCTGTTCGATATTAAAAATATTCTCGGGAGTAAAATCCTGATCCATGAACATACGGTCTCGTAGGAACTGGTAACCGGTGACGGCACTCAGTGTGAAGTTCTGTGCCTGATATTCAATATTCAGTCCGGCGTTCATCAGGTTGCGGTAATAACTGCTCCGTTCGTCGTTGGAGATTTTACCGATATAAGGTTTCAATTCTTCTTTTTGTTCTGTGGGGTTTATTTTCCCCATATAGAAGTACGGATAACCTCCCTGATCGCTATATTCGTAGCTGATGTTCAAGTCCAGTTTCAAATTCTCAGTGGGCAGGTAGATGCCACGGAAACGGCCGCCTGCCGATTGTCCTTTGTCCACCTTTTCGTTGTTTCGCACTACATTGCGGAAGAATCCACCTTGATAGTCGTAAAAACCTCCGGTAGAGAAAGCGAAGCGGTCCGATACCCGGTGATAATGGGTTACTGAAGCATTATAAGCATTGTGTGTACCTGCTCCCATACGCAAATCCGTGCCTTGATAGCTGAAAGGGGATTTGGTGTGTACCTTAATCAATCCGCCCATCGCATTGCGACCGTACAGTGTGCCTTGCGGGCCACGCAATACGTCGATACGCTCCACGTCGGAGTAATTGAAGTCGAAGGCGGACTTGTCTATATAAGGTATATTATCTACATACAATCCTACGGATGGAGTATTGATACGTGAGCCGATACCACGGATATAAACCGCTGAAGTCAACCGCGAACCATAATCGGGGATAAACATATTAGGAACGAGTGAAGTCAAGTTTTTGATAGAGTTCACTTGTGTGGCTTGCATGTCTTGCTGGGAGAGCAAGGTTACGGCAGCGGGTTGCTCGCGCAACTTCTTGTTTTCTTTGGGTGCTGCGATGACAAGTACTTCTTCTACATCTACTACTTTTAGTGTATCTGCTTCTTCTGCCAGGATGTTTCCGGTTGATAGAAAGGATAAAACCAGAGCGAAAATTCTATATTTGTTCATAGGTTAATTTATTTCGTCTGCAAAGTAAGGGGAAATCGGTAGCATACGCAATCCTCATTTATGAGGAAAAAGGCTATATCCTGTCCGCCTCCACATATCCGTGCATCACAGCATAAATGGTAAGTCCCGAAACAGATTTGATGCCGAGTTTCTCCGTAATATTCTTTCGGTGTGATATAACGGTAGTCAGACTGATATTCAGTTTATCTGCTATTTCTTTATTGATAAGTCCCTTGGTGACTAAAACCAACACTTCTATTTCGCGGGCGGAAAGGTCGTGCTCGCTGGTAGTGTTCGGCATGGTTTCGGGATGCTTGCCGGGAGTTTGCTTACCCGGATGCCCATGATTGTGCCCGTATTGATGTAACTGCAAGATAGTCTTCACCAAACTCTTTTCGTCTTGATAAATATTCAAGGTAAGCACTCCTGATAGTTGAGGCTGGTTATCACCGCCTGTCAGTACTATCGTCTTAGGTTTACGTTCAAGGAAGAAAGCGGTATGCTCGAAATAAATCTGCGAAGAGATGAAATAATGGGCGTACATGTCCGGAGTATCATCCATCAGTTCCGCAAAAGAGTGAAAAGAACGGATGGTAGCCATTGGAATAATTTCTTCCAAAAGATTTTGTAATCCAAGGCAAGACAAGGTATTGGAGGTGATAATTGCTATTTCAGGAATCATATACTTGACATGTTTTTGCAAAAATACGGATGATTCATGATAAAGCAATAGAATTTTTGAAATAAGAGAATGTTTTTCTTTATTCTAAGTTAGAACTCTGTTACTCCTTATTTTGTTATATGCTTATAATTAACTTAAAACCTTAGCGTTATGATATATGATATAGCCATTATCGGCGGTGGACCCGCCGGATATACAGCTGCCGAAAGGGCGGCTGCAGGCGGTTTGAAGACCGTCTTGTTTGAGAAGAAAGCCATTGGCGGTGTGTGTTTGAATGAAGGGTGTATTCCTACAAAGACTCTGTTGTATTCTGCAAAATTGTGGGACAACATGAAAGGTGCTGCAAAATATGGTATTTCTGTCCCCGATGGTCCTGCTTTCGACATGAAGAAAATTATCGACCGTAAGAATAAAATCGTGAAGAAACTCACAGGAGGAGTAAAGATGACTGTAACCTCATACGGTGCTGTTATTGTGGAACAGGAAGCTGTGATTGTAGGCGAGCAGGATGGTTTGTTCCGTATCTCTGCTGGCGGCGAAATATACGAAGTGACTTATCTGCTGGTTTGTACCGGTTCCGATACTGTTATTCCACCTATTCCGGGACTATCTGAAATTGATTACTGGACTTCCAAAGAAGCTTTGGAAAGTTCTGTACTACCCGAATCTCTCGTTATTATTGGCGGAGGTGTCATTGGTATGGAATTTGCTTCTTTCTTTAATAGCATGGGTGTTCAGGTTAGTGTTATTGAAATGATGCCCGAGATATTGGGTGCTATGGATAAAGAAACCAGTGCTATGCTGCGCTCCGAATATCAGAAACGGGGTATTAATTTTAATCTGAATACCAAAGTGACTGCGGTTAGCAAAGAAGGAGTAACGATTGAGAAAGATGGAAAGTCTTCACTTGTAAAAGCTGATAAAGTGCTGGTTAGCGTAGGGCGTAAAGCAAATTTAGGGCAGGTGGGATTGGATAAACTGAATATCGAACTGCTTCGGAACGGTGTGAAAGTAGATGAACATCTGTTGACATCCCACCCTCATGTATATGCTTGTGGGGATATAACGGGACGTTCCATGTTGGCTCATACCGCTATCCGCGAAGCGGAAGTCGCCATTAACCATATCCTGGGAGTGGAAGACCGCATGAACTACGATTGCATTCCCGGTGTGGTGTATACCAATCCTGAAGTTGCCGGAGTGGGGAAGACGGAAGAAGAATTGAAAGCTGCCGGTATCAGCTACCACGTGCAGAAACTTCCTATGGTCTATTCGGGCCGTTTTGTTGCAGAAAATGAAACCGTGAATGGTCTTTGTAAAATGATTCTGGACGATGACGACCGTATCATTGGTTGTCACATACTGGGCAATCCTGCTTCTGAAATCATTGTGATTGCAGGTATTGCTATCCAAAAGGGTTATACGGTGGAAGAATTCCAAAAGAGTGTCTTTCCGCATCCTACGGTCGGTGAGATTTTCCATGAAATACTTTTTTCGTAATGTTGTGCATAGACAATCGTTGCACGGATATCTATTGGAATCTGGCAGCAGAAGAATATCTTTTGAAGCAGAAGAAGGATAATTACTTTATGCTTTGGCAGTCGGACCCCTGTGTCGTGATTGGGAAACACCAGAATGTACAGGCCGAAGTGGACGAACATTATCTTCAGGAAAAGGGCATTTCATTAGCACGCCGTTTTTCGGGTGGAGGGGCGGTTTATCATGATATGGGGAACATAAACCTGAGTTTCATTGAAACTGTAAACCAACCCGATTTCGAATATTACTTGCAACAAACTATTGACTTCCTCGACCAAATGGGGGTCACTGCTTATTCGGATAAACGAATGGGAATTTACGTTGATGGTCGGAAGATTTCGGGTAGTGCACAATGCATTCACAAGAATCGGGTGATGTATCATTGCACATTACTCTTTTCTACGGATCTCGAAGTCTTGAATGCTTCATTAAGGGGCAATTCGGATTCTGAAAACTTACTACCTGGTTCGCAAACAGTGCGTGCTGTTCCTTCTGTGCGGAGTGAAGTAACGAATATCAGTGAACATTTAATTACTCCCGTTACCGTTAAACGTATTATCCGTCTGCTTCTTCATTATTTTCTGGAGAATGATGAGAATCAGTCGTACCGCTTTACTCATAAAGATGTGGAAGCTATCGAACGTTTGAAGAATGAAAAATATGCCAATGAAGAATGGATATACAATAAGTCGGTATTAACTTTTACGTAAGTTAAAACCTTATTATCCAAATATTTGTTTAAGTATAAACGAATAACTTAAAACCTAACTATATGTCAAGATTTGAAATAAAGATGCCTAAACTGGGCGAAAGTATAACCGAAGGAACTATTATCTCCTGGTCGGTGAAAGTAGGAGATGTCATAAAGGAAGACGATGTCCTGTTTGAAGTAAATACAGCTAAAGTGAGTGCTGAGATTCCCTCTCCGGTTGCTGGTAGGATCCTGGAGATTTTATTTAAAGAAGGTGATACGGTTGCGGTTGGTACCGTAGTAGCCATTGTAAATATGGACGATGAAGATGAGGATGAAGCTCCTCTTTCAACTTCTTCTGAGGAGAAAAAAGAAAGTTCTTCTTCACCTGCTGCTGAAACACCGGCACAAGAACTTCCTCTGGCTAAAGCCGTTAAGACAGAAGAAGAACGATGGTATTCACCAGTTGTACTTCAGCTGGCACGTGAGGCACATATCCAGCAACAAGAACTTGATACTATTCCCGGAACCGGTTATCAAGGACGTCTAAGTAAAAAAGATATAAAGCATTACATTGCCCAAAAACAGAAGGGAACTGCAAGTATCGCTGTTCCAAAGGCTGCTTCGCAACCTGTTTCTACTGAAAGTCCCAAACAGCAGCCCGTATCGCAACCTGCTCCTCAGCCTGCACCACAGTCTGTTGCACCACAGCCTGCTAAACCAGCTACTGTAACTTCCTCTTCCGAAGGTGTGGAAGTAAAAGAGATGGATCGTGTACGTAAAATGATAGCAGACCACATGGTTATGTCCAAGCATACTTCTCCTCATGTTACTACATTGGTAGAAGTCGATATGACCAAATTGGTGAAGTGGCGTGAAGCTCACAAAGATGCCTTCTTTAAACGCGAAGGCGTGAAACTTACTTATATGCCTGCCATCACTGAAGCTACAGCGAAAGCCTTGGTTGCTTATCCGCAGGTGAATGTTTCGGTCGAGGGTTACAATATTCTCTATAAGAAGCATATCAATGTTGGTATTGCGGTATCTCAGAATGATGGGAATCTGATTGTGCCTGTTGTGCATGATGCCGACCGTTTGAATCTTAGTGGATTAGCCATTTCGATCGATGCTCTTGCTGCCAAGGCACGTGTGGGCAAGTTGACCGGTGATGATATTTCAGGTGGTACCTTTACAATTACTAACTTTGGTACATTCAAGTCTCTGTTCGGTACACCTATTATCAATCAACCGCAAGTAGCCATTCTTGGTGTAGGAGTTATTGAAAAGAAACCGGCTGTTATCGAGACACCCGAAGGAGATGTGATTGCTATCCGTCATAAGATGTATTTATCATTATCCTATGACCACCGTGTAGTGGACGGTTCTCTTGGAGGAAACTTCCTCTATTTCATTAAGAATTATCTGGAAAACTGGAACGAATAACTTAAAACTTGACCGTTATGAAGAAATATGATATTAAAACCACTGATGTTGAAACACTGAAAAAGTGGTATTATCTGATGAGCCTTGGGCGTGCGCTTGATGAAAAAGCGCCTGCCTATCTATTACAATCCCTTGGTTGGTCCTATCATGCTCCATACGCAGGACATGATGGTATACAACTCGCCATGGGGCAAGTCTTTACCAAAGGGGAAGATTTTCTTTTTCCTTATTACCGGGATATGCTGACCGTACTTTCTGCCGGAATGACTGTAGAAGAACTTATATTAAATGGTATCTCCAAAGCTACCGATCCCGGTAGTGGCGGACGTCACATGTCCAATCACTTTGCGAAACCCGAATGGCATATCGAAAACATCTCCTCGGCAACGGGTACGCACGACCTGCATGCAGCAGGCGTAGCACGTGCTATGAATTACTATGACCATAAAGGTGTCGTAATTACTTCCCATGGCGAATCGGCAGTTTCCGAAGGCTTTGTTTATGAAGCCATCAATGGTGCCAGCCTCGAACGCCTGCCCGTCATCTTTGTATGGCAGGATAATGGCTATGGCATCTCCGTACCAAAGAAAGACCAGACTGCCGCCCGTAAAGTAGCCGATAACTTCTCCGGTTTCAAGAATCTGAAGATTATTCATTGTAATGGTAAGGATGTATTCGACTCTATGAATGCCATGACTGAAGCCCGTGAGTGGGCTATCGAAACCCATAATCCGGTTATTGTGCAAGCCAATTGCGTGCGTATCGGTTCGCACTCTAATTCGGATAAGCATACTTTATATCGTGATGCAGGAGAACTGGCATACGTAAAAGAAGCTGATCCACTGATGAAATTCCGTCGTATGCTTCTGCGCTATAAACGCCTTACAGAAGAAGAATTGGCTGAGATTGAAGAGAAAGCCAAGAAAGAACTATCGGCTGCTAACCGTAAAGCGCTTGCAGCTCCCGATCCTGATGCGAAGAGCATCTTCGATTATGTGCTCCCCGAACCTTACGAACCGAAGAAGTATAAAGACGGTGTACAGAACGAAACCGAAGGTGAAAAGAAGTTTATGGTAAACGCTATCAATGAAACCCTGAAAGCTGAGTTCCGCCATAATCCGAATACCTTTGTTTGGGGGCAGGATGTAGCCAACAAAGATAAAGGGGGTGTTTTCAATATAACTAAAGGCATGCAGCAGGAGTTTGGAGACAAACGGGTTTTCAGTGCTCCTATAGCCGAAGATTATATTGTAGGTACGGCAAATGGCATGAGCCGTTTCGACCCTAAAATCCGTGTGGTAATAGAAGGAGCTGAGTTTGCCGATTACTTTTGGCCTGCCGTAGAACAATATGTAGAGTGTACGCACGAGTATTGGCGTAGCAACGGGAAGTTTGTTCCTAATGTGACTTTGCGTCTGGCTTCGGGTGGATATATCGGTGGTGGACTTTATCATTCCCAAAATATAGAAGGCGCTTTGGCAGGATTACCCGGTGCAAGAATTGTTTGTCCGTCTTTTGCTGATGATGCAGCAGGACTATTGCGGACAAGTATGCGTTCACGTGGATTTACTTTGTTCCTCGAACCGAAAGCATTGTACAATTCGGTAGAGGCGGCTACTGTAGTTCCCGAAGATTTTGAAGTGCCTTTTGGGAAAGCGCGTATCCGTCATGAAGGTTCCGACCTTAGTATCATCACATACGGCAATACAACGCACTTCTGTTTGAGTGTAGCCGAACGTTTGAAGGCAGAAGCCGGTTGGGGTGTAGAAGTGATTGATATCCGTTCGTTGATTCCACTAGATAGGGAAACTATCTACGAATCTGTAAAGAAGACAGGTAAAGCATTGGTCGTTCATGAAGATAAGGTCTTCGGTGGATTTGGTGGTGAAATAGCAGCCAGTATCAGTTCCGATTTATTCCGTTACTTGGATGCACCGGTCGAGAGGGTAGGCTCTACCTTTACTCCGGTAGGCTTTAATACGATACTGGAACGTGCTATCTTACCAAATACCGATAAAATATATGAAGCAGCCAAGAAACTGTTAGAATTCTAAATTGTAACTATAATGAAAAAGATAGGATTATTTTACGTGGCAAATGCCGTGAAAACTTCGCAGATAGCAAAGAAGATCCGTGAAGTATTGGGAGCGGAAAATATAGATATTATTCCGGTAGAGAAAGCTTGGGGGGATGATTTTAAATCTTACGACAATCTGATTGTTGGTGTGTCCACTTGGTTTGATGGGGAATTGCCGACATTCTGGGATGAACTGATTCCTGAATTAGAAACATTAGATTTGAAAGGTAAGAAAATAGCCTTATTCGGCTTAGGCGATCAGGTGAATTATCCCGATAACTTTGTAGATGGACTGGGTATTTTGAGTGAGTCTTTTGAAAAAGCCGGTGCTACGCTTGTCGGATTTACTTCTGTCGAAGATTATACGTTCAATCACTCTAAAGCATTACATGATAATAAATGGTGTGGTTTGGTGATTGATGTGGAAAACCAATCAAAGTTGACTGACAAACGTATTAAGGATTGGTGCGAGCAACTGAAGAAAGAATTTTGAAATAGTGATTAGTATTAAGTGATTGGTGATTAGCTAGCTGCGTAATTGCGCAGCATAGCAATCACTAATCATTAATTATAAATCATTGCTTTAGCGGCTTCCGCGCATCGTTCTCCGTCAATACCTGCCGAAACAATACCTCCGGCATAACCAGCTCCTTCTCCACAAGGGAATAGTCCCTTGATGCGGACATGTTGCAGGGTTTCTTTGTCTCTAATAATGCGCACCGGTGCCGATGTTCGTGTTTCTACACCAATCATAACCGCTTCATTCGTTAAAAAGCCGTGGCTATATTTTCCGAATTGCTGGAAGCCTTTGCTTAATCTTTCTGTAATGAAAGGTGGCATCCAGAAATGTAGCGGAGAAGATACCAATCCGGGTGCATACGAACTTTCGGGTAAATCATAACTCAACTTCTTTCTTGTGAAATCTGCCATTCGTTGTGCCGGTGCTGTTTGCTTCATATTCCCTTGTTGCCAGCAGAGGCGTTCCAGATTCTCTTGAAAATACATCATTGCTAATGAAGAATGATGAATGGTGGATGAAGAATCGGACTGTACAGTTGTGCCGCATGGCAATTCTTCATTCAATAAGTCTTCCGGTTGTATTTCCACTACCATGCCGGAGTTACTCCAACGGGAACCACGGTTGCTGGGGCTCATGCCGTTAACAACGATCTGTTGAGGACCACTGGCGGCGGGTACAATAAATCCACCGGGACACATGCAGAAACTATACACTCCTCGTCCGTCAACTTGGTTCACAAAACTGTATTCGGCGGCGGGTAGATATTTACCGCGTCCGTTCCGGTTGTGGTATTGTATTTGATCTATTAGCTCCGCTGGATGCTCCAAGCGTACACCTACAGCAATGCCTTTGGCTTCAATCTCTACATTATTGGCTGCTAGCCAGCGATATACATCTCTTGCGGAATGTCCGGTAGCCAGTATCACGGGCCCTAGGAAAGTTTTCCCGGTATTGGTTTCTATGCCTTTCACCTCATCTTTCTCAATAATCAGCGCATCCATGCGAGTTTCAAAGTGCACTTCTCCACCACATTCTACAATGGTATTTCGCATGTTCTCAATGACGCGCGGCAGCTTATCCGTGCCTATATGCGGGTGTGCATCTACTAATATGGATGTTGAAGCTCCATGCTGGCAGAATACATTCAATATCTTATCCACATTCCCCCGTTTTTTACTGCGGGTATATAGCTTTCCGTCTGAGTAGGCACCTGCACCTCCTTCTCCAAAGCTATAATTGGATTCCGGGTCTACAATCTGCTGGCGACTGATTTGCGCAAGATCCTTTTTGCGTTCACGTACATCTTTACCACGTTCAACAATGACCGGGCGTAGTCCGAGTTCAATAAGGCGTAAAGCTGCAAAGAGTCCTCCTGGACCGGCGCCTACTATGATAACCTGTGGCTTTCCTTCTACATTGTTATATGAAGAGTGTTGATATTCATCATCTGTAGGCATCTCATTCAAATATGCCCGTACATTCAGGTTGACGAAGATGGTTCGTTGGCGTGCGTCAATGCTGCGCTTCAGAATACGCGTTGCTGTAATCTCCCGTGCATTCAAGCCTTTTTCTTGTACCAGGTACTCTTTTAGTCGTTGTTCATTTGCCGCTATTTCGGGCAGAACGCGAAGTTGATATTCTTGTATCATAATGTTTATCCGAATAATGTTCTGAATGCTTCTTCCACCTTCCGAACGGGGATCAGTTCTATTTTTATCTTCTTGGTATTTAGTCCCTGCATATTATATTTGGGCAATATGAATTGCTTGAAACCCAGTTTCTCTGCTTCTCCAATTCGTTGTTCAATGCGATTTACCGGGCGTATTTCTCCTGACAAACCGATTTCACCTGCCATGCAGATTTCCGGTTCTATCGCCGAATCCATGTTGCTGGAAAGAATGGCGCTGATTACAGCAAGGTCTATCGCCGGATCATTTACTTTTAGTCCGCCGGCAATATTTAGGAATACATCTTTTTGTGCCAGTTTAAAGCCGACACGTTTTTCCAATACTGCCAGTAGCATATTCATCCGTCGGATATCAAAGCCGGTGGCGGAGCGTTGAGGATTGCCGTATACGGCACTACTTACTAATGCTTGCGTTTCAATCAAGAAAGGTCTGATGCCCTCAATAGCAGAGGCAATGGCTATGCCGCTCATGCCTTCGTGGTCTTGGCTCAAGAGTAGTTCCGAGGGATTGCTTACCTGGCGTAACCCGTCCTGACGCATCTCATAAATACCTAGTTCGGCAGTACTGCCAAAGCGGTTCTTGATACTGCGGAGGATACGGTACATATAATGCTGGTCACCTTCGAATTGAAGTACAGTATCCACAATATGTTCTAATACTTTGGGACCGGCAATGCTACCTTCTTTATTGATATGCCCTATCAGGATAACTGCCGTATGGGTCTCTTTGGCAAAACGTAGGATGGAAGCCGAACATTCCCGCACCTGAGCGATGCTTCCCGGAGATGATTCAAGAGTTTCGGTTGAAATGGTTTGTATAGAGTCGATAATAACCAAATCAGGTCGTGTGTTCTTGATATGTACATATATCTGTTCCAATGATGTTTCGCAAACGATGAGGCAATCACTGGAAGAAGATGTCAGTCGGTCGGCACGAAGTTTAAGCTGTCGGGCACTCTCTTCACCGGAGATGTAGAGTATTCGCTTATCCGGTATTTGCAGTACGGTTTGCAGGACTAGAGTAGATTTCCCAATACCCGGTTCTCCACCTATTAATACGAGAGAACCTTGTACCAGTCCACCTCCTAATACACGGTTTAGTTCGTCGTCGTGAAGGTTGATGCGGGGTTCGTCATCGGCAATGATTTCATTGAGGGTTACTGGCTTGGCTTTGGTGGTTTCTATTCCGGAAACGGGACGTTTGTTCACAACTTCTTTATGTACTACTTCTTCCACGTATGAGTTCCATGCTCCACACGACGGGCATTTACCTACCCACTTGGGAGAGTCTTGTCCGCAGTTGTTACACACATAAACCGTTTTATCTTTTGCCATAACCAAACATCTTTCTATAAATGACTGCCCAAAGGTACATTTTTTCATGGGAGAGGCAACAGAGTCTCAGGGAGTTTTTTTATATTTGTAGATAGAAAATCATTTTAAAAATAAGAAGCCATGATAGAAGATATTCTTAAGTATAACAAAGAGTTTGTAGTCAATAAGGGATATGAAAAATACATTGCGAATAAGTATCCCAGTAAAAAGATAGCAATCCTCTCTTGTATGGATACTCGTTTGACGGAATTGCTACCGGCAGCTCTAGGGCTTAAGAATGGTGATGCGCAGATTATCAAGAATGCGGGTGCTGTTATTTCACATCCTTTTGGTAGTGTTATCCGAAGCCTGACGGTGGCTATTTACGAATTGGGAGTAACGGATATTATGGTGATTGCTCATTCTGATTGCGGTGCTTGCCACTTGAATAGTGACCAGATGATAGAACACATGAAGGCACGGGGCGTCAAACAGGAAACAATTGATATGATTCGTTTCTGCGGAGTCGATTTTAATTCTTGGCTGTATGGCTTTGAAGACACTGAAAATTCCGTGAGAGGAACAGTCTCAGCTATCATAAATCATCCGTTGATTCCAAATGATGTTCATGTGCATGGATTTATTATAGATTCAGTAACAGGTGCTTTGACTCCGGTGGAATTCTAATTGCGTGGCTTACTTCTTATCTGGGCTGATGAGAACTGCCTAAGAATATGAATAAAGATCAGTCGTTACCTGAAATAGGAATCATGTGGCATGATTGTAGGAATCATACGTAATGATTGTAGGAATCATACCGTATGATTGTTAGCTCATCTTTGGATGCTGTAAGTTATTGTCTTGAAGTGAAGGCAACTCATCTCCATGTGGATAGCAATTCCTTACATCATCAATATAAGTTGATAATGACCAATAGAATCGCAAGTACAGAGCTATACGCAGGTTACCATCACCTTTTAATTGCTTTCTGTTTTATAACATATTCTGTAAATTGCAAGTAATGAGCAAATTGTTTTCCTTTGCGGCAGGATAGTTCAGCACAGTTGTCCTATCCGTTTTTAAGAACAATTTGATTCATTTGCTATGAAAGTTATTTTTGGGCAGCAGACAACTAAAGTCAAACAGTTGGCTGATCTGATAGGTCATGATATCTCAATGGGTAAATATAAGGTAGAGGATGCTTTGCCTTCTATCAATCAGTTGAGCCAGGACTATAAGGTGTCCAGAGATACGGTGTTCAAGGCTTTCATTGATTTAAAAGAGCGAGGACTCATTGATTCTACTCCCGGCAAAGGCTATTATGTAGTGAATCGGCAGAAGAATATTCTTTTGCTGCTCGATGAATACACTCCTTTTAAAGATATACTCTACAATAGTTTCGTCAAGCGCCTCTCTTCACAATATAAAGTAGATTTGTGGTTTCACCAATATAAGGAATCTATGTTTAACGCTATCCTTCGGGAGTCACTGGGGAGATATAATAAATACATCGTAATGAACTTCGACAATGAGAAGTTTTCTCCTTATTTATATAAGGTGGATGCTTCCCGTCTTTTATTATTGGATTTCGGTCAGTTCGACAAAAAAGAATGTTCGTATATCTGCCAGGACTTTGGAGAGTCGTTTTATCAAGCAATGTCTCAGTTGACCGACCGGTTGCAACGTTATCGTAAGTTAGTTCTGTTCTTTACTAAGGAGAGCAAACATCCCAAGGAGACCTGTGAATTCTTTAAGAAGTACTGCATAGATCATAAGCAAGATTTCGATGTGATTGAGAATATGGATAACTTGGAGGTGCAACCCGGTGAGGTTTATATTGCTATCCGCCAGGTAGACGTAGTAGAACTCGTTAAGAAAAGCCGTGCGGCAGGACTTACTTGCGGAACAGATATTGGCTTGATAGCCTATAATGATACGCCGGCTTACGAAGTGATTGATAAAGGAATTACCGTAATGAGTGTGGATTGGAAAAAGATGGGAACCATGATGGCGGACTTTATCCTTACCGGTAAACCTATACAAACTTATCTGCCTACAGAAGTGCATTTAAGAGGGTCATTATGACTTTTTTTATAGGTAGTTATCAGCATAGTTCAGCATAGTGATAATGTATTATTAATTCAAAATAGAGAATATGAAGAAGTACCCCAAAATTGGGATTCGTCCCACAATCGACGGTCGTCAAGGTGGCGTTCGTGAAAGCCTTGAAGATAAAACCATGAGTCTGGCTAAAGCAGTAGCCGAGTTAATTTCTACTAATCTGAAGAATGGAGACGGCAGTCCGGTAGAATGTGTGATTGCCGACGGTACTATCGGTCGTGTGGCGGAGAGTGCAGCATGTGCCGAGAAGTTTGAGCGCGAAGGAGTAGGAGCTACTATCACAGTGACTTCTTGCTGGTGCTATGGTGCCGAAACAATGGATATGAACCCCTATTATCCGAAAGCCGTTTGGGGATTCAACGGAACAGAGCGCCCGGGAGCTGTATACCTGGCTGCCGTATTGGCAGGACATGCTCAGAAGGGATTGCCTGCATTTGGTATCTACGGACGCGATGTACAAGATCTGAATGACAATTCAATTCCTGAAGATGTTGCCGAGAAGCTTTTGCGTTTTGCACGTGCTGCACAGGCTGTTGCTACTATGCGCGGGAAGTCATATCTGTCTATGGGTAGCGTTTCCATGGGTATTGCCGGTTCTATTGTCAATCCTGATTTCTTTCAGGAGTATTTAGGTATCCGTTGTGAATCTGTAGACCTGACTGAAATTATTCGTCGCATGACCGAAGGTATCTATGATAAAGAAGAGTTTGCCAAAGCTATGGCATGGACAGAAAAGTATTGTAAGAAGAACGAAGGCAAAGACTTCAATGCTGTTGCCAAAGCGAAAACCCGTGAACAGAAAGACGAAGATTGGGAGTTTATCGTAAAAATGACCCTTATCATGCGCGACCTGATACAAGGTAATCCTAAACTGAAAGACATGGGATTCAAGGAAGAAGCACTTGGACATAACGCCATTGCAGCCGGTTTCCAGGGACAACGCCAGTGGACCGATTTCTATCCGAATGGTGACTACTCTGAGGCTTTGCTGAATACTTCATTCGACTGGAATGGCATTCGTGAAGCATACGTTGTAGCTACTGAAAATGATGCATGCAACGGTGTAGCTATGCTGTTTGGGCATCTGTTGACCAATCGTGCACAAATATTCTCGGATGTACGTACTTATTGGAGTCCCGAAGCAGTAAAGCGTGTGACAGGTAAAGAGCTTACCGGTTTGGCTGCCAACGGCATTATTCACTTGATAAATTCCGGTGCCACTACTTTGGATGGTACAGGTCAGCAAATGAATGGGCAAGGTGAACCCGCCATGAAACCCCATTGGGAGATATCCGAAGCTGAAATGGAGAAATGCCTCGAGGCTACTACTTGGTATCCTGCCAATCGTGATTATTTCCGTGGTGGCGGTTTCTCTTCCAACTTCTTGTCAAAGGGTGGCATGCCTGTTACAATGAGTCGCTTGAATCTGGTAAAAGGTCTTGGCCCCGTACTCCAGATAGCCGAAGGCTGGACTGTAGAGATAGAACCTGAAATACACAAACTTCTTGATGAACGTACCGACCGTACTTGGCCTACTACTTGGTTTGTGCCTCGCCTTTGCAATAAGCCGGCATTCGAAGATGTTTATTCTGTGATGAATAACTGGGGAGCCAATCAT
This sequence comes from Bacteroides sp., assembly GCF_030151085.1. Classification (GTDB taxonomy): domain Bacteria; phylum Bacteroidota; class Bacteroidia; order Bacteroidales; family Bacteroidaceae; genus Bacteroides. The sequence continues at coordinate 10,383 of NZ_JASLER010000098.1, read as the reverse complement.
GGAGCAATCAGCTATGGGCATATCGGTCAGGATTTAATTACATTGGCTTCTATACTTCGTATTCCGGTTTGTATGCACAATGTAGATGAAAAGAAGATATTTCGCCCCGCTGCATGGAATGCTTTCGGTATGGATAAGGAAGGAGCCGATTATCGTGCTTGTAGTACTTACGGACCTATTTATAAATAATTGAAGTGTGAATCGTATGATTACCAATGAATATATAGAACAGTTTGTTGCCCAAGCCCATCGGGTAGGTGATGCAGGGCTTACAGTTTGTAGTAGTGGCAATCTTTCCTGGCGCATAGGAGAAGAGGTTTTACTTTCCGGAACAGGCTCTTGGGTTCCTTCTCTTACGAAAGAGAAGGTGGCTGTTTGCCGGCTTGCCACGGGAGAAGTTCTTAATGGTGTAAAACCATCTATGGAAAGCGGATTTCACTTGGGGGTACTTCGGGAGCGTTCCGATGTGAATGTGGTGCTTCATTTTCAATCGCCTTATGCTACAGCTGTAGCTTGTATGAAGAATTGTCCGCAGAATTTCAATGTAACGGCAGAAATACCTTGTCATGTAGGACGGGACATACCGGTAATTCCTTATCTTCGTCCAGGTTCTGCGGAGTTGGCTCAAGCTGTTGTCGGGGCTATGAAGGAACATAATTCAATCTTACTGAAGAAGCATGGACAAGTGGTTTGCGGTAAAGATTTTGATCAGGCTTTTGAGCGTGCCATGTTCTTTGAAATGGCTTGCCGGATTATTATACAGTCCGGTGGTGACTACACAGTACTGACGCCGCAGGAGATTGAAGACCTTGATACATATATCTTAGGTAAAAAGACTAAATGATGAATACCTATTTAGCAGTTGACTTTGGAGGTGGAAGCGGTCGGATAATGGCCGGTTCCATTGACCAAGGGGTGCTGAAACTCGAAGAAGTGTATCGCTTTCCTAACCGGCAAGTGCGAATGGGTAATCATATATATTGGGATTTCCTGTCTTTATTCGAGGAAATGAAGAACGCACTTCGTCAGGCTGCTCTCAAAGGATACTCCGTCAAGAGCATCGGCATTGATACGTGGGGAGTGGACTTTGGTTTAATTGATAAAGACGGCAATTTGCTTGGAAACCCCGTCTGTTATCGTGATTCGCGTACGGATGGTTTGCCGGAAGAACTTTTTGATGAGGCTGAGTTGTCGGCGCATTATGCACAGGCGGGTATTCAAATGATGTCTATCAATACACTTTTTCAGCTTTATAGCATGAGGAAAGGGGATGATGTTCAATTAAAAGTTGCCGATAAACTCTTGTTTATGCCCGATTTGTTTAGTTACTATCTTACAGGTGTTGCTAATAATGAGTATTGCATCGCTTCTACTTCAGAGTTGCTGGATGCCCGTACACGTACATGGAATCATCCTCTGATAGAGAAGATAGGTCTACCACAACACTTGTTTGGTGAAATAGTGATGCCGGGTACTGTACGTGGAAAACTGAAACCGGAGATTCAGGAAGAAATTGGCTTATCGGAAGAAGTGGAAGTGATAGCAGTCGGTTCACACGATACATCGAGTGCCGTATTTGCGGTTCCGGTTACTACGTGCGGTTGTAGTGCTTTCTTGAGTTCGGGTACTTGGTCGTTGCTCGGTGTGGAAGTACAGCAACCTATTTTGACGGAAGATGCTCGCAAAGCCGGGTTCACCAATGAAGGTGGAGTGGGAGGTAATATCCGTTTTTTGCAAAATATAACAGGTCTTTGGATGTTGCAATGTCTTATCAGTCAGTGGAAAGAGCGAGGTGAAGAAACTGATTATGAATATCTGATTACGTCCGCTGAAGTAGCTGACATATCTTCCATGATAGATGTTGATGATAAATCTTTCCAAAATCCGATAGATATGGAAACTGCCATTGCCGATTATTGTCGACAACATGCTTTGCAAATACCGGTTTCGCAAGGAGAATATGTACGATGTATTTTACAATCACTGGCACAACGCTACAAACGTGGGATTGAGCAACTGAACAGCCTGATTCCACATCCGGTAGAACAATTGCATATAGTAGGAGGAGGCTGTCGTAACCGTTTGCTTAATCGTCTCACGGCCGAAGCATTGGGAATCCCGGTCTATGCAGGACCGGTAGAGGCTACTGCCATCGGCAATATTCTAGTGCAAGCATTGACCAAAGGCGACATAAAAAGTCGAAGCGAAATCAAAGAAATAATTTAAAGAATCTACTACCATTATGAATGACACAAAAAAAACTTCGATTCTTAGTAAGAATGGTGTGAGTTATCTGATACCTTTTATTATGATCACCAGTTGCTTTGCTCTATGGGGCTTTGCCAACGATATTACCAACCCCATGGTGAAAGCTTTTTCCAAAATATTCCGCATGAGCGTAACTGATGGAGCTTTGGTACAAGTTGCTTTCTACGGCGGTTACTTTGCCATGGCTTTTCCGGCTGCTATGTTTATCCGTCGGTTTTCCTATAAGGCAGGTGTAATGTTGGGACTAGGGCTGTATGCAGTTGGTGCTTTTCTGTTTTTCCCGGCTATGTTGTCTGGTAGTTATTATCCTTTTTTGATAGCTTACTTCATATTGACATGCGGATTGTCTTTTCTTGAAACCAGTAGTAATCCGTATATACTTTCGATGGGAACAGAAGAGACGGCTACCCGTCGTCTGAACCTGGCACAGTCTTTTAACCCGATGGGTTCATTGCTGGGTATGTATGTGGCAATGAACTTTATTCAGAACCGCTTGAACCCCATGGATACTGTAGAACGCGGTCAGCTCTCTATCAGTGAATTTGAAACGGTTCGTGATTCAGATTTGAGCGTATTGATTACTCCTTATCTTATTATAGGTGCTGTGGTCTTGATGATGCTTTTATTAATTCGTATGGTGAAGATGCCTAAGAATACCGAACAGTCGCACGACATCAATTTCTTGCCGACGTTGAAACGCATAGTTCATATCCCTCACTATCGGGAAGGGGTTATTGCTCAGTTCTTCTATGTAGGTGCGCAGATTATGTGTTGGACGTTTGTCATTCAGTACGGTACTCGTTTGTTTATGGCTGGAGGCATGGAAGAGAAAGCGGCGGAAGTATTGTCACAAGAGTATAATATAGTGGCAATGGTTATTTTCTGTATCAGCCGGTTTATATGTACTTTCATCTTACGCTATCTCAGCCCGGGCTTTTTACTGAAGATACTGGCGATTGCTGCCTGCATATTTACGGTAGGAGTTATATCTTTGCAAAATATTTTAGGAATGTATTGTCTGGTCGGTATATCAGCATGTATGTCATTAATGTTTCCCACAATTTATGGAATAGCATTACGGGGATTAGGCGATGATGCCAAGTTCGGAGCTGCCGGACTTATAATGGCTATTTTGGGTGGCTCTGTGTTACCGCCGCTTCAAGCAAGCATTATCGACCAAGGTACTTTGTTTGGCATGCCGGCAGTAAATCTTTCATTTATATTGCCTCTTATCTGCTTTGTTGTAATTATTATGTATGGGCATCGCTCGTATAGACGTGAGAAAGCCTAACGAATATAAAATATGATTTTCATGAAAAATAGAAGCTTAGTTTTACTTGTACTGTGCCTTTCCTGTTTATGGGGAATGGCACAAGAGAAGAAGGTTGTAAAGGTTGCTTGTATCGGCAACAGTATCACCTATGGTTCAGGCATCAAGAACCCGTTTCAGAATAGTTATCCGGGACTGCTTTCTCAACTCTTGGGCGAAGACTACGACGTAAGGAATTTCGGTGTTAGTGCTCGTACCCTGCTCAATAAGGGTGACAATCCTTATATGCGCGAACAGGCCTTTCGTGATGTGCAGTCTTTCCAACCCGATATTATCACCATCAAGTTGGGTACTAACGACAGTAAATCCCATAATTGGAAGTATGGAAAAGACTTCCGGAAAGATCTGAACGCGATGCTCGACATTCTACAATCTCTTTCTTCTAAACCTAAAATCTATCTCTGTTTACCTGCCGCTGTCTTTAAAAATAACTTTGATATCAATGACAGTGTGATTTCTACTTGCATTATTCCCATTCTTCGCGATGTAGCCAAGAAGCGCAATCTGTCTGTTATCGATCTCTACTCTGCATTGAAACCTAATCCCGATTATTATGTAGATGGCGTTCACCCCAATGAACAAGGCGCTGCTCTTATAGCCGGCGAGCTCTACCGTACTCTAACCGGCAAGGAAGTTCCTGCTATCAATACCGAACAAGCTTTTCCCGGAAAGAAATCACAATGGGCAGGTTATGACCGTTACGACTTTTTTTACAACACACGCCAAGCAACTGTTGTCGTCCCTCGTAAGGCAGCCGAAGGTCGTCCCTGGATATGGCGTCCCGCCTTTTTTGGTGCATTTCCTTCAGTAGATGTGGCTTTACTTGAGAAGGGATTCCATGTTGTTTATTTCGATGTGACCTATCTTTATGGTAGCCCCCGTTCACTCAATCTGGGTGATGCCTTCTATAATGTAATGTGCCGGTACTACAATCTTTCTCCGAAAGTAACTCTCGAAGGGTTTAGCCGTGGCGGACTATTTGCTGTTAACTGGGCGGCAAGGAATCCTAGCAAAGTGGCCTGTATTTACCTCGATGCTCCGGTGTGTGACATGACTCGCTTTGCTACCTTCAAAGACCCCAATCTGTGGGCTGACTTTCTCAAAGAGTGGGGATTGACGAATGAAGCAGTAAATGGTTTTAAGGGAAATGCTATCGACAACCTTGCCCCTTTGGCTGCAGCTGGTATTCCCATTATAGCAGTCTGCGGTGATAGCGACAAGACTGTTCCTTATGAACAACACATGAAACTGGCTGCCGAGCGTTACCGTGCCTTGGGTGGCGTAGTCGAAATCATTCTGAAACCTGGTTGCGATCATCATCCCCATAGTCTGGATAATCCGGAACCGGTAGTCGATTTCATTCTCCGTTATCAGTCCGGATATCAACAGAAGCAAGTGATTCATCAACGGGGTAGTCTAGCCAATTCCTATCTGAAATTTACGAAAGAGAAGAAAGGCTGTGTTGCCTTCTTGGGTGGTTCCATCACCGAAATGCGTGGTTGGAGGGATATGATACAAGAAGACTTGAAACAACGTTTCCCTGATACGGAGTTTACATTTGTTGATGCAGGCATTGGCTCTACAGGTAGCACTCCGCATGCTTTCCGTTTGGATCATGATGTTCTGCAGAAGTGCACCCCCGATTTGTTATTCTTCGAAGCTGCGGTGAATGATGATACCAATGGTTTCAATTACATTCAGCAGGTGCGTGGTACGGAAGGCGTAGTTCGTCATGCCCTTACTGCCAATCTGGAGATGGATATTGTGATGATGCACTTCATTTATGACCCGTTTATTCCTTTGCTCAATCGAGGCATTCAGCCACAGGTGATTATGAACCATGAGGGAATTGCCAATTATTACAATCTTCCCAGCATCAATTTGGCTGAAGAGGTGGCTCGTCGTATGCGTGACGGTGAGTTTAATTGGGATGATTTCGGAGGTACACATCCAGCCTGGAATGGGCATAAGATATATGCTGCTGCCATCAACCACCTTTTTGATTTGAATTGGAGTGGGGAGGTGGTTCATAAATCCATTCAATCCCATGCATTGCCACAGAATCCGATAGATACCTATTCGTACATAAACGGAAAGCTCATCGACATCCATGCCGCCAAGCAACTCATTGGTTGGAAGATAATAGATGACTGGACACCTACAGTTAAAGCCGGTACCCGCAATGGTTTTGTAAATGTTCCTATGTTAGTTGCTAATCGTGCCGGAGCAGGTTTATCCCTTTCCTTTGAAGGTCGTGCCATCGGTATTTTCGGCGTTTTTGGTCCACAGGCTTGTACATTGGAGTATAGTGTAGATGGATCTCCATTCAAGAAGCTCGACACTTATACTCAATGGAGTAAAGGTCTGTATTTGCCATGGGTCTATATGTTGGAAACAGAACTTGCACAAGGTCGGCACACTTTGCAGTTGCGTGTAGCAAAAGGCGACAGAACTGAATGCGAGATTCGGAATTTCGTAGTAAATTGATGCTATACTGTAATCTCTCCTGCCAGTGGCTGCCCCATTAACTCTCTTATTTTATCTACCGGATAGTCATGCCCCAGGAGGAACATCAGTTTTGTTACGGCAGATTCAGTGGTGCTATCATATCCGCAGACTACTCCGGCTTGTATCAATTGATAGCCTGTTTCGTAGCGTTCCATTTCTACAGTACCGGCGCTACATTGGGTTACATTGACAATGATAATTCCTCTCTTGCTGGCATCAAGCAGATGGCGGAGGAACCATTCCTTACGTGGAGCATTGCCCGAACCGTAGGTTTCGAGGACTACTGCTTTCAAGTCTTTGGTAGCAAGTATAGCTTCTACGATATTCTCTTGAATGCCGGGGAATAACTTCAGTACGGCAATATTTGTATCAAGTAAGTAATGCGGAGTCAGCATTTGCTGGTCGTTATGCGCATGAATCTGCACATTATTATATTTAATATGTATACCTGCTGAGGCAAGCACCGGGTAATTGAAGGAACGGAAAGCATTAAAGTTTTCCGCATTAATCTTGGTAGTGCGGTTGCCACGCATCAAATGATTTTCGAAGAAGATACATACTTCAGGTACAATAGGTTGTCCGTTGGCATGGCAGGCAGTGGCTATCTCGATACTGGTTAGCAGATTTTCCTTACCATCCGTGCGGAGCACCCCGATAGGGAGCTGTGAGCCGGTAAGTATAACAGGTTTACTCAGCCCTTCGAGCATAAAGCTAAGGGCAGAGGCGGTATAAGCCATTGTATCCGTGCCATGCAGAATGACGAAGCCGGTGTATCGATCGTAATTATCACTGATAATGTGTACGAGTTTGCGCCATGCATCCGGGTCCATATCCGAAGAATCCATTGGAGGATCGAACTGATAAGTATCTATACGGAAAGCATACCTCTGAAGTTCGGGCACATGTTTTTGCAGTTGCTCGAAGTTGAAGTTCTCTAAGGCACCGGTTTCTGCATTCTCTATCATTCCGATAGTTCCACCGGTGTATATTAACAAAACGGAAGTGTTTTCTGGGTTCATGCTTGATTTTCTTTCTGTATTCTATCGCAAATATAGTGATATATCTTGAAAATAATATCAAATTGTCATAAAAGAACTGCGGCATTTGCGATAAAGTAGTACTTTGACTGTGAAAATGTTAGTTGCCGAATGCGCATATTTCTTGCCTTTTTAATAGCTTTCTATATTTTTATCGCAAAAAAGTCGCAAAAAGTGATAGATTGAATGTTTTTATTCTTACTTTTGCAACACTTATCAGAAAGGATAGAAATAGAGACAATGAACAAGTACTATCAACATACAGTCACATCGATGTGTACCATGACCCTTAGGGGTTAAGGATAGTATTTTGTGTTTCTACGTGTTACACCATTTTCAAACAGCTTTTTTATTTAATTCAAGTCAATACAAACCGTTTAGGTTTGTCTCCGACACATTGTATCAACCATCTCAATAATATAAAGAGAAATGAAAGTATTAAAATTCGGTGGTTCGTCCGTAGGTTCCGCCAGCAGTATTTTGAGCGTCAAGAGAATTGTAGAAGCAGTAAACGAACCGGTGATAGTGGTAGTGTCCGCATTGGGTGGCATAACAGACAAACTGATTAACACCTCCAAGATGGCAGCAGTGGGAGATGCTTCTTATGAAAACGAATTCCGCGAGATTGTTTACCGTCATGTAGAAATGATTAAGGAAGTGATTCCGGCAGGTGAAGCTCAAGTAGCTTTACAGCGTCAGGTAGGTGAGTTGCTCAATGAACTGAAAGATATTTTCCAGGGTATTTATCTGATTAAGGATCTTTCGCCGAAAACTTCCGATACGATTGTAAGCTACGGTGAACGCCTTTCTTCCATTATAGTGGCAGAGCTGACGGGAGCGGAATGGTTTGATTCGCGTAAGTTTATCAAGACTGAGAAGAAGCACTCCAAGCATGTAATAGATGTTGATTTGACGAACCGTTTGATTCGTGAAACTTTTCAAAATCTGCCCAAATGTTCGTTGGTGCCCGGATTTATCTCTACTGATAAAGTCTCCGGTGATGTAACAAACCTGGGACGTGGTGGTTCTGATTATACGGCTGCCATCATTGCGGCTGCCCTCGATGCCGAAACTTTAGAAATCTGGACTGATGTAGATGGCTTCATGACTGCTGATCCGCGTGTGATAACTACCGCTTATACGATCAGTGAATTGAGTTATGTTGAGGCTACCGAGCTTTGTAACTTCGGTGCCAAAGTCGTTTATCCGCCAACGATTTATCCGGTTTGCCACAAGAATATACCCATATTAATAAAGAATACGTTCAATCCCGAAGGTGAGGGAACTATTATCAAGCTTGATTCTAACGGAAAGAGCAAGGCAATTAAAGGTATCTCTTCCATTAATGATACCAGTTTGATTACCGTGCAAGGTCTTGGTATGGTGGGCGTGATTGGTGTGAACTACCGTATCTTCAAGGCATTGGCTAAGAATGGTATTAGTGTGTTCCTTGTATCACAGGCATCTTCTGAGAACTCAACCTCTATCGGTGTGCGTAATGCTGACGCTGATTTGGCATGTGAGGTTTTGAATGAAGAGTTCGCTAAAGAAATCGAGATGGGAGAGATTTCACCTATCCAAGCAGAGAAGAACTTGGCTACAGTGGCCATCGTAGGTGAGAATATGAAACATACCCCGGGTATTGCCGGTAAGCTATTCGGAACGTTGGGACGTAATGGTATCAATGTGATAGCTTGTGCGCAAGGTGCTTCGGAAACTAATATTTCTTTTGTAGTAGATTCCAAGTCTTTGCGTAAATCATTGAATGTAATTCACGATTCATTCTTCTTGTCCGAATATCAGGTATTGAACTTATTTATTTGTGGTATCGGTACGGTAGGCGGTAGCTTGGTAGAGCAGATTCGCAGCCAACAACAGAAACTAAAGATGGAGAACGGATTGAAACTTCATATAGTAGGTATTGCCGATGCAGATCGTGCTATGTTCAATCGTTCAGGTTTCGATCTTGCCAATTATCAACAAGAACTGAAAGAGAATGGTAAACCGAGTACTCTCGAAACTCTGCGTGACGAAATTATCGGTATGAATATCTTTAATTCTGTGTTTGTTGACTGTACGGCAAGCGCAGGCGTGGCTTCACTCTATAAGGATTTGCTGCAACACAATGTATCTGTAGTAGCTGCTAACAAGATTGCTGCTTCTTCGGAATACGATAATTATCGCGAACTGAAACAGATTGCCCGTCAGCGTGGTGTGAAGTATTTGTTTGAAACGAATGTAGGTGCAGGTCTTCCTATTATTAATACAATTAATGATCTCATCCATAGCGGTGACAAAATATTGAAGATTGAAGCTGTGTTGAGCGGTACTCTGAATTATATCTTCAACAAGATCAGTGCAGACATTCCTTTCAGCAAGACTATCAAGATGGCACAGGAAGAACGCTATTCCGAACCCGATCCGCGTATCGACCTTAGTGGTAAGGATGTAATCCGCAAACTCGTGATCCTGGCGCGTGAAGCTGGTTATCGTTTGGAACAGAGCGATGTGGAAAAGAATCTCTTTGTGCCTGATGATTTCTTTGAAGGTTCATTGGAAGACTTCTGGAAGAAAGTACCAAGCCTTGATGCCGATTTCGAAGCACGTCGCAAAGTATTGGAAGCCGAGAATAAACATTGGCGTTTCGTTGCGAAGCTGGAAAACGGTAAAGCATCTGTAGGTTTGCAGGAAGTAGGTTTCAACCATCCGTTCTACGGTTTGGAAGGTAGCAACAATATTATCTTATTGACTACCGAACGTTATAAGGAATATCCGATGATGATACAAGGCTATGGTGCCGGTGCGGGCGTAACGGCTGCGGGTGTCTTTGCGGATATTATGAGTATAGCAAACGTTTAAAGTTTGATGATTTATGAAACACATCATTATACTGGGTGACGGTATGGCTGACTGGCCTGTAAAGGCCTTGGGCAACAAGACTTTGTTGCAAGCTACCGATACGCCTTATATGGATAAACTGGCGCGAATGGGACGTACGGGACGGTTGATGACTGTTGCTGATGGATTTCATCCGGGCAGTGAGGTGGCGAATATGTCCGTTCTGGGCTATGATCTGCCGAAAGTATATGAAGGTCGCGGTCCATTGGAAGCGGCAAGTATTGGTGTGGATTTGCAGCCGGGCGAAATGGCGATGCGTTGCAACATAATCTGCATTGAAGAAGATAACATCAAGAATCATTCTGCCGGACATATCACCACTGAAGAGGCGGATGTGCTGGT
>NZ_JASLER010000049.1 GCF_030151085.1 Bacteroides sp. | reverse complement strand
CCATATACGAATTGACCGAAACAGTTGGTTTCGAGCCTTTCTTACCATTCTTTGTAGTTACAAGAACTACACCATTAGCCGCCTTCATACCATAGATTGCCGCAGCACCGTCCTTCAATATGGATATATTCTCAATATCATTAATATCCAGATTATTGAATGAACCGGAATCCGTCATGATACCATCTATAACATAGAGCGGATCACCCATATTACGTATCTGTATATTAGCACTCGCACCAGGTTCTCCTGATTTCTGACGGGAAGTGATACCAGCCACTTTACCCACTATTGCCCCAGCAGTTGTTGTGGAAGTGGAGCGCGCAATATCATCGCTATTAACAGAACTTACCGCAGCACTTACGCCACCTTTACGTTTTGTACCATAGCCCACTACAACAACCTCATCCAGTAATTCCGCATCCTCTTTCATTGTGATACGCAGAAAGCTTTCATTCTTCGTTAATTTCTTTTCCAGAGATGTGTACCCTATATAAGAAAAAACGAGAGTAGCTTCGTTCTCAACCTTTAAGCGGAATTTTCCTTCAAAATCAGTAATGGTACCTACACCACTACCTCCTTTTGCAATTACGTTCACACCAATCAAAGGTTCACCATTCGGGTCGCAAACCAATCCAGTAATTTCTCTTTGCTGAGCCAAAAGAGGAACTATGGATAATAAAAGGAAAGTAAGAAACATACACCAGCGAGAATTCGCTTGTCGTGTATGCGAATTAAAATAATCCATAAGTAACAGAGTTTAAAGTTAATAATAAAATCTTGCCAAGTTGACAATGCAAATGTATGTCCTATCAAATGAAAACCTTGACCGCACAATACCAAAAAATAACGTTATTCAGCCATTTCACCACAATGCCATTAGATAATAATCTACTCAAAAAAAGCTCTATTTTGCCATTCTTAGCGTTTTTCTGCCAAAACGCCTCAAGACACCTATTTATACATAATATTTAAACACCTATTCGCTTTTATTTCATAGATTTGTATCACTTAATCTAACGGATACACACACTTAAGCTTATGCAGAAAATCACATCTACTCTCCTGTTACTACTCTTCTGCCTGGGAAATATCTTCTCTCAACAGAACTCCTATTACTTCAAGCACTATAACAATAACTCCGGATTGTCTCAGAATACCGTAATGAGTATTTTCCAAGACAGTAAAGGATTCATTTGGATAGGAACCAAGAATGGACTGAACCGTTTTGACGGACATGACTTCAAAATCTATCAACGAGGCGACTCTGTACATGAGTTAAGAAACAGTATGATTTTCAGTATTAATGAAGATCAGAATAGAACCTTATGGCTGGGTACTGACTTGGGCATATCACTCTATAACCCATATACAGAAAACTTCTCGAACTTTGACCTGAAAACAGACAAGCAGGAAGAAATACAAGGCTATGTAAACAAGATATTCATAGATCAGAAGCAACGAGTATGGATTCTATGCGGAAATGGCTTATTCCTCTTCAAACAAGAGGAAAACAAACTATATTGTCTGAACGATAAATTCGCCCCTTATACGTCGGTCATTCCAAGGGCCCTATTCGTCGAAGAGAATGGTATGGCTTATGCAGCACTTCCTGATATAGGCATAATAAAGTATAACTTAGAAACCGATGAAACCACCTTCTTATCTAAAAACACCAACCTGCCTACTGTTATCTGCGATTATAAAGAGCACTATATACTGCTTGGTACTCTGAATAAAGGTCTATTCTTGATTAACAAAGAAACCGGAGTCTCCGAGAAGTTACCCATCGACGAAACGCGCAATTCGGATGTGTACATCAGAGATATTGAGAAGATTTCCGATACGGAGTACTGGATTGGGACAGAAAGCGGCATTTACATCTTGAAAGATGGCACTACGCAGCATATCATTCACGAGGATTTCAATAACCTGTCACTTTCTGATAACGCCATCTATGCCATATATAAAGATAAAGAGGGAGGAATATGGATAGGGAGTTACTTCGGAGGTGTAGATTACATTCCCAAACAGTATTCTTCTTTTGAAAACTTCTACCCTATTGCTTACAAGAATTCTATCAGCGGCTACCGGGTTCGGGAGTTTGTCAATGACAAGCATGGAAATTTGTGGATAGCCACCGAAGACAACGGACTAAATTACTACGATATCCGGACGGGAACTTTCACGAATATCTCTGAAACGACCAAGCCCATCAAGATATCTTTTAATAACATTCAATGCCTCAACTTATCGAATGACAAATTATGGATAGGTACGTTTACAAGAGGTATTGATGTTCTTGACCTGAAAACGAACCAATGCAAGCATTACGAGCGCAACGGACAACCGAATTCTATTCTGAATAATGACATATTTGCCATATACACCGATAAGCGTAATGTCACCTGGATAGGTTCTACTACACAAACCTATATCTATGTTCCCGAAACAGATGGTTTCCAGATATTCGAACCTCTCAATGGCGCTTTTATCAGCGATATCATTGAAGACAAAGACGGATTTATCTGGTTTACCACCTTCAATGGAGGAGTAGTCCGCTATAATCCGCGGAACGAGGAGATAAAAACGTTCCGTTACGATGCCAAAAATCCATATAGTCTTTGCTATGACCGCATCACTTGCGTCCTCGAAGACAGCAAACAACGCCTGTGGTTTGCCTCCGAAGACGGGGGATTCTGCCGGTACAACAGTAATGACGGAACTTTCACACGAATCACAACCAAAGAAGGATTGCCCAGTAACGTTGTCTATAAGATACTGGAAGACGACAACTACCACTTTTGGCTGAGCACCAACAATGGTTTGGTGAACTTCAACCCCGAGACAATGTCCGTTGAAGCTCTATACAACTTGCCTAACGGATTGCAAAGCAAACAATTCAACTATAACTCAGGTATCAAGACACAGGATGGCACTCTTTACTTCGGAAGTATAAACGGCTTTGTCTCTTTCACCCCCCGGAACTTCCGTCCCAACGAAAACAAGTATTCTGTAGTCCTCACCGACTTCTACATCTTCAACCAGGAAGTGAAAGCAGACAGCACGAACCGCATACTGAATAAAGCAATGCCATACGCCGATGTCATACGCCTGAACTATGACCAAGCCACTTTCAGCTTCAGTTTCTCTGCATTGAACTATTCTACTGAGGGTAACGGGGTATATGCTTACCAGCTCGAAGGCATCGACCAGAAGTGGAACCACATAGACAACGCTACCCGCATCTCCTACAACAGCATCCCACCGGGAAGTTATACTTTCCGCATCAAATACTCCAAAGACGGTTATGACTGGAGTAGCGAAGAGACTCAAATAAAGATTGAAATCATACCTCCTCTGTGGCAGACACCTTGGGCTTATACACTTTATGTCCTATTGATTATAAGCATTCTATTCTCGCTATTCAGATACTATTTCACCAAAAAGAAAAAGCAGGTGGAAGAAAAGCTTGAACATCAGGAGCAGATGAAGAAAGAAGAAATTTACAAAGCCAAAATAGAGTTCTTCACAAGCATTGCTCATGAGATTCGTACACCGATAACCCTCATAAAGGCACCTCTCGACTACATCCTCACCTCCCAGCCCGATGCATGCGAGGTCAAAGACAACCTGATAACCATGGAGAGAAACACGGATCGCCTGCTTGTATTGGTGAACCAACTGCTGGACTTCCGGAAAATAGAATCTAAAGCTTTCATTCTTTCTTTGAAAGTAAGAAACATCAATGAGCTGGTTACGAACACCTACTACCGCTTTAAACCTACAGCCAAGCAAAAGCATTTGGAAATGTCGCTGGAGTGTCCTCAACATACAGTCTTGGCATCAGTCGATGAAGAAGCCGTAACCAAGGTATGCAGCAATCTCTTTAACAATGCCGTGAAGTATTCGTCCTCGTACATCAAAATAATACTTGAGGAGAATAAAGACCTGCACTACTTCCAGATAACGGTAAAGAATGACGGTAAACCGATTCCCGTAGAACTGAGACAAAGCATCTTCGAAGCCTTCTTTCAGATAAAAGAAGCCGACCAACCTTCGCAGCCGGGCTCCGGAATCGGGCTTACATTAGCTACTTCGCTGGTACAGTTACATCACGGTAAACTGTTTCTTGATGAAGAAGCTGAAGATACTTCATTCGTCGTACAAATTCCCACTAATGTGCCTTCGACGGACGCCAAAGTTGAAGAAAGCGGGAAAATGATGGTAGAAGACAGTACTGAAGAAGATGAAGAAGACATCTCTTCTTCTCTCTCGCCCGAGATATCGACTTCTGCCAAGGAAACGATATTGATCGTTGAAGACAACGAAGAGTTACAAACATTCCTCCGCAACCAGCTAGGCAAGTATTATCGCATTATCATTGCCGACAACGGCATAGAAGCAATGGAAGCGTTGAAGAAAGATATTATCAACCTCATTGTCTCCGACGTAATGATGCCATTGATGGACGGGCTTGAACTCTGCAAATCCATCAAGTCGAACATAGAAACTTGCCACATTCCCATCATCTTGCTGACAGCCAAAACGACCTTGAACAACAAGATAGAGGGCTTGAAAAATGGAGCCGATGCCTACATAGAGAAACCTTTCTCCATGCCCCACTTATTAGTGCAAATTAACAACCTACTTGAAAACCGGATGAAGCTTCGCCAGAACTTTGCCAACAATCCATACATCGCCACCAACAGCATGGCGCAGAACAAAGCGGATGAAGACTTCCTGAACAAGCTGACAGAGAAAGTAAAGCAGAACCTGGACGACGAGAACTTCAATATCGACAACCTTGCCGAAGAGATGAATATGAGCCGCACCAGTCTGCACCGGAAGATAAAGGGTATAACAGAACTCACCCCCGGCGATTTCATACGTATCATCCGTCTGAAAAAAGCAGCGGAACTGTTAATAGAAGGCGAATACCGTATCAACGAGATTTGTATGCTGGTGGGTATCCACTCCTTGTCCTACTTCTCAAAAAGTTTCCAGAAGCAGTTCGGAGTATTGCCCAAAGATTTTGCGAAGAACAGAGGCAATCAACCACCGGTTCAGGCATAAAAACAGAAGGATATATAACGGAGTTCTCGCATATATAGATGCAGCGTGCTGGATATATACATGCAGTACGCTGGATATATAGATCCAATGCACTGGATGTATACTTCCAACAAACGATCAAAAAACACCCCGTACAGATAGTCTGTACGGGGTGTCGTTTATGTAATAGGCAAGCTTGCTATCATTCCTGAACTTCCAGCATTACAATACTCAGCGGAGGCAATTCCAGATTGATACTGTTGGCATTCTCCTTCTTGAAATTCTTGAATTCACGGGTAGATACCTTGTTGGCATTCTCAAATGTATTGTAGTCGTTGAACGAGGTGGAAGTAAGAATCTCCCCCTTCACCTGTTTTACGGCGCAACCATTCAGCAGGACATTGGCAGGTATCGATTTCTTAGGATTCAGATTCACAATCGAGATGTGTATTTTGCCTGCCGCATCTTTTGAGGCTGAAACGTTCAGTCCCGGAATGCTTTCCGTACCATATTGATAGTCGGTGGCGCTGACGTTGGACTGTAGCAGATTAGCGTCTTGATGTGCTTTAAACATCTTAAAGATATGATAGGTAGGCGTAAGCAACATCTTGCTGTTATCAGTCAATATCAATGATTGAAGCACATTGATGGCTTGCGCCAGGTTGGCCATACGTACCCGGTACGAGAAGTTATTGAAGATATTGAGCGTAGAAGCAGCAATAAGGGCATCGCGCATACTGTTTTGCTGGAACAGGAAGCCGGGATTCGTGCCGGGTTCCACATCGGTCCATATCCCCCACTCGTCTACTACCAAAGCAATGTTGCGGTTAGGGTCGTACTTATCCATGATAGAAGAATAGTTCTTTAGCAATGTCTCCATAAAGAGGGCATTCTTAACTCCGCCGAAGTACTCTTTTTCGTCGAAGCCGGTAGCAGAGCCTTTCTTGCCCCAGTCGCCGGTAGCTATGGTATAATAGTGCAAAGAGATGCCCCACAAAGTATGCGGTGGTATGTTCTTCAGGCAAACCTCCATCCAGTTATAATCCACACTATTAGGACCACAGGCAATCTTCTTTATGGGATGATTGGAGTAATTACGAGCATATTCCTGGAAGGTACGATATTGATTAGAGTAATGCTCGGGTGTCATAAGTCCGCCACATCCCCAGCTCTCGTTTCCGATACCGAAAAAACTTACGCCGTAAGGTTCCTTATGTCCGTTGCCTGCACGGAGTTGAGTCAGGTATGAATCGCCGGAGAAATTCAGATACTCAACCCAGTCACGCAAGTCTTTTGGAGAGCTGGTACCCATATTAGCCGAAAGATAGGGTTCGCATCCCAGCAAGTTACAAAGTTTCATGAATTCATCGGTACCGAAACTATTATCTTCGGTCACGCCGCCCCAGTTGCTATTGATGGTTGTGGGACGTTTGGCAGGGTCGCCAATGCCATCACGCCATTGGTATTCGTCGGCATAACAGCCGCCCGGCCAACGAAGATTAGGGATGTTAATCTCACGCAGAGCATTTACAATATCCATGCGGATACGTCCGTCTTTGGGCACGTTCATCGAAGGATCTACCCAAAAGCCGTCGTAGATACAACGTCCCAAATGCTCGGCAAAGTGCCCGTAGATGTGCTTGCTGATTACCTGCTTGGGCTGGTCAGTCTGGATAGAAATCACAGCCCGGTCTTTCTGTGCCCATAAGGAGCCGGAGATACATAAAGCGGTTGCTATTATTAGTGTCTTCATATTACTAAGTTTACTGTTAAAACGTTATCCTTGAAACAAACTTCTTACCTTGATACCTCGCTATTTTGTCATCTTCTTGATTAATTCAATCTCTTCTACCTTATATGGAGTGAAGTCTCCTTTATAAATATCGTGTTGCCATACTTTGGTATAAGGCAAGTGTTCGGGGCGATGTCCCCAGCAAAGATGAGTCTGAGTCTTGCCATTCACAAGACCCCAAAGCATGCATCCCACATTGCCTTCTTTAAATACCGGAAGAATATCAAGTACTGTAGATTTGGCTACGCGGTTCATCCATTCGGTGCAGATCGTCGGGCGACCCATACGAACGTAGTCCTTCATAGCCTTTTCTGTTTCAGCTTTTGGAGCATAGATATGGAAAGTGATAATGTCCGAGTTGGCAGACAGGAAATCATTCAATTCCTTATTGCCGTTCCACATGCCCGATGTGATAGGTTGCTTCGGATTGACTTCACGTGCCCATGTAAAGACTTTGCGCAGAAGGGGAAAACTTCTTTCGGGCATCGTTGTGTTGGTTGGTTCGTTGTATAAATCCCAAACGAAGATACGGTCATCGTCTTTGAAACGGGTCATTACATCCTTTACGTATTTCTCCAATTTGCCATGAGTACGCTCGTCCACTACCATTGAATAGCCCGGCGACGGTGACCATGCCCAAGCATACCATCCTTCCAAGGGTTCGGACTGCTTGCCTACCACCGGGTCTGTATTCACGCCAAAAGCGCAATCGTCGAAGAAGATAGGCATAACTTTCACACCGTATTTATCGCAGATGCCCAGGAAAGTATCCAACGTACGAAGGAAGTAAGCAGGATCGTCTTCATAAACTACGTACTGCATCACTACACGGGCACAGTTCAAACCAGTTTCCTTCATTAGACGCATTTCTTTGTCTATTATGTCCGGCGAGAAGCTGGTTTTATCCCACATCGCTGTATAATTAATAGCATTCGCAGGAATATAATTCACGCCACAATACCAAGGGTTCTTCTCTCCCCAAGCTTTAGCTTTTTCTACGCTCCACACTTTGGCTTGGGCAAAGCAGGAAATACATGTCAGGAACGACATGCAGAAACAGATTAACGATTGTCGTATATTCATAATATTATCATATTTAGTTCGATGGCAAAAGTAGGGCAAACTGTGAAATTGTAGTAATTCTATTCTACCAGAAAATAACGTAAACCATCCAAATGACGGATATGTATCTCAATAAATGCAATAATCTTACCACTTTAGCATGCTAAATGGAAAGATATTCCTACTTTTGCATAAGAATCAACGTATTATTTTATGGTTTTAAATTACATTTGGGTAGCATTTTTCGTAATTGCTTTCATTGTGGCACTTTGCAGGCTGCTATTCATGGGAGACACAGAGATATTTACGCAACTTGTCAATTCTACCTTCGACTCTTCAAAGACTGCATTCGAAATATCATTGGGATTAACCGGTATACTCGCGCTCTGGCTGGGTGTGATGAAGATCGGCGAAAACAGCGGCATGATCAATGCGCTTTCGCGTTGGCTAAGTCCAGTATTCTGCCGCCTCTTTCCCGAAATACCGAAGGGACACCCTGCTATGGGTTCTATCTTTATGAACCTTTCCGCCAATATGCTGGGATTGGATAATGCAGCTACTCCAATGGGATTGAAGGCCATGAAGGAACTTCAGGAGCTCAACCCAAAGAAAGATACAGCCACCAATCCAATGGTAATGTTTCTGGTTCTGAATACTTCGGGATTGATACTTATCCCCGTCAGCATTATGATGTACCGTTCACAGATGGGTGCTGCTCAACCTACTGATATTTTTATTCCTACTCTGATAACTACCGCTATTTCGACCGTTGTGGGAGTTATCGCTGTCAGCATTGCCCAACGAATCAACTTATTGAATAAACCTATTCTTATCTTAATCGGATGTATCAGCCTTTTCTTTGCTTCACTTATCTATCTGTTTACACAGATAAGCCGTGAGCAAATGGGAGTCTACTCAACACTGATTGCCAATATCATACTATTCTCCATCATTCTGCTCTTCATTCTGTGGGGATTGTGGAAGAAGATAAATGTATACGATGCCTTTATCGAAGGCGCTAAAGAAGGCTTTACTACAGCTATCCGTATTATCCCTTATCTGGTTGCTTTCCTCGTTGGAATCGCAGTTTTCCGCACTTCGGGAGCGATGGATATATTAGTAAACGGCATTGGTTATGTAGTAGGATTGTTCGGGGTAGATACCAGCTTCGTAGGCGCATTGCCCACTGCCTTGATGAAATCGCTAAGTGGTAGTGGTGCCAACGGATTGATGATCGATACCATGAAGCAATTCGGTGCCGATTCATTTGTTGGACGTATGAGTTGCGTGGCACGTGGTGCTTCGGATACTACATTCTATATTCTTGCTGTATACTTCGGTAGTGTAGGTATCACCAAAACCCGCAATGCGGTAACCTGCGGATTGATAGCTGATCTTTCCGGAATCATTGCCGCCATTATCATTAGTTATATGTTCTTCTTCTAAGAAATAGTCTCAATTTAAAAAGTGATATTTCAATCGTAAATTGTACATCGTAAAATCGTAAATAAAATGATAAGTTATCAAACAGACGGCGTTGAAATGCCCGTCCTCAAGAAACGTGAGACCACGGAATGGATTAAATCCGTCGCTGCCACTTACGGGAAAAGAATCGGTGAAATCGCCTATATCTTCTGCTCGGACGAGAAGATATTGGAAGTGAACCGCCAATATCTGCAACACGATTATTACACAGATATCATCACTTTCGATTATTGCGAAGGAAATCGCCTCAGCGGAGATCTCTTTATCAGCCTCGACACCGTGCGCACCAATGCGGAGCAATTTGCCGGCAATGATTATGAACGGGAGCTGTACCGGGTAATTATCCACGGCATTCTTCATTTGTGCGGCATTAATGATAAAGGACCGGGAGAACGGGAAATCATGGAAGAGGCGGAAAATAAAGCATTGGCAATGAGGCTATAAAGGCATAGTCAAAAGGGCTACACCATCCAGTAGTCAAGGCTACACCATTTCATAGGAAGGGCTACACCATACAAGGCAGATGGTGTAGCCCTTTTTGCTTCAAAGAAATCTTTAGAAGATGAGTGACTATTCAATCAACTCCATTCTTACTTCTTCACAGAGAATTTATAGATACAATGACTATCATACTTCTCTCCCGGTTTTAGTAACGCTGACGGCCACTCCGGTTTATTGGGGGTATCGGGATACTTCTGAGTTTCGAGACACACAGAAGCACGGTGATTGTACACGATCCCTTTCTTTCCGGTAAGCGTACCGTCGAGGAAGTTACCGGCATAAATCTGAACTCCCGGTTCGTTAGTGTAAACATCGAGGACAATACCCGTAAGGGGAGATTCGAGAGTAGCACATGGACGGGAATCGTCGCCACGGGTATTAAGAACCCAGTTGTGGTCATAACCCTTACCGTACTTTAACTGTACAAAATCATTATTGATACGGGCTCCTACAGCAACGGGCTGACGGAAATCCATATCAGTACCTTCTACCGAAGCTATTTCACCGGTAGTCATGAAAGTACTGTCTACAGGTGTATAAGAGTCGGCATCAATGGTAAGCAAATAGTCTGAGTTAGTTCCCGAAGGATTACCATCGAGGTTGAAGTAAGAATGGTTAGTCATGTTGACTACAGTAGTACGGTCTGTTTCGGCACTGTAGCGGATGTCGATGGCATTATCATCGGTCAGAGTAAAGATCACTTTACAAGTCAGATTGCCGGGAAAGCCTTCCTCACCGTCTTTGGAAAGATAAGTCAACTCCAAAGCTTGATCGCTGAGAGGACGGGCATCAAAAACTTGATACTGAAAGCCACGGGGACCGCCATGGAGGCAGTGACCATAGTTATTCTGAGGCAACTGATATTCCACACCGTCGACCGTAATCCTGCCTTGATTGATACGGTTAGCATAACGTCCGATGGATGCGCCGAAATCAGAAGGATATTTGATATAGTCCTGAATGGAGTCGAAGCCAAGCACTACATCTTTCATGGCTCCTTCTTTGTCCGGTACCATGACAGACACAATACGTCCGCCAAAGTTTGTGATACAGACTTCCATGCCATTCTTGTTCTTCAGTACAAACAAATCGGTTTGTTTGCCGTCAACTTCAGTTTGGAAGTCGGTACGTTTCAAGCCCGAAGCAGTAGTTTCACCGCTCGGTTTGTCGGTGCAGGCTGATACTAGCAGTACCACTCCGACTAATAAAGTCATCATTTTATTCATATTGTTCTCTATATTTTGGTTTACTTAAGTTTCAGACATGAAAGGCTAAGGGGTAACAGGCTTATCACTTATTCCTTGCAAGAGGAAGGCTATTGCTCCTATTGCACAAGATGGCATCTCATGCTGCTCAAGATGGCATCTTGTGTAACATAAGATACCATCTTGTGCATGTATTGAAGTAGACATCCGGTTGATATGCCTAAATGTTTCAGATGAGAGGCATTAGTGATCGAAGGGAGAAGGGGTTACTTCTCCCGGTTCCGGTTTATCACTTAGATACGCCCATGTATCGCTCGGCACGTCCGGGTGTGAAGAGTTCCCAAAGGGAAGCTACCGTCCACCCCGGAGCGAAGATATTGTTGTAATAACCTTTTCCGTTTTTGCCGTAGTCCCAATTGGTGTGTTGCACTACTTCGGGGTAATAACCAACTTTGGCAACGCCACACAGGTGCCCTTCGTAAGGCAAGAGTTGACGCATAGAAGTAGATATTACTTCAGAGAAGTCGGAGAAGCGAGGTTCGTTATACTGTTTGGCAAGCCAGTGCAGAACGTCGGCAAATTCGAAGATAAACACGTCGATATGATTATTTTCTACCGATACATTGCCCCAACCACGGGTTTTCAAACCGATATCGCCCAACATTTGCCCTTCGGCAAAAGGAACATCCCAGGTATAGTACCATGATAAGGCAAAATAGGCGGCTTTCTTAGACAAATCGGCATAATGTGCACGTTCTGCTCCTTTGGTGGCCAAAGCCAGATAGTAAGTGGCAGTAGCAGCATACAGTGAAGCCTCTTTATCTTCGCAGTTGGCATCAAGCGTAGACGAGAAATAATCAGACTTGGAGATCAGTTCCTTTTCCAGATAATCGGCGGTACGCTTGGCACTTGCTAGGTAGCGTTTGTCTTTGAAGTACTTGGACGCCATTACCAAAGGCAACGTAGCCGAAGGAGTACTACCACCACTTGCATCCACGATAGAGAAGTCATCTTTGAACTTGCGGGGGAAACTGCCGTCGGGGTTCTGCAAACGTAGGAAAGCATCGAGCATACTCTTCATGCGTTTCTCCCATTCAGGATGCTTACGACCCTGCTGCTTTTCGTAATTCAAGTAATTCAGTATCGCATATACACCTTCGGACTGACGGCGGATACTATGGACAGTCTCTTTAAAGTCACGATTATAATGAACCACTTCATTAAAGAAACCTGCCGGAGAGAAACCATTCTGAAGATAAGTATCGAAGATGCTGTTGGCATTCATCACTAAGTCTGTACGATTCTTTTGCGCTCCATACTCCAAAGCATTAAATGCATTGAGCAGAGTACGTCCTACAAAGCCTACTTCGGCAACATCGGTACTGGCACAGTCAGCCGTTTTCAATTCCACACCTGAATAATAATGGGTGGGCGTATTGCCTACATAACTTTCTACAAAGAAGTTGCTCATGACCTCTTTCATGCGGTCGATGGTATAAGGAGTATCTACTTTCTGTGGACGATTGGTATCGTAGCAATACTCCCAAGTGCGCTGCACACAGTCCGAGAAGTCGGCGGCAGCTCTTTCTGACAATTCCCAGGTAAGGGAAATACTATCACCTTTGCGAAGCAATTGGTAAGCCTCAACGGCAGGGGCCAGTGTAAGTTTGCGGATATATGTCTTAGGAGCTTCTTTGTAGGGAAAACCGTAAGAGAGTACCGTTGTTCCATCAACATTTTCAAAACCGGTATAGCCGATGGAAGTCTCCCCGGAGAGGATAACTTCTCCCTCTTTATGTGTAGTCAATGCTTCTTTGTCAAATTTATCAATGCGGATAACGGACATCGACTTGCCGTTTGCGGGACTGAATACAGCCGTGAGTGGAGTACTCAGACGGTCTTCACGTATCAGCCAACTATCCGAAGTATGGAATGAAGGGGCTTCTTTAGGTGAGCGCAAGTTGCGGCGATACCAAAAGCCGGGCATATAGAACTGGCAGTCATCATGACGGTAACCTGTCTTTACCTGCTCTCCATAATTGAAATAAACATTCTCCAAGGCTTTCAGGGTCACTGTGATTCGCTGATTCCCGTCTTTCTCTACCACTTGGCGGGTGATGCTTAGCGGCAGTTTATCAGCAGCCTGGCAAGTATAGGTGTCATCAGCCTGCTTCTTGATAGTAAGCGGATAGTTACGGGCATCGTTTCCCGGAATCTTCAAGGAAACGGAAGCTGACACATCCTCCGGGACATCATTCATTGCCCCTACATTCGTAATGCCTGCAAGAAGCATTATCCCCAAAAACAATCTTTTTAGTCTCATAGTCATATCTGTTTTATTGTTGTTAGAATACAGGTTTATCGGACTCTGTGGAAGGAGAAGCTCCCTCTACTGAGGGCCAACCGTCTTTCCAGTCAATCTTGTCCATCATTAACACACGCCCTTCGGGATTCTTTGTGCTCACGGCATGGTAGAAGAACCAATCGTTGCCGGCATTGTCCTCCACAATCTCAGAATTATGCCCGGTGCCTACAAAAGCATTATTCTTATGGATCAGGACTTCATGCTTATTGTCGAGCATACGCCCGCCGTTCTTGTCAACGTATGGGCCGAAAAGATTCTCAGAACGACCTACAACTGTAGTATAAGTACTATTCAATCCCTCACAGCAACTACCTATGGAAGCAAAGAAATAGTAATAGCCGTCTTTCTTATGGATATAAGTACCTTCGTATGCTGTTCCTGCCACCTGCTGAGGTGTAGCGCCTTCTTTGAGTGAGAGTCCGTCATCTGATAGTTCAATGCCATAGAGGCCGCGGAAACTGCCCCAGAAAAGGTATTTCTTTCCTCCTTCTTCCATATAGAAAGGATCAATAGAGTTCTGCACATTGATTTCATCGCTACGGAACATCTTTCCATGGTCGATAAAAGGTCCTTCAGGCTTGTCGGCAGTAGCACAGCCGATACCGCAAGTCCATTCGCCTCCCCATACGGACATAGAGTAATAGAGCACATACTTATCCCCTATCTTGTTGATATCCGGCGCCCACAAACCACCTTTTTCTTCGAAGTTCGGACGGGTACGCTCGGTAAAGGCCGTACTCACATATTCCCAATCCACCAGATTTTTGGAACGATGAATCGGCAGATTACGGATATCCTCGGTAGCATACAAATAGAAGTACCCATCTTCTCCTTTAATGATAGAAGGATCGGGCAGGCTGTAGTTAATTACCGGATTCCGGTATACATTCTTCGGTTGTTCTTCCTTATTGTCTTCTTTGGCTAATGTCGATGAAGAGCAAGCTACCAAAGAGCATAATACTGATAAGACTAATAACTTTTTCATAAGCGTATTTTCATTTCTTTATTTATTTCATTTGCCGGAAGTACTACCCAACACCTGCGGTCTGATAATTTCACCACCTATAGAGACTATTCCCTTATCGGAAATAGCAAAATCTTTAATGAACGATGTACGTGGTTGTACTGTGGTGCTATCCCAATGCGCATGGAAAATATATTTCCAACTACCATCTTTACAACGGAAAGGAGCGCCATGACCAGTACCAAGCAGGCCGTCCGTACGTTGCAGTATAGGGTTGCCCTCATATTTCTTCCACGGTCCCATCGGACTGTTTGATGTTGCATACCCTACTCCATAGTTTTTGCTTTCAAAATGATTGGCGGAATAAACCAAGTAATACACGCCGTCCTTCTTCAAAATAGAAGGGCCTTCAGCTACCTTGGCCGGTTTATCTTGCGATAGTTCCCAAGGCTCGCCTACTTTGATACATTCTGTTAGTGTCTCTTGCTTAATGCCGGTCAAGTCGTCGGTCATTTGTGCCACCCAAATGACATTGCCATCCGTGAAACGGACAAAATAGAGATAAGGGGTACCGTCATCATCGATGAAAAGGGAAGTATCAATACTCTTTTCATTCCAAACAGGTTGTTTCACTGCCTGACGGAACGGCCCTTGCGGTGCATCCGCCGTTGCCACGCAGATATGCTCTTCGGTAGAATAGAAAAGATAAAACTTCTTCTTAGAGTCGATATAGTAAACTTCAGGTGCCCAAAAGCCCCAAGTACCATAGGAATCTTTGGCAGACAACGCTTGGCTTTCGCGTTTCCAGCTCTTCAAATCGTCGGAAGAGAAGCAAGCGAAACCTTCTCCCTCAACTGTACCTCCGGTACCGTAAGCGTAGTATTTACCCTCATAAAGCATTACGTAAGGGTCGGCTATCGGTAGATAATCCGATTCAACAGCCTGCTTCGTGTGACATCCGGCAAAGCAGATGCAAAGTAGCAATAGGAAAATAGAGTTCTTCTTCATATCGATAGGCTTTATTTTACTACTTTAGGGGTCATATATTCCTTGCTGATTCTCATACGGTCTACTCCATCTACCTTTTCGAATGACAAATCACCAATATACATAGCCCGCGGATGGATCGTGTTCTTGTCTTTATGGGCATGGAATACAAGACGAAGCTTGCCGGCTTTGTCCGTAAACGTGGCACTATGCCCCACTCCAACCAAATCTCCGGGTTTCTGCAACAAAGGATTCTCGTCATACTTGGTCCAAGTCCCCATCAAGTCAGTAGCCGTGGCACAGCCTATTCCATAGAAAGGACTTTCATAGCTATTGGCAGAATAAGTCATGTAATATACTCCGTTATGCTTCATTACGAAAGGACCTTCATTGACACGCGGCCATACTTCCTCCCAAGTTTGTGATACATGGATGCAAGGATGCATTGTCTCTGCCTTAATTGTAATCAGATCCTTTTCCAATTCGGCCACCCAAATATTAAGCCCATCGTTGAAACGGTCGAAAAACAGATAAGGTGTGCCATCATCATCAATAAACAGAGAGTTGTCAATACATTTTTCGTCGGCAATCATGGGTTCTTTCTTGCTTTGTACAAAAGGTCCTTCAGGTGAATCGGCTGTTGCCACACAGATATGCTCGTCAGCCGAATAATACATATAAAACTTTCCGTTGACTTCATAAACCTCGGGGGCCCAGAACCAACGGTCTGCCCAGACATCCTTTTTATGTAATGCCATGGTTTTATACTTCCAGGTCTGCAAATCATCGGAAGTATACACCTCGATGCCATCTTCTGCATTAGTGCCGTAAGCATAATAAGTGCCCTTGTGCAACATAATAAATGGATCGCCGAGAAGTACCGGAGTCTCAACTCCCTCAACGACAATCTCGTCGATATTCTTGTATTCCGAAGAACACGATTGGCAAGATGTCAGCACAGCCAACGAAAACAAGTATATATAGATAAGATTCTTTTTCATAATTACTTCTTTATAATTTATTTCCTATATGATAATACAATACACCGTTATAAGCCGGAGAGCCCTTCTCCGAACAGAATCCGATACGGGATGCAGGATACAGAATATCGAATGCACCTAATTCCCTGCCATCCACAAAGAGGTAAAGCTTATCTCCCCGCCTCACTGCACGGAAATTATAAGATTCTTTTAATTGCTCATGAATTCCGATTTTATAAATATGGCGCTGCAAGTCTTCCGCATCTTTATTGATAAACCTGACTCCTTCAGCTTTCACCGGAGCAAAGTTCAAACAATTATAGGCAGGGTGTTCTGCTACTTTCGCTCCTTGATTACTTATCGGATTCCACTCACCGTTTGCCAAATACTCTATCGTGAACTTACTGAACATATCCTCCACAAACTCAGCTTTATTACCGGCGTCATGGCGGTTCAGATAAAGAGCATCCAACCAAGTAGGAGTAGCAAAACGATAACATTTCTCGATGAAATCGGTATATTTCACATCCGGATAAACTGTTTGCAAGCATTCCAACGGGAAGTTCTTCTGCCAAGCCTGCTTGCCTTTCTTCACAGCAGTAACTTCAAGCATGCGGGTAATACCATTAAACTGAGCCTTCACATAATTATTCCGATCCACATATACCGGATAACTGCCTGCTATACTTTGCTCCAATAAATCAGACAATTGAAAGCTGAATTCATAATCATTCAGCAAATCATTTTTCAGCACTTCTTCCTTACCGGTAAGTTGCAAATGGCAATCATCAAAACCGATGGTATAAGTCACGCCTTCGAACAAAGCATCCTTTGCCTCATCAAATACTCCGGGAACACCCGCCTCATCAGCAGGAATAATCCCTGTAAAGATATGCTTTTCAGGAGCAGGGATTTCATCCAGCCACACTTTTATGCAATCGGAATTGCGCTCCATACGCAAATGATGATAAACACCCCACCGGAAATCTTTGGGTAAAGTAAATGATTCCTTATTTTCTTTTCCATTAAGGCGGGTACGCAAATACCAGCATTGATTCTTTGCATCCAGCCCTATATAGGCACAGTTGTCGGTATCTTTCCACCAGGCAATAATGCCTGCTTCATTCTTCGTATTTACTCCCGCTTCAAACAAATAAGCAATTGACGCTTGTACTCCTTGCAACGCACCGAATGAAGGTTCTGCCGCCTTCTTGGAGTAAGTAGGCAACGAGGGTTCCGGATGGTAACCAGCCGTTTGTGGTCCTGTTATGCCATCTACAAACATCGTCTTATCAAAGAACTGGATGCGGTTGATATATTGTCCACGGTGTTCGTGGTTCTTATTTGCCATATAGATAAGCCACCATTCAAATCCATTGGGACCTCTCAGTATATTGGGTTGCCCCGGAGTCATCAAGATTTCATCGGCAACTTCGTTTTTCATGTCGAACAGAGATACATCAAAGAATTGTGAATGTCCTTTGCTCGTTTCTACTGCCAGTAAGTTCGTACCTTCTTTTAAAGCCGCACGAAGCTTTTTATCCAAGTTTACGATACAGTAATCACGTCCCTGCTTATCGTAAATCAATGTCCCATTCAAATAAATGCGGGTATCCCCGTCATGGGCAACGCGCAATGCCAAATTACCCACCTGCTTATCAGCGGAAAAAGTCTTACGCAGCCATAAAGAAGGAGAATTCCATAGGGTACCCAAATGGCGGGTAGTTGAGCCTTTCACTTCTTCGGATGAGAAACCGGTTTCGCCCTTCTTCCAGCCAGAAGCATCGTAGGCTATTTTTGTCCAATCACCTTCCGGTCGGCTCTCGGTATAAGCAAACAAAGGGTCGTATGTGCGGCCATACCGTAATAAGTCCACCTGCTTTTCTTCTAGTTGCGTCTGATTGCAACCTACAACCGGATAGCTATATTTATTTCCATGTTGAAAACCTAAAGGAGAGTCAGCCTCAGCAACTCCCAATTGATAATTACCCCATTCCGTTGAGGTGTGATTCGCATTATACATCATGTAATAACGGTCTCTATATTTAATGACCCAAGGGCCTTCCGCTACTCGGTTATCCATTGTTTCCCATGTATCCGGCAATGAAGCGAACTGGCAAACCGGTTCACCGGAAAACTCTGCCGGGTTCTTCATTTTACGTCCCCAAATGGTGTTTCCATCTGTAAAGCGTACCATATACATGTACAATTGTCCGTTGTCGTCTTTAAATATCATAGGATCGATACGATTATCCATCCAAGTCTTTTTATTGGGTTCGGTATAAGGCCCTAATAAGTCTTTACTCTGTGCATGTACAATGTGAACGGCATGCTTGTCTTTTCCCCAATAGTTAACAGACCAGTAAAGGTGAAAATCGCCATTCAGATAAAGCATGTCATTCGCATGAATCTGATTATCTCCGGCTCCGGTTCCTTTTGTCCAGTCGTTATCCATAGTTACCACATGAACCGGCTTACTCCAATGAACCAAATCATCGGAAACATAAAAATCCCCGTTTGTAAATACTCCGCCGATATAGTACTTGCCATTGTATTTCATCGCACCGGCATCAGCCACTCCAGGAAGTACCGGATTCTGGATATTCTGGGCAAACAAAGCGCTACAACAAGCAAAAGCGAAAGGTAATAGTAGTTTTTTATAGACAAGCATAAGGTATAGTATTTAAGAAAAGAAAAGCTATGTCGGAAGCGTCCTCAATAAGAAAGCGCTTCCGAACATAGCCTTCTTTAGTTATTAATAGTTAGGATTCTGAGTCAAATGTATAACACCACCTACAGTGCTGACATCCACTTCATCTCTCGGAATAGGCAAACGTCTGTGTTTGCCAACGATGAAGTTATTGAAATCCTTGTCACGAGCCTTCAGTTCGTCAATACCGGCCTGAGAATCAAGCAAGCCCCAACGCTTTAAGTCAGCCCAGCGCCAGCCCTCAAAACAAAGCTCCAAAGTACGCTCCATTTGGAGGCGCTTGAGGAAGGCATCTTTTGAGCTCAGGCAATCTTTCCATTTACTATCTTTCAATTTAGCCAAACCGGCACGCTCTCTTACTTTATCTACATAAACAGCAGCATCGGCAACTGGAGCATTTGTTTCAGCCAGACATTCCGCATAGTTCATCAAGATGTCGGCATAACGCATGATACGGTAGTTATTACGTGCAAAATAGTCTTCACGTTCACGATAGTAAGAAGTATTGTACTTACGGATGTAGCAATCCTCCGGATCTTGTCCCCATTCGTCGAACCACTGCGAAGCATCTGCATTGGCATAATATTTTTTAGATTGATCGGGGAAATCATCACCAAAGTGTTTGTAGAGAATACTATTGTATAAACGCAAGTCGTTTTTACCATCTGCTCTTTTCTCTTTCAAAAATTCATCTACCAACCAACGACGTGCTTTTCCGTCACCCCAACCTGTACCATGATCACCACCGGGAGCATAGAACTGTGTACGTTGGAAACCAAATGCCATGCTGGCATCATTACCTGTTCCACCTTTGTTCTGATCATCAAACTGTATTTCAAAGATACCTTCTTTGTTGTTCTCATCCAAATCGGTGAAGTTGTCTTCACGATTAGCTAAAAGTCCGTACAAAGTACCTTCCTTGTCAATCAACCATTGCAGTTGCTCTTTTGCCTTATCATACTTGTGTTGCTGCATATAAGCCTTGCCGAGCAATGCTTTGGCCGCACCTTTGGTTGCACGTCCCACGTTGGCAGCATCCCAGGATTCCGGCAAATTATTCATAGCAAAAGTCAAGTCTTTCTCTACTTGGTCCCAGATTTCCTGTTCGGAAGCATCTTCCGGAATATAAGTGGCATCTTGGGGTTCCAATGGCATGGTTCCCTTATCCCACAGCAAGTTTACCTGGAAGTACCACAAGGCACGCAGGAAAGAGGCTTGTCCTAATACTTGATTCTTGGTTGTTTCGTCCATCTCAATTTTAGGCACATTGGTCAACACTTGGTTGCAACGGAAAATACCTACATAAAAATGCTCCCAATGAACAGTGTTGCCTTCATAAAAATTATAATTGTTGTAAAGGAAACGTGTCCAGTCACCCAGTTCAATCCAAGGAGAAGAACTCCATCCTTCGTCCGAAGTCAAGTCATAGCGGAAAGAAAGCCAACGCATCCAGGTACCTTCCTTGTAGAGGAAGCTGTAGCAAGCATTCACTCCGGCAGTAGCATCTTCAGGCTTATTCCAATAAGTGCTATTTGTCACTTCATTGGGGTTATCGATATCCAATAAATTTGAGCTGCATCCGGTGCACAAAGTCAGAGCACCTGCAAGCATTAATCCATATATCTTTTTCATAATTTCTAAACTGATTTAAAAGTTAAAAGGTCAAATCCAAGCCAAACATTACCGAACGGGTATTAGGATATGCAAAGCTGTCCGTACCGCTGTTCCAAACAGAGTTCGCTCCCTTGAAGTCAGGATCCAAACCGGAATATCCGGTGATAGTAATCAAGTTGCTACCGGTAGCATAGAGACGAAGTTTCTCAACACCTAGGTTAGTCAGCCATTTCTGCTTGAAGTTATATCCGATAGAGATATTCTTCATGCGGAAGTAAGAACCATTTTCCAAGAAACGGTCAGCATCACGGTTATTACGGAAATCACCGTAAATAATACGTGGAGTATTGGAATTCGGATTCACTTGATAAGGTTCTTCACCCTTTTTGAAGCGAATGTAGTTGGAGTTATCGGCAAATAAACGACCTTGCCATTGAGCAATGTTATATATCTTATTACCAAACTGGCCGTTCCACATCATGCTGAAGTCGAAATTCTTCCATTCTGCATTGAGCACCAATGACATTTGCATCTTCGCCCATGGGCTACCGCAAAAAGCACGGTCAGCATCGGTTATCTCCCCATTGTCATCAATGTCAAGGTATTTAACATCTCCCAATTGCGGACGTTTTCCTTCAATCATAATCGGTTTGCCCGTAGATGTTACATAGTTGTCAATCTGTTCTTGTGTTTTGAAGATACCGTCTGTCTTTCTCAAATAAAATTCAGCTAAAGATCTACCCGGTCTTGTTCTGGCCTGACCTGAATCTATATAGTCTTTACTACTACCATCACGACCTAGACTCAGTACTTCATTATCCATTGTAGTGACATTCAACAACGCACTGTATTTGAAATCTGACACTTGGTCTTTCCAGCCGAGTGTGAGTTCAAATCCCTTATTACGCAAGCTAGCAGCATTCTTCCACGGAGAACCTCCCTGGTTACCTGTTGAAACAGCAATCGGAGTCTCAGCCAATACATCACTGGTCTTTGAATTATAGTACTCGGCACTAAATGTTAAGCGTTGATTGAGAAAACTTGCATCGAAACCTACATTCACAGTCTCTTTAGTTTCCCAAACAAGGTCAGCATTCACCAGTTTCACCTGAGTAGAACCCGGAACAATAGCTCCGCCAATTACAGATACGATACTTTGGTTAATCGTTCCAATATAATCCCAGTCACCGATAGAAGCGTTACCCAAACGTCCCCAGTTACCTCTGATCTTTAAATCATTAATCCAGGATACATCAAAAAAGTCTTCTTTAGACAATCTCCAAGCTGCTGAAACAGAAGGGAAGTTACCCCAACGGTTATCCTTAGAAAGGCGGGAAGTACCGTCACGACGGAATGTACCGGTCAGATAATATTTATCATCATAGTTATAATTTACACGACCCAAGTAAGAAATCATCGCATTCTCACTGATGCTATTAGAATTTTGCTGATTGCTTTGTCCGGCATTTAATACGCCCAAATAACTGCCATCACCCAGCAATGGGAAATTCAGACGGGAAGCCCATAATCCTTCCCACTCATGATGTTGATAAGTAGTACCGACTACAGCATCTACATGATGCTTGCCAAAGTCTTTATTGAAGTTCAAAGTATGTTCTATCAACATATTGTACGTATTATCACGTGCCTTCTGTCCTTCCGGATCACGATGTTCCTGATTCTGAGTCCAGTTACCTTCACCACGGAACCAAGAATTCTCATAGAAATAAAGGTCAACACCGGCATTGAATTTATAAGAAAGGAAGCTGAATGGTTTCACCTCCAACCATAAAGAACCATTCAAACGATTCTGACGGTAATGACGATATTCCAAATCCTCACGTGCAATTGGATTCACGCCGAAGGTATTATACTTAGCAGCATCACCATAGCCATATCCACCCGGGTTATTTTCATCGTAAATAGGAATGGTAGGCATCATGCGCAAGAAGTCATTATAAGTATTTGTCTGGTTCGGGTCAGTGTTCGTGAGTGAATAAGCCAGATTCTCACCAAAAGAGAACCAACCTTTCTTACCCTGAGTATTCACACGGAAGCTATAACGGTCGAAAGTATTTCCATAAGATACGCCATCGTTGTTATAATAACCGGCTGATAAGAAGTAACTACCTGAGTCACCACCACCGGAAAGTGATACATTGTAATCTTGTACCAAAGCAGTTTTCAAAATAGCATCCTGCCAGTTGGTATCATAAGATGAGTGCTTCTGAGTACTGTTTACAGTAGCAATACCATCCTTGATGGCTTCATTGTAAGCAATATCATTATACTTTATGTATTCTGCCGCATTCATCAAGTCGTACTTCGGACTCCATTCCATCGTTTCCTTTACATTCACATTTACTTTCATGGGGCCTTTAGCACCTTTCTTGGTAGTAACGATGATCACACCGTTGGCGGCACGCGAACCGTAAATAGCAGCTGCCGAAGCATCTTTCAAAATCTGAATAGATTCTGCATCCGAGGGATTAAAATCGACTCCCGGATCAGTAATCATACCATCGATTACCCACAACGGAGAGTTATTACTCAAAGAACCGACACCACGAATTTCAATAGAAGCATCTTCACCTGCCCGACCGCTACTGCGTACATTGACACCAGTCGCCAAACCTTGCATCTGGCTCACCAATGTTCCGGCTGTGCTTTTCTTCATTTCTTTCGTATCCACTACAGCAACAGCACCGGTCAAGTCTGATTTTTTCACGGTTTGATAACCGATGACAACAACCTCTTCCAACGCTTTTGCATCATCCTTCAGGATTACATGCATTTTGGTTCCTTTAAAAACAACTTCCTGAGTAATCATACCGATATAAGAGAAGACAACTGTACTTCCCTTTTTTCCACTTACCGAGAAGTTACCGTCCAGATCGGAAATAGCACCCGTAGTAGTACCCTTCACCACTACATTCACACCTGTCAAAGGCTCGTTATTTGCATCTGTTACCGTACCAGTGATATTCACATCCTGCGCATAAGCGGTAGCTGCAAAAACAACAAAGAATAAGAATAAGATTTTCTTGATCATTTTTTATAGAATTAGATTTTAAAACTTTGCGGAAACCAGAATTCCGCCTTGAATTACATTTTATAGTAGAAAGTAATCTTCTACCAAACATAGATGGTTTAATGGGATTTGTTACGTCATAGGCATTTTGTTCATAGTGCAACATTTTGGTTAACTTTTCCGGATGCAAATATATCAGTGCAAAACCAAACGGGATGCAAATATTGCTTCAATCTATACAATTATAAAACCAAAAAACCGCCCTAAAACATATTCCAGAGGCGGTTGATTAGATTATTCTATTTTCATGAATAATCGGTCTATTACTTCACAAAGTCCTTGGGTAAAATGCCGAATTGTTTCTGAAAACATTTGGTAAAATAAGAAGGAGTATTGAATCCAGTCATATAGCAAACCTCATTAATTTTACATTCTCCTTCATTCAATAGTTCAGCCGCCTTCTTCAAACGTTCCAAACGAATGTAATCATTGGGAGTCATATCCAATATACCTTTTATCTTTCTATTCAGGCTGGAACGGCTCATATTCAGCAAGCTTGCCATGTCATCCAAACAGAAATCCGGATTCTGCATGTTCTCTACTACTATTTCTTTCAACGTCTTCAGGAATGCTTCATCCGCTTTGGTCATAGCCATCGTATTAGTCTGTACAAAAGGAGAATGGGCAAAAGATACTCTCAGTTTCTCACGGTTGCTTAGCAAGTTGGATACACACACTCTCAGGTATTCTACCGAGAAAGGCTTTTCTATATATACATCCGCTCCCAACTTCATACCTTCTATTTTCGCTTGAAGAGTTGTTTTAGCAGTCAGTAGAATTATGGGGATATGGCTATAATCGAGTTCCGATCTCAGATGTTCGCACAATTCCAAACCATCCATCTCGGGCATCATAATATCCGAGATAATCAAATGAACCGTTTGTTCTTCCAATATCTTCAAAGCCTCAACACCATTCATTGCAGTCAGTACCTGATATTCCGATGACAATTGTTTCACTACAAAGGATTGCATCTCCAAACTATCTTCCACCACCAGAAGAGTATAACGGCATTGCTTGGAAACGGTTTCAGCAATTCTCTTCTCTGAAGATTCTTCATTAATCACTTGTTCTTGTTGTTCAATCTTCACTGTTTGTGCATGTTTCACGGGAAGAGACAGTAAGAAACAATTGTCTTCCATCGAATCATCCATGCATAACGTTCCTTCATGGAGTTCAGCCAGCGAACGTGCCAACGCTAATCCGATACCGGTACCGGATACGGCACTCAGTACACCGCCTTTATACTGGATAAACGGCTTAAATATCTCTTCACGCATTTCTACCGGTACGACGTGACCATCATTGCATACCGAGAACATTATTCTTTCGTCTTTCACGTAAAGTTTAATATGGATATACGTTTCAGAATACTTGATTGCATTGGTCAACATATTACTAAAGATCTTGGTCAGCCCTTCTTTATCAACCAAGGCATACAAGTTTTCCGGATAATCGATAGTCAGTTCCAAGCCCTTCTGACGAGCTAATGGTTTAAAACGTTTATAGGTATTCTGCAAGATATCCGATAGGTTGTATTCTACAAAATCCAATTTGAAACCTTGTGTTTCCGTCTTACGGAAGTCGAGTAGCTGATTTACCAAATCGAGCAAACGATTGGTATTCATATCCATAATTTCCAAATCATCTCTGATATCATCGGACACCGACTTGGATGTCAATACATTTTCCAACGGACTCTTTATCAGCGTAAGCGGAGTACGTATTTCATGAGCAACATTCGTGAAGAAATCTATTTTGGCAGTATAAAGTTCCCGTTCTTTTTCCCGTTCAAACTTTTCCATTGTCTGCTGATGCTTTAGTTGGGTTCTCCTTCTGAAAAAGTGAATAATTGCAGCTAAAGAGCACAATGCCAGTACTACATAAATCACGTAAGCCCAAGTAGATAAATAGAAAGGAGGACGAATACGTATATCGAGCACCCGCTCCTTCTCATTCCACTTACCGTCGCTATTGGAGCCTTTTATGCGCAGTGTATAACTTCCGTATGGCAAATTGGAATAATTAATCATAGAATTGCGTCCTACCGCATACCATTCACGATCAAATCCTTCCAACTTATACTCCAAACGATTCATTTCGGGCGCTTGATAACTTAATGCAGCAACCTGTAAGGAGAAAGAGTTCTGGTTGGCATCAAGTTCTATCTGATTAGAATAAGTAATGCTCTTCTCCAACGGAGAAGCCGGACTATCTACTGAGAGACGCTTATTGAATAGATAGAAATCAGTGATAACTACCGGAGGAAGGAACGTGTTTTCAACGAAAGTTTCCGGATCGAAGACGATAAAACCATTGATACTACCCAAATAAATCCGTCCTTTCTTGTCACGGTATCCCGACTGGAAATTGAATTGGTTACTCAGTAATCCATTAGCTGTGGTATATACATGTTTGCTATCGATATCCGGATTAAAGCATACTAATCCGTAGTTTGTAGTGATCCATAAGTTTCCCTGTTTGTCTTCAACCATCTTATAGATAGTATTGCTGGGGAAACCCTTCGACATATCATAGCGTGTAAAGTTATCAGTATCCGGATTATAGCGGCAGAACCCCTCACCCAATGTCATGAACCATAGCCTCTTTTTGCTATCTTCATAAATGCTGATCACTTTATTATAGGAAATTGAAGTTGAATCTTTCTCATTAGAAAGATAATTCCTCCATTGCTGTTTACTGACATTGTAACAGAAAACCCCGTTGGAGAAAGTCGCGAACCAAAGATTACCGTTGAAATCCTCCAATATGTTATAGGTGAACATATTTTTCAACTGGGGAATCCGGGTAAAATCATCCGTAGCACGATTATACTTCAATAGGCCGGAAGTAGTACCTATCCAAACGTCCCCCGTAGTTGTCCGGCAGATGGTAAAGGCATCATTGGCGGTCATTGAGTTCTGACTATCGCCTTTGGTATAGTGCTTGACTTGCTTGGTATGCAGATTTACCCTATTCAATCCTCCGGAAAAAGTACCTACCCATAAATCATCTCCATCCAGGCAAAGACCGTGAACATTCTTATAGATGGAAGGATGTTCGAAAGGCTCTATTTTCCCACTTTCCGGGTTATAATTAAACAATCCTTTGTCCTCGGTGCCTACCCACAAAGTTCCGTCATTACTTTCGCAAATTTCACGTACACGTCGACCTAACTGCTTGAGATCATCCCGTGGATAGAACTTCTCG
The DNA here is from genome assembly GCF_030151085.1 of Bacteroides sp. Taxonomy (GTDB): domain Bacteria; phylum Bacteroidota; class Bacteroidia; order Bacteroidales; family Bacteroidaceae; genus Bacteroides. Next base: position 39,428 of record NZ_JASLER010000049.1, on the reverse strand, counting down.
AAATAAGTCCATTGATGGGGGTAATAGTTCACTCCACCAAAGTACGAACCTATCCAGATACCATTTTCCTTATCACGGCAAAGTGAATAAATGGCATTATCCGACAAAGCGTATGAGTCATCCTGATTAGGAACGGTAAGATGGGTAACTTTGTCATTCGTCAGGTTATAGATATATAACCCGGACTCTGTACCCACCCACAATTCATCATCCGATTTGAATTGCAAGGCACGCACGTATGTTTCCAGCAGTCGGCGTGTTTTGCCGGTGGTAAGGTTTATCTCGGTCAATCCGTTGACCGAGGCTATATAAATACAATTATGCGGACCATTGACTTGCCAGTTGATGATGTCCCCTTTAAATATTTCATTCCCGTTGGCATCTTTATAGGGCTGCAAGGGAGTTTCAAAGTTATCTTTTGTGTAATATAAATTGTCGGCATACAAAGCCAGCCAACAAGTTTTTCCGTTCAGCCAAAAGCGAGTAACGTTGGCCAAACCCGGATCGTGCAAGTAATTCAGCAATTCGTGTTCTCCGTACTTGTAGCAAAACAGACCTTGATTCTCGACTGATATCCAGATATTGCCCTTTTCATCGCTGCTAATCATAGTAACGAAATCCCTGATACGTATCCCTCCTTCACTCGTCTGATTGAAAGCCGTAAAAGAGTCTTGTACCGGATTATAAATAAATACACCTCCGTCGGTTCCTATCCAGATATTACCCTCACGGTCTTCATAAAGGGCGGTGATGAAGTTCTTGCCTAAGCCTGAATTTTCTTTTTTATATACCCGGAAAGACATTCCATCGTAACGGTTCAAACCATCCTTTGTACCGAACCACATAAAGCCATTCCTATCTTGCAAAATCTGATACACAGTATTTTGTGAAAGTCCATTACGTATGTCGAGTGTTCTGAAATAGTAATGGACATTGTTTTGTGCATGCAGAGGCAGTGCTGCAAGTATGCAAAGATAAATGAATAGCTTTAAGGTCGTTCGTTTCATAATCTATTTAAAATTTCCTGCTAAGGTAATTACTTCAGCGAGTTGCAGATGCGTGTATTCACTTCTTTAACACGTTTCTCATCCAATTTTATTACTTTGCGGTCGTAAGTAATCAGGCCATTTACTTCTACTTCCACATCGGTGGTCTGAGTATAAACGGCAGCAGAGAAGCCGCGGGCTATCATATCATACAGCATATTTGCATACTTCACGTATTCATCGGTAGTCTCTTTGGAAGAATTGAATTGTACGTATCCCCAATTGCGATTCGGTTCCCAAAGATGATCCTTCAAGACAAGGCCAATTCCTCCGTATTCACCGAGAACAGTTGCTCGTTGAGCGTCGTAAAGGTACATTTCGGGTTGCGGATAATTATGAAGATCGAGCATATCGCCACAAGTATAATGATTGCCGCCACTTGCCGGATTTACCAAGCGAGTAGGATCATATTGCTTAGTCCATTCTGCTATTTCGGGAGTCTTGAACTGGCCCCACGCTTCGTTAAACGGAACCCATGTACCGATACAAGGATAAGAATACAGACAATCCATGATTTCCTTCCACTCCTTACGATAATGAGCTTCGGATTCAGCGGAGCGTTTTAGTTCGATTCCATCGAAGTATTTACGGTTTTGCCATTGCGGGTTATGATCGCCGCTCGGCATATCTTGCCATACAATCATTCCGAGTTGATCGCAATGTGTATACCAGCGTGCAGGCTCTACTTTAATGTGCTTGCGAATCATATTGAAACCGAAATCTTTCGTCTTCTGAATATCATACAGCAACGCAGCATCGGTAGGAGCAGTATATAATCCGTCGGGCCACCAGCCTTGGTCGAGCGGGCCAAATTGGAACAACGCTTTGTTATTCAATTCCAATCGCACAATACCGTTTGCATCACGACGTGTAGAATACTTACGCATAGCAGCATAACTGTTTACCTTATCTACTATTTTATCACCGTTTTTCAAGGTCACTTTAAGCGTATAGAGGAAAGGAGATTCCGGGCTCCACAGTTTAGTACCTTCGGGCATGGTTATTTCTACTGGTTCTGCATGAATGCTTTTGCCGGAAGCTACCAGTTGGCTACCATCGTATACATTTACTTCAACAATATCCGAAGGAGAATTTACATTCAGTTCCGCTTTAACAGTCAACAACTGATTGTCAATATCGGGGGTAATGCGAAGATTATTAATATGATTTTGTGATACAGGCTCCATCCATACTGTTTGCCAGATACCGGTAACAGGCGTGTACCAGATTCCTTCGGGATTGCTTACTTGCTTTCCTCTGGGTTGAGGCCCTTTATCCGTTGGATCCCATACTTTTACAACCAATCGGTTATTTCCTTTGGCAGTCAATGCGGGAGTAATATCAAAAGAGAATGGAGTAAATCCTCCGGTGTGGCTTCCTACTTTAATATCATTCACCCATACATCGGTTTTCCAGTCTACAGCGCCAAAATGCAGTAGAACCTGTTTTCCACGCCAAGCAGAAGGGACGTCAAAACTTCGCTGATATATCAGTTCTTGCTTCTCGCCTACATTCTTTCCTACACCGGATAAAGAAGATTCTACGGCAAAAGGAACAAGAATCTTTCCATTGAAAGTTTCCGGAATGCGCTCACCTTTACTTATAATAGCATAGTCCCACAGTCCATTCAGATTTTTCCAATCGTTACGTTCCATAATCGGACGAGGATATTCAGGCAATACATTGGAAGGATTAATCTGAGATGCCCATTCGGTTTTAATTTTGTCGCCTACCGGTTGCCATTGTGCTGAGCTTCCGATAGCAAATAACGTCAACAATGACGATAAGATAATTGCTTTTCGCATAGTACTAATAATTTATTGATTTCTACGGAAGCAAAGATAAACCGATTGGGAAAAGATTAATAGAATAATATAACCAATAAATAGCACTTATTGTGCAGAGCATAAAATTAAAAAGTTGAAAGTTGAAAATTACCATGCCAACATGATAACACAGCCCATTTTCAACCTTCAACTTACCAGCTTCAATTTACTTATATCCTTCGTTTTGCTGAGTCTTCAATGCCGGATTTGCATTGATTTCATCCTGAGAAATGGGAAGTACGATCTTTCCATAGGTACGGTCAATCGTCTTCGCACGGTGGCTTACGGGCACATCCTGAAAATCATCGTTGAATTCGATGGTTTTGTTCATTCTCATCATATCGAAGAAGCGTTGTCCTTCACCGAAAAGCTCCTTGCTACGTTCATCCAGAATCATATCATCTGTAATAGTGGCAGCAGTGGCGGGTGCCAATTGCGGAGCACGCTTACGAATCTCATTCAGATAACCGGCAGCAACAGCAGCTCCAGCATCTGGTCCGGTAGAGTGCAAGGCAGCTTCGGCAGCTATCAGATAAAGCTCGGAAAGACGGATAATTTTAATATTAACAGCCGTATTGGTAGCCTTGCCATCACCCGGCAGACTGGTACCACCCATATATTTATAGCAGGCACCTTTACGTTCAACCTTGTTATCAACCCAGTATTCATCATTATCCATTATTCCCCAACGTACATCCTTGGTATCCTCTCCCAAACGGTTCAGATAGTAGTCACTGGCAAGGAACCATCCCATCGCATTTTTAACTTGCTTATAACGCATCAAATAGAAACCAAGGGAAGAAGTGCCCAAGTCAGATTCCTCCGTAGTTATGCCCAACTCAAAGATGGATTCGGAACCAAATTGCTTGCTCCAGGACGTTACCCATTCTTCGGACTTATAGAGGCTGTACTTTTTACTTTCTATCACTTCCTTAGCTGCATCCAGCGCACCGTCATAATCTTCCATGTAGAGCTTTACACGCGCTTGCAAAGCGATATTCGCATAATAACCTATATACCCATTCTGCCTTGATGGGTTATCCGACATATAAGTGGCACCATCCGACAAGTCTTGCAATATCTGGCGGTAGTTCTCTTCAACTGTGGCACGTGTAGGCTGTGCTTCAATAGTCAGCGGTTCGGTAATATTGGGAACACCGTAGGAAGTCTTGTTGTAATTGTAAGGAAGGCCATATATGCGTACCAGGTCAAAATAGAACAACGCGCGCAGGGTCAAAGCTTGTCCTTTGGCCGATGAGAAGTCCTCAATGCTTCCTGCTTCTTCTTGCTTTTTAATGTTACTCAATAACGTATTCACCTGCAAGATGCAGTAATAGCCGCGGCTCCAAAATCCGGAATAACTACCGCTATTCGGTGTATGATTAAAAGTGTAGAACGCATCCAGCCCACGACCGGCAGAATAAATAGTCAAATCACCTCCTTTGGCATCTCCATACATAAAGAGATTCCGACCATAATAAGAAGATGAAGTCATTGCGCTCATCACGCCGTTAATAACCACTTGAGCATCGGCTGCGGTAACAATGGCTCCTTCCGCATTCCCTGAATTGCCCGGTTGCATATTCAGAAAGCCGTCACACGAAGTAAATGTAAGAGCACTCAACAGTGCAAACACCCATAAATAATATATCTTTTTCATTCTGTTTCTCTCCTATTCATTAGAATTTCAATTCAACACCCAGTACAAACGTCTTACCGATAGGCGTTTCCCAACCACGTGTACCATATTCACTCACTTCCGGGTCAGCCTCTTTATATTTGGCTATCGTCCAAAGATTGCCGGCATTGAAGAAGAAACGGGCGTTCTCAACGAAAGCCTTACGCGTCAATGCTTTAGGTAATGTGTAAGCCAAAGTAAGACTCTTCAAACGCAAGTAACTGGCATCACACAGGTGACGGCTGCTATATTGCTGGGGATCAGTCAAATCAAGTCCTTCAATACGAGGTTGCGAACCACTGGTATGCTCCGGAGTCCAAAGGTTTTCATAGTAGCTCTTGGCACGTATGCGCTCCCAATAGTAACCATCGTCAGCCACATCCATATAAGCGCCATCGTACAGGTCACCGCCTATTTTATAAGTAAAACCTAAGGAGAGAGCGATCCCTTTAAAAGATACGGAAGTATTGATTCCACCGTAAACTTTAGGTATGGCATTGCCGATGACTGAGAAATTGGCATTGTCATAATCGTAAGTAGCTCCCCGTCCGTTATATTCAAAATCTCCGGCTTTAGCATCTTTCGGATCATTTACATAATAGACGTTTTTACCGTTGGATTTATCCACTCCTGCCCATTCATAACCATAAAAGGCGAGCGTGGATTGTCCTTCACGATATACATATTGCGCACGGCTATCGCTACTTGTAGGATCGTACCAGATAATATCGGCTCCTCCATACAGTTCTTTCACTTCCGAACGAAGGAAAGTCGCATTAACACCGGCACTCCACAGCCAACCGTCACGATCAATGATATCACCGTTCAACTCTATTTCCAAACCATGATTATTGATACATCCTACATTCTGCAAAGTAGATGAGAACCCGGTTACGGTTGAAATAGGCACATCTTGCAATAGGTTCTTTGAATTACGGTTGAAATACTCCACCGTACCACGCAGACGTTGCCCCCAAAAGCCGAAGTCGATACCGATGTTAGTATTGTAGCTAGTCTCCCAGGTCAACTTGCTATTGGCTACCGTTGTAATGGTTCCGCCGGGATTACCCATATATTTGTTGGTATAGCTTATCAAACTCATATAACCGTAATTATCCGAAGGCAACGTACCGTTAACACCGTATGAAGCACGTATACGCAGATTACTCAAGAAAGAGATGTCATTCATAAATCCTTCTTTCATGATATTCCATGCTCCTGCCACTGACCAGAAATTACCCCAACGTTCCTCTTTACTGAGGCGAGAAGATCCATCACGACGATAGGAACCCGAAACGAAATAACGTTCATCATAATTATAATCGAGTTTGGAGAGTACCGATACCATTGAATTACCCCAAGAGTAACCGGCAGAGGTCTGTGTACCAGCGGTAGATACGGAATGAATCATACTCGTTGCAAGGTTACTTCCGCTAGCACGCACATAGTCGGTCTTATTCTTTTCGGCTTCAAAACCCAGCATGGCGCCTACGGTGTGCTTATCAAAGGCACCTGTGTAGTTGGCAGTTGTAGAAGAAACCATCTTTTCGTAAGTAGTACGAAACTCACTTACATTTCCATTATCGGCCGAACCATTAAAGTGATTGGCACTGTAATATATATTATCTTTTACAGCTGTATTATCATAAGAGTAGATAGAACGTACGTCCAGTCCCGGCATCAAATGCAAAGTCAATGTTTCGGCAGCCATGATTTTGAGGCTGGTAGAAGCATTTTCCCATTCGTTGTCGTAGTAGACGCCGTTATAAGCATAGCTACCATAACGTTCGGTCCAGGGATTACCGGTCTTGTAATCAGTTGGCCAGTAGAGTCCCCATAAAAGATTGCGAGTTTGCATAAAGTAGTTGCTACCCGTATTGCGAGTATCGTTATAGCCACTTTTCTTTGTACGGGCAAGGTTTGCATTGGTAGTAAGTTCCAGAAATTTCCCTACCTTTTGAGTCAAATTCAGGCGACCTGAAACGCGGTCGAAACTGTTTTTCTTCAAACGCCCCTCGTCTTTGGTATACGACAAAGAAGTATAGTAATTGGTATTCTGTGTGGCACCGCTCACAGACATATCGTAGGTTTGATAAACTGCCGTACGGAAATATGCTTTATCCCAGTCGTAATATTTGCCCCCGCGACCGGAGTTGTCATATTCAAGAATATTCACGTTTTCATAGGCTCCTGTACCGTTGGTCGTAAACTGATAACCGTGTTGATTGAAACGATCATTCAATTGCCCCAAAGCATACGCACTGGCTTCCGAATCCGTTTCTCCCTTACCCGCCGTACGGTAATCGTGGAATACGCTATAGAGCATATTCACGTTTTCCTGCACACCGGCTGCTTCGTAATTGTCCGTTGCCCAGCAGGGAGTAAAACCTACTTCAGCTTTCAAAGTGACTACCGGCTTTCCAATCTGCCCCTTCTTAGTAGTAATCAAGATAACACCATTTGCTGCACGCGAACCGTAAAGTGAAGATGCAGCCGCATCCTTCAGAACCGAGATAGATTCAATATCCTCCGGATTCAACGTATTCATAATATTATTGGTAGAATAAAGTTCACCGCTCATTTGTCCGGTATTTCCCGAAGAAACCGGTACGCCATCTACCACATACAGCGGTTCGTTACCTGCATTCATCGAGCCGATACCCCGAATACGGATAGCGGGTGCTGAACCTGCCTGACCGGAATTATTCGTCAGCTGAAGTCCGGCAACCTTTCCATTCAATGCATTCTCAAAGCTGGTAGTAGGAATGTCCTTCAAAGCATCCGCTTTCACCAAAGAGGCAGAACCGGCGTAACTGCTTTTCTTAGCAGTACCGTAGGCTACTACCATCACTTCGTCCAGCAATTCAGAGTCCGATTTCAATACAACCTTCACATCCGGCTTGATAGGAATTTCTTGCTTACGCATACCTACAAAAGAGATCACCAATGTGTTCGCCGTGCTTGGCACATTCAAGATAGTGAATTTTCCTTCGATATCGGTAACCGCCCCCAGCGTTGTACCTTTTACCAATACCGATGCTCCAATAATGGGCTCATTGTTGTCCTCAGCAAATACTATTCCCGAGACTTTTGCTGTTTGAGCCATCGCCATGTCCGCCCCAATAAACAGACAGATGACGAATAATAATAAGAACTTTTTTCTCATACCTTCTTCATCTTAAAATTAATCAATCAAAACAGTTTTTAATATTCAATCACTACAAAAGTAGGGAAGTTTTTCAAAAAGAAAAGCAATATTAAGTAAAAAGTTACATTTTGATTAAAAAATAAGCCAAAGAAGAGAAATAAGCTACTCAATATTCTCTTTCATTTTTCTTTTTATTCTTAATGTATAGCTATTCTCTGGTTTCAAAGGCATAGCTATTGTTTCTTTTGCTACTTTCAATGCTTTGCATGTATTTTCTAAGGAAACGTATAGTTCCAAAAGATAATATTTAGACGAGTAGATGTATGAAAAAGCAAATCACATAAGCTATATCATTTATTATCAATAAATTATCCACAATTTTACCGTCTATTCTTATTCAGTTGTCAAACACTAGTGTTCAGCTTGTCAGACACTGGTGTATATCGTGTCAAACACTGGCGTGTATCGTGACAAGCACTAGTATCTGACAAAAGAAACACCAGTGTCTAACAAACAGGATGGAATTGATTAACTTAAAACGACTAGTTATGAACTAACCGACTAGTTATAAACTAAATGATAAACTACCACCTTCATTACAATGAGGGAAAAATTGAAAACAGTATGAATACGTTACATTCTAAACAGCCATGCTTATCTTTGTTTTTTCCGACACCGAGAAAGGGCATGTTCCTCGGTGTCGAGCAAGGGGTTCCTCGGTGCCGAACCCCACCTTTCTCGGTGTCAAGAAAACACTCTGCTCAGGAGGTACTCTGACAAGGGATTACTCATAAGAGGGAAAACTTGATTAAATTTAAACATTATCACATGGTTTTCTCAAATAATATAGAAATAATATGAATTCCTATTTTATCCTATAACCGTCAAAAAGAAGCTAAAGGGGAAAAAAGCTAAAAGGAAAATACATAAAGTAAATGACAATTTAGCGCAGCCTAAGCCTGAAGGGCTTTTATCTTACAGCCCAGGGCATCGCCCTGGGTCTCTGAATGTCCCCACACTCTGCGCCCTGAAAGGGCATAAGACCTGTTATAGAGAATTTTGCCCTTTCAGGGCGCAACGTTAACAACCTATTATATATACCCAGGGCGATGCCCTGGGCTGTAAGATAAAAGCCCTTCAGGCTTAGGCTGCGCTGTGTACAGTGAGATATGCAGAAAGACAATATCTGTGTAATTTGCGTAATTTGTGTTCCTTTCAGAATTAATTCATAACCCGTCAGAAATGAATCAAGCAAAAACCTTATTCAACTCTGGATTCGTATCATAAGTAAAATATAAGATAGGGTATGGCGCTTTGCGCTTATTACATTCGTCTGGCTAATAGTCATTATTCTTTTTCCTGGGTTTCCAAAATAGGGCCTTCAATTTCTCCCCAAAGGAACGCTTATGGGATAGTTTCAGAAGCACTGAACCATACAGGCAAACTGCACATTTCAATTCTTGTTCAGATAGGTCGTCCAACTTATCCAGTACAATTGATAGAGGATGATTGTTGGCTAAAAACTCAAAAGGATCATCAGCGTTGTCCAAATCTCTCTTCATCCGACAACAACCTGTAGGGCACTTATCCATGACTTTGGTTTTTAAGTTATGTATTTGTTCCCAACAAGCCAATAAAAAATGGCGTGGGAACTATTGACATTATTATGCATAAACTAGGCTCTGGACGGCCCCCATAGTACATAATAAGTAATAGTCCCACGCCAAAGCGTATATAACAAAGTTATATGCAACTTGGACGTGGAGACTTCCACTTATTACTCGCACTACGAAGAATTGTCCAGATTCAGTTTATACGAATAATAAAATGTTATCTCAAAATCGATAAAAGGCATCCTCCACCCACAAGTGAAAGATGCAACAAAGATATTCTTTTCTAAAGACTAAACAAAGGATATAATATGAAAAGTACACCAATCTAGGGGGCTTTATGCGCACTTCATGAGCCATCAGAAATAAATTAATGTAAGTGCAATTACTCATTTGCAAACTACAAAAGAATAAAAAACAGAGGGATTATCTGCATAATTAATGTTGAAATATAAATGCATTCCGATGACGGAGCATAAAGAACCACAACTTTTTCGTAACTTTGCATTATAAAAAATCACTCTGAACGAATGGAATTTAAGTATGACGTTATTGTAATCGGCGCCGGACATGCCGGATGTGAAGCTGCCGCTGCCGCTGCAAACCTGGGTTCAAAGACCTGTCTTATCACCATGGATATGAATAAGATCGGGCAGATGAGTTGCAATCCGGCAGTCGGAGGCATTGCCAAAGGGCAGATAGTACGCGAAATAGACGCCTTGGGTGGCTACATGGGATTAATAACAGACCAGACCGCCATCCAGTTCCGCATATTGAACCGCTCGAAAGGCCCCGCCATGTGGAGCCCACGCGCACAATGCGACCGTAATAAGTTTATCTGGGCATGGCGAGAGATTCTGGAAAACCTCCCCAACCTACATATCTGGCAAGATACAGTACGGGAAATACTCGTTGAAAACGGAGAAATCTGTGGGGTAGTTACCCTTTGGGGAGTAACCTTCCGTGCCAAATGTGTAGTACTAACTACCGGCACCTTCCTCAACGGATTGATGCACGTAGGACGCACCATGCTCCCCGGTGGACGAATGGCAGAACCTGCATCTTACCATTTAACAGAATCCATTGCCCAACATGGCATCACGTATGATAGAATGAAAACGGGTACACCCGTACGCATTGACGGGCGAAGCGTGAACTACGACCTCATGAACATACAAGAGGGTGAAAGCGATTTCCATAAGTTCTCTTATATGAATACAGGTGTGCGCCACCTGAAACAATTGCCTTGCTGGACTTGCTACACTAACGAAGAAGTACACCAAATCCTGCGCGAAGGTCTCCCCGATTCTCCCCTTTTCAACGGACAAATTCAGAGTATCGGCCCACGTTATTGCCCAAGTATAGAAACTAAAATAGTAACCTTCCCCGACAAAGAACAACATCAACTCTTCCTTGAACCGGAAGGAGAAACGACACAAGAACTATACTTAAATGGTTTCTCTTCATCACTACCATTAGACATCCAAATTGCAGCACTGAAAAAGGTACCAGCTTTCAAGGACTTGGTAATCTACCGCTCCGGCTATGCCATAGAGTACGATTTCTTCGACCCCACCCAACTAAAACATACGTTGGAAACGAAGAAAATAAAGAATCTATTCTTTGCAGGGCAAGTAAACGGTACCACCGGTTACGAAGAAGCCGGCGGACAAGGTATCATTGCAGGTATCAACGCACACATCAATTGTCACGGTGGAGAGCCTTTCACCTTGGCGCGTGACGAAGCATATATCGGCGTATTAATCGACGATTTAGTGACGAAAGGTGTAGATGAGCCCTATCGTATGTTCACCTCACGTGCCGAATATCGCATCTTACTCCGTATGGATGATGCCGATATGCGACTCACCGAGAAAGCATGGAAGCTAGGACTTGTTAAGGAAGAACGCTACACACTATTGAAAGAAAAGCGCGAAATAGTGAACAGCATCATAGAATTCGCACGAAACTATTCGATGAAACCGGCATTAATCAATCCGACACTCGAAAAGCTTGGTACTACTCCACTCCGTCAAGGTTGTAAATTGATAGAGTTAATAAACCGTCCACAAGTAACCATTGAGAATATGGCGGAACAAGTCAGTGCCCTCCAACGCGAATTGGATAAAATCACCGATAGAAAGGAAGAAATTATAGAAGCCGCAGAAATACTTATTAAGTATGAAGGTTACATTGGACGTGAACGAATCATTGCCGATAAGCTGGCACGATTGGAAAGCATCAAAATAAAAGGGAGGTTCGACTATAATTCCATTCAGTCCCTTTCCACCGAAGCCAGACAAAAGTTGGAGAAGATAGATCCCGAAACAATAGCCCAAGCGAGCAGAATTCCGGGAGTGTCGCCAAGCGACATCAACGTGTTATTGGTACTTTGCGGGCGATAAGCGGCGCAGTTCCACGTGAAACAAACAATTCAATAAACATATTAAATAAACTGATTATGAGCAGAGAAACATTAATCAAAAGCATTCGAGAGATACCCGACTTTCCTATACCTGGAATCTTATTCTACGACGTAACTACCTTATTCAAAGATCCGGCAGCATTGCAAGAGCTTTCAGATATTTTATATGATATGTATAAAGATAAAGGGATCACTAAAGTAGTAGGAATAGAATCAAGAGGTTTCATTATGGGGCCAATCCTTGCTACCAGATTAGGTGCAGGTTTTATCCCTATCCGTAAACCAGGAAAGCTCCCTGCTGAAACTATAGAAGAAAGCTATGACAAAGAGTATGGCAAAGACACCGTACAGATGCACAAAGATGCCATCAACGAAGATGATGTTGTTTTGCTGCATGATGATTTGCTGGCAACGGGAGGCACCATGCTAGCTGCATGCAAATTAGTGAAGCAGATGAATCACAAAAAGATCTATGTAAACTTCATCATCGAGCTGAAAGAGCTTCATGGTCTCGATGCATTCGGCAAAGAGGTAGATGTACAACCTGTACTCTCGTTATAATTAAAATCACATGGAAGAACTTAGAGCTAACGACTATTTAAAAGGAATTGTATCCAACCTTCCCGAAAGTCCCGGCATTTATCAATACCTGAATGCCGAAGGCGTCATCATATACGTTGGAAAGGCTAAAAATCTAAAGCGAAGAGTTTCTTCCTATTTCAATAGGGAACACGAACCGGGTAAAACGCGTGTATTGGTTAGCAAGATAGCCGATATTCGTTATATCGTGGTCAATACAGAAGAAGATGCGCTATTACTTGAAAACAACCTTATCAAGAGATACAAACCACGGTACAATGTCTTGTTGAAGGACGATAAGACTTATCCATCCATTTGCGTTCCCAATGAATTCTTTCCACGTGTATTCAAAACAAGGAAGATAATACGTAACGGCTCAGCCTATTATGGCCCTTACAGCCATGCACCTTCCATGAATGCTGTACTGGAACTTATCAAGCATTTATATCCCCTACGCACCTGCAACCTGAGCCTTACTCCGGAAAACATCCGCGCAGGGAAGTTTAATGTCTGCCTGGAATATCACATAAAGAACTGTGCAGGCCCTTGTGTCGGCAAGCAAACAGAAGCCGACTATCTCAAAAACATCGGTGAAATCAAAGAAATACTGAAAGGGAATACCCAGGAAGTAGAACGGCTGCTTTTCCAGCAAATGCAAGAGCTTGCCGCCGAAATGAAGTTCGAGGAAGCACAGAAAGTCAAGGAGAAGTATATGCTCATTGAGAATTACCGTGCGAAATCAGAGGTCGTAAGCAATATCTTGCACAATATCGATGTATTCTCTATTGAAGAAGACAATGATGAGAAGTCAGCTTTCATCAATTACCTGCACATTACCAATGGAGTCATCAACCAGGCTTTCACGTTCGAATACAAGAAACGGTTGGAGGAAACCAAAGAAGAACTGCTTTCTTTGGGTATTATTGAAATGCGGGAGAGATACAAAAGCCTTTCACGTGAAATCATTGTCCCATTCGAATTGGATATAGAACTGAAAGACGTAGAATTCACCATTCCTCAGCGAGGCGACAAGAAGAAACTGCTGGAACTCTCCATTTTAAACGTCAAGCAATACAAAGCAGACCGCATGAAACAAGCGGAGAAGCTCAACCCGGAACAGAGAATTGTCCGCCTTTTAAAGGAAATTCAGCAGGAATTGCATCTCGACCGATTGCCTATGCAAATAGAATGCTTTGACAACTCCAATATTCAAGGCTCCGATCCCGTGGCAGGATGCGTTGTATTCATCAAAGGAAAGCCATCAAAAAAGGACTATCGAAAGTACAATATCAAGAGCGTAGAAGGACCGGATGACTATGCTTCCATGAAAGAAGTCGTCAAGAGACGTTATCAGCGTGCTATAGAAGAGAAACTGCCCCTACCCGACCTGCTAATCACCGACGGAGGAAAAGGGCAAATGAGCGCCGTAAAAGAGGTAATAGACGAATTAGGCTTAAACATCCCTATTGCCGGACTTGCCAAAGATGGCAAACACCGCACATCAGAGCTGCTCTATGGCTTCCCACCCCAAACCATCGGATTAAAACAAAACACTCCCCTTTTCAGACTGTTGACTCAAATACAGGATGAAGTACACCGATTCGCTATCACCTTCCATCGCGATAAACGCAGCAAACGCCAGATAGCATCGGCTCTGGACGAGATAAACGGCATTGGAGAGAAGACCAAAGCCGCTTTACTCAAAGAGCTCAAAAGCGTAAAACGAATCAAGGCAAGTTCATTAGAAGAATTGGCTGCTGTCGTAGGTGAATCGAAAGCAAAGATTATCAGAGAATACTTCGGGGAGCAGGAGTAGAATTCATACGCACAAAATAACACATATTCCATTTATTTTCATATATTTGCGAATTAAATTAATTACTAAACAAACATGGCAATGAAAAAGAAAACTTTACTTGCAATTATATGTATTGCCACAACACAATTTTTTGCTACCAGTTGCTTAGAACAATTGGATGTATACGTCAAAGTTCCTGCTGAAAAGTTCTTTGATTTTGACCTAAGTCAGACGGTCAATGTAACCATTGATTATGGTTTTAAAGGGAAAAATTACCAGGTACTATTCGAACTCTATGATCAAAACCCCATAGAGGAAAATGCAAACAACGAACTCGTAAAAAAGAACATCGAGCCCGTTTATCGTGCCACAACAGACGAGGATGGAAAATTCTCCGGCGAGATTCAAACAATGTCAGCCCTATCTGAAGTATGGCTATACTCTGAGTATCCAGGAACAGTCTCTCCTGTTCAACTGACTATCAACGAAGGGCAGATTTCGTTTAATCAAACCGAATATGTACAGAAAGCTACAACAAGACGAGCATCATCGACACGAGCTGCCACCCCCAACAAGCACACCTACCCTGACGGATGGATGATTCTTGGCGACTGGAACGATTACGGAACTCCCGATTACTTAACACCTGGTAGAGTATTGCCAGATGCAAGAACCTTGTATAACATCAACCAGATATTTGTGAAGTACGATGGAACCGCCATGCAAGATAGAACCTATGGCAAGCAATTCTTTGGTTCCAACTACAGTTCAGAAATAAAAATAGTAAAACCGACCAAAGTTTATCTGTGTTTCATCAACAGTTCTGCTGGTTGGAAAAATGTAGTAGGTTATTTCCATTACCCCACCGGAAAAGAACCTACCAACACATCCGAAGTTACAAAGATTATAGCATTTCCCGCGGCTACTCATATCACCAAAGATGATAATACCGGAGCCTTGGTAAGCGGAGACAGAGTATTATTGAAGTATTGGGATGGAACAAAGTATCTGGACGAATTCCCGGCAGGAGTTACAATCGGATGGTGGATGCAAGGTATGGGCTTTCAAACAGGTGGTGACATCAACATAACAAACTATAGCAGATATTCACTTCCTAATCTGAATTCTGATGGAGTACAGAGATGCGTATCACTAAAAGAACCGGATTCCAATCAAATTGTAGCTATTGGATTTGAAGACAACGTAGATAAACGCTACAATGATGCCACCTTCTATCTTGAAATAGAGAAAAGAGATGCTATCGAAGACAATATCCCAAGCATACCGGATGTGGGTAATCCGCCAAACAATAATGACAATTTTGTTACTTATACGGGAACGCTCTCTTTTGAAGATTATTGGCCGTCAATGGGAGACTACGACATGAACGATATCATGGTTGATTATAAATGTAAGGTATATAAAAACACCGTCAATAACAACCTAGTATACAAGTTAGTAAATGAGTTCACGCCCCGCTACAATGAAATCACATTGTTGCAATCAGGCTTTGGTTTCCAACTTAACAACCTATCTTCCAGCGATATAAGCCGTGTAATTATAGATGGAGCAGGGCCAACAAAATACATGGAAGGCAACACTCTGGAACCGGGACAAAGTCATCCTACCATCCTTCTGTTCGATAATCCCAAGGATGTAATAGGAAAGACTATCGTCGTAACTGTTGAGGTAAACGACCTCAAAGAAGCAACCGTAATACCCCCATATAATCCCTTTATCTACATTGAATCTGATTTAGGCAGAGGAAAAGAATTGCATCTGCCCAAGTATCTACCTACAGACAAGATGGATATATCCATTTTAGGAACTAGGCATGATGTTTACAGACCGACAGAAGGACTCTATTACATAATGAGCAGATGGAATAATCAATTCCCCTTTGCGTTAAATCTCGTTGGAGTAACTGACTTCCCTATGCCTGAAGAAGGAGTAAGAATCGACAAAGCTTATCCTCGTTTTAAGGATTGGGTAAACTCTGAAGGTAAAACTCATAAAGATTGGTATAAATATCCTGCAGAATAAAGAGTTTATCAGTATATTTGCACACGAAATACACAAACAGACCATCTGTTCACCCCGAACAGGTGGTCTGTTTGTTGACTAACAAAGGGACTAACAGCCCTTAGTCAGATAACCTCAAATAGGATTAAAGTAACATGAGAGTAATTATACAGCGCACCGGGCATGCGTCCGTCACCATTAACGGAACCTGCAAATCGGCTATTGGTAAAGGACTTATGATTTTGGTAGGCATCGAAGAAACAGACGGACCAGAAGATATCGACTGGCTCTGCAAAAAGATAGTCAACCTACGCATTTTTGATGACGAAAATGGAGTCATGAACAAATCTATTCTGGATATTAACGGTGAGATATTGGTTATCAGCCAGTTTACGCTACATGCTTCGACCAAGAAAGGCAACCGCCCCTCCTACATACGGGCAGCCAAACCTGAAATATCCATTCCGCTGTACGAACAATTTTGCAAGGAATTAAGTTTTTCATTAGGAAAAGAAATAGGTACCGGCGAATTCGGTGCCGATATGAAGGTAGAATTATTGAACGATGGCCCAGTGACCATCTGTATGGATACAAAAAACAAGGAATAATGACATTAGAAGAAGCCCAAAAGCAAGTAGATTCCTGGATCAAGGAATATGGGGTACGCTATTTCAGCGAACTCACTAACATGGCAGTTCTTACTGAAGAAGTAGGAGAACTGGCGCGCGTTATGTCACGCAAATATGGTGATCAATCCTTCAAAGAAGGAGAAAAAGACAATCTCGACGAAGAAATTGCAGACGTTCTGTGGGTACTTCTCTGCATTGCAAACCAGACCGGAGTCAATTTGACCGAAGCTTTTGCCCGCAATTTTGAGAAGAAAACCAAACGGGACCAAACAAGACATATCAATAATCCTAAATTAAAAGATCATGGAAATGAATGAACCTACCCAGAACAAGCATAATGCCGCATTGGCAAAGTACAACACCCAACTGGATGACGCAGAAATCGCAACAAAAGTTGCCAAGATAATTACAGAAAAGGTACCGGCTAACAATACTCTTGAAGTAAAGAAACTTCTCTTCAATTGTATTGATCTTACCACACTGAACACTACGGATAATGATGAAAGCGTTATGAAGTTTACCCAAAAAGTAAACCAGTTCGACGAAGAATTTCCTGATCTTAAAAATGTAGCAGCCATCTGTGTTTACCCTAATTTTGCCGAGGTAGTAAAGGATACACTGGAAGTAGAAAACATAAAAATCGCATGTGTATCTGCAGGGTTCCCCTCCTCTCAGACTTTTATCGAAGTAAAAGTTGCAGAAACTGCCATGGCTATCATGGAAGGTGCCGACGAAATAGATATTGTCATCTCTGTAGGTAAATTCCTGGCAGGCGACTACGAGACTTTATGTGAGGAAATACAGGAACTTAAAGAGGTTTGCAAAGAGCATCACTTAAAAGTAATCCTCGAAACAGGAGCCCTAAAGACCGCCTCTAACATCAAGAAAGCCTCTATCCTATCAATGTACGCCGGAGCAGATTTCATCAAGACATCTACCGGCAAACAGCAGCCTGCTGCTACTCCCGAAGCCGCTTATGTAATGTGCCAAGCCATCAAGGAATACTACGAACAGACAGGCAACAAAATAGGATTCAAGCCCGCAGGAGGTATCAACTGCGTCAATGATGCACTAATCTATTATACTATCGTAAAAGAATTGCTTGGAGAAGAATGGCTGAACAACGAGTTATTCCGTCTAGGAACCAGTCGCCTTGCCAATTTATTGCTCTCTGAAATTAAAGGGGAAGAAATTAAGTTCTTCTAAATACAATATCAAAAAAGCCTGATAAAGAGATGATTCTTCTATCAGGCTTTTTCTAAAAAACAAATATTTATCAATTATTTATCACGCTCCACCACATAGTTCAGATAAGCAGTAAGAGCAGTTTTAACATCAGAATCAGGTATAGATACTAACAAAGAAAGGGCTTTCTCCCTATAAGCATACATCCTTTCAATAGCATATTCTATGCCACCATGCTGCTTGGCAAAATCAATTAAATAAGCTATTTCATCGGTCGATGCCTCTCCATTCTTCACTTTAATGGCAATACTTTGAGCCATCTTATCCTTGGTAGCATTCAGTGCATGGATCACAGGAAGAGTCAATTTGCCTTCATGCATATCATTACCTGTAGGTTTACCTATTTCTTTACTTTCAGAGTAGTCGAAAATATCATCTTTAATCTGGAAGCAAAGCCCGATATATTCACCGAATAAACGCGCAAATTCCGCCTTTTCATCGCCCGCCCCTACTGAAAGTGCACCTGCCTTAGTACAAGCGGCAAACAATACAGCCGTTTTCTTGCGGATAACATCATAGTAAATATCTTCGGAAAATTGAAGATTGCTGACATTAGATAACTGCAACAGTTCTCCGTCTGCCAAATCTTGTCCCAAACGGGATACCACATCTATAATAGCATGATTGCGGGTCAAGCCGACCTGCACCAAGGAAGTAGCCAAGAGGAAATCACCAGCTAGTACCGCTACTTTATTATTAAATATCGCATTTACAGAAAGCTGGCCACGACGTTCGGTACTCTCATCAACCACATCATCGTGCACAAGGCTTGCAGTATGTAACAGCTCCAGGGAAACCGCTGCATGAAGGGTTGCAGGACAGACTTCACCATAAAGTTTTGCAGCCAATAGCACCAGAATAGGGCGCATCATCTTCCCATTCTTCTGCCGGATATGCGAAATTACGCTATTCAACAAAAGGTTAGAACTGGAGAGAGAACTATCAAATAGTTTTTTGAAGTCCTCCAATTCAACAAAAATCGGAGATTTTATCAGTGATGAGTTGTCCATGCATCGCTATTTGCCTACAAAAATAGTAATAAAACGGTTAATACCGTATTTTTTTGTACTTTTACCATGAAAAAAAGGATAAATCAATGAATTCTACCGATAAACTGTTTCTGCTCGATGCCTATGCACTGATATATCGGGCATATTATGCGTTCATCAAGACCCCTCGAATCAACTCCAAAGGGTTTAATACTTCGGCTATTCTGGGCTTCGTCAATACTCTTGAAGAAGTACTGAAGAAGGAAAACCCTACTCATATCGGAGTAGCATTCGACCCCTCCGGTCCTACTTTCCGACATGAGGCCTACGAGCAATATAAAGCGCAACGCGAAGAAACGCCTGAAGCCATTCGCCTCTCCGTACCTATTATAAAGGACGTTATTCGTGCTTATCGCATACCAATCCTTGAAGTTCCGGGTTACGAAGCCGACGACGTAATAGGTACTCTCGCCACCGAAGCCGGCAATCAGGGTATAACCACTTATATGATGACCCCTGACAAGGACTACGGTCAGCTAGTATCAGATCATGTATTCATGTATCGCCCCAAACATAGCGGTGGCTTCGAAGTAATGGGTACCGAAGAAATAAAAGCGAAGTTCGATATTCAGTCCACCTCGCAAGTAATAGACATGCTTGGATTGATGGGCGACAGCTCCGATAACATTCCCGGCTGCCCGGGCGTGGGAGAGAAAACTGCACAAAAGCTAATTTCAGAATTCGGCAGTATTGAAAATCTACTGGAACATACCGATCAACTGAAAGGTGCCCTTAAAACAAAAGTGGAGGCAAACCGGGAAATGATTACTTTCTCAAAATTTCTTGCAACCATCAAAATTGATGTACCCATTGAACTTGACATGAAAGCGCTTGTTCGTGAAGAACCGAACGAAGAAGAACTCCGCAAGATTTTTGAGGAACTGGAATTCCGCACACTCATCAACCGAGTTCTGAAAAAAGAGAGTGCTCCCCTCTCCGCCTCTTCAACTTCTTCCGCTACTCCCGATCTTTTTGCCGGAACGCTCTTTGCACAACAACCTGCCACTCCCTCCGAAAATAAGGGCAATATTCAAGGTGATTTGTTTGCCAATTTTGCGGGCGACGGCACAGATGGTTTCAAAAATTCAAATCTCAGGGGCTTAGAATCGCTTGATGTGGATTATCAACTTATTGATACAGAAGAGAAAAGACGAGAATTTATTCAAAAGTTACTTACAACCAAAATTCTCTCAATAGATACAGAAACTACCGGTACCGACCCCATGGAGGCAGAATTGGTAGGAATGAGCTTCAGCGATGCAGAAAATCGTGCGTACTATGTACCGGTTCCTGCAAATCGTGAAGAAGCTTTAAAAATTGTAAACGAGCTTCGACCACTCTACGAAAATGAGAAATCTATGAAAGTAGGACAAAATATCAAGTACGATATGATTGTTCTTCAAAATTATGGTGTCCGCGTGAAAGGAACACTTTTTGATACGATGCTCGCCCATTACATTTTGCAACCCGAACTTCGACACAACATGGACTATCTGGCAGAAATCTATCTGAACTATCAGACCATCCACATTGACGAACTAATTGGAGCCAAAGGAAAAAACCAGAAGAACATGCGCGACCTCTCTCCGGAGGAAGTTTACCGGTATGCTTGCGAAGATGCAGACGTCACCTTGAAACTAAAAAACATTCTTGAAAAAGAGTTGAAAGTGCAAGGAGCCGAAAATCTATTCTATGAAATAGAGATGCCGCTTGTGCCTGTACTTGTCAATATAGAAACCAATGGAGTCCGCCTCGACACGAAAGCCTTGAAGCAATCTTCGGAGCATTTCACCGTTCGCCTCGAAGAAATAGAAAAGAGCATCTTCGAGCTGGCAGGCGAAACCTTCAATATTGCCTCACCCAAGCAAGTAGGCGAAGTGCTTTTCGATAAACTAAAGATTGTAGATAAAGCAAAGAAAACCAAGACCGGCCAATACGTTACCTCCGAAGAGATACTGGAAAGCCTTCGAAACAAGCACGATATTATCGGTAAGATATTAGAATACCGGGGATTGAAGAAGTTACTAAGCACCTATATAGATGCTCTACCTCAACTGATTAATCCACGTACAGGGCGTATCCATACTTCATTCAATCAAGCAGTAACCTCCACAGGGCGACTCAGTTCGAGCAATCCTAACTTGCAGAATATACCTATCCGCGACGAAGACGGCAAGGAAATACGAAAAGCTTTCATTCCTGACGACGGTTGCGAATTCTTCTCTGCCGACTATTCACAGATCGAGCTCCGGATCATGGCACACCTGAGTGAAGACAAAAATATGATAGATGCTTTCCTCAGTGGTTACGACATTCATGCCGCCACCGCTGCCAAAATATACAAGATAGATATCAAAGATGTAACCGCCGACATGCGTCGCAAGGCAAAAACAGCCAACTTCGGCATCATTTATGGTATTTCTGTCTTCGGACTTGCCGAGCGTATGAACGTTCCCCGCCAGGAAGCCAAGGAGTTGATAGACGGATATTTTGAAACCTATCCGCAAGTCAAAGAATATATGGATCGTAGTATCCAGGTAGCTCGTGAAAATGGCTTTGTGGAAACTATCTTCCATCGCAAACGCTTTCTGCCCGACATCAACTCACGAAATGCAGTTGTCCGTGGGTATGCCGAACGAAATGCCATCAATGCACCTATCCAAGGAAGTGCCGCTGATATCATAAAAGTAGCCATGGCACTTATCTATAAACGCTTCCTTAGTAACAATCTGAAAGCAAAGATGATTTTACAGGTCCATGACGAACTAAATTTCAGCGTTCCTAGCGAAGAAAAAGAGATTGTGCAAAAAATTGTAATCGAAGAAATGGAACACGCATATCGCATGCACGTACCCCTGAAAGCCGATTGTGGATGGGGAAATAACTGGTTGGAGGCACATTAATCAGGTCAATAACGTTATTTAACTTACAATCAGAAAGCAAGGCAAGTATTCATTCCCAAATACAGTTTGCTCATAAGAACATCCGGCAATTCATTCGCCGGATGTTTTTTTGTCATCTATCTTACCAAAAAGAAAGCATATACCTTTTGCCTTGATTGACATATTGATAATTATTAATCTATTATTTGCATTTATGTCAATATAATCCATACCTTTGCAGCGAAATCAATGACACATTGATAGAATATAGTAAGTAATAAATAAAAAAAGAATAGACCATGAAAGCAAAAGTATCTTTAAAAACAGTGATTATCTCAGCACTTCTCTTAGTTTGTGGATTAAATGCATCTGCTGACAACAAAAGTAACCTCATTTACAATTCGGAAGAAGTAAATGGCGTAATGGTTGGACAGACCGTTTATAAGATGGAAGGCAGTGCTTTGGCAAACTATATGAAGTACAATTACACGTATGATAATCAAAATCGCATGACTGAAAGTGAAGCCTTAAAGTGGAACAGCACTAAAGATTCATGGGACAATGACATGTGTATCCGTTATGCTTACCAAGGCAAGTCAGTTACTACTACTTATTACAAGTGGAACAAGAAACAAGGTGAATACATATTGGTTCCTGAAATGACAGTTACCATGGATAACCCCAATATGTAATAACTAAATACATTTTCTCTTAAATTTTACTCATAACAATAACCAAAACCTACTATAAACAATCAGGAGCCGAAGTACGCAATGTATTTCGGCTCCTTTTTGTATATTTGCCTTTCAAAACAGATAAGAAACAAAATGATATCCAAAGCCCTTACCACATACATCGAAACAGAGATTATCCCCCGATATGAATACTTTGACAAAGCGCATAATCTATCGCATGTACAGACAGTCATTGAGGAAAGCCTCAGCCTAGCCAAGCAACACCCCGAAGCAGATGAACGACTAGTCTATGTTATTGCTGCCTACCACGATACCGGATTATGCCGTGACCGTGCCACACACCATCTCGTTTCAGGAGAGTTATTGATGGCAGACGCCCATCTACGCCAATGGTTTAGCGAAGAAGAGCTATTACTTATGAAAGAAGCCGTAGAAGACCACCGTGCTTCTACCGACCACGAACCGCGTAGCATCTACGGACGTATTGTAGCTGAAGCCGACCGGATAATAGATACTGACACCACCTTACGCCGCACTGTTCAATACGGACTTAAACACTACCCCGAAGCTAGTATCGACTGGCATTACCAGCGCTTCTACAAACACTTGATGGAAAAATACGCTCCCGGTGGTTACTTGAAACTCTGGTTCCCGCAGTCCAAAAACTCTGAAAAGTTGAAGGAACTGCAAGCCATCATTGCCGATGAAGCCCAACTGAAGGATATCTTCGAAACTCTGTTCAAGGAGGAGACGGCAAAACTGGGTTAATAATAATCAGGAGCTAAAGCCTGCAGCCTGAGATGCCTCATTTTTTTGAGTTGCTGCATATATAAATGCAACGCGCTGGATATATAGATGCAACACGTGGGATATATACATCCAGCGAATGGGATATATACATCCAGCAAATCGGGTCTATACTGCCTTGAAACGCATCATTTGCATCCTCTAAAGATAAAGTATCCGAAGCAGATGGAACGATATATAAAGAAAGAAAACTATCGCCGCCACAACGCTTTCTGAAATTCCAGTGGAGTTTCCCCCGTATTGCGCTTGAAGAACTTACAGAAAGCGGAAGCATCGCTAAAGCAAAGCCGGACGGCAATCTCGCTCACGGCAAGCTTTCGTGAACCTAGCAGCGTCTGTGCTTCCATGGTAAGCAGTTCGTTGATGATGGTATTCACGCTCCTGCCGGTGGCACCACGCACAATGCGCGAGAGGTATTGTTCGCTGATGGCGAGCTTATCGGCATAGAAACCCACGAAATGTTCTTCCTTGAAATGGCGGGTAACGAGTGCATGAAACTCCTGCAAAACATGGTCTTTAGGACTGATGTGCTTCTTTATAATCGTTTTGCGCGAAAGGAAATCACCAATATCCAGAAACAATGCATTGCACGAAGCCTGTACCCGCCGAAACAGGAAGCTATGCTGAGAGTCCAGCAAGCGCATCAATTCTTCCAGTTCTTTATGAATAACACACGCTTCGTCATCCGTCAGACGAAGCGTGTATTGCTTGTTTTGGCGCATAGTGGCGAGCAGTATGCTCACTATCTGAGTGAAGTAAGAGTCGTTTGTTTGCATAGACTCCGATATGGAAAGAGTAATGAACTCGATATCCGGGCTTGAAGACAAATGACTGGTCAGATAATTGGCTCCGTGAATAAGCAAAGTATTACGCTCCATCACGATCTGTTCGCCATTCAACTGAATCTCCGAACGGCCTTCTAGAATGAGAATCATATACAGTTCCCGGTTGAAATATTGTTCGTCCGCAGGATAGCTTCTGTCTTTGTAACCGCTCTTGAAACAAACCACTTCCTCTCCATAATGAGGTATCTCAGGATGCTCTTTCAGCAACTGGATATTATCGAATATACGAGATTTGACCATTTACACTTCTCCTTTAGAGCCGTAAAATTACGTTTTGTTTCGTAAAAGACAAAAACTATACGGAATTAGCTTATCTGTTTCCCACAAAAAAGGGGGAACTTTGCACCCGGTAAACAAAGTTTCGCCAAATTCAACTTTGGTAGTTGAGCACATGCGAAACTCAGAATTGAAAACGATAGGACACATGGAATTGAAAGAGGTATTAAAGAGGTATTTGGTTTTTGTTTTAGGATTATATTTTCTCTCCGCAGGCATTGTATTGATAGTACATTCCACGCTGGGCACTACGCCCATATCAAGTGTGAATTATGTACTGAGCCTCAATACTCCGCTCACTTTGGGCACTTGCACGTTTCTCATTAACATGGTGCTGATTGCAGGTCAGTTTTGGTTGGTACGCCACGAGAAAAGTCGTCAGGACGTAGTAGAGATACTGCTACAGATCCCGTTTTCATTCATATTCTCCGCATTTATAGATTTCAATATGGCACTGGCGACCGATTTGCACCCTTCGGGATATGGCATGTCCATTGCGTTGCTGCTGTTGGGATGTCTGGTGCAATCCATCGGCGTGGTACTGGAGCTTAAACCCAAAGTGGCAATGATGAGCGCCGAAGCATTTGTGAAGTACGCATCACGCCGTTACAACAAAGAGTTCGGGCAGTTCAAAGTCTACTTCGATGTTACTTTGGTATCATTCGCCGTCCTACTTTCGCTGATATTTACCCAAAGTATTGAAGGCGTACGCGAAGGCTCGCTCATCGCCGCTTGTCTGACGGGGTATATCGTGAGCTTCCTCAACCATAAGGTTATGACCAGAAAGATGCTCTACCGATTAGTCCCCGTATTGAGGTAAGAATAGGCAGAATTCATTGTTTATCGCACACTCATGCTGCTTTGTACCGTTAAAATCGTTACTTTTGCACCTATAATCTTATTCAGGAACCGAATCTTCATAAAGAAGACTCCCCAACAATATATGGTACACAGTAATTTTGCACTCATCATCAGATCCTTAGACGTCTGGAATATCTATACCGCCACCCTCTTTCATGTAGAAGAGCATGAATTCTATTTCACTCCTACGGGAAAGGTGGAAGCCGCCGAAGTATCCGCCGACGAAACATTGAGCAAGCTGGTAGAAATCTGCACACAGTGCGAGCTGAAAGTTCTTTACGACACCTTGGGCAAGAAGAACTTCAAGACCGAAAGCCTCTTCTGGGCAAAAGCCGATAAGCAGATGCAGCATTACGTAAAGCAACTGACAGACAAAAGACTGAACACCATCTTCGAAATTACTTCCCGACTGGGCATCCACCTCTTCTTCCGCGAAAGCAGCAAAAACGAACTGCTGAAGAAGAATGAGCTTTCACCCACTACCTCCGTAGCCGTCCCTCAGATGATATTCCGCCGGAGCGATGAAGGAATAGACTACACCCTTCACCTGAAATTGAGCGAAGAAGAAGTGATTGAACCCTGCCGGCACCGCCCCTTTCTGCTTGCCGAAACACCCGGCATATTCATTCTTGGTAATCAGATATATACCCTGCCCGATGGTTTCAGCGGAAAGCTATTATTGCCTTTCCTCAGCAAACCTTCCACCTTCATTCCCCAAAGAATGCAGAACGACTACTTCCGTCGATTCATCCTCAAGAATACATACAAAACAGAGATACAAGCCGAAGGATTTAACATCGTAGAAGAGCAATGCGAACACAAATGCAGGATTCTGCTAGAGAAAGACATTCAGGCGGAAGCCATGCTTTCTGTTCAGTTTGCATACAACGATGTCACTTTCTATGCCGATGATAAGCGGAAGCTCTATGTCCGCTTGGAGGAAGAGGGAGAAAGCTTCAAGTTCATCAAGTTCACCCGAGACACTGCCTGGGAACTGGAACAGAGAAGAATCTTGAAAGAGAAGTTCGATATGCCCGAAAGAGGTTCGCTAGCCGACCTCATCGGCTGGCTGAAGGCGCACACCGAAGAGTTGAAAGAAGACGGAATAGAGTTTCATCAACTCTCGAAGGAGAAATATTACCTGGGCGATGCACAAATCCGGCAATCTACCCAATGGAACAACGACTGGCTCCAGATACACATAGAGATACACCTCGACAATGGCACCGTGATTCCATTCCTCAAACTGAAAGACGCCATCCTGAACGGCAATCCTGAATATCTGCTGGAAGACGGAAGCATCTTCCTCATTCCCGACGAATGGTTCGCCCGCTATGGCGGTATCATGATGTTCGGCCGTGCGGAGGAAACACGCATTGCCATCCATCGCTGCCAACTGCCTGTAACGACCGCCATAAGCACCGAAAGAAAAGAGGAACTTCCCGATGATCTCTCCTCTCCCCAAGGACTGAAAGCCCAACTGAGGCATTATCAGCAGACGGGATTCGAATGGCTGTACCGCCACTTCGCCTCGCAGACGGGTTGTTGCTTGTCCGACGATATGGGACTGGGAAAAACCGTTCAAACCATTGCCCTGCTTCTGAAATACAAGGAGACTTGCCAACGTGCGGAACAATCTGCTGCACTGAATAAAACCTCTCTTTTCTCCACCGATGAAATGGCAGGAGAATCGACCGAAGAACCTCATGGCCAGACAAGCATTCCCTTTGAAACAATTCTCGTGGTATCTCCCGCCTCGGTAGTCTATAACTGGAGGAACGAGCTCCACCGCTTCGCCCCCCGGCTTACGGTTTGCGAATATATCGGAACCACCGAAGAACGGCGGCATAAACAGCAGGCACTCTTACGTTGGGACGTGGTTCTGACTACGTATCAGACACTGCGCAACGACATCGAGCACCTATCTCGCCTCTCCTTCGGCATACTTGTTTTCGATGAATCGCAATGCTTCAAGAACCGGAACTCACAACTCTACCAGTCGGTGATCCGCCTCCAAGCCCACCACCGCATAGCACTCAGCGGCACGCCCATCGAGAACTCGCTCAGTGACTTATGGAGTCTGATGAACCTGTTAAACCCCGCGTTGCTGGGCAATCACCAGACTTTTCAGCGCAATTATATCAACCCTATATCGCAAAGGATGCAAGACCGGAAGTCGGCGATACTCCGCACCCTGATTGCTCCCTACTTCCTGAAGAGGTCGAAAGAAGATGTCCTGCCCGACCTGCCCGAACGCCTGGATGAACTTGTATTATGCGAAATGACACCGGAGCAGCAACGGCTTTATGACGAAGAGCTGTCTAGTGCACGCAACCTGCTGTTATCCGGTCACACTGAAACAATGTCCCCTACCCCGCAAGAAGCCCCCGCAACCTCCGCCCATGTGCTTACCGCCATCAACCGCCTGCGTCAGATAGCCTGCCATCCGCAGCTAATAGGCGAAGAAGATATGGATTCCGGCAAGTTCAACGAACTGTTTTCCCGTCTGGAGACGCTGCATGAAACCGATCATAAGGTACTCCTCTTTTCAGAATACGTCTCATTGCTCCAACTGGTAGGCGATGAAATGAAGAAGCGCAATTGGACGTACGAGCTACTGACAGGAGAAACCCAGAACCGCGAAACAGTGATAAACCGTTTCTCCAACACCCCTTCCTGCCATTTCTTCCTTATCTCACTGAAAGCGGGCGGTGTAGGTCTGAACCTCACCAGTGCCGACTATGTCTTTATGCTGGACCCGTGGTGGAACCGTGCCGCCGAAGAACAAGCCATCAGCCGTGCCCACCGCATGGGGCAGCAACGTTCGGTTTTCGTCTACCGTTTCATTTCCTGCGGCACACTAGAAGAGGATATCCTCAGCCTGCAAGACCGGAAACATTCATTGGTAGAGGCCGTTTTGCCTTTCATAAGGAATAAAGTCTCACCCCCGACCGCTCTCTAATACGAATAAAATACCAATCTTTCATCAGATAAACAGAAGAATACCTATCTTTGCAAGCAGAAAACAGTAATAATAAAATAAATAATGGCTTTACAATGTGGTATTGTCGGACTGCCCAACGTTGGCAAATCGACACTTTTTAACTGTTTGTCCAATGCAAAAGCACAGGCGGCAAACTTCCCTTTTTGTACAATAGAACCGAATGTAGGTGTTATCACCGTGCCCGACGAGCGTCTGAACAAGCTTGCCGAACTGGTAAATCCTCGACAGATTGTACCCACAACTGTTGAGATTGTTGATATTGCCGGACTGGTAAAAGGCGCCAGCAAAGGTGAAGGACTGGGTAATAAATTCCTTGCCAATATTCGCGAAACCGATGCTATCATCCACGTGCTGCGTTGTTTCGACGATGAGAACGTAACACACGTAGACGGAAGCATCAACCCCGTGCGCGACAAAGAAATCATTGACTTCGAACTTCAGTTGAAGGACCTCGAAACACTGGAATCACGCATACAGAAAGTACAAAAGCAAGCTCAGACCGGTGGTGATAAACAAGCCAAACAGGCTTACGATGTACTGGTACAATATAAAGAAGCATTGGAACAAGGCAAATCTGCCCGCACCGTCAGCTTCGACACCAAAGACGAACAGAAGATAGCCCGTGAGCTCTTCCTGCTTACCTCCAAACCCGTGATGTACGTATGCAATGTAGACGAAGCAAGCGCCGTAAACGGTAATAAATACGTCGATATGGTGCGCGAAGCCGTAAAGGACGAGAATGCCGAGATATTGATTGTTGCCGCCAAGACCGAAGCCGATATCGCCGAGTTGGAGACTTACGAAGACCGTCAGATGTTCCTTGCCGAAGTAGGTTTGGAAGAATCGGGTGTAGCACGTCTTATCAAAGCGGCCTATCACTTGCTGAACCTTCAGACTTACTTCACTGCCGGCGTACAAGAAGTACGTGCCTGGACTTTCGAACAAGGATGGAAGGCTCCCCAATGCGCCGGTGTTATCCACACTGACTTTGAAAAGGGCTTTATCCGTGCCGAAGTTATCAAGTACGACGACTTCCTGCAATATGGTAGCGAGGCTGCTGTTAAAGAGGCCGGTAAGTTGGGCGTAGAAGGTAAGGAATATGTGGTGCAGGACGGTGATATCATGCACTTCCGCTTCAACGTATAACGAAAGACTCTATTAAATCGGTAGTTAATAGCTACCGATTTAATGTATAAGATAAGACCATAAAAACAGAACTGATCATGAAGCAGTTTCTCATGTTTCTCCTCTTAGCACTTTGTTCTGTTGCATACGCACAGCAACAAGACTCCGTAACCATCTGCGGACGAGTGACGGACTACAACGGACAGCCTATAGACAGTTGCTCCATCTTCTGGCAAAGTCCTTCATTTGACGACGTCAGTACAGCCATGACCGGAAAAGACGGACACTATTCAGTCCGCATTCCCAAAGGGAAATATCAGAGTGCAGGAGGTATCAATATGGCTACCTATCCGCATACCGCAAAGGGCGGACTGCCTGAAGCAGACCAACGACTGGAGTTCTGGGCATGGGATTTCATTGCTGATCGTGATACAACACTCAACTTCCAGTATCACCGGATGGAGGTGTACGGACTGCGTGTATTCAGCATTCCCGGAGGCATGCCAACCTATCAGATATATGTGCGTCCGATGAGCCTTACACGCTTCTTAAAGTGGCAGAAGGAAGCAAAGCCTGAAACCGTAGTGCATGGCGAGAAGTTGAACAACATGAATCAAAAAGCAATTTCTGACCAGGCCAAAGCAAGCCTCTTCGCTCCTTCGACCGACAAGCTGAAAGCCGTAGTTTGGATAGATGGTGAGGAAGTGCCCATCCTGATGAAACAAGAGATCAAAGAATACTTCGACGCAAGCGAATACGGCAACGCCTACCTGCTGACCGTAGACGTATCTAAACAACCCAAGAAAGCCCTGCCCTACCGTATCTTCAAAGTAGAACTGACTGACCTTGAGAACGGTGACCGCGGCGAAGGACTTTACTATATGGAGAAAGAAAACTACGTTAAATAAAACCTTATTATAGAAATGAAATACCTTATAGCAGGCACTGGCGGCGTAGGAGGCTCAATAGCCGCATTCCTCGCACTCGCAGGAAAAGATGTTACTTGTATTGCTCGTGGCGAACATCTCGCAGCTATACGCGAACGCGGGTTGTTGCTGCACTCCGATTTGAAAGGTGAACACACTTTGAAGATAGATGCATCTACAGCAGAAGAGTTTCAAGGTAAAGCAGACGTCATCTTTGTATGCGTCAAAGGATATTCTGTAGACTCTATTACAGATTTAATCAAACGTACCGCACACAAAGGTACAGTGGTTATACCTATTCTAAATGTATATGGTACAGGTCCCCGTATTCAGCGCCTCGTGCCGGGTATTACGGTTCTGGATGGCTGCATCTACATTGTGGGTTTTGTATCGGGCAAAGGTGAAATTACGCAGATGGGCAAAATATTCCGCTTGGTGTATGGTGCACACAAAGGTACCTCGGTTCCTGAAGGAATGCTCGAAGCTATTCAAAGCGATCTGCAAGAAAGTGGTATCAAAGCCGAAATATCCGCTGACATCAATCGCGATACATTCGTAAAGTGGTCGTTTATCTCTGCCATGGCAGTTACCGGTGCTTACTACGATGTTCCTATGGGCGAAGTGCAGAAAGCCGGAAAAGTACGTGACACATTCATCGGACTTTCCCGTGAAAGTGCCGAACTAGGGCGTAAACTGGGCATTGAGTTCAAGGAAGATGTGATAGAGTATAATCTTAAAGTGATTGATAAGCTTGCCCCCGAAAGTACCGCTTCGATGCAGAAAGATATTGAAAAGGGACATCAGAGCGAAGTTCAAGGATTGCTCTTTGATATGATTGCTGCGGCCGAAGAACAAGGAATAGATATTCCGACGTACAAGATGGTGGCGGAGAAGTTCAAATAGGAGAAGACTTTTAAAGTGCATATTTTGTACTTTAAAGAATCAATAACGGAATTATGGAATTAGCAGTCGTTATACAAAGCAAGATATACGAGATTAGAGGACAGCGGGTCATGATAGATAAGGACTTGGCTGAACTCTATCAAGTCACTACCGGAAATCTGAATAAGGCAGTGAAAAGAAACATCAAACGATTTCCATCGGACTTTATGTTTCAGTTGACGGCAGAAGAATGGAACTCTCTAAGATTCCAAATTGGAATCTTAGAGACAGGAAAAGGAAAACATACAAAATATTTGCCTTATGCCTTTACTGAACAAGGCTTAGCCATGTTATCCGGAGTACTGAACAGTGATATAGCCATCGAAGTCAACATCAACATCATGCGTGCCTTTGTCGCCGTGCGTCAACTCATATCGACCCCTCCTACCGACCGTATCAGTAATTTAGAACAAGAAGTACAAGAGTTGAAAGCCTATCTCGAAGAAGTATTTACCGATCAGAACGACATCAACGAAGATACCCGCACGCAGTTGGAGCTTATTAACCAGACCTTAGCAGAAATGCAAGCTCAGAGGAAGGCGAATAACAAACCCCGCAACCCTATCGGCTTCATCAAACCCGAATAATAAACCTATAATAGAATAATAATTATGTTACCACTACTCAGCATCAACTGGAAC
Organism: Bacteroides sp.; assembly: GCF_030151085.1. GTDB lineage: Bacteria > Bacteroidota > Bacteroidia > Bacteroidales > Bacteroidaceae > Bacteroides. The sequence continues at coordinate 7,369 of NZ_JASLER010000049.1, read as the reverse complement.
CCCAATCCCGAACTGTTCAACCTCTTCGGGCATCTCCCTATCCGTTATTATGGCCTGCTGTGGGTCGTAGGCATTGGCCTTGCCTACCTGATAGTACGCCAGCAGTACAGAGACAAGAAAATAGGCGATGACAAGTTCGAGCCCCTGTTCTTCTACTGTTTCTTCGGCATCCTGATCGGTGCACGACTGGGACACTGCCTGTTTTATCAACCGGAGTATTACCTGAATCATTTTTGGGAAATGATATTGCCCGTCAAATTCCTCCCCGATGGTGGATGGAAATGGACCGGATATGAAGGACTTGCCAGTCACGGCGGTACACTGGGCTTAATTATATCCCTTTGGTTGTATTGCCGCAAGACGAAGATGCACTACATCGATGTGGTAGATATGATAGCAGTTGCTACCCCGATTACCGCCTGTTTCATCCGCCTTGCCAACCTGATGAATTCCGAGATCATCGGTAAGCCGAGCGATGCACCCTGGGCATTCGTCTTCGAACGGGTAGACATGATACCGCGTCACCCGGCTCAGTTATACGAAGCAATCGCTTACTTCATCTTCTTCCTGGGAATGGTTGTTCTCTATAAATACGGACAGAAGAAGCAGGCAGCAGCTCCTACCAAACAGGCAGCCGCACAGCCCTATTTCCACCGTGGTTTCTTCTTCGGACTCTGCCTGACTGAGATATTCACTTTCCGCTTCTTCGTTGAATTCCTGAAAGAAAATCAAGTTAATTTCGAAGATGGAATGACATTCAATATGGGACAATGGCTCAGCGTTCCATTCGTAATTATCGGACTGTACTTTATGTTCTTCTATGGAAAAAAGAAGAAAGTATAAAGCGTAGCAATAAGAACATCATAATATAGGCACGGATTACACGGATTTCGCGGAACTCTTTTAAATAGAATTCATGAAATCCGTGTAATCCGTGCCTAAATTATATCAGCAAGTTATGTGCAGTAATTATTCGGTCTTGCTCAATTCAGCGTCCACTTCAAAGCCAATGTAGGGATAGCATAAAAGCCATCTCTTCCTCCGAAATTGTTGCTCAATTCCAGCTCAGATCCTACACTCAGATTGAAATTCTTACTGAATCCTTTTACCCTATTAAGGTTCACCCAAAACTGAGGTTCGGATAAGAAGATGGTCTTTCCGTAATTTGTTTCTTCCCGCCACCAATCGGCAAAGCCGGAAAAGGTCAGTAGGTTATCGCAGAAATTCATGTACCAAGTGCCTGTTAACTGGAAATTATTGGGAGAATGGTGCTTCTGGATATACTTGTACATCGCAGTCAGAGAAAATCCACGAGAGAAAGAAGCATTATTGTATGTATAAGTCAGACCGCCCAAATAAGCATTATTATAAGAAAATCCTTTTGCCAAGCCGCCATTATATTCCACATGGATAGAGAAAGGATTCTTCCAGAACTTCAGTTCACGGGCTATTTCCCAATAAGCAGCAGCTACCCCGTCCGATGTATAGTCCATATCGATAAAGAAGTATGTACTTCCCCACCCGTCCGGTTGGAACTTTTCGACAGTAGAAGTCAGCAATGGACGTCCTTTCAAATCTTTATCATACAAGGAGCGACCGAAATCGTAGTGCAACTGAATGTTTTGCGCATAAACATTGCCACCTATCGATAACGATAGAACTAGAAAGAGAGGTAATAGTAGTTTCTTCATGACTAAGTATTTTTTAGAAATAGGTGCAAAAATACTTAAATGAGTTAATTAATCAATATCTAGGTCTCACTATTTACGTCCCGCCTTCGTAAGACTTACCATTTTGAGACACAATACTGACTATTTTCCCATCTCCTACTCCCCAATTAGTCCCTATTTACACATTTCAACCCCACACCCGAAACATATCATTCCATCCCCTTACTAATTTATTGCCTACTTTTACGCCAACAAACTATCAACCGTAAAATCAAATACCCACATGAAAGATTATTATCAGCAAAGAAGAGCGGCAATCTCTCTACAAACTACTCTGAGAAAGAAAATTATTTGGCTACTATGTATCCTGCCACTTTCGATGTCGCTTCAAGCACAAACATCCTATGCTTTCCGTGACACGACCCTTACTGACGAGAAACGAATCGACAACCTTCTCTCCATACTGACACTGGACGAGAAGATTGATTTGCTATCTACCAATCTCGGTGTACCTCGCCTTGGCATTCCCCGTTGCGGGCATTACGAAGGTCTGCACGGACTTACTTTAGGTGGTCCCGCTGCCTGGGGCGGACGGAAGAAAACAGATGACGGAAGGATGATACCTACCGACTTCCCTACCACCATTTTCCCACAATCATACGGCTTAGGTTCCACGTGGGACATTGCGCTTGTACAGAAGGTAGCCGAACAAGCTTCCGAAGAAGCGCGATACTATATGCAAACACTCGACAATAAGCGCAATTCACTCGTGATGCGTGCTCCTAATGCCGACCTTGCCCGTGACCCTCGTTGGGGACGGACAGAAGAAAGTTTCGGAGAAGATCCCTTCCATACCGCACAACTCACCATTGCCAGTGTGCGGGGCTTGCAAGGCGACCATCCCCGTTATTGGAAAACCGCTTCTCTTATGAAACATTTCCTGGCGAACAGCAATGAAGATGGGCGAGACAGTACTTCCTCCAATTTCGACGAGCGATTATTCCGTGAATACTATTCCTATCCTTTCTACAAAGGTATTACCGTAGGCGGAAGTCGGGCATTCATGGCATCGTACAATAGTTGGAACGACATTCCCATGACTATCCATCCGTGCCTGGAAGCTATTGCCCGCAAAGAGTGGGGTAACAACGGAATTATCTGTACCGATGGGGGTGCTCTCAAATTATTGGTAGAAGCCCATAAAAGCTTCCCCTCTCTCACCGAAGGTGCTGCCGCCGTAGTGAAGGCTACTGTAGGACAATTCCTCGATACCTATCTGCCCTATATCAAAGAAGCTCTCGACAAGGGGCTTGTAACAGAGGCAGATATTGACAAGGCCATTCGTGGTAATCTATACGTCGCTTTGAAATTAGGGTTGCTGGACGGTGAAAAGTCCAAGAATCCCTATCTTTCCATCGGCAAAGATGCATCAACCACCCCACCCTTCCTGACCGATGGCGCCAAGCAACTGGCAAGAGAGGTCACTGCAAAATCGGTGATCCTGCTGAAGAACAACGCCATTTCCGGTACATCTCCCATACTCCCCTTAAACGGAGAGAAGTTGAAGAAAATAGCTATCATCGGCCCGTACGCTAATAAAATTGTGCAAGACTGGTACAGCGGAACTCCTCCGTATGAGGTGACTATACTCGATGGCATACGTTCCGCCGCAGGCAAGAACATCCAAGTGCTCTATGCCGAAGATAATCGGATGGACGAAGCTACCCGCATAGCCAGGGAAGCTGATGTAGCAGTGGTTTGTGTAGGCAATCATCCCTTCGGAACAAGAACCGACTGGAGGTTCTGCCCCGTTCCCAGCGATGGACGTGAGGCGGTAGACCGTAAGTCGCTTGCCTTGCCGGACGAAGATTTAGTGAAACAGGTACTAAAGGCAAATCCTAATACAGTACTTGTCCTCGTCAGCAACTTCCCATACGCCATCAACTGGAGTCAGGAACATGTGCCCGCCATCGTACACATCACTCATTGCAGCCAGGAGCAGGGGAATGGTTTGGCAGATGTCCTTTTCGGCAAGGTAAGTCCGGCAGGACGTACTTCGCAAACGTGGGTAAAAGACATCACAGACCTGCCCGACATGATGGATTATGATATTCGCCACGGCCGTACTTATATGTATCAGAAGAACGGAGTTCTCTATCCCTTCGGCTATGGACTGAGTTATACCACATTTAAATACGACAAGATTAAATCTATCAAGCAAAACAAGGGTGATATCCAAGTAACAGCAGAAATCACGAATACGGGGCTTAAAAATAGTGATGAAGTCATTCAGTTATATGTTAGTTATCCCAACTCGAAAGTAGAGCGTCCTGTGAAGCAGCTGAAAGCTTTCGACCGGACATTTATCAAAGCCGGGGAAACAAAAGAGGTTACCCTTGCTATCAATAAAGACGATTTGCGCTACTGGGATACCGACAAACAGGCTTTCGTACTCGAACCGGGTAGCATGAATCTTCTTATCGGTTCTTCATCGGCAGACATACGCTTGGAAGGGAAGGTAGATGTGAAATGAACTCATCGTAGATCATCGCTACAATGATCTACACTCTATACAGAACTGAGATAGGAATCATCCGTAATGATTGCCACAATCATCCGCAATGATTCCTACAATCATTACGTATGATTCCTATCTCATATATATAGACAGTAAGTATCTCTGCCAAAGTGAGCCTAGATGACATCCTGCAAGAACAGTGCAAGATAATATACATTGTCCGCAACTCCCGGTTCATCATCTCCAGCCAAAGGAATCTCCCGCAACTGAGCATAAGTTGAACTAATATTTGTAACTTTGTGATTTGAAATCTCAATTCATTCACTATGTTCAACTTTATCGATCCTCTTATCACTTCTACGTATCGGGAAGACGAATACCCCGTTTCTCTTTACCAAACCCGCGAATGGGGCTGCACGCTTCCTTTGAAAGGACTGACTGTACTCGATGCAACTCCGGTATTCCGTAATACCTTAGTGAAGCACCGTGCTTTAACAGCTGCCGGAGCAGAATTGATTGCAGGTATTTCCAACGTTATGCCGCGGGATGAGAAGATTGTCGAATTACTTCGTTCCTCAGGCATACGCGTCATGCGTCCCGAAGATGCACCCGTACCGGTTGATATTATCCTCGATTGCGCCGCCGCCTTCAGTAGTTGGCAACCTCGTATCGGCTTTGTGGAACTCACCCGGTCGGGCGTAGAGAAATTCAGCCACGTAGACAAACCCGTGTATTTAGCCGATAATGGACGCATCAAACGTATCGAAACCTGTCTGGGCACAGGCGAAAGCTACTATCGCGCCATGAAGCAACTAGGATATGATGAATGGAAAAACCGGAAACTCGTAGTCTTCGGCTCCGGGAAAGTAGGCACAGGCATCATCATGTACGCCCATAAATTGGGTGCACGTGTAACCGTTGTCACTGATCCTGAGAGTGTGTCCGAACAAATCACCGCATTTACTACCGACATCATTGATTATCGGGACACCCCCAAAGTAGTGCAAGCGGTGAAAGACGCATACGCCGTTGTTACCGCCACCGGAGTGGCTCATGCTTTAGAAGGAAATTGTCCTGCCGAAGCCCTGTTACACTCCCCCGCCCTGCTTGCCAATATGGGTGTAGAAGATGAATACGGCCCGTCCATTCCGGCCGAACGGGTGCTGATGCAAAAGAAGACCCTTAACTTCATCCTTGAGGAACCTACTCACTTGAAGTACATCGATGCCACTATGGCCTTGCACAACGAAGGCGCCCTCTACCTCGCTACCCATCCCGAAGCCCGTGGATTGATAGAGCCTCAGCCTGAACTGGAAGAACATTTATTAAATATCTGTCGCCTCAACGGTTGTATCTCCGACGAGTTAGACCTCATTTAACGTACCATTTCACCATTTGATATGAAAACCAGCCTGCTTCTCCGGGGAGCCGTTCATCAGAACCACCCGACAAATATCCTTATCGAAGGAAACCGTTTTAAAAGCCTTAATGCCTCTGCCGATACTCCGGCAGACGTTGTAATAGATTGCAAAGGACTTGCTATCCTCCCTCCTTTCTATAACGCTCACACCCATGCCGCCATGACCCTGCTACGTGGATATGCCGACGATATGCCGCTCTTCCAGTGGCTCAACGAATACATCTGGCCCTACGAAGCGCGCATGACTTCCACGGACATCTATAACGGTACCCGGCTCGCCATTCTCGAAATGATTAAGTCGGGTTGCGTCTTCTTCAACGACATGTACTGGGAAATAGAAGAAACCATGCGTGCCGTAGAAGAAATGGGTATCCGTGCTGCTGTGGGCGTCACCTTTATGGACCGCCAAAGCGAGAGGAGAACGGAAGAAAACTTCCGCTTCATTGAGCAATGGGCAGACCGTGCCAATGGCAGAATCCAGATAACCGTTGCCCCCCATGCCATCTATACCGTAAGCGAAGCCCTGCTCCGCCGTTGTGCCGAAGCTGCCCGCAGCAAGGGTTTAGTGCTCCACACCCACCTTGCCGAAACCGAACAAGAGGTAAAAGATTGTATCGCCTCTCACGGGATGACGCCCGTACGCTGGCTGGATTCCATCGGTGTTTTGGGAGATAATGTAGTTGCTGCCCATGTGGTGCATGTAGACGATGAAGAAATAGAGATTTTGAAAGAACGAAAAGTAACCATCGTTCATAATCCTTGCTCCAACATGAAGTTATCTTCAGGCATCTTCCGGGCACAAGCCTTCTCCCAATCAGATTGCCGCATCGCCCTGGGTACGGACGGCGCCTCGTCCAACAACAATCTCGATATGCGCGAAGAAATGAAAACAGCCGCTCTACTTGCCAAATGCCAACATACTCCCGATACACTTTCTGCACAAGAGGTACTGCAATGGGGCACACAGAATGCCGCCGAAGCCTTCCATATAGACGGTGGTATCATTGCAGAAGGCAAACTGGCGGATGCGGTACTGGTAAATCTGTCTAATGAGCGCCTCCTCCCCTGCCATAACCTGATCTCAAACTGGGTCTATGCAGCAGATAGCCGTTGCATCGACACCGTGATTTGTGACGGAAAGATAATCATGGAGCATGGAAGAGTAGCCGGAGAAGAGGAAATTACGAAAGCCGTTTCCCTTTGAGTATCTCACTCAAAGGAATTTCCCGGATCTTGGATTCAACCCAAGCCACAAAGTCGAACTTACGCAGGATTTGATTTTCGTATTTATCCTGGTACAAGGCATGGACTTCATCTTCCAGATGTTTCCAGATGCTTACCCGTGACTTTTTGTTATCATCGACGAAAGAATAATTCAGGAATTTCAGCAGGAACAACTCCACTTTCAGGCTTAGTTCCTTATTCTTGGACATCTCCCGCTTGATGGAACGGGTTTCGGATTGGATATAATCAATATCCCCCAGTTCATAGTGGATCATCAGATTCACAAGACGGATGGTGCGAAACAGCGAAAGAGGGTAGAAATTCCCCCGTCCCACAATAAGCGCCAGCTTCTTCTTTGCCTTGCGAAATTCACCATTGCCCAGATGGGTCAATGCGATGTATAGCAACATAATGGCTTGTTGCTGGTCTTTCAGCAAGCCTGTCTTATCTATCAATGAGGCTTGGTTCTCTGTAATCCATTCATCCGCTTTCTTGAACTCTCCCCTGTCAATGAATGAAAACAGCCGATAGATGAAG
>NZ_JASLER010000039.1 GCF_030151085.1 Bacteroides sp. | reverse complement strand
TAAAGTGTAGCATTGGGGGAGCAAACATGAGGCATTTCAAACAAGAAGACGTGAGGGGGAACAAAAGAAACGGAGAAGCAATGCCTCTCCGTTTATCCTAATTTGAAATTGAAGTATCTATAAATTCACCTTACAAAGGTACAACATTGCAAAGGCGATGTCAAGTGTTTCGCCAATTATTTCAAGGTGAGTTCGATGAAATATATGTGATTGAACTCACGTTTGTTAATTGTCAAAGCTTTACTTTTGCAATCAACTTGCGTATCCTCCCACTGCCTATAACCGGTGCATGGGGATCTTCGGGGTAAACAATGGCGAACTGCCCAGGCAACAAATCAACATAAGCAGTAGGTTTATCGGCATACAATGCACAATCGTCTTCTTCTTCATACGGCTTTGTCTCCATCGTTAAATCTTCTATCGCTTTCCAGCCAATAGCCTCTTTGCCTTCGAGCAGGATATGTACATCAATATAAGTATGATGAACTTCTAATACCTGTTTTTCAGCAGGCACACACTCTGGATTGACATTATTGATAAACAGATTATCGCTATCCAACACGATACGCCCCAATTCAGCGTGAAGCAAATCGTGATTTTTCACGTAATCAAAAAGTATTTTAAACAGTGGATGAAGATCTTCAATCCTACCACTATTTTGCAAATTAGAAACTATCATTTTTATATCTGTTTTTATTAGACCATATTATCTGTCTTCGGACGCAAGAAATAAAGTTGCACCGCCAAAGCTATGAAAACAATGACTGCCAACATAGCGATACCCGTTCCTAATTTACCTCCATCAGTCCATTGGCCTAACAAGTCTGTAACAAAAGCACCGGCAAAGACACCTGTCATATTCATAATACCATAAGCTGTACCCCGGTATTTTGATGATACAAACTGGCAAAGGATAGGCATATTATTGGCATCGAATATACCAAAACCGATACCAAACAACATTCCTGCACCAATTACAGCAACAAAGCTATGGCCAAACCCCAATAGCACTAATGCCGGAATAGTCAAGCCCAAACCAATAGCACCGGTGTAGACACGACCGCGGATGTTCTTCTGTACCCATTTATCCGACAGAAGACCTCCCAAAATAACTCCAATGAAGCAAGATACAGCAATCGTTATTGTAGACATTGGACCTGCCTGCGACATAGGAATATCCAAGTTTTCGGCAAACAGAGTAGGCAACCAGTTCTTGATAGCCCAACCGGGAAGACTTGGTGCTGCAAAATAAAGTAATATCACCCAGAAGGCAATGTTACTGAATAACAAGGTCAATCCTTTGAAAATAGCTCCTTTCTCTTTAGACGCAGAAGATTGAATCTGCTCCACTTGAATATGTCCTTTCTTCTCTCGAAGGAACAATGCCAGCACAACTGCATAAGCAATGCCGATAATACCAAACCAATGAAATGTAGTGTGCCAAGAGAATGCCTCGGCCACTGTAGCTCCAAAACCACCAATAGCTTGCCCGGCATAGAGACCGGTCATGTGAATACCTATTGCCAATGAACGCGATTTATCAGAATGGTAATCAGCAATCAAGGAAAGTCCGGCAGGTATGTAGAGGGCTTCACTAATCCCCATGAGCGCACGAAGCCAAAAAACCTGTTCGAAATTATCGGCTATACCCATCAGGTAAGTCACAGTGGACCATACAAACAAACTACCTACGATAAGCCATTTACGATTTAATCGGTCGGCAATCATGCCAGAGACAGGGCTCATCAAGCCGTAGATCCAAAGAAAAACAGCCATAAGGCGGCCGAAGTTGGCCGCCGACTGTAACTCTACGATGTCCATCTGCATGGCATCGCGCATGGTACTCAACATTTGTCTATCCATATAGTTAAGTAAAGCGACAACCCAAAGGAGTGCTACTACTACCCACGGATAAATTTTCGAGTTTTTCATGATACTTTAATAAAGAGATTAATGGTTAGATTGAATTGTGGAAAGAATTTCTTGGCAAAGCACATAGCCCTTCGTCATCATTCTCGGTATGTGGAAAGGTCCTTTGAAAAGGTTTCCTTTAGCCGGCTGAGAGATTGTACCATCACGGCGCAAGTAACCATACCATTCTCCGAACTCCTTATCGGGAAAATGGGCATATGTCCAGTCACTGATCTGTTTGTGCATGGCCAGGTATTTTTCATCCTTAGTAGCCTGGTAAGCATAAAGTGTAGCAATGATGGTTTCAGTTTGCGGCCACCAGAACTTCATGTCATGCGCATAATCCTGACAAGGCAAATTGCGGCAATCGCGGAAGTTGATGATGCCACCATATTCCTTGTCCCAACCCCACTCCCACGACCAGTCGAGGATGGTAAGTGCGGTATCCACCATAGCTTTGTCCCAGTTACGGTTCTTTGCTTCCTCCAAAATAAACCAGGAAGTTTCGATGCAATGCCCCGGATTAATGGTACGGGCGGCATTGGTATCAATAAACTCACCATTGAGTCCTACAGTTTCGAGTAATGCCTTGAATTCGGGATGAATAAAGTCCTTGCGCAATTCTGCAATAGCCTCGTCAATCTGCTGGTCAAGTATCGGATCACTGATAACCGCACGTACACGGGAAGCCACATTAATCAATATCATAACGATAGAATGACCTTTCATCTTCACTCGGTCACAGAATTTGGGTTCTAAAATACCCGGCGTATATAGAAAACGGCGAATCTCTTTAAATAAGTTCAGCGCTTTCTCGGCATATACGCGATCACCAGTTGCAATGGCATATTCCGACATCGCAATAGCGGCAAATGTTTCAGAGAATACATAGCGACGTTTACGAATAGGTAAGCCCTTTTCAGTAACTTCAAAAAACATACGCCCATCTTTATCGAAGCAATGTGCTTCGATAAAGTCCAGGGTACATTTGGCTGCATTAAGCCATTCTACGTTTTTCTCAATATGATTGTAGGCAAAAGAACATGTAAACGCAAAACGTCCTTGAAACCAAACGGATTTTGATGTATCCATCAACGCTCCGTCACGGTCGAGGCAAGTATAAACGCCGCCATTCTTACGATCTAAGCCATATTTCATCCAAAATGGCATGATATTATTTATCATGTCATTCTTATAAGAGTCAGACCATGTCTGTAGGTATTCTGTCGTATTCATCACAACTTCTTTTTTATAACTTATTACAACGTTCGAAGAAGTTGATTGCTTCAAGCTCAGCTTTCAAGCGTACTTCTTCATCATCAGTCATATTCTGGAATGGAGTACGATTCTTACCCAAATCCAAACCGATCAGTTTCATAATTCGTTTTCCGCCTACAATATTGCCACGGAAATGGCAGATTACGTTAATAACCTCTTGTGAGAAATTCTGCAATTCACGCGCTTTATCAAGATCTCCAGCTTTCCAGGCATCAATGATACCTACCAGATTGATGCCGTTATAATTCGTTGTTCCGCCAATGCCACCTTGAGCACCACCCATAGCCAAACAGGGAAGAATGGTTTCATCCTGTCCATGAAGCATGTCAAATTTGCCATTCTTATACAAGCGGCATTGGTTATATTCATACAGACTTTCGAACGTATACTTGATACCAGCAAAGTTGGGAATACGACCGTCAACAGCTTCCAAGAATGCATACATTGAGAGGAAAGCACCATTGAATGCCGGAATATGATAATAATAGAAAGGCAGCTGAGGAGCACCCGAAGCTATTTCCTCGCAATATTTAACCAGTTCTTCTATTCTTCCGATTTTAGGGAATGGAGGAGCCATTGCACCAATACCCCACGCTCCTATCTTTTGAGCATGTTCGGCAAGCTTATGACTAGATTTCACACAGCAACTACCTACATGTACGATTACTTTAAAACCTTTTGGAGAAACTTCTATCCAACGTTCAGCCAATTTCATACGTTCTTCATCAGTCAACATATACCCCTCACCGGACGACCCGTTGATGAATACTCCTTGAAGACCATTTTTAACCAACATCTTTGCGTATGCCTCAATGGGTTCGTAATTTATTTCTCCATTTTCATAAAAGGGAGTAAACGGGGCATTGATTAATCCTACAATTTTTTCCATAATACTTAAATTTAATTATTAATATATATAACCGAGAGCCAAACATTTTGTGTTTATGCCTTCATTTAAATAACATCGCTACAAATGTACACTTTTATTTTATTATAAAAGCATTATATACTAAATTATTTTATTAATAACGACGAGTTTAATATAATTTATAGAGTATGTTTTACCTAGGACAACAATCACATTTTAGCAAATAAACATCTTTTTGCAGTTTGCAAATCTATATCTAAAGATTATTAGGTATATTTGCCGTACATATTAAAATAATAGTTTATATGAAACTACATTTGCTAAAAGAAATAGAATTAGGAACTAAAGGTGCGTTACTCAAAAAGAGAATCATAGCACATTATATATATAATGGTAGTTCTACTATTACAGATTTATCCAAAGAATTGGATTTAAGCGTTCCTACAGTCACTAAATTTATCAGTGAAATGTGTGAGGAAGGATACATTAACGACTATGGAAAACTGGAAACAAGTGGTGGTCGTCATCCCAGTTTATATGGACTGAATCCCGAATCAGGATACTTTATTGGAGTCGATATTAAAAAATTCGCTATCAATATCGGCCTAATTAATTTTAAAGGGGATATGGTAGAATGCAAAATGGATATTCCTTATAAATGCGAGAATTCAGTCAATGGGTTGAATGAATTATGCAAACTCATCACGGCATTTATAAAAAAGCTAAGTATCAATATAGAAAAGATTATTAATATCAGCATCAATGTTTCGGGACGTGTCAATCCAGAATCCGGTTATAGTTTTAGCTGGTTCAACTTTGAAGAACGTCCGTTATCCGAAGTCATGACCGAAAAGATTGGCCATAAAGTAACTATAGATAACGATACCCGCGCCATGACTTATGGTGAATATCTGAAAGGATATGTTAGCAATGAGAAGAATATTATCTTTATAAATATAAGTTGGGGATTGGGCATTGGTATTATCATTGATGGCAAAATATACACCGGCAAATCAGGGTTTTCAGGAGAATTCGGTCATATCTCCGTCTTCGAGAACGAAATACTTTGCCACTGTGGTAAGAAAGGCTGTCTGGAAACTGAGGCCTCAGGATCGGCTCTTCATCGTATCTTGCTAGAACGCATACAGAATGGAGAAACCTCAATTTTGTCAGCAAGAGCAAAAGACAAAAATCACCCTATTACGCTAGATGAAATTCTTGAAACTATTATAAAAGATGAGGATCTTCTATGCATTGAAATCGTAGAAGAAATTGGTCAGAAATTAGGAAAGCAAATTGCCGGTCTAATCAATCTGTTCAATCCGGATTTGGTTATTATTGGAGGCACCCTTTCCACAACCGGTGATTACATCACTCAACCTATAAAAACAGCTATCCGGAAATATTCTCTGAATTTGGTTAATAAAGATTCGGTTATAGCTACCTCCAAACTCAAGGAAAAAGCAGGAGTTATAGGAGCATGTATGCTAGCAAGAAGTCGTATGTTTGAGTGTTAAACACTCAAACATCATTAAAGTTCCAACATCCGCTTTATAAAATCTTTCGCCCCTCTTTCATCTGATGACGCAGGTGCCCATGAGGCCAAATCTTCAGGAGAAGAAGGCTGATAAGGTCCTTTCTTTATTTCAAAAATAACAGTACCCGATTCTAAGACAACAATGCTATGCCAAGTTCCGGAAGGTATTTCCAAACCAAAATTTCCTTTCAAAGGGTCAAGACATGCTTTGTCCGTCACATTTCCTTGCTCATCATAAAAGAAAACAAGTAAACTTCCACGTAAAACCAAATAAGTTTCTTCTTTATCAGCATGGCGATGTGGAGGCAGATATGTATCCGGTTCTAAAGCATTCAACAAGCGATGTATCGGAGCATCCAAAGTTGCATGAAGATTATAATTCATGCGCAAACGTGGATTTTCTTTAGCTTGAGCCGTAACAGTATCCAACAGCTCTTCCGTTATCAACTTCATCATTCTTTTAATTGCTGAATAAATTTAGCCAAGAGTTCTGTTTTATCAGCTTCAATAGTTAATTTTTCGCCTTCTTTATCCACTATAACAGCAGCTTTTTGCGAAGTTATTAAGGAAGCTATTTTAGTAATATCCCCAGCAACAAACAGACATCCTGAGAAAAAAGGGACAATAACTTCCTTAGTCTGTCCATTCCATTTCACAAATACTGCCTGCATTGGGCAAAATGTTGAATATCCGGCAGCATTTAAACACTGCATTAGTTTATGTTCTAATTTAGGAGCCGTATGCAACGCATACCAGCATGTCATAGTATCATTTGTTATCATATCGTTTGCTTTTTCCATCCTTTTAATAAATCCTTCACAAATAAAATCCAACCTACACAACCAACTCCAGCCAAAAACATAAACCCTATTAAAATCATAATTTTATTAGGCTTGGCAGGACGTAACGGAACTGTAGCCGGTTGAACAACTGTATATACTGGCGTAATTTCCTGTACCTTCGCTCTTGCCATCTGCAATTGCTGAGATACTTGTGTATATACTTGGTATGCCAAATTCATTTCATTCTGTAGACGTTCTTGTTCTGCACGATAACTTAACAAGATTATATTCTGATTTGCATCTACAAAGTTAGCATATTTTTTCTGAGTTTCCGTATAATTAGCTTTCGCTTCACCATAAAGTTTCTCTGTGAAAGCTAAATCATGACGAGCCTTGTTTGTTCTATAATTTGTAATATAGTTTTGCAAACAATGCATTACTGTATCAGTTAATGAAGCAGAAATTAAAGGATCTTGCATAGTTACTGATAGCGTAGTCACACCTGTTTTTTTATCTGCAGCGATAGAAATGCGCTTACTCAATGCATCTGCAATTCCTGATTCTTCTGGAGTTAACTGAAAAGGATCAAACTTAGCTTCTCCCTCTTCTGGTTTATCTTTAAATAAGGATAGAGTCCATCCCAATACTTTAAACGGGGCAGATATTATTGCACTCCACCAAGGACCACGCTGATTATCTTTCAAATAAGCATACAAAGTTGTATCTATTTTCCCTTTCTGATCTTTGACTTTCACATCAAACAATTCAATAAGAAAAGGAGTAGAACTTACAATATCAGGATAAAGATCGGGAGACAATGCATCTTCACCAGAAGAACTTCCCAAATTGATTCCAGCCATAGCAGCCAAGGCCCCCATGCTTCCACCACCAGACTTACCACCACTCTCAGGAGCTAACGTAACACTTGTAGAATATTCTTTAGGAATACTAAATGCAACAACCAATCCAACAAGAGCAGCAATACCACATGCTTTAAATATCAATTTACGACTAGCCCAGACCTTCTGTGCAAGTTCTATTAAATCAATTTCTTGTTCCTCAGGATGCTGAGGAGTCGTATTTTGTATTTTTTCTTCACTCATATATCCTATTTCTTAAAGAGATTAACCATTGTCGCAACCATTGTTGCCAACGAAGCAGCAGAAGTACCCATACCTATAATTTCAGCAGCACTCATCTTCTTCCTTGGATCTTTACTTGGAACAATAATTTCACTACCAGGCTCAATAGCTTTTGTATTTCCCGATTTTAAACGTGATACTGTACCATTCATATAAACAATATAAGCTTTTCGCTTCTTTGCATCATTGCCAAAACCACCAGCTTGGTTTATATAATAGCGTAAACTTTCACCTTTCTTATAAAGAACAGTATTGGGATACATCACAGCGCCATTGATTTTTACCGTACTTACATATTCCGGTACAAACAACATATCACCTTCACGTAACACCATATCATAATCCGATCCTGGATTCTGCAACGCTTTTTCTAAACTGATACCTACTGAATAAGAATCCGATAAATCAAGCTTCTTAATAGAGATAGAATCACCAGCACCCATTTGCGTCATGCGCAACGCATCTTCTTTACGGCGAAGCTCTTCTTCAGTCATCTTACGAATCAATCGAGCACCTTTTACATAAGCATCTGGAGTTATACCACCAGCTTTAGCAATTAAATCGCTCAAACGTTCATTCTTTTTAGATAATGCATAACTTCCATTAAAAAGGACCTCTCCTCCTACAGTTACATTTTGTTGTTGATGATAAGCCGGACTCTTACGGATGTATATTTCATCAAAAGGCTCAAGATGAAAATTATCACTACCATCACCTAACAATAAACCGTCTTTCAAATCAAAAGAGAAATTTTGTCCCACGGTAGTACTAAATGTAGTACTTTTCGGTTCTTTCACTCGACGAGCAATTTCAATTTTTGTTGTTGCAGCTGCTTCTAATAGACCACCTGCCTGCAAAATCAAATCTTCTACTGTCATGTTATCCGAGTAAAGATAAGTACCTGGATTGGCAACTTCACCATGAATGGTTAAAGTCGACTCTTCTTTCAAATCATGGATACTAGGAATATATAGAACGTCATTTCGCTGCAAAGGAATATCTGCTACTGTTCCATTAAGTAAACCTTTAATGTCCACTTGAATAATTTCATGCGATAGATCTTCACGCTCACGGTCAATGATAGCACGATTTAAGAATGCATCGCCACGAATCCCCTCCGCTTTCTTTATCAATTGTTTTACAGTATTCACTGTTCCGTTCAACTGATATAAACCTTCACGGTATACTGCTCCACGAACTTCTACACGATTCTCAAAACGTTGCAATACAGAATCCACGGTTACGACATCACCATCTTCTACACGGAATACGGAAAAATCCATTTCATCTACATTATAAATTTGGTGTTCACGACCACTTTTACGAATAATGCGAATAGCTTTCTTATAAGCATCACCCGTAAAACCACCTGAATATTTCAACAATGTAGCAATAGTTTCTGTTGATTTCATTTCATAAAACATCGGACGCTTAACCTTTCCTAATATCTGTACCAACGATTGGTAAGGATCTACAAGGATGACATCCCCATCTTGCAAACGGACATCATCTTTCATTTTTCCCTTCATTATGAAGTCGTAAACATCCAAATCAGCAATAACGTTTCCATTACGCACCACTTTTATACTACGTAGGCTACCTATTTTATTTACCCCACCAGCACGGTATAAAGCATGAAATACAGAAGCAAAAGAAGAAAGAGTATATGTTCCAGGAACAACAACCTCCCCCATTATATTTACCTGAATAGAACGAATTTCTCCCAAGGTTAACTTCACTTGAGTAGATGGGACATTCCCTATTACACCTGAATAGATTCTGGCAAACTCTTGTCTCAAATAGTTATTTGCCTCTTTCACGGTCTTTCCACTTAGATAAACCGGACCTAAGTTATTAACTAAAATACTTCCTTCAGGAGAAATGGTTTGACGAATAGTTGTTTCAGAAGCCCCCCAAACATCAATAATCACCTCATCACCAGGGCCTAAACGATAGTTAACCGGGGTTGCAACATTTATATTAGGTTCGAATGTCAAATTTGCATTGGTAAATATATTATGACCAAATATTTGTTGCGTCGGATCTTCTTCCTCCCAATACATACCTCTATTATTGCCATCCATCCATAAAGAATCTCCGGTCATTTCCATCTGGTCACCACGATACATTTGTCTACCATTGGTAGTACGCAGACCTTTTACAGTACGTTGTTGGGTATTATTACGCTGATTTATAGATTTAGCATCTGTCTTTTTATCCGCATTTTGCTGTCCACGTTGGCGTGATTGATTTTCTCCTTGTGTACTATTTTGCTGATTTCCAGATTTTGAATCTTCATATTTTTGTTGAATCCTCTCTACTTGTTCTTTAGTGACTCCTCTCCGCATTAATTCAGTAGTAATTTGCTTTTGAGTTTTACCCATTTGTTGAGCGCTTTTTACATACTGAATAACTTGATCATCCGGCATTTGCTGGGCCACAGCCACTCCTGACAAAGTAAATATCAAGAAGAATAGTGCTATTAATCTACGCATAAGATATTCTGATTAATCTTTAGAGTTCTTGTAATAAATATAAATCGGGCACAAAGGTAACATATTATTTTCATAATATACATTTATTTCACCTCTAAGTTTTCGAAAAAGCATTAAAAAGTATTCTCCGTCACGTTCTCTAACATGAGCGCAGAAATGGCTAATTCTGGCACTATTTTTTTTATTTCACTTAATAAAATAGCCGTTTTTTCAGTATAACTATGTTCAACTAAATCGGAAAGTATTTTATAAATCTGTTCATAATCATAAACACATGACACTTCACATTTTATTTTATCATGCCATGTAGGAACCGAAGAAACTTTATTCGTTTCTTCAAAAACATACACCCTACCATTAGTACCCATAACTCCAGCTTCTAGAATAAGGGCACAAGCTTCAGGTAAAGTCATTAAGCTGTGGGGTGCGTCCGGATACACATCTCCAAAGCGTACGATGATAAAGCTACCTCCTATACCCTTTTCATTCTGCAGTTTTTGCCCCATTGATTGTACGTATAATTCGGCCAAACGCTTGCTATACCCTACTACATTTTCTAATTGGACAGTTTGATCTGTTGATACCAAAATCATACGGCAAACGTTATATTTTATAGCTAAATCAGCTATATTCATCGTTCCCAATACGTTAACCTGCAAAGCTTCAGAAACATAATCTTCCATTAATAAAGGTTGCTTATAAGCAGCAGCATGGAATACCAATTGAGGTTGTGTATCTTGAAATATAGCTTCCATACGCGTACGATTGGTTACATCAGCCACCAAGACACGAACGTCCAGATTTTTCCAATGATCAGAAAGTTCCAATTGTACATCATAAAGAGGAGACTCTGCTTGATCCACCAAGATTAACTGATACGGATTCAAGGTAGCTAATTGACGGATAATCTCTCGTCCAATAGTCCCGGCAGCACCAGTAACCATGATTCGATTTCCTTCTATATGCGGAGTTATTTTTCGAATATCAATTTGTACCGGATCTCTTCGTAGCCAATCTTCTATTTGAATGTCTTTAATCAATCCATCATCCAAACAATTACTCAATGGCGGTATTGTCATTACATGAATATTATGTGATGACAACTTATCCAATACGCCCAAACTCTCCAAATCAGCTATCTTACTTGGAGATACAATCACTGTTTGCACATTTTTTTTCTTAAGATATCCGAACAGTTTGTCATCATTGGCGTAGACTCTACATCCCATAGTATGTTTACCAATCATATCCGGTTCATCAGATATAAACCCGCGTAAACGAAAATGATTATTGCGACTAACCCTTAATGATTTCGCAACATTAACTCCAGTCCCATGAAATCCATATATAAATACATTCACAGAATGACGGGCATCAAAAGCAATTGCCTCATAAAGCATTTTCACAGCAATACGCAGACTCACCATAAATATGAATGAGAAAATATATGCTATAAATAAAACACTCCCCGGCAAGGTTTCTCCCAAGCCTAAAGCCGACCAAAAGATATTCCCCAATCCCAACACTCCATATCCAAGTGTAAGACTCTGAAACACACGATAGATATCGACAAATGAGGAAAAACGGATTACACCTACATAGGTACGAAGTATATGAAAGAAACAAACATTACTTAACAATGCAAGGATGAACATCCAAATATAAAGAGGAAGAGGATAGAATATAGAAGATATACGGAATTGTAGTAAATACGCAAAAAGCATCGCTATTACTACAATCAGCACATCTACCAGTAACACCGTCCACTTAGACGCAATACGAGAGGAAAGATATTTATAATATAATCTCAAATTCATAAATAGCATCGGACCATTTTGTTCACAAAGTCAGGTTACAAAGATGCTGTTTTTTGTTTGATTATCCAATTTTTCCAGAAGAAATAACACATTACATAAACAGAAAAATATACTCAATAAAATAAATCTAAAAATTCAATCGATTCTTTTTGCTTATTCAAATAAAGATGTACCTTTGCACCCCGTAAACAATGCCGCTATAGCTCAGTTGGTAGAGCAACGCATTCGTAACGCGTAGGTCGCCAGTTCAAGTCTGGCTAGCGGCTCAATAAATAAAAAAAGAGATGCTTGTGGCATCTCTTTTTTTATTAACTAACTTAAAATGGTTTTTCCACTAGGAAGAAGTATATTTCGCTTATTCTTTTTACCTTTGCCGGACTTTTATTATTAGCAAATATGGATAAGAAGAAGAAAAAAATACTCCTGAGTGGAATAGTATTGTTAATCCTCATCGGACTCATCGGTGCCGGAGCAATTTATTACTTTTTATTTGCTCCACAGTTTCATCCACAGAAGACGACATATATATACATCGATCGTGATGACACAATAGATTCGATATATAATAAGGTGAAAAGCCAGGGACATCCCAAAAGCTTCAAAGGATTTTTGTGGATGGCGAAGTATCGTAATTATCCCCAAAATATTCATACAGGGCGTTATGCCATTCATCCGAGTGAAAATGTATATCACGTTTTTAGCCGTTTGTACCGTGGATATCAAGATCCAATAAATCTCACTATTGGTAGCGTACGCACCTTAGATAGATTAGCGCGTAGTGTAGGCAAACAACTTATGATTGATTCGGCTGAGGTAGCCAATGTAATGAATGACTCTACGTTCCAACAAAAATTAGGCTATACCCAAGAAACGATGCCATGTTTATTTATTCCGGAAACATACCAAGTATATTGGGACATGAACGTAACGGATTTCTTTGAACGCATGCAAAAAGAACATCTTAAATTTTGGAACCAAGAACGCCTGAATAAAGCCACAGCCATCGGAATGACACCTGCAGAAGTTTGCACCCTTGCTTCCATTGTCGAAGAAGAAACAAATAACAATCCTGAAAAACCTATGGTAGCAGGACTGTACATCAATCGCTTACATTCGGATATGCCCCTGCAAGCCGATCCTACGATAAAATTTGCTCTTCAGGATTTTGGGCTAAGAAGAATCACTAATGCTCACCTTAGCGTTGACTCACCATATAATACGTATCGTAATCTCGGTTTGCCTCCCGGTCCTATACGAATCCCCTCACCCATTGGGCTGGATGCAGTCCTGAATTATGTCAAACACGACTATATTTATATGTGCGCCAAAGAAGATTTCTCAGGTACACACAACTTTGCATCCAATTATGCCGATCACATGAAAAATGCAAGAAAATATTGGAATGCATTAAACGAAAGAAAGATTTTCAAGTAATTTAATGATAAAATAAAAGCAAAAGGCTATATTTGCGTCCATAATTAATCAATGACTAATACTTAAACAATCAAATATGAGCAAGCAACTCTTACTTGGCGATGAAGCCATTGCACAAGCTGCATTAGATGCCGGACTCTCAGGCGTATATGCCTACCCCGGCACTCCTTCTACGGAAATAACCGAATATATTCAGATGGCACCCATTACTGCTGAGCAGAACATTCACAATCGTTGGAGCTCCAATGAGAAAACAGCTATGGAAGCTGCTTTAGGTATGTCGTTCGCAGGAAAACGTGCATTAGTATGTATGAAGCATGTGGGTATGAATGTAGCCGCAGACTGTTTTATCAACTCCGCCATTACAGGCGTAAAAGGTGGTGTGATCGTCGTAGCAGCCGATGATCCCAGTATGCATTCTTCTCAAAATGAACAAGACAGTCGTTTCTATGGTGATTTCTCGTTGATTCCGATGTTTGAACCAAGCAATCAACAAGAAGCATACGACATGGTATATAATGGTTTTGCTTTTTCAGAACAAATAGGTGAGCCAGTATTAATGCGTATGGTTACACGCCTAGCACACTCTCGTTCAGGTGTAGAGCGTAATCCGCAGCAGTCACAAAACGGGCTATCATTCAGCGAAGATCCCCGCCAATTCATACTATTACCGGGGAATGCACGCAAACGCTACAAAGTCCTGTTACAACGCCAGGATGAATTCATCAAAGCCTCTGAAAATTCTCCATACAACAAATTTGTAGATGGACCTAATAAGAAGTTAGGTATTATCGCATGTGGTATCGGCTATAATTACCTGATGGAAAATTATCCTGACGGATGCGAGCATCCTGTACTCAAAATAGGTCAATATCCCCTTCCCAAAAAGCAACTCATGCAACTAGTTAGTGAATGTGACGAGATCTTAGTATTGGAAGACGGACAACCATTTGTAGAAAAACAATTAAAAGGTTATCTGGGTATTGGCGTAAAAGTGAAAGGTCGCTTGGACGGAACCTTGTCACAAGATGGAGAATTAAATCCAGATACAGTTGCACGTGCTCTGGGAAAAGAAAACAAAACCGAATTCAGCATTCCTTCCATAGTAGAAATGCGCCCTCCTGCACTTTGCGACGGTTGTGGTCACCGTGATATGTACATTGTGCTCACACAAGTGCTGAAAGAAGAATATCCTACCCACAAAGTATTCAGCGATATAGGTTGCTATACTTTGGGAGCAAATGCACCATTCAACGCAATTAACTCTTGCGTAGACATGGGTGCCTCTATCACCATGGCTAAGGGTGCTTCTGATGCAGGATTACACCCAGCAGTAGCTGTCATTGGTGACTCTACATTCACTCACTCGGGCATGACTGGTCTGCTGGATTGTGTAAACGAAAACGCAAATGTCACCATTGTCATCTCGGACAATGAAACAACCGCCATGACCGGAGGTCAAGATTCTGCCGGAACCGGACGAATCGAAGCCATCTGTACTGGTATTGGTGTTGCTCCCGAACACATCCGCGTAGTCACTCCATTGAAAAAGAATTATGAAGAGATGAAGCAAGTGATTCGCGAAGAGATTGAATATCGCGGCGTATCCGTCATCATCCCTCGCAGAGAATGCATTCAAACCTTAGCACGTAAAAAACGAAACAAGTAAAGCCATGAAAAAAGACATCATACTTTCCGGCGTGGGAGGACAAGGAATCCTCTCCATCGCCACTGTAATTGGAAAAGCAGCCTTGAAAGACGGTTTGTATATGAAACAATCGGAAGTACACGGTATGAGCCAGCGAGGCGGAGACGTTCAGTCCAACCTGCGCATCAGCGACCAGCCCATTGCTTCAGATCTCATCCCAACAGGAAAATGCGACCTAATCATTTCATTGGAACCCATGGAAGCCCTGCGTTACCTCCCCTACCTCACTCATGAAGGTTGGCTGGTAACTAATGAAGCTCCATTCATTAACATCCCTAATTATCCAGCGGAAGAAGCTATTAAAGCAGAAATCAACAAACTACCACATAAAATAACACTGAACGTGAATGAGGTAGCCAAAGAGATAGGCTCCACCCGTGTCGCTAATATTGTATTGTTAGGTGCAACCATCCCTTTCCTAGGTATCGATTACATGAAAATGCAAGACAGCATTCGGGAGATCTTCCAACGCAAAGGAGAAGAAATCGTAGAATTAAATCTCAAAGCCTTGGCAGCCGGTAAGGAAATCGCAGAGAAACTGATGTAAACCAATTCAAAACTCAAAACGCCATGAACGACAAATACTGGGAAGAAGATATAGAAACCATGCCGCGAGAGAAGCTGCACGATTTGCAGCTTCAACGATTGAAGAAGACTATCAACATTGCGGCAAATTCGCCATTTTACAAGAAAGTATTCCAAGAACACAATATTACCGCAGACAGCATCAAGTCAGTAGAGGATATCCGTAAAATTCCATTTACAACGAAAGCTGACATGCGTGACAACTACCCATTCGGACTAGTATCGGGTAATATGCGTGAAGATGGAGTCCGTATTCACTCGTCAAGTGGTACAACAGGTACTCCGACTGTTATTGTTCATTCCCAGCACGATTTGGATTCTTGGGCAAACCTAGTAGCGCGATGCCTCTACACTGTAGGTCTTCGTAAAACCGATGTTTTTCAAAACAGTTCAGGTTATGGTATGTTTACTGGCGGATTAGGCTTTCAATACGGAGCTGAACGCTTGGGAGCCCTAACCGTACCGGCAGCTGCTGGAAACAGTAAACGGCAAATCAAGTTTATAACAGATTTCAAAACGACCGCACTACATGCTATTCCCAGCTACGCAATCCGTTTGGCCGAGGTATTTCAGGAAGAAGGTATAGACCCGACTACAACTACCCTTAAAACGCTTCTTATCGGTGCAGAACCACATACCAACGAACAGCGCAAAAAGATAGAGCGTATGCTTGGTGTAAAAGCTTACAATAGCTTTGGTATGACTGAAATGAACGGTCCCGGTGTCGCTTTTGAGTGTACCGAACAGAATGGTATGCATTTTTGGGAAGACTGCTTTCTCGTCGAAATTATCGATCCAGAAACAGGCGAACCCGTTCCTGAGGGCGAAATAGGTGAACTTGTACTAACTACCCTCGACCGTGAAATGATGCCATTGCTGCGCTACCGTACGCGTGACTTAACCCGTATCCTGCCTGGAGAATGCCCATGTGGACGTACTCATCTGCGCATTGACCGCATCAAAGGACGTAGTGATGATATGTTCATCATTAAGGGAGTAAACATTTTCCCTATGCAAGTTGAAAAGGTACTGGTACAATTCCCTCAATTGGGCAGCAATTACCTCATTACACTAGAAACTGTTGACAACCAAGACGAAATGATCGTAGAGGTAGAACTCAGTGATCTTTCTACCGACAATTATATTGAGTTGGAAAAGATACGTAAAGAGATTACCCGCCAATTAAAAGATGAAATCCTCGTCACTCCTAAGTTAAGGCTAGTAAAGAAAGGTTCTCTACCTCAAAGCGAAGGAAAAGCCGTCAGAGTAAAAGACCAACGGGACAATAAATAAATAAGTGTGTAAAGTCACGCAGCTATATGTGTCAACCAAGACACTTTATCAGCTAAAAAGGAGATAAAGTAAAAAGGAACGGTAGTCAATCCAAGATTACCGTTCCTTTTCTATAGAAAGCCGCACCGATGATGTGATGAAACTCCGAATGACATGATTTGAGAGCTCACCCTCTTTGTAATCCACTGACTCAAGAGTTACCCCGAAGGGCGTGGCCCGCCATTGAGGAGCGAAGCTTGTCTCGGTATTTCATAAAACTTGATGAGTTTCCCGATCCAACCAATGCGGCTATTTTTTCTATAACAAAGATAATTAGTTTCTGTGAAAGAAACAAGGAAAAAGAACATTTTGTTTAGGGTAACCCTAAGTTTTAACCCTTCTACAGCATATTCACAAATAGAAAGTGCTGACTACCAAATAGGTAATCAGCACTTTGTTAATTTATCAGCTAACTGTTTTTATGCAGCTTTTGCTTTAGCAACGATAGCCTTGAAAGCTTCCGGATGGTTCATCGCTAAATCAGCCAACACCTTGCGGTTGATTTCGATACCTGCTTTGTGCAAAGCTCCCATCAACTTAGAATAAGACATACCTTCCAAACGAGCGGCAGCGTTGATACGTTGAATCCACAATGCACGGAAGTTTCTTTTCTTGTTCTTACGGTCACGGAACGCATAAAGCAAACCTTTTTCCCAAGTATTCTTGGCAACGGTCCATACGTTCTTTCTTGCACCAAAGTAACCTCTGGTCAATTTCAAAATTTTCTTTCTTCTTGCTTTTGAAGCAACATGATTTACTGATCTTGGCATAGTTTTACTTGTTTTTGAATGTTAGCGCCGTTACTTCACGCAGCGGACTTAAAGCTAATGCATTCGGTTAATAACTTTAATTCTTAGTACGCTCTTGATTACTTCATTGCTAAAAGTTCCTTCACTTGGCTTACATTTGTTGTATCAACAAGTGTAGAGTGACACAAGTTTCTTTTTTGCTTCTTAGTTTTCTTAGTCAAAATATGACTATGAAAAGCGTGCTTTCTTTTGATTTTACCCGTTCCGGTAAGAGTAAATCTCTTTTTAGCACCGGAGTTAGTCTTGATCTTTGGCATCTTACTTACTTTTAAATTATTAAATTATATGGCAACGCACTATACCTACGGCGTTACTCATTTCTTTTATTCTTCGTCTTCAGTCTGCGCCGGTTTAGCGGAGTTCTCCACTGGTTTAGCAGCAGGAGTAACCACTTTCTTTGGAACTGCAACTTTCTTTGGAGAAAGCTGGATAGTCATTCTCTTTCCTTCCAAAATAGGCATCTGATCTACCTTTGCATAGTCTTCCAAATCATTGGCAAAACGAAGCAGCAATACTTCTCCTTGTTCTTTGAATAAGATAGAACGACCTTTGAAGAACACGTATGCCTTCACTTTGTCTCCATCTTCCAAAAATCCTTTGGCATGCTTCAACTTGAAGTTATAGTCATGGTCATCTGTTTGAGGACCAAAACGGATTTCCTTCACGTTTACCTTTACCTGCTTTGCCTTTTGTTCTTTCTGACGCTTCTTTAATTGATAAAGAAATTTAGAGTAGTCAATAATACGACAAACAGGGGGTTCTGCATTTGGAGAAATCTCCACGAGATCCACTTCGTGCTCTTCAGCCAGTCTCAAAGCCTGTGCTATCGAATACACTTTGGGTTCTACTTCGTCGCCCACAATACGGACTTCCTTGGCACGGATTTGTTCGTTAATCCGATGTTGCCCTTTTAAGCTGTCATTTTTCATTAAATAACGATTACTTCCAGTTTGTTTCTTTTTTACTACTACCAAATTATTTATTTTATTAAGTAAAAGCGGTCTTTAGAACATCTATATATGCTATGCTTTTACAATTGGGCGCAAAGTTACCACTTATTTATCATATTCTGAACTTCTTCGTTCATTTTTTTAGCGAAATCTTCAAATTTCATGGTTCCTTTATCACCTTCTCCTTGCTTACGAACAGCCACTTCTCCGTTTTCGGCTTCTTTTTCTCCGACAACCAACATATACGGAATGCGCTTCATCTCGTTATCACGAATTTTACGTCCAATTTTCTCGTTACGTTCATCCACGATAGCACGAATATCATATTTCTTCAAGTATTGTTTTACTTCAAGAGCATAATCATTGAACTTTTCACTGATAGGCAGAATAGCCACTTGCTCCGGCATCAACCACAATGGGAATTTACCTGCAGTATGTTCAATAAGCACAGCTACGAAACGTTCCATAGAACCGAACGGTGCACGGTGAATCATTACAGGACGATGCTTCTGGTTATCAGCACCAGTATATTCCAATTGGAAACGTTCCGGCAAGTTATAGTCAACCTGGATGGTTCCTAATTGCCAACGGCGACCGATAGCGTCTTTTACCATAAAATCCAGCTTGGGACCATAGAATGCAGCTTCGCCATATTCAATCTTGGCTTTC